>JAJXHK010000019.1 GCA_021639365.1 Collinsella aerofaciens
AACCGCACCGCTAGATTTCCCAAGTTCGAAAAGCGTCAAGGTGTCCATGCGCAATTTTTTTTGGCATAGTTTTCACCATTGATTACCAGCGCATTTAACCAAATTTACGGTTTTCATTTAACCAGATTTGCGTATTTCAGTTAACGAGACAGATTAAACATGAACGAGCCAAGTCAGATGAGAATCATCTACTCGACACCGCGCATGAGCTCCGAAATGGTGATGTGAAAGCCGTCGGCAATCTTCTTGAGATTTGAAAGGCTGACATTGCGCCGCCCGACCTCAATGCTCGCGTAGTAGGAGCGATCCATCTCAATCAAATTAGCGGACGGAGTGCCCGGGTTCGTTGCGCCTAGGGCGCGGCGGGGTCGGCGACGCCGGAGGTGTCGATCTCGCCAAGAATGGCGAGCCGGCTGATGAACGGGATGCCCTCGGGTTCGTCCACCTCGACGCCGCCGAGCACGATGGTGTTGTCGCGCATGTCGATTTGGGTCGTGAACACGGCCTGATTGCGGCCTGAGGCGATAAAGCCGATGCCCGCGAGAACGATGCCCGCGGCAATAAGCCCGCCCGCCACGGCCAACATAGAGTTCAGCAAGTGGGTGACCGTGTTCGGCGACGACAAGATGGCGGCGGCTGTCGTGGACAGGCTCGTCTACACGTGCAGGCTCGTGGAGTTCAACGGCGCAAGCTGCAGAATTGAATCCCGTGTTTTGTGCTGCTTGCTGGTGTTGCCTGGGCATCGATGGCTACGTAGTTCAAGAGACGTTGCTGCTGCTTGGATTTTGCAGTTAAAGAGGCCCGTTTCCCTGGTTTTGGTTGGGGAAACGGGCCTCTTTTGGGTTTGGGTTTGTGGATTGACGAAGGTGACGTTCGTCGGCAACTACTTTGAGTTCTTGATGCGGCGGGTGGCTGTGGCGGTTATTCCGAGTCCTGCGGCGGCGATTCCTGCGAGTGCGATTGCGCTCGGCGCTGCGTCGCCCGTGTTCGCGAGCTTGCCGGCGGTCGTATCCGCTTGCTTGCCGCTGCTCGAGTTCGCCTGCTTGGTGGAGCTTGGCGAGGTGTCTTTACCGGTCGCGGACGAGCCGGTGGGCGGTGTCGCCTCGGCGGGTTGCGTTGAGCCGGAGGGAGGCACTGTCTCAGTCGGTTTCGTTATCTCGGGCGAGGTGGCCTTGTCTGCCGCGGCCTTTGCCTCTTCGTATGCCTTGCAGGCGTCGTCATAGGCCGCTTGTGCCTTTTTCAAATCGTCGAGGAGCGCATCTCGCTTGGCTGTCTCTTCGTCGATATCGGTTTGACATCTTTCCGCATTGGCTTCGAACTTCGCGACGACACTTTCCTGGCTTTCGAGCCGGCGTTGGTAGTGGTGAAGATCATCTTCACAAGATTTTTCTCGCCTTTCTGCCGACATGATCTCACTTTGCAACTGCTTAATAGTTTCGTTAGAAGCTCCGTCGCCGATTGCCTTATTTAATTCTGCCTGAAGGCCGCTTGTCCGGTTGTGGGCCGCGTCGTATCTGGCTTGGGCTTCATTGACCTGCGCTTGTAGCCAAAGAAGAGCTCCCCTTGAGTCGTCGGCTTTCTTCAGCATCCTGTCGCGGAGCGATTGCAAATCGGTAATCACATGCTCGATAGTCTCTAATATCTCAGGACCTGCGGCGTCTTTTGCGGCCTCGAGGTTTTTGAGCGCTTCCTGCATGGCTGCATACGCTTTTTCTTTTGCGGCGGCCGCATCTTCCGTCTGCAAGGCAACTGCACCGGTGGGGGAACTGGTTTCTGCCGCGATCGCCGTTACGGGGGCGATTCCCGCGACAAGTGCCGCGGAAAGGGCGATGCCCACGGTTGCGCGTCTTGCTCCTCTTGCGAGAATGTCGTTCATCTCGGCACCTCATTTCAAGGGTCGGCGACTAACTTGGTAGCACTACTGTAAGTATACCAAGCGATTGGCGCGCCGCTGACCGGGCATGCGCACCTCTCCGCTTCTCTGGAAACCGAATCCCATTAGAAATGACGAGTTGTTTACGCTTCTTTTGGGCTCACCGTACTATCATGGTTCGAATTGAGTGTGAATGATGATAGGGAGCGCCTTTTTATGATTGAGCTGCTCAGGCGTTTCGGTGGTAAGTTTCGCCGGTATATGGTGATTGGCCCTGCGTGCAAGCTGATCGAAGTGATCTTTGACCTGCTTACGCCGCTGGTGATTGCCCAGATGATCGATAAGGGCATCGGCGCACACGATGTCAACGCCGTCGTCCGTTACGGCGCGGTGCTCGCCGCCATGGCTGTGATCGGCATCTCATTTACGCTCGTCTGCCAAAAGATGGCGGCGCTCACCTCGCAGGGCATGGGCACCGATATTCGCGGCGCGCTCTACGAGCACATCAATAAGCTGAGCTATGCCGAGCTCGATCGCTTTGGCACGCCGTCGCTCATCACGCGCATCACCAACGACGTCAACCAGGTGCAGCTGGCCGTGGCGCTGGGCGTGCGCATGCTTATCCGCTGGCCTTTCCTGGCGGTGGGTTCCATGGTCGCTGCCCTCGCCATCGACCTTAAGCTCGGCATCATCTTCTTGATCTGCACGCCCGCCATCGGCCTGGTTTTCTGGTTTGTCATGGCGCGCTGCATCCCGTACTACAAGCAGCTGCAGGCAAGGCTCGACCGCATCGCGCTCATTTGTCGCGAGGGACTTTCGGGCGCTCGCGTGGTCCGTGCGTTTGTGCGCGAAGACCACGAGCGTGAGCGTTTTGCCCAGGCTGCCGATGACCAGGCGCATGTCGCCATCGCGGTGGGCAAGCTCTCGTCGGTCCTCAACCCCGTCACGTTTTTGGTGATGAACCTGGGCGTGTGCGCCATCCTGTGGATGGGCGGCATCCAGGTCAACGTGGGCGAGCTCACGCAGGGCCAGGTCATGGCCTTTGTGAACTACATGACGCAGACCCTCACCTCCATCGTGTACGTTGCCAACCTGGTCGTGGTCTTTACCAAGGCGAGCGCCAGCGCGTCGCGTATCAACGAGGTGCTCAACTGCGCGCCGAGTATCACCGACGAGGACAACCAGCCGGTCACACTGCCCGAGCCGAGCGAGCTGACAGGTGACGCCGCTCCCGTTTTTGCACTGAGCTTTGACCATGCGAGTTTTTCGTTTGGCACGGGCGCCGCCAACGCCGTCAATGACGTGACCCTGGAGCTGCCGCTGGGCAAGACGCTCGGCATTATTGGTGGTACGGGCAGCGGCAAGTCTACGCTCGTCTCGCTTATCCCACGCCTGTACGATGCGGGCACCGGCAGCGTGAGCGTGATGGGTGCCGACGTGCGCACTTGGCCGCTCGACCAGCTGCGCCATGTGGTCGCGACCGTCCCGCAGCGCACGTCGCTGGTGAGCGGCACCATTCGCAGCAACCTGACCTGGCGTGACGAGTCGGCGACCGACGATGAGCTCTGGGCGGCGCTCGATATGGCGCAGGCGAGCGAGTTCGTGCGCAACAAGTCGCAGGGGCTCGATGCCCCGGTCGAGGCGGGCGGCAAGAACTTTAGCGGTGGCCAGCGCCAGCGCCTGACTATCGCGCGCGCCTTAGTGGGCTCGCCACAGATTCTGGTCATGGATGACTCCGCCTCGGCGCTCGACTTTAAGACCGACGCGGCGCTTCGCCACGCCATCCGCGAGCGCAGCGTGCGCAGTGCCGCCGAGGGCGGGCTGCCGCTGACGACCGTCATCGTGAGCCAGCGCGTCTCGACCGTGCGCGACGCCGATATGATCTGCGTACTCGACCACGGCTCGGTTGCGGGCCTGGGCACGCACGATGAGCTGTACACGACCTGCCAGCTCTATCGCGAGATTTGTCAGTCGCAGCTGCGCCGCGAGGAACTCGAGGGCCAGCAGGGGAGCACGACGCCCGCGTCCGCTCCGACCGCCCCCGCATCCGTCTGCGCAAAGGAGGGCTGCTAAATGAATCCGTACACTTCCTCCGGTTCGGTCGCCACGATGACGGCCAACGTATCCGGCAACGATAGCCTCAACGACCTGGGTGACGGTCCGCGCCAGCCCGGCGATCCCGAGCGCTATCCCGTGGGTGCGGTGACTCGCCGCCTGATGGGCTACGTTCGTCCGCACCGTATTTCGTTTACGGCGTCGTTTGTGAGCGCCGCCATCTCGGTGATTCTGCAGCTCTACACGCCCATCCTCATTGGCGAGGGCATCGACCTGATCGTCGCCACCGGGCAGGTGGACTTCGATGCGCTGCTGCCGCTCGTTACCAAATTAGCGCTCGTCGTGGTGGGAGCAGCGGCCTTCCAGTGGCTGCAGGGCTACTGCGTCAACCGCTTGTCCTACGAAACGGTGCGCGACATGCGCGTGGAGGCGAGCGATAAGCTCAGCCGCATGCCGCTCAGCTTTATCGACAGCCATGCCCACGGCGACCTTATGAGCCGCGTGGTCAACGACGTCGATCAGGTGGGCGATGGTCTGCTGCAGGGCTTTACCCAGCTCTTTACCGGCGTCATCACCATCGTTGGCACGCTCGCGTTTATGCTCTCCATTAACCTGACCATGACGCTTGTGGTGGTGCTCGTCACGCCGCTTTCCATTTTTGCAGCCGGCGCCATCGCCAAGCTTTCCAACAAGAGCTTTACGGCACAGCAGCGCATCCAAGGCCAGCTTGGCGGTCATATTGAGGAGTATGTGGGCGAGCAAAAGCTTGTCGACGCCTTTGCCTATGGCCCCAACGCCCAAGCGCGCTTCGACGCGCTCAACGCCGAGCTCTATACGGCAGGTGAGCGCGCGCAGTTTATGGGTTCGCTCTCCAACCCCGGCACGCGCTTTATCAATAACATCATCTATGCCGTGGTCGCTGTGATCGGCTGCGTGGGCGTGATCACAGGCGTGCCGGCGGCGCTTACGGTGGGCGGCGTGCAGATCTTTTTGTCCTATGCCAACCAGTACACCAAGCCGTTCAACGAGGTCACCAACGTCATCACGCAGATCCAGACCGCGTACGCCTCGGCGCGCCGCATGTTTGCGCTGCTCGATGCGCGCGAGCAGGAGCCCGACGCGTCGGACGCCGTAGAGCTTGCCGCCCCGCAGGGCGAGGTTTCGTTTGAGCATGTGGACTTTAGCTATGTGCCCGACCGCAAACTGCTGCAGGATATCTGCATCGATGCCAAGCCCGGCATGCGCTTTGCCCTGGTCGGTCCCACGGGCTGTGGCAAGACAACGCTCATCAATTTACTGCTGCGGTTCTACGATATCGACGCCGGTCGCATCGCGGTCGATGGCCGTTCCTCGCGTGACTACACGCGCGCAAGCCTGCGCCGTGCCTTTGGCATGGTGCTGCAGGATACGTGGCTGTTCGAGGGCACCGTGGCGGACAACATCGCCTACGGTTGTCCCGATGCCACACGCGAACAGGTTATCGAGGCGGCCAAGCGCGCGCATGCGCACAAGTTTATCGTGCAGCTGCCAGGCGGCTACGACACGGTGATTGGCGAGGACGGCGGCACGTTTAGCCAGGGTCAAAAACAGCTGCTGTGCATCGCGCGCGTCATGCTCACCGACCCGGCGATTTTGCTGCTGGACGAGGCGACCTCGAGCATCGATACCCGCACCGAGCTGCAGGTGCAGGCGGCATTCGACGAGCTCATGGCCGGTCGCACGAGCTTTGTCGTGGCGCACCGCCTGAGCACCATCCGCAACGCCGACTGCATTCTGGTGATGCGCGACGGCCAGATTATCGAGCGCGGCACGCACGACGAGCTGCTGGCATCGGGCGGTTTCTACGCCGAACTCTACCGCAGCCAGTTCGCCCAGTGAGCAAGCCCGTGGGGCAAATTAATCAATCGACAGACGGTGGTTTACATCTGTCACGTTAGTACTAAGATATTCATCTAATAAATTGCATTAGCGGCTTTAGTTTTGGGGGAAACGAGGCAACGTGACTATGACGTGCTCTTTGGTGGTTAACAGCAAGAGCGGTAATACCAGGATGGTTTCGGGCGCGATCAAGCGCGCGCTGCAGGCTGCGGGTGTTGAGTTTGTCCATGCCGCGGCGTTGAGCGACGATGCGGATGCAGATCAGGTTGCGCTCGAGGCGCAGGGGGCCTGCGCGGCCGACATGGTGCTCGTCGGTTTTTGGTGCGACAAGGGCGCGTGCACGCCTTCGGTCGCGGCGTTGCTCTCCGCCTTGCGCGGCAAGCGCGTGTTCCTGTTTGGCACCTGCGGTTTTGGCGCCGACCAGAGCTATTATCAGCAGATTATCGATCGTGTGACCTCCAATTTGGCCGATGATGCCGAGCTGGTGGGCTGGGCAATGTGCCAGGGCAAGATGGGCCCCGCGGTCAAGCAGCGCTACGAGGCCATGCTCGAGCAAGATCCCGACAACGCCCGATTTAAGATGCTGCTCGACAACTGGGTTGCCGCAAAGGATCACCCCATCAAGGAGGATCTGGACAACATGGCTGCAGCCGCCAAAAAGGCCGTGCTGGGGGAGTAGCTCCCATCGCTGACGGCGATCGGTCCATCTTTCTAAATGAAACGTCCTCCCGGGCGTCGGGGCACGAAGTTCCCTGCTCTACAGTCCTGCGCAAGACGAAGGCCACATTAAGTGGCCTTCTTTGCGTGCGGAACTCGCGATGAACTTCGTGCCCCGCCGTCCGGGAGGACGCCTCTTTATTGATGGGAGGCCTGATAGGTCGATGGTTCCGTGCCCGGATGCGTCCAAAGTGGGACGGGCTTTCCGGATGGGCAGGCTTTCGAAAAATGCGTCCCGGAATTTGCCTTTGGAATGGGACGTAGTTTCCCGTTGAGGTGCTTTGCGGAAAGTGCATCCCACTCTGGGCGGTCGAAGTGGGACACACTTTCCCAAAGGCGCTCCAACGGGAAATTGCGTCCCATTATTCGGTCAAGAAACGGGATGCATTTTCCCAATGAGAGCAAAACCGGAAAATGCATCCCACAATCAGCCCTCAAAGTGGGACGCCGTTTCCCAATGAGGCTCAAGCGGAAAATGCATCCCGGAATTTGCGCTCAAAGTGGGATGCGGTTTCCGGTTGAGGGTCTAAGGGGAAAGTGCGTCCCAGAATCGACGCTTGAAATGGGATGCAGTTTCCCGATGAGGCACTCGACGGAAAATACATCCCAGAAATGGCCTTTGAGCTGGGATAAGATTTCCGCGGCATCTCGGATTCTCAAAAATGAGACACGCCGTTGGCGAAAATGAGACACGTGATATCGGGCATCGGACGTATCATTTTGCAAAAATGAGTCCACTCCACTCGAGTAAAGCGAGGTCCCTCATGTACGTTCCACACCCCCGTATCCGTAGGCTGTCGAAAATCCCGCTTGTTGGGACGGCGGCGCTTGCTGCGTTGATCGCCACGAGCGTCGCCTGCTTCACGGCCACACCCCAGGTTGCTCAGGCGGCGGACACGCCCGTAATCACCGATATGACCGAGCAGGACTATAGCGACCTGGGCCTGGGCACGAACGAGGACATTCCGGCCGATACCGTTGGCCCCTATTCCACTGATACCCCCACGACGTTTGCCACGCGCAGCGAGGTCTATATGGCAGCTAACGGTAGCCATGGCAATCGCTACACTCTGCGCGACAAGCTCGAGAACGTCGAGCGCGGCGATATTGGCGGCAGCAGCAAACTCACCGATGGCTATGGAAGTGTGTGGGGCGCCGCAAAGTTCTGGCAAAACGTCAACAACTTCGATACGAACAGCGATCTCTACAAGCATAGCGACTACGGTGGCGGCACCTGGTCGTATCTGAGCAACAATGAGTCCTCGACGGTGCTCGCCAACGACAACAACGGTTTCTCGGGCATTCACGCCACGAGCGTTGAGTTCTGCAGCGACGCCAGCACGGGCAAAAAGAGCCGCGTCGCCGAGCTTCGTGCCTATGGTGACAGCTCGTCCACGACGATCGACGGCAAGTCGTACGCCGGAAAGGTTGAGCTGGTCCTCTATTCGTTTAGCAACGGGCGCACGCGCAACCTCGATACGCGCCTGCCGGTGACGGTCAACACCAATATGATGGACGGAAGCCGTTTTAAGTATCTGAACGCCGGCTACCTGCAAGAGCACGACGCCGTCTTTGATGTCGAGGCGGGCGATGTCGATGGCGACGGCGTCGACGAGCTTTTTGTCTACGCGGGCTGCTATGTCGACGAGAACGGCGTGCGCAAGGCTGTAGTCGACATGTATGACTTGGAGGGCGGCAACTGGAAGCAGAGCGTCGTCAAAATCGACGCCGGTAACGCCGTGGACTACACCACGTCCAACAAGGGCGGGAACAGCTCATGGACGCAGCTGCAGTCGGCTCCGGTCGTTTCGCTGGCTGCCGGCGACCTCGACCGCGATTTTTGCGATGACCTCGCCATCGTGGTCTCGGCACCCTACGGCAAAAAGAATATTGATAAGTCGACGCATTGCGAGCTGTTTTCGTGGGATGCATCCAAGGGTGCGCTCGTCCATGTCGATGCTCTGGGTGACGCGGGCGCAATCTCCCTCTCCGCGAACGGCAAGACCATGGTCGCTGCGAATGCGACATTCGGCACGTTTGCCGCCTACGATGAAGAAGGAAAGAAGACGGGTGAAACCGTCACGGGCCTTATTCTTGCGGGCTATGACTGGCAACGCAGCGCTTTTGATTACGACGCCTATGACGGCAGCAAGGGGCTGTACGGCGCGCTGTACCGCTACGCGTATTTTGACTCGGAGTCTGGCGAGTTCAAACTTTCCGATTGCAAGGAATACAGAGACGGGCTCCTCGCCTCCTATGGACTGATGCATGTGCCCAACAGCGCATGGAAGGATAGTGCCCAGGATAAGCGCTATCCGTGCACCTTGGCACCTATTGCCCTTGCCACTGCCAACCTTGACGGTCTGTCCGAGCAGCCGGCGGTCGACGAGGTGCTCGTGGGCGGCGATGTGTTCCGAGACTTTGCCTGCAACACGGCGCAGAGCGGGGCCCAGGGCTTGGGTTCCATGGTCGGAACCATGAGCATGAGCGGTCAGCAATACAACAGCAGCAACAAGCATGACCACAAGGGTATAGAGCAGGTGTGGATCAGCGACGTCAAGGCGGGCAGCGTCTCGGGTTCGGACCGCTATAACGAGAGCTTTATCGCCGTGGTGGGCAAGCACCGCGACGAGGACCTGCGTAAAGATGACGATTACTATTGGATGACCGCCTCGCATCTTTCGCTCGACGAGAACGGAAGGGTGCGCCGCGGCGAGGAGCAGGTGATTAGCGAGAGCAACCGTCGCGGCACTACCTACGGCACATTTATCTCGCTCGCGCTGCCCGATGTCGACAATGACAGCGTCAAGATCACGTACAAGGACCGCTACAAGGTCTATACCAACCCGCGCGTGCTCGCCGTGCTGCAGGATGCTCCCTATGTTGAGGATCTGGAGCAGGCATACGGCTATCTGGTGTTGGGCGGCACGTCATACGGCGAGGGAAAGAGCACGGGGACATCCCAGGGCTATACCATTGGCGCCGAGTTGGGCGTTGCCGTCGAGGTGCAGACCGGTCCGCCCCTGGTCGCGATTAATGCTTCGGTCGATTTTGCCGCCGAGGGATGCTATGACTACCGGAGCGAACGCACAGTGAGCGCCAGCGTAAGTTATGAGTCGCATGCCGGTGAAGGCGACAAGGCCGTGCTCTACACGATTCCGATGGTCTATTACGAGTACGAGATCGAAAATGAGGAAACTGGTGGCAAGGGCGTGATGGCGGCGCCCGTGTCGCTCGGCGCGCAGACCTCGGTCGTTAATGTCGAGGCCTATGACCGCATTGCCAAACAGCACAATATGACGCCGCTCAGCTACTTTTTGACCAACCGGTCGGGAGAACCCGACAGCTATTACACGGCGCTCAACGGCACGGCTCCCGTGCAAGATTCCTTTGGTCTGGGCAAGCCTGGCGTGACGCGCGCCTACACGCACGATGGGTTTAACGGTGCTGTCGCGCAGTCGGGGGCGAGCATTGAGCAGACCATCGAAGTCGAGGACGGCGAGGAACAGGAGTTTGAGTACGGCTTTACGCTGAACGGCAGCGTTGTCATGGGCGCGAAGCTCGCAAAGCACGAGCTGTTTGGCGGCCTGTGCTTTGGTGCCAACGCCGGCTTTACTACGGGTAACTCCTCGAGTGAATCGACCGAATACGGCGGCACCGTCGACAACCTGCCCGAGGCCGCGAAGGATAAGTACGGCTTTGCGTGGCGCCTGGGCGTCAACGCGGTAGATGTCGACAAGTTCGAGGCCAGCTCGGGCGACAAGCTCGGCACCAAGGACACCGATCAGTTCTGGATCGTGGGCTATGACGTCAAGGATGTCGAGATGCCCGAAGCGCCGGCCGTGACGGGCTTTACGGCAAACGCCGTCGACTCGACCAGCGTTACGTTTAGCTGGGATGATGTACTCGCAAACAAGAGTGGCTTTAGCTACGGCGTGGGCATGCTGCAGAGCAATGCGGCGGACGCGGTCGTGAACAGCTGGAAGATTGCCGACAACACGCAGACGTCGCTTGTCTGGGACGGGCTGCAGCCCAACACGGAGTATCGATTCGCGATTGCCGCCGTTAAGAATGGATCCACGACCGAAACAGGTATTCGCTCGGCGATCATCACGGTCAAGACCATGCCCAATGGCATGACGATGACCGTGAGCGGGCCTGCGGCGGATACAACGGAGAGGTCGGCCCTCGAGTATGACTCTTCGGTTGAGTGCGCGGAGGGAGACAAGCTGACGCTCTCGGCGATTGGCCATGTGACGCAGCGCAATGCCGACGGCAGTGAAACGGAGCTGGCGCCGTCATATATCTGGTGCCGTAAGGGCCGTGGCGAGACCGCGTTCCAGCGCGTGGGTGCCGATGGCAACCTCCCAGCTGGAACGGCCTCAACGCTTGAGCTTGACCTGACTGCAAATGATGACGGTGCGCAGTACTACTGCCACGTGGGATACAACGACGTGGGCCTCGACACCGGCACGACGCTCGTGAATATCGAGGCCGAGGAGACGGCGCCCACAACGGTGAACGCCACCCCGATCCGCACACGCCGCCTGTTCTCGCAGGCAAGCGCGGGCGCCAAGAAGTTCCTGGACCATACGCTGGTAAACACTGCCGGCCCCACCGACTCCGAAGGCTCAAAGGACCCCGAGACTCCTGAGACCCCGACGAACCCGGACAAGCCCAAGTCCGACAACGGAGCTAAGACCGACACCAAGGTCAAGACTACGACCACAGCGAAGAACCTCGCAAACACCGGCGATCAAACATTCGCCCTGGTCGCCACCGCTGCAGCAGCAGGCATCATCCTAGTGGCAATAGCCCTCGTCATGCTGGCTAAACGCCGCAAGAACCACTAGCCATCAGCAGGGGGCAACGGCAAACCAAAAACCCGGGTAGCCAACCACCAGGCTATCCGGGTTTTCTATCGAGCAAAGACTCGGCAACCGGAAACCGCATCCCAGAATCAGCCCCCAAAGTGGGACGCACTTTCCCAACAGACCCTCAACCGGAAACTACATCCCATTCCAACGTCAGATTCCGGGACGCGCTTTCCGCAAACAAAGAAGGCCACATAACGTGGCCTTCAACTTATATATGTTCGGCGATACACCCAAGACAAGCCACGCCCCAACATCAGGGCGTCTGTCCAGGCGGAGGCATATAAGGTTCATCGCGAGTTCCGCACGCAAAGAAGGCCACTTAATGTGGCCTTCGTCTTGCGCAGGACTGTCCGAGCAGGGAACCTTATATGCCTCCGCCTGGACAGACGTTTCAGTTGTGGCTCAGCAGCTAGCAGCTACTTAATCTTGGTCGTACCCGGCGCCAGGTTGGGGTCGGTCTCGTTGGCCTCGGTCTGGAAGTGCTCGGTGTACACGTTCTTGCCGTCGCGGAACATCTCGTAGTATTGCATCTTGGCGTAATCCTCGCGCGCCTTGGTGGCGGCAGCGGCGGCAGCGTCGTCGCCGGTGACGTTGGAGGAGAGCGCCCAGCGCAGGCTGGCGTCCTCGTAGCCCACGGAGTTGATAGCGGGCAGCGATTCGCGCAGCGTCATGTGCGCCTTCTGGTAGTCGGTCAGCGGGGCGCCGATCAGCTGCATAAGCTGCGTGGACAGGTAGTTGGTGGACAGGTCGTCGACCTCGCTCGTCTGGTCGCAGCCGGCAACGTCGTAGTTGGCCCAGATGATGTAGTCGGTCTGCCACAGACGTTCCTGGTGCGTGGCATCGTCCTCGCCGGTAAACCACTTGTCGTTGAACTTGGACGGGAAGAACGGCTGGTGGTCGCCCCAGAACACCACGACCACCTTACGGTCGAGCTTGCTCAAGGCGTTGAGGAAGTAGCGAAGCGCCTGGTCGGACTGCTCGATGCACGAGACATACTCGTCGACATCGGAGAGCGTGCCGTCCTCGACGGTCTTGGCGTCCAGGTCGGTCGTGTCGATGTTCAGGTGCATTTGCTTGTCGACCGGCAGCAGGCCCGTGTCGTAGCCCGAGTGGTTCTGCATGGTCACGTCGAAGATAAACTGCGGATCGGCGTTCTGGTCGAGCAGCTCAAGAATCTTGTCGTAGGTAGCCTGGTCGGTCACCATGCCGCGCAGGGTATCGGCGCCCTGGAAATCGTTGATGGACAGGAACTGGTCAAAGCCAAAGTCCTTGTAGACGTTCTCGCGGTTCCAGTTGGTCGCGTGGTTGGGGTGCATGGCCGTGGTGGAATATCCGAGCGACTTGAACTGCTCTGCCAGGTTCCCAGTCGTTTCCATGTTGTAGATGGTGTAGGGGTACACGCCCGAGCCCAGGTTGGCCATGGAGTTGCCGGTCATAAACTCAAACTCGGTATTGGCGGTACCGCCGCCGTAGGCGCTCACATAGAGCTTGCCGCGGCTGAGGCAGTTGGACAGGCTCTTAAAGTACTGCGGACCCTCGTAGCCGGCGCGCATGTTCTGGTAGATCGACAGATCCGAGAACGTCTCGTTCATGATGGCGATGACCGTGGGCTTCTCGCTGTCGAACTGCTCCTTTGCGGCGGCGCGCTCGTCGCTCTTGGCGGCGTCGGACTTGTCGTAGGCCTTGGCGTACTTTTTGAGCGTGGCCTTGGCGTCGTCGACGGAGTAGTCGGCGGGTTTGGGCGGCTTGATGGACTGTGCCGCGCTAATAAAGGCAGGCAGGTAGCCCTCGCGCCAGTAGCTCTCGAGTGGGCGCCAGGTGTAGACGGTGATGCCGAGGGTGTTGTAGTAGTCGATAAGCGTGACGTGCGCGGTCACGCCGCCCAGGCACAGCACCGCTACGAGCAGGTTGGTGAGCAGCATGCGCTTGGCGTTGGCGGCGCCCTTCTGACGGTGCGGCGCGACCAGGTCGGCGTACTCGCACAGCAGCATGGCGATGGCGGTAAAGCCCATGGATAGCACGCAGAACAGCGAGATGGAGAAGGTGTAGCCGGTGCCGGCGACTGCGGCGGCGGTGGAGATGGCCGAAAGGTCGCCCGGCTGGATGGGCATGGATTTAAACGTGATGACAAAGAACTCGGCGATGCCCAGGACAAAGAGGGCAAAGGCCAGGACCGCGGGAGCTGCGCCGTGGCGCTGGAATAGGAAGAACAAGCCGGTCATGAGCACGGTGATAATGGCCCATTCGAGCAGGATGCACAGGGGATAGACCCAGGTAAAGTCGTGGTTGGACGAGACTTCCATGCCCAGCAGCGCAAAGACGCCGGCGAGCAGCAGGCACAGGACGGCGGCGACGAGCGGTTTGCCCACAAAGGCGCCGCGCAGGCGGGCGAGCTTGCCAGTGGGGGCGGGAGTGTCGGCGGAGGCGAATGCAAAGACGCGCGGGGCGATGCGGTCGCGGGCGATGCTGGCCCAAGCGCAGCCGGTGAGGATGGCGTTGGTCAGGATGAGCATCACAAAGGCGAGCGGCTCGTTTTGGGCGACGAGGCCAATGGCGCCCCAAATGGTCAAAAAGAGCTGGAACAGGCCGAAGGCGACGCTCCACCCAAGAGCGCTTTTGGCAACGGTGCCCGACTGTGCGCGAATGGCCTTGGCCTCGCGCAAGACAAGGTAGACGGTCGCCGCAAGACCGACGAGCGAGATGGCGGCAGCGAACATGCTGAGACTCCTCACAAACTAAAACCTACGAAAGCGGGGGTTTACCCGATTGTTACCAAGATATGCGCTGCATTTGGTGACTGCGCACAACAACCAGCCATAATAACGCGCGTGCGTGGCGGTGTTGCGCAATGTAGCGGCGACCTGCGCGATAATGGACGGGAATTACACGGAAACGTAAAGGCTTCTTAAAGAAATGGCGAGGGTAGGGCGATGAGCGAGCAGGTTTGCAAGGCGGACATGGGCGGCGACGGAGCGGCGGTCGATACGTGCGGCTATCCGGTCGAGACTACGGGCAACGCGGTGCTGGACATTTTGGAGCATCGCTCGTCTACGCGTGCCTTCGCGCGTGATGACGACGACCGTCCCGCAGCGGTGACCGACGAGCAGCGGGCGGCGATTCTGCATGCGGCGAGTCGCGCGCCGTCGGCAGGCGCCATGATGATGTATTCCATCGTGAGCATTCGCGAGCAGGCTACGCTGAATCGTCTTGCCGACCTGTGCGACCACCAGCCCATGATCGCCAAGGCGCCCTGGGCACTAATATTTGTGGTCGACTATGCCAAATGGATCGATCTGTTTGAGCACGTGGGTTGCTTTGAGCCCGAGTTTGCCGAGCGCACGGGCAAGGCGCCCCGCCGCGCGCCGGGTTTGGGCGACTTTGCCATCGCGGCGCAGGATGCCGTGATCGCCGCGCAAAACGCCGTGGTTGCCGCCGAGGCCTTGGGGCTGGGGAGCTGCTACATCGGTGATATCGTCGAGAATGCCGAGGAAGTTGCCGAGCTGCTCGATCTGCCGCCCTATACCATGCCGCTATCGATGCTCATCATCGGCACGCCTCGCAAAGAGCGCCCGGCGATTGCTCATCCCGTGGTGAACCTGGTGCACGAGGAGCGCTATCGCCGGGCCGATGCCGCGACCATGGACGCGCAGGTGGCCGAGATGGACGCGATGTTCCGTCCACATGCCCGCGAGGTGGGCGAGCGCGTGGTGGATATCTACACCCGCAAGCACACGAGCCCCTTTATGGCCGAGATGAGCCGTTCCATGGAGTGGTGGTTCAAAAACTGGCTCGGAAAATGACGGATGCGGCAAAGGGACAGTCCCTTTGCCGCATTCCATATCGTCGCGGTGGTCTAAAGACTGTATAAATCTTTATCTAGCTGGGAAAACAGTGCATTCAAACATGGGCCGATTACCTATAATCCCTTCGAACATTAAAGTTGGGAGGAAACCGGCTTATGGAACAAAAGGCCAAGGAGGCAGCCTCGCACGCTGCGATTCCTGTGAGCATCTCTGCGATGCTCGTCACGCTGGGCGTGGTGTACGGCGATATCGGCACCAGCCCTATGTATGTAACCAAGGCGCTCGTTGCCGGCAACGGCGGCATCGGAAGCGTCACGGAGGAGTTCGTGCTTGGCGCGCTCTCCCTTGTCGTGTGGACGGTCACGCTGCTGACGACCATCAAGTACGTGCTGATCTCGCTGCGTGCCGATAACCATGGTGAGGGCGGCATCTTTGCCCTGTACAGCCTGGTCAAGCGCTGCGGCAAGTGGCTTATCATCCCCGCCATGCTGGGTGGCGCCGCGCTGCTCGCCGACGGCATCCTGACGCCGGCCGTTACCGTTACCACAGCCATCGAGGGCCTGCGCACCATCCCGGCGGTCCATACCGTGCTGGGCGATGACCAGGGCCGCGTCGTCGCCATTACGCTCGCCATTATCATCGTGCTCTTCTTGGTTCAGCGCATCGGCACGGCCAAGATCGGTCATGCCTTTGGTCCCATCATGACGCTGTGGTTCCTGTTCCTGGGCGGCACGGGTCTGTATTTTGTTTTCCAGCACCCCGCCGTGCTGCTGTGCCTCAACCCGGTGCGCGGCATCGCCTTTTTGCTGAGCCCCAACAACCATGCGGGCATCATGATTCTGGGCAGCTGCTTCCTCGCCACCACCGGTGCCGAGGCGCTCTACTCCGACATGGGCCACGTCGGCCGCGGCAACATCTACGCTACCTGGCCGTTCGTTAAGTGCTGCCTGCTGCTTTCCTATATGGGCCAGGGCGCTTGGCTTATCAACAACGCTGCCAACCCCGAGCTCATGGGCATTGCCGACCTTAACCCGTTCTACCAGATGCTCGCCCCGGGCCTGCGCCCGTTTGCTGTCGGCCTTTCAACCATCGCGGCCATCATTGCCTCGCAGGCGCTCATTACCGGCGCGTTTTCGCTGGTGTCCGAGGCCAGCCGTCTGGACCTCATGCCGCACATGCAGGTCTTCTACCCTGCCGAGACCAAAGGCCAGCTCTACATTCCCATGGTCAACAACGTCATGCTTGTCGGCTGCGTTATCGTGGTGCTGCTGTTCCAGAACTCGGCGCATATGGAAGCCGCCTACGGCCTTGCCATTACGCTGACTATGATGTGCACCACGCTGCTGCTCTTCTTCTACCTGCACGAGGAGCGCAAGCTCAAGGTTGCTCCGTGGATCTTCGCGGCCTTCTTCCTTTTGCTCGAAGGCTTCTTCTTCGTGAGCTCGCTCACCA
Organism: Collinsella aerofaciens; assembly: GCA_021639365.1. GTDB lineage: Bacteria > Actinomycetota > Coriobacteriia > Coriobacteriales > Coriobacteriaceae > Collinsella > Collinsella aerofaciens_AH. The sequence goes on from JAJXHK010000019.1 coordinate 16,656, forward strand.
AGTTCTTCCACGGCGGCTACTTCACCATCCTCATGGCTGCACTCATCATGGGCATTATGGTGTGCTGGTACAACGGCACGGCGGTCGAGCAGCGCCAGTTTACGCTGCTGCCGCTGCGCAGCTACCTGCCGCAGCTCAAGCGCCTGCGCGACGACGACCGTTACGAGCGCATGAGCGACAACGTCGTGTACCTGACCAAGGACACCCATACCGACTACATCGACCGCGATATCGTCTATTCGATCTTGGACAAGCATCCCAAGCGCGCCCGCGCCTGGTGGTTCGTGAATGTCGAGACCATGGACGAGCCGCACACCTTTGCCTATTCGGTCGAGACGTTCGGCACCGACTACGTGTTCCGCGTGCATCTGTACCTGGGCTACAAGATCAACCAGCGCGTCAATGCCTACCTGCGTCAGGTTGTTCAGGACCTGGCTGCCACCGGCGAGCTGCCGCCGCAGACGCATGACTACTCGGTCTACAAGGATCCGGGTAACATCGGCACGTTCAAGTTCGTCCTGATTCGTAAGCTTCTGGCGCCTGAAAGCGATGTGGAGCCGAGCGAGCGTACGGCCATCACGCTCAAGTACATCATCCGCCGCGCCGCCGGCACGCCTGCACGCTGGTACGGCCTGGAGAACTCCAACGTGAGCTTTGAGTACGTGCCGCTGTTCACCAAGTTCAAAGCCGTGAACAAGATGCAGCGCCTGGCCCCCAACGAGCGGCCGTAGACGTCGGCGGCTACACGGAGTTGGTTTTTGATGGATAAGCATGAGGCCGGGGAGGTAAACATGGATACAAAGGCGCTCGATGGCCGTGAGGCGGTGGTCGAAATGGTACGTGAGGCACGCGCCGACGCCGCCGAAGATCGGTTTTTGACGAATCGTGCCAACATGGACATGGCTGATCGCGTTATTTCGATCGTGGCACTGGTATTTGGAGCGGTGTGCGTGTGCGCCCTGCTCGCGCACGTGCTGTTTGTCTAGCGACTGTCGGTCGTAGAAGGCTTTACACTTAGAACCACCACGAGGGAAAACCACCACAAAGGTGCCTGTCCCCTTTGTGGTGGTTTTTGTTTTTGAGAGAGGGACGGGGCGCTGATGGACGTTCGCTCGGACGGCGATATTGCCGAGAACTTTTGGTGGCGGCGCACAACGCTGACGCGTCGCAGCCCTCTGTATGACGCCTGCGTATCGGTGGGGCTGCTGGTCGCGGCAACGATTGCGGGCGCGCTGCTCGACCATCCGGGTCTCGCGCCGAGCATCATGATCGTCTATGTGCTTGCCGTGCAGCTGTGCGCATTCTTTACCTGGAGCCGCCTGTATTGCCTGTTGAGCTCGGCTGCCGCCGTGGCGCTCTACAACTTCCTGTTTGTCGACCCGCGCTACTCGCTGTCGTTTATCGACCGCGTCTATCCCGGCATGTTCTTCATCATGTTCGTGGTCTCGCTTGTGTCGAGCTCGATTGCGTTGGCCCTGCGCCGCGCCTTGGCACAGGCTGCCGCCAGCGACCGTCGCACGCATATGGTGCTCGAGACCAACCGCATGCTGCAGCGCTGCGCCGATCAGCAGCAGATTGTCCATGCCATGGCAACGCAGCTGGCGCGTCTTTCGGGCTGTCCGGTCGTGTGGTACAGCGCCGACGCCGAGGGCGATGACCTGCTGCCGCGTGCGACATACACGGCCGTGGGCGATGCCGTGCCGGTGCACGAACTGGCGCCGCAGATGCCGCCGCGGCTCTCGGCGTCCGCCTATGTGGGAATGCCGCTCGACGCCACCTATGGCGGCTCGGCGTTTTATGGCATCTACCTGACGGTTCGCACGGGCGACGGCTTCGTGCGCTCGGGCGACCCCGCCTCGGTGGTTGGCGTGCTGGCTATCGTTGCCGAGCCCGACGTGCTGACGCACGAGGAGCGGACACTTGCCGATGCCATCGTGAGCGAGGGCGAGCTGGCACTCGATCGCGCCCGCGCCATGGAGGCCCGCGAGGAGGCGGCGGTGCTCGCCAAAAACGAACAGCTGCGCGCCAACCTGCTGCGCTCCATCTCGCACGACCTGCGCACGCCGCTTACCAGCATTTCGGGTAATGCCGACGTGCTGCTTGACCAGGGCTCGACCGGCACGGCCGTGCTTGACGACCAGACACGCCGCGGTATGCTCAAATCCATCCGGTCCGATGCGCTATGGCTGAACGCTACTGTCGAAAACCTGCTTGCTATCACCAAGCTCGAAGGCGGCGGCATGCATCTGTCGACCACGCTCGAGCTGATGGATGACATCGTCGAGGAGGCGCTGCGTCATGTTAATCCTGCGGTGTGCGAGCACAGTCTGAAAGTGGTTCCGTGCGATGGTCCGGCGTTGGTTAATGTGGACGCGCGTCTGATGGTGCAGCTGGTGGTGAACCTGGTGAACAACGCTATTGCCTATACGCCGTCGGGCTCGCATATCGTGATTTCGATTATGGCGAACGATGGACAGGTGACATGTTCCGTCGCCGATGACGGTCCCGGTATTGCGCCCGAGGAGCAGAGCCGGATCTTTGAATCGTTCTACACTGTCAACCATGGCTTGGCTGATAGCCATCGCAGCGTGGGCTTGGGACTTTCGCTCTGTCGATCCATTATGTTGGCGCATGGCGGTAGCATAGGGGTCGCGGCGGCCGAACCGCATGGCTCGGTTTTTACGATTGAGCTTCCTGCCGCCGATGTTTCGTTTGATAAGGAGTAGCGCCGTGCCGAACTCTGCCGTAAAACCGCTCATCTTGGTCGTTGAGGACGATCCCGCCGTCCGCAACTTAATCGTTGCTGCACTTGAGGCGCACGGCCTGCGCCATATGGCTGTGGAGACCGCCCATGCCGCTATCGCCGCCGCCTCGTCGCAGGCGCCGAGCATCGTGCTGCTCGATCTGGGCCTGCCCGATATGGACGGCGTCAAGGTGGTGGAGTCGGTGCGCACATGGTCGGGCATGCCAATCATTGTGGTCTCGGCGCGCAGCGAGGATGCGGACAAGATTCGTGCACTCGATGCCGGCGCCGACGACTACCTGACCAAGCCGTTTTCGGTCGAGGAGCTGCTCGCACGCATTCGCACGACGCTCAGGCGTCTTTCGTATGCGCAAACGGGCGGCGTTGTCTCCGAGGGCTCGTTCGATACCGGTGAGCTGCATATCGATTTTGATGCCGGCATCGCCACGATGGATGGCGAGGAGCTGCACCTGACGCCGATTGAGTACAAACTGTTATGCCTGCTAGCCCATAATGCCGACAAGGTGCTCACGCATCAGTTTATTTTGCACGAGATTTGGGGCACGGCGACCAAGAGTGACCTGGCGAGCCTGCGCGTCTTTATGGGCACGTTGCGTAAGAAGATCGAGTCCGACCCCGCGCATCCGCGCTATATCCAAACGCACGTAGGCATTGGCTACCGCCTAGTCATCCAAGGCTAGATCGCCAACCACCATCCCAATATGAGTTGCGGTGAAATACGGTCTAAATTTGCCTGATTCCAGGCAAAACAGTCCGTATTCCACCGCAACTTTGTTATTTGCCCTTGGGCTTGCTGGCGTAGAACTTCTTCTTTTTGGGCTTGCCGGCGGGGAAGGGCTTGCCGGCAAAGTTGGACTTGCCGTTGCCGGCCTGCGCGTGCGCGGGTACTGCCGCACGGGGCTTGCGGGCCTCGGGGTTGCGCAGTTCCTCGACGCGCTCGGCAATTTCCTCGGCGCTAAAGCCGACCTCGGCCATGGCGTCCTCGATGGGCAGGCGGCGCACGATGTAGCAGTGGTGCACCTTCTGGTTGCGCGCGAAGTCCTCGGGGATGGTCTGCGCCGTAATGTCCTCCAGCACCACGCCCGCACGCGCGAGCTTGCGCGTCTCGGGACGGAAGCCGCGCAGGTTGCAGCTAAAGATGGCATGGCCGCCCTGCGCGAGCAAGCGCGATACGCCAGCCAAAAGCTCAACATGGTCGCGCTGGACATCCCAGGTGCGGCGGCCCATCTTGGACGAGTTCGAGAACGTGGGCGGGTCGACAAAGATCAGGTCCCAGCGGTTGCGCGTCTGGCGCTGGTCGCGAATCCAGGCGAGCACGTCATCGCGCACAAAGTGATGCTGCGGCCCCACAAAGCCGTTCTGACGCATATTGCGCTCGGCCCAGTCCAGATAGGTATTGGAGAGGTCGACCGTTACGGTCTCCTCGACGCCGCCATCGGCCGCGTAGCAGGTGGCAGTGCCGGTGTAGGCAAACAGGTTGAGGAAGCGGCGCGCCTGCTTGGCGTGCTCGCGCACCAGGTTGCGGGTGACGCGGTGGTCCAAGAAGATGCCGACGTCCAGGTAGTCGTCAAAGTTGACGGCAAAGGTGAGGCCGCCCTCTTCGATGAGCGGCAGTCGACGGCGCGCGATGTTGGCGCGTTCGCCCGATCCGCCCTTGCCGGCGCCCTGCTTGCCGTACTGCGAGCCGCCACGCGAACGCATGCGGGCCTTGGCGTGCACATGCTCGGCGGGAACATCTAGGATGCGCGGCGCGATGGCCAGAATGTCGAGCATACGGGCCTGGGCCAGCGCGGGGTCGATGGTCTTGGGCGCGGCGTATTCGGCGATGACGAGCCAGCGGCCCGGCGTCTGCGGACAGCCCTCGTACAGGTCGATGGCGGCGGAGTAATCGGGCAGGTCGGCATCGTAGACGCGGTAGCAACTCACGCCCTCGCGCTTTGCCCACTTGCGCCGCAGGCGGGCATTCTTGCGCAGGCGGTTGGCGAACTGCTCCGACTCGGGGATGAGCACGGGCAGCGGCTTGCCGTCGCCCAGGTCGAGCATGGCGGCAGGCTCGGGCATGGAGGTGTTGGCGGCTTCGTCTTGGGCGTCCGCGGTCTGCTCCTCGGCATCTGCGCTGGTCGTAGCCTCAAACGCCGCGGCGGCGCGGTCGAGCGAAGGCCAGACTTCGACGGTCGCCTCCTCGTTGTTGGGCATGACGGCGATTGAGCGCTCGGGCTCGGCGTGGAGCGCGCGGGCCAGCAATCCGTCGCGGGTGAGCGCGGCGACCGGCGCCGCGGTAAGCTCGGGCGCGCGGTGCAGCTCACCGATGAGCGTCATGGCGTCGTGCATGAGCGAAAGCGGGGTCTCGGTGGTGTCTGCGACCACGGCGGCGCCGGCGACAGCGCCCACATGGTCCAGTACGGTGGCTGGCTTGGCAGCGCAAAAGTCGACAAAACGCTTGTAGCCGGCGCACTTGACCATGCGCTCAGCGGTCTTGCGGGCGGCGGGGTCAACATCCACGGCAACGATGCGCGCCTGGCGCTCGCGTGCCGTCGTCTCGCGCTCGCGCGCTTCGGCGCGCAGCTGCTCCCACAGGGCAGCGTCATGCAGCTGCCAGCCCTCAAAGCCCCAGTGCTCGCGGGCGGCGCCCGGAGCGCGGTCGGTTAGGATATTCACGGCCTCCAGCAGCAGGCCGCCGCCGGCGCACGAGGCATCGACCAGCGTGGGCAGGGCTTCGTTCTCGTAATCGTCGGCCGTCAGCTCGTGCTCGCACAGTGCAGTCCAGCCGACCTGCTCCAGCACCAGGGCGGCGTAGTCGGGGCGCAGCACGTGAGTGCCCTCGCCGGCGCGGGTCGCGGCAGGCGGCAGGCGCTTGAATAACGGGTCGCCCGAAAGGTCCAGACTGATGCTCGCGCGGCGCTGACGCAGCGAAAGCAGCAGGTGAACGTCGGGGTCGGCGGCGTCGACATCGGCGCGACGGCCCGTGGTCTCGGCCAGACGGTCGCACAGCGCGTCCTTGGCGCGCAGGGCCGAGAAGCGCGTGTTGCGCAGCTGCTCGGTCACGCCGCGGGCGGTAATGGCGATGGTGGCGCCGGGGCGGACGATGCTCTCCCAGGCGATGTCGTAAACGCTATCGTACAGCTCGTCGGCATCCTGCGCCTCAAAGCGTCCAAGCACCACAAACACGCGGCTGGCCAGGCGCGACCACAGACAGGCGCGGTAGCCTTCTTCGAGCTCGCCCTCAAACGTAGCGCGGCCCTTCAGGCGGCGGACATGCGAAAGCCCGAGCCACTTGAGCTCGTCGGCGAGTGCGGATTCAAAGCCCTCGGGGCAGCTTGCATAAAATTCCATGGGTGACCTCTCTGGTTGCGTCGCTCCATTATATGATGGATGCTTCGTTTGCCATCGCCCTCGAAAGGAACCCATATGATTGATGTGTGCTCCGATTCCGCTGTATTGTTTTTTGACGTGGACGGCACGCTGACGTCGTTCGACCCCGACAACATGACCGACAAGGACTTTTCGGCGGTTCGCCCTTCGCAGACGGTCGTCGAGGCGTTTCATCGTCTGCGCGACGCAGGGCACAAGGCGTTTATCTGCACGGGTCGCCCCCTGTGGCTCATCGCCGATAGTCTGCGTGCGCTCGACCCCGCGGGCGTCGTTGCCATGGCGGGCGCCACGCTTGAGGTCGAGGGCCGCGTGGTGCATGAGGACTGCTTTGACGAAGACATTGTTGAGGAGCTCGCGCGCCGCATTGCCGCGGCGGGCGGCGAGGCGTTGTTCGAGACGAACGGTGCCACCTATTCACTTGAGCCAGTTGGTGTCGAACAGTCATTTCTGCTAGGCGCCGACGTGGTGCATGGCGTTGATCAGATGTGCGTCGACGGTCGTCTGCGCGTGGGCAAGGTGTGCCTGAACGCGCCCAACTTGGCGCGCGTGGCCAACGACGACGGTTTTATCGAACGCAACTTTGAGCTCTGCAACACCGGTGGCCAGAACCGCGAACTGAGCCCCAAGGGCATCGACAAGGGCGTGGGCGTGGCGCGAGCGCTGGAGTATTTGGGCCGCGCGGGTAATGCGCGCACCTTTGGCTTTGGCGATTCGGGCAACGATCTGGGCATGCTCGCCGCCGTGGAGACGGCCGTGGCCATGGGCAACGCCATGCCCGAGGTCAAGGCAGTCGCCGACTACGTGACCGACGACGTCGCCCACGACGGCACCGTTACGGCCATGCGCCACTTCGGCCTGATCTAGCGCTGCGCGTGTCCCAGGCATCGCATCTCGCCGTTCAAACCGTCGCTGCGCGCGTTCCAGGCACCGCATCTCGCCGCTCAAGCCGTCGCTTGCGTACCAAAGTACGCGGCGCTCCTCTTTCGCGGCGACCTGCGGCACCTGGAACGCGCGCAGTCGAGCTGCGGCTCATCGAATTCACATGCTCAATCGGTTTATCAATTCAAACGCTAGGGTGTTTATACCGTTCACCGAGAAGATAAATAACCGCAGCTCACGCCTTGATAAACATCGGTAAAGTGTTTACCAGCTCAATGCCCGTATGCAAACGAAAGGAATCAGGCAGATGGCAATCAAGGTGTTCGCTGACGGTGCAAACCTCGAGGGCATGCTCGACATGTACGAGAACGGCAACGTTCAGGGTTTCACGACCAACCCGTCCCTTATGAAGAAGGGCGGCGTGACGGATTACCGCGCGTTTGCCAAGGAGGTCCTGGCCCACATCACCGATGTGTCCGTCTCGTTTGAGGTCTTTGCCGACGACGTCAAGACCATGGAGGTCGAGGCCCGCGAGATCGCTACCTGGGCCGAGAACGTCTACGTCAAGATTCCGTGCGTGACCACCAAGGGCGAGTCCACCGCCGAGCTGGTCCGCACGCTTTCTGTCGACGGCATCAAGGTCAACGTCACCACCATCTTTACGCCCGAGCAGGTCGACGAGATGGTCGAGGCCGTTGACGCCGAGACGCCGTCCATCATTTCGCTCTTTGCCGGCCGCATTGCCGATACCGGCGTCGACCCCATTCCGTTTATGACGGAGTCGGTCAAGAAGGCTGCCGTCAAGCCCAACTGCGAGGTCCTGTGGGCGTCCACGCGCGAGCTTATCAATATTTACCAGGCGGAAGGATGCGGTTGCCAGATCATCACGGTGCCCAACAGCATCCTGGCCAAGCGCAAGAACATCGGCCGTGATCCGTACGAGGTCTCGCTCGACACCGTGCGCGGCTTTGCCAAGGATATCGCCTCGCTCGGATTCCACATCCTGCCGTAACGCGAACGCTGGCTACATCGCGGGTTGTTCGCCCCGGCCTTTCCTTTCCCTATCGCTCACGCGCTTCGCGAGGGTCGCGCTAGGCAAAGGAAAGGCCGGGGCTGCCGACATGAACTTGCCGGTAGGTTGGTGATTGGCTTCCATATCCTGCCGTTGACAAGGGTACCCCCTGCAGCGACGTGCAAAATCGCGAGTATTCAGCAAGGTAAAGGCTTTTACCAGCTAGCTGAAGCACGGAACAGCCCCCGTTTTGGCTCTGATGACGCTAAAACGGGGGCTGTTTTTGACGTTATTGCCTCTGAGGGGCGTTTGGAGCGGCGGAAATTGCAGAATACTCGCGATTTTGCACGTCGCGAGAGGGGGTACCTCTGCTTTGGCGGTTTACTTTCCCTGCACCATGGTGAGCGAGATCTTCTTGCGGTCGCGGTCGACCTTTTCGACCCACACCTTGACTGTGTCGCCGACGCGCACCACGTCGCTCGGGTGCTTGACGAAGCGGTTGGCCAGCTTGGAGATGTGTACGAGGCCGTCCTGGTGCACGCCCACGTCGACGAAGGCGCCAAAGTCCACAACATTGCGCACCGTGCCCTTGAGTTCCATGCCGGGTTCCAGGTCGTCGATGGAAAGCGCCGAGCGGCTAAAGACCACCTCGGGTGCGTCGTCGCGCGGGTCGCGGCCGGGCTTCTTGAGCTCGTTGACAATGTCGATGAGCGTTAGGGTGCCGCAGTCCAGGTCGCTTGCCAGCGTCGAGATGCTGCCCAGGCGGCGCTCGATGTCGGGCACGCCGCCGCGGCTGAGCTCGCTGGCTTTAACGCCTGCGCGTTCCAGGACGGACGTGGCCACCTCGTAGCTTTCGGGGTGGACGCTCGTCGCGTCGAGCGGGTTCTTGCCGCCGCTAATGCGCAGGAAGCCCGCGGCGTTGAGGTATGCCTTGGGTCCCAGCTTGGGGACCTTCTTAAGCTGGCGGCGATCGGTAAAGGCGCCGTTTTCCTCGCGGTAGGCCACGATGTTCTTGGCCACGCTCGGCGTAATGCCCGACACGTAGCCCAGCAGGCTTGCGCTTGCGGTGTTTACGTCGACGCCTACGCGGTTGACGACGTCCTCCACCACGTGGCCCAGGGTGCGCGAAAGCTCGGCCTGGTCAAGGTCGTGCTGGTATTGGCCCACGCCGATGGACTGGGGCGGAATCTTAACGAGCTCTGCCAGCGGGTCCTGCAGGCGACGACCCAAGCTCATGGCGCCACGTACGGTGACGTCCAGGTCTGGATATTCCTGGCTGGCGAGCTCGGAGGCGGAGTACACCGACGCGCCGGCCTCGTTGACGATGGTGTATCGCAGTCCAGGCGCCTGCTCGGCGATAAACTCCGAGACGACTTCCTCGGTCTCGCGGCTGGCGGTGCCGTTGCCGATGACGATGGTGTTGACGCTGTCCTTCTTGACGAGGCGGGCGAGCTCGCGCTTGGTGCCGGCGACGTCGTGGCGCGGCTTGGTGGGATAGACCACGCCGTGGTCGAGTAGCTTGCCGGTCTCGTCCATGACGGCGACCTTGCAGCCGGTGCGGTAGCCCGGATCGAGCGCGAGCACGCGGGCGCCGCGCACGGGGCGCGCCGAGAGCAAGCCCTCGAGATTCTTGGCAAAGACGTTGATGGCCTCGGTCTGGGCACGAACGGTGAGTTTGGCGCGGGCCTCGCGCTCCAGCGAGGGGGCCATGAGACGCTTGTAACCGTCAGCGATGGCGGCGTCAAAGACGGGAGCAAACACGCCCTGGCGACGGGGCCAGCGGCTGCCGAGACGTGCCGTGGCGGCGGCGCCGTCGACGTTCACGCGCACGCGGAGCTTGCCCTCGCGCTCGCCGCGGTCGATGGCCAGCACACGGTGGTTGGGAATACGGCGCAGCGGCTCATCATAGCTGTAGTAGGGCTCGTAGGGAGTCTTCTCGGCGGGGTTGGTGGCCTCGACGACGATATCGGCGGTGTTTTGCGTAAAGGCGCGCAGGTCGGCGACGTTCTCGGGATCCTCGGCCACCGTCTCGGCCACGATGTCGGCGGCGCCGGCGAGCGCCTTCTCGGGCGTGTCGAAGCCGGCCTCCTCGTTGACGTATGCCGCGGCGGCGTCGAGTGCGCTGCCCTTGGCGGAAGCCTGCATGATGATCATGTTGGCAAGCGGCTCCAGGCCTGCCTCGCGGGCCTTCTGCGCGCGGGTCATGCGCTTTTTGCGGTAGGGCTTGTAGAGGTCCTCGACACGCTGCAGCTGCGTGGCCTCGCGAATCTGCTGCTCGAGTTCGGGCGTGAGCTTGCCCTGGGCGTCGATGAGCAGAATGACGTCCTCTTTGCGCTGCTCAAGATTGCGCAGGTAGGACAGGCGCTCGTCGAGTGCGCGCAGGGCGACGTCGTCCATGCCGCCCGTGGCTTCCTTGCGGTAGCGCGAGATAAAGGGGATGGTGTTGCCCTCGTCGATGAGCTTGACGGCCGCCTCGACGTTGGCGGCCTTAAGGTTGAGCTCGCGGGCGAGCTGGGCGATAAGATCCATGGGACTCCTTGCGTTTAAGGTGCGTTTGCAGCACAGAGCTACCAAGGATACCACCTGCCACTTCGCCCAAAAAAGACTGTTTTGGCGCGGAACCACGAAAGCGGCCTATCTACTACGTTTGAACCGTGTGGGTCGACCATTCCCCGGTTTTCGGAAAATGCGCAACCCGTCTACCTGCGGTTTTTATTCCGCGAAATTTGGCATGGTTGAGGGCGATCGGTTAAACGTAGTAGATAGGCACATTTCGTGGCGAACGAATCAGGCTAAGGTGCAAAAAGTCCCCCGCCCCAGAAAAATCATTGGCAACGTAGCAAAATGCCCCGCGGGCAGGAGGCTGCTCGCGGGGCAAAGAAGAGGGGCTTATTTGTGGCGGACCGAGATACTCGGCGTGGGGTTTCTGCCGCGGCCGCTCTCAAGGCGTTACAGCTCGACGAGCTGGCCGGTCTCGGCGGCCTCCTTGATGGCGTTGAGAAGCGTGAGCGTCTTGACGTTGTCGGCGGGGGTCACGACGGGCTCGACCTCGCGGCGGACAACCTTCACAAAGTGCTTGAGCTGCATCTTGTGCGGCAGCGCCGGGTCCACGGCCGGGATCTCCATCTGCAGCGGCTTGTGCCAGTTGGAGGCGCCGTCGTAGGAGAACTGGTGCAGGCGGGGCAGCGAAAGGGCGCCCAAGGTTCCGCCGATAAAGTAGGCGTCGGCGTCGAAGGGGCGGTACTGCGGGTCCTCGCGAGCGGTCGCCTCCCAGTTCCAAGGGCTGGCGGTGGCGTCGGAGATGGTCATGCTCGCGAGCGCGCCGTCGGCAAAACGGACGTTGACCACGGCGGAGTCCTCGGTCTCAAAACCGCGGGCGGCGCTGGACTGCATGCCCTGGACGGCGACGGGCTCGCCCAGCAGGTAGCGGAGCAGGTCGACGTCGTGAACCAGGTTAACCAGGATCGGGCCGGCACCCTTCTTGCGGCGCCACTCGACATCGAAGTACTCGTCATTCTTATAGATCATGTAGTGGAAGCTCGACACGGTGAGCTTTCCCAGTTCGCCGGACTCGATGATCTCCTTGGCCTTGTTGACGAAGGGGTTGTGGCGACGGTGCTGGCCCACGAGCACGGGCACGCCGGCGGTCTCGGCCTCGGCGGCGAAGGCCTGGGCATCCTCGAGGTCGTTGGAGATCGGCTTTTCGACCAGCGGCACGATGTCGCGCTTCACGGCCTCGCGGGCAACGCCCAGATGCAGGTCGTTGGGGGTGGCGATGATGACGGCCTCGGGCTTGACCTCGTCCATCATCTGGGCGGGATCGGTGTAAAACGGCACGCCGGCGGCCTCGGCCGTGGCGCGGGCGCCCTCAAAGGCGTCGGCGATGGCGACGAGCTCGGCCTCGGGCTCCTCGGTGACAAAGCGGATGTGGTTGCGGCCCATGGCGCCGGCGCCGATAACGGCAATGCGGACGGGATTGAGCTCAGACATTTCGACTCCTTAATACTGGTGACCGGTGGAACGCGACAAGAGGACGGCCCTTGCCGCATCAAGCAAAACTAGGCGGACTTCTTCTTGCTGTCGGAGACCATCATGTAGACGGTGAGCACGACGGCGATGGCGGCGATCACGATGGCGCCGTAGAAGGACTGCTGGTAGGCGGCGCTGCCGGCCTCGGCGTGATACAGCACGGCGGTGATGGGCTGGCTGATCCAGGTGGAAGCGGCGTAGCCCAGGAACATGATGCCGTAGTTGACGCCGATGTTGCTGGTACCGAAGGCGCCACCAGTGAGCGGCGGGTAGATGACGAGCAGGGCGCCAAAGCTAAAGCCGAGCAGTGCGAGCGCCACGAAGAACATGCTCTGCGTAAAGCTCATCGACATGATGACGAGCGCGACGATGGTGACGATAAGGCTGATGAGCAGCGACTTGTAGGCACCGAGCTTGTCGATGATCTGGCCAAAGGACAGACGGCCGACCAGGTTGGCGCAGGTGTTGACGGAGACGACCACACCGCCGAGGGCGACGGCAGCGGCGCTCGTGGGGTCGGCGAAGAGCTGGACGGCGGCGATGGAGGCAACCTTGCCGACGAGCAGGGTGCCGGCGGTGGCGGCAAAGGCGAAGGTGATGATAAGGACCCAGAAGCGCGGGGTCTTGACCATCTCGCCCGGGGTGAGGTCGCCGAAGGTGCCAGCGTGGGCGCCGCCCTTGGGGGCCTCGAAGCCCTCGGGCAGCCAACCGGCCTCGGGGGCCTTCAGGAACAGGGCGGAGGCGGCGATCATCACAAAGAAGATGACGCCGAGGGCCTTCAACGCGCCGAAGATGCCAAGGCTCGGGATGAGCAGCGAGGCGAGCACCGGGGACAGCACGGCGGGGCCGGCGGTCGAAGCGGCCAGGGTGATGCCGGAGGCGAGGCCCTTCTTGTCGATGAACCACTTCTGACCCGTGGTGAGTGCCGGGTTGTAACCCAGACCGTTGCCGACGGCGGCGACGAGCGAGAACCACAGGTAGAACTGCCACGGCTCGGTGACGGTGCCGGACATGAACCAACCCACGCCGTAACACACGGCGGCGGCGATCACGACGTTGCGGGGGCCGATCTTATCGGAGATGCGGCCGGCGAAGATGCCCGTCACGGCCATGATGGTCTGGAAGACCGGGAAGGCCCAGGTAAGGGCGCTGGACCACTCGGGGTAGACGGCGAGCAGGTTCTTGCTCACGACGGAATACAGCGCGATGGAGCTGATGAAGAACATGGTGACGCACGCGGCGGAAAGCACGACGGCGCGACCCTTGTTGGAGTTGGTGGAAGCCATTGGACTCTTTCTAATCGATGCGGGGAGGGGAGGGACTTATCCCGCGCCCCTCTCTACCGGGCTGGTTTACTGGTCGGTCGGCTTAGCGACGCCGGACTCGTCGGACCAGAGCTCGACACCCTTGTTCTTAAGGTAGTTGTCGGCGTATGCGCGACGGCCGCCGGGCTTGGCGGTGAGGTCGCCCATCATGTTGGAGAAGCCGCCGTCGACCTTGATGGCGTCGCCGGTGGTAAAGTCCGAGCGCTTGGACGCCAGGAACATGACGGCGTTGGCGATATCGCTGACCTCGCCGATGCGGCGCGTGGCGATCAGGCGGCTGCGGCTCTTCTCGACCTCGGGGTCGGCGTAGAAGTTGGCCGACATGGGGGTCTTGACGAAGCAGGGCTCGACGCAGTTGGAACGCACGCCGTACGGGCCCCACTCGGCAGCGAGCATCTTGGACATCATGTTGACGCCGGCCTTGGTGGAGCTGTACACGCCCGAGAACGTCTCGGGGGAGTGGCTGGCGACGGTGGAGATATGCACCAGACGACCCTGGCCGGCCTTGATCATCTCGCGACCAAAGCGCTGCGAGGTGATGAAGTAGCCGGTGAGGTTGACGTTGAGCACCTGCTCCCAGTCGCTCAGCGGCAGGTCCTCCATAGCGGCGAAGCGCAGGATGCCGGCGGTGTTGACGAGGACGTCGACGCGGCCGAAGTTGGCGATGGTAGCGTCGACGGCGGCCTGAACCTCGGCCTCGTCGGTGGCGTTCATCTTGTAACCCTCGGCGTGGATGCCAAACTCGGCGGCGAGGTCGGCGGCAGCGGCCTTGACCTTCTCCTCGTCCAGGTCGAGCATGACGACGTTGGCGCCATTGCGGGCGAACTCGCGGCAGATCTCGGCGCCCATACCGCCGAGCGCGCCAGTCACGGCGCAGACATCGCCCTCGAGCTTAAGCCAATTGCTCATAGGAACTTCCCTTCTTGTGCCTCCCGGTGGGCCGTTCCCATTAACCGACCCACGTGGTTTTCGCTGGTTATCGTATGCTTTGCGTTTGCGCAGGTGAATTGCATATTTGTTAGAATGGCGTTAACCGTAGGTTTACACTGTGTGCCGCAGTTTGCCTGTGCTGAGCGCGTGACCTGCGAAAGCGACCCCCTGCGGCACCGTGTGGCCGTACGTGCGAAAACGGAGAGATGACGTGTACGATCGACGACTTGAGGCTATTTCGGCCGCCGCGGAGCTGGGAAGTTTCTCGCGCGCCGCGGCAAAATTGCGCGTGTCGACGCCGGCGCTCGTCAAACAGGTGTCGGGCTTCGAGGCCGAGTTTGGCATCACGCTGTTCGAGCGCTCACATTCGGGCGTTAAGGTGACGCCGGCGGGCGCGCTGTTAGTGGACGACGCGCGCTCGATCATGCGCCAGTCCGAGGATGCCCTGCGCCGTGCCCGGCGCGCGGCGGGCGATGGCGGTGCGGTGCGCTTAGGCGTATCGATGATGTGCCCGGGGCGTCAGACGCTTTCGATGTGGACGGGCGTGCACGAGCTGGAGCCGTCGCTGCGTTTTGAGATCGTGCCGGTGAGCGACCTGTATGACGAGCGTGAGACCGTTATGCGCGGCTTGGGCCGCGAGGTCGATGTGGTGCAGTCGAGCTTTTCGACCCCGCGCTGGGGCGATGCGTGCCAAAAGCTCCTTATCGTCAACGTGCCGTTTTATATCGATGTGCCGCGCACGAGCCCGCTTGCGCGCAAGAGCCGTATCACGGTTGCCGACCTGGAGGGCATGCGCCTGCGCGTGCTGCGCCACGGCAACGACGCCATGGACAGTCTTCGTATCGACCTTTTGGCCGACGGCGGTGTGGATGTCATCGACGTCGATAGCTTTGACTTCGCGCTCTTTAACGAGGCCGAGGAAAAGGGCGACGCGGTGCTTACCTGCGGCGCGTGGTCGGGCGTGCACCCTGCCTTTGTGGGCGTGCCGTTCCTCTGCGGCCGCGAGGTGCCGGTCTACCTGCACTACCCGCTCGAGCCCACGCTCCAGGTGCAAAAATTCGTCAACGCCATGTCCCAACTCCTCAACTAGCTCATTTGGGACGGGGCTTTTTTAGCTACTTTTGCTGCCCGGTCCGCCCGATGATTTTTCTGGGACGGGGATCTCTTTGGCCCCTCCAATTTTCCAGTTGCCGTGATGCTCCCCAACGGGGTCATGGGTCGCATGCGGGCAATTGCGGCAACCCGACACGGCGGGGCATCCGTGTTGTTCAGTGGGGCCGGTCTCCCTGTGAAGATAGAACCGTCAACAAACGGCTTCGAAAAACAAGGAGAACAAAAGCCATGAACACCGACAAGATCTACGCCGAGCAGCTTGCTAACGAGTACGCCCCTAAGGACGCATCCAAGGTCGTTGCACTGCGCAAGCTCGACGCCAAGGCCAAGATGCCCGCCACCATTGCCGTCTACACCATCGGTATCGTTGCAGCGCTCGTCATGGGCACGGGTATGTGCCTTTCTATGAAAGTTATCGGCGACGGCTCGACGGGCATGTTCGTTATCGGCGTGGTGCTCGGCATTTTGGGGATTGCCGCCGCGGGTATCAACTATCCGCTCTACAAGAAGCTCATCGCCCGCGGCAAGGAAAAGTATGCTTACGAGATCATGGAGCTTGCCCGCGAGATCAGCGAGCAGTAGATGGTCCTCGTATCGGGGTTCGTACTGTCTGAGCGCCTACGTGGAAGAATGTCATCACGGGTGGCTGCATCTGGGGTATCGTCATCCTGATTGCAATCGGCATGCTCGTGGTGAGCGGGCGTGCAGAGAGGGAGACGGGGGCGCATGAACAGGTCTCAGAGTAAGTACTTTGCCACGGCGGCAAAAATGGACGATGCATTTTTGGAACTGTTGGAGCGCAAGGACTTTGCCTATATCACCGTCAAGGAGATCTGTGCGGCGGCAGGCGTCAACCGATCAACGTTCTACCTGCATTACGAGAACGTGGGCGACCTGCTCGACGAGAGCGTGGAGCGCATCAACCGCCAATTCTTGGACTATATGAAACAGGATGCGGATGTGTTTACGCAAAAGATGCGCTCGTGCCCAGTTAAGGAACTGTATCTGATTACGCCGGAGTATCTGGTGCCCTACCTGAGCTATGTCAAAGACCATCGTCGTATCTTTAAAACAGTGGTCGAGCATTCTGATGTACTGGGAGCGGGCAACACGTTTGAACGCATGAAGCGTTACGTGTTCTCGCCCATCATGGAGCGTTGCGGCGTGCTTGCGGCGGATCGCCCCTACCTCATGGCGTTCTACATCAGCGGGCTTATGGCGATCATTGCGGAATGGATCAAGGGTGACTGTGCCGACTCGATCGACCGCGTGGTCGCGTTGATTCAGGCATGTGTCAAAACACCTGAGGAGAGGTTATGAAAGCGGGAATTTACCTGGGAAAAGAGAACGTTGAGGTACGGGAGATCCCGACTCCTGAGCTCGATGATAACGATGTGCTCATCAAGAATATCTATTCCAGCGTATGCGGAACTGACGTTGCGGTGTTTGAGCACGGTCCCAATACCGGGCACAAGGTTGCCGTGGGCGGCGAGTTTGGACACGAGACCGTCTCGCGCGTGGTCGCCGTGGGCAAGAGCGTGACCGATTTTGCCGTAGGCGAGCGCGTGTATCCGTATCCGCTCTACGTGACCGGCGACCCGGGGCGGGCCGGTACCATCGGAGGCTTCTCGGAGTTTATATTGGCGCCCGATGCCAAGCGCGACAGGTCCCTATATGGCGTTGACGAGCGGATATCCGATCGCCTGGCAAGCCTGATTGAGCCGTTTACGGTGGGCTGCCGCGCTGCACGACGCGGTATGGTGCCCGCAGGCGATAGGCACTATGTGACAGGGCAGCATGCGGTGGTGTTTGGTTGCGGAACGATCGGCATCGCGGCGGCGGTGGCGCTGAGCTCCTTTGGGATGGCCAAAGTGCTGCTGTGCGACCACTCCGATTTTCGATTGGGCCTAGCGCGCGACCTGGGGTTTGCGACATGCAATACCGCACGCGAGGACTTTGCATCCAAGGCGGGTGCGTTCTTTGGCATGGCGTACTCGCTCGAGGGCATCACGGCGGATATTGATTGCTGGCTCGATGCGGCGGGCGGCGAGAGTATCTTGGACGACTTTATGCGTTTGGGCAAAATCGAGAGCCGTTTTGTCTCCGTCGCCGTCAACAACAAGCCGCGTGCGCTCGACCTGCTGCATCTGACCTATGCGCAAAAGGCGATCATCGGGTCGGGCGGTTATGCACCCGAGGACGTGCATGACGTGCAGGCGATTATGGCAAGTGGGCGTTGGGATCTGGAACACATCATTACCCATGAGTTTGCGCTGGACGATCTTGAGGCCGCCATTCGCACAGCAGGAGACGTTGACCATGCGGGAAACGTGGTCGTGAGGATGGACGGCGGGGCCCGATAGGCAAAGTGGCCGTGTCTGGGGTGCGGGTTTGCAGATTACGGTTTGTCTTGGAGCAGCTCCAACCGTCCTTGTTGCTGCGAGCTCCGTAGGTTGGTCTCGACAAAAGGGAGACGGGTTCTAATCCCCGGTAAAGAAGAAGGCCCACAATGGATGCGTAGGAAAATAGCCACAGAAAGCTTGCTTTTCCTATGAAAACTGCCATATCTATCGTTATTTACCCTATGAAAATTGCCAAAACTCATGGTGGGCGTGCAGTCTCCGTCGAGGTGAAGTCGGGGATCAACCTTAAAGCGAAGAACTTAGCGGCGAGTATTAAGCGATTTTTGAGCCGATAATTCACTGTCTGAGTCCGCTCTCGCGCACTTTAAAAAAGAGGTCCTGGCCAAACGGCCAGGACCTCACATACTTTTATTCCGTTTTAAACAACGGGCTGATTGCGCGCAGGAGGGTTCCCCGGGGCGTCGGGGTATTTCCTCCGCGCGCAGTTTCGCAGCGCAGCGAGAATGTTTGAGCACGG
>JAJXHK010000054.1:0-2452 GCA_021639365.1 Collinsella aerofaciens
CGAGCGAGTGGTAGAGAACACACCCAGCAGCGTGCCCAGCACCAGCGACAGCAGCGCCTTCAATCGCGCCCTCACCCACCGCGGCCAGCGCGCGGATGTCGTCGAGCGTCGAGATGCCGCCCGAAGCCACGACGGGAAAGCCCGCGACCTCGGCCACATGACGATACGCTGCCACATCGATGCCCGTCTGCATGCCATCGCGCGCGATGTCGGTATACACCAGATGCTTAAAGCCCAGCTCGGAAAGCTGCGCCGCGGCATCGTCGAGCGCCACGCCCGCGCCGTCGCGCCAGCCATTCACCTTAACCTGGCCGTCGCGCGCGGCAATATCGGCGACCAGCAGCTCGCCAAAACCTTGGGCCGCCACCTCGGCAAAACCCGGCTCGGTCACCAGCACGGTGCCCAGCGCAATACGGCGTGTGCCGTAGCCTGCCAGCTCGTCGATGCGCGCGAGCGAACGGACACCGCCGCCCACGTCCACGGACAGGCCGTCGACGCCGCAGATAGCCTTAATCGCCGCCGAGTTGGCAGCGCACGCGTCCTCGTCCTCGCCAAAAGCAGCGGATAGGTCGACGACATGCACCCAGTTCGCGCCCTGCTCGGCAAACGAGCGGGCGACGGCGACGGGGTCGTCGGAATATACCTTGCAGCGGCTGCGGTCGCCGCGCTCCAGGCGCACGACCTTGCCGCCGATCAGATCGATTGCGGGAAACAGGATCATCGGCCAACCTCCTCGACGATGTTGACGAAGTTCTTAAGAATGCGCTGTCCCAGGGCCGAGGATTTCTCGGGATGAAACTGGCAACCCCACACGTTGCCGTGACGCACAATGCACGGGAAACTCCGCGTGTAGTGCGTGCACGCCAAAACATCAGCGGCATCGGCGTCGTCGGCCACCGCGTAGCTGTGGGTGAAGTACATGTTGGCGCCCTCGGCAAAACCGGCGAGCAACGGATCGGCCGCCCCGGCGGGCGTCATGTGCACCTTGTCCCAGCCCACGTGCGGCACCTTCAGGCGACTCGACTCCAAGCGCGTGCACGAACCGCGCATGATGCCCAGGCCATCGACCCAGGGACCACCGGCCTGCTCGGAGGCATCGTCGTCCGCGTCCGCGTCCTCGTTCGCAGGCACGCCCTCGTTGCCGCGCTCAAAAAACAGCTGAAGGCCCAGGCAAATGCCGAGCAGCGGAGTTCCGGCGACAACGGCACCGAGCACCGCGTCCGCCTCGCCGCTCTGGCGCATAAAGGCGATCGCGTCATAGAACGCGCCCACGCCCGGGATGACCAGGCCGTCGGCGTCGCGGATCTGCTCCGGATCATCCGACGTACAAGCGGCGGCACCGGCGCGCGCAAGCCCGCGCACGACGCTCGACAAGTTGCCCTTGTGGTAGTCGACCACCACGATCTTCGGTTCGCCCACGCGACCCCTCCTCCTCGTCTTGTCCAAAAACCACCACAAAGGGGACAGGCACCTTCGTAGTGGTTTTACCTTTGTAGCGGTTACAGTGAGCCCTTGGTACTGGGGATGCCCTGCACGCGGGGATCGAGCTCGCAGGCGTGGCGCATCGTGCGGCCCACGGCCTTAAAGGCGGCCTCGATAATGTGATGCGAGTTACCGCCCGCCAGCTCGCGCACATGCAGCGTGAGCTTGGCATCGCGCGCGAAGGCGTAGAAGAACTCGACCGCCAGCTCGGTATCGAAGCTGCCCACGCGCTCGGTCGGCACGGGCAGCTCGCAGTAGGCCTGCCCGCGGCCCGAAATATCAACAGCAGCCATCACAAGCGTCTCGTCCATGGCGATCGCCGCGTCGGCAAAGCGCGTAATGCCCGCCTTGTCGCCCAGCGCCTGGCAAAACGCCTCGCCCAGCACAATGCCCGTGTCCTCGACGGTGTGGTGCGCATCGACCTCCACGTCGCCCACCGCGTGCACCGTCAGATCGAACAGGCCATGACGGCCAAAGGCGTTGAGCATGTGGTCGAAAAACGGTACGCCGGTCGAGATATCGCACACACCGGATCCATCCAGGTCGAGCTTGACGACAATGTCGGTCTCGCCCGTCTTGCGGGTTACCTCGGCATAGCGGTCCATCTACATCTCCTCCTTCACCAGCGCGGCAAACGCGGCCAGCACCTCGTCGTTTTCCTGCGGGGTACCCACGGTAATGCGTAGACAGTCCGCGAGCCCCGGCGCGTAGCTAAAGTCGCGCACCAAAATTGAATACTCGTCGCGCAGACGCTCGCGCACGCGCGTGGCATGCGGCGTGCGCGCGAGCACAAAATTCGCCGCGCTCGGCCATACCTCCACGGGCAGGCCCTCGGCAGCCATTGCGCGTAGGGCGCACAGCTCGCGCTCGCGCTCGGATGCAACCTGCGCCACCACGGGCGCGTATGCATCGCGGGCACGCACGCAGGCAAGCGCTGCGGCCTGGCTCAGCACGTTGACCGAGTAGATCT
>JAJXHK010000054.1:2552-6637 GCA_021639365.1 Collinsella aerofaciens
GCACGCACGCAGGCAAGCGCTGCGGCCTGGCTCAGCACGTTGACCGAGTAGATCTGGCGAATCGCCGCGAACACGTCGATGACCTCGGACGCCGCGATCACATAGCCCAGACGCGTGCCGGCGGCGCCAAACGCCTTGGACAGCGTATGCAGAATCACCAGGTTGGGATGCTCGGCGATAAGTCCCTGTGCCGTGGTGGCCGCGCCAAACGAATCGTCGGCAAACTCAACGTAGGCCTCGTCGACCATCACCATGCCGGGGCACGCATCGCACAGCGCCGCGACAAAGTCGAGCGGTGCCACGTCACCCGTGGGGTTATTGGGCGAGGTCACGATCGCCAGATCGCACTCGGGAGCCGCCGCAAGCACCGCCGCCTGGTCGAGCTCAAAGGTCGTCGGGTCGCGCCACACGTCGCGCACTTCGGTCTGGCACAGCGACGCAAAGAACGCGTACTCGCTAAAGCACGGCGGGCAGTTGAGCAGGGTCCGCCCCGCGCCGCCAAACGCCAGCAGGTAGTTATAGAGCAGCTCGTCGCCGCCGTTACCCACGCAGATATTCTCGCGCGTCACGCCATGCCAGGCGGCCAGCTCGTCGCGCAGGTCGTTGGACATGGGATCGGGATAGCGGTTGAGCGGTGTGGCGGCAAGCGCCGCATCAACCGCCTCGCGCACGCCGGCCGGCACGGGATAGGTGTTCTCGTTTGCCGAAAGGTTGATGCGCGTGGGCGTAAAGTTTGGATCGTAGGGCTCAATACCGGCCAGATAGGGCTGGACGAGCTCCTTCATGCGGGACGTCAGCTCGGCCATATTAGGCCTCCTTGCCGGTCGGGGCGCCATCCTCGCCCGCAGCCGCCGCCAGGTCCACGCCCTCGGCGACCGTCGCGACGGCGTCGCCCGGCCAGGCGACCTTGGTCAGGTCGGCCGCGGCCAGCGACTCGGCACTCACGGCATCCTCGCCCTGCTCCAACACGCGGCGGCGCAGTGCGGCCGAAAGAGCGTGTGCCCACAGGCCCTCGGCCTCGGCCAGGCGCTGCGTAGCGGGAGCGTCAGAGAGCAGGCCCTCGGGCGTATAGCAAATGACGCTCGAGCGCTTAACGAACTCTTCGACCGAAAGCGGGTTGGAGAACATGGCCGTGCCGCCGGTCGGCAGCGTGTGATTGGGGCCAGCAACATAATCGCCGAGCGGCTCGGAGCTCCAAGCGCCCACAAAGATGGCGCCGGCGTTGCGAATGCCGCCGAGCAGGCTCATCGCGTCCTTGCAGTGCAGCTCAAGGTGTTCGGGTGCCACGGTGTTCACGGCCTCGACGGCGGCAGCCATGTCGGCGGCAACCACGATGGTGCCCTCGTTATCGAGCGAGGCACGCGTGATCTCGGCGCGCGGGGACTGCGCCACCAGAATGTCGATACCCGCCTCGACCTCGCGCGCAAACTGCTCGTCGCAGGTCACGAGATAGCAGGCCGCCAGCGGATCGTGCTCAGCCTGGGCCATCAGGTCGGCCGCGACCACCATAGGCTTGGCCGTGGCGTCGGCCAGCACGCAGACCTCGGAGGGGCCGGCGACCATGTCGATGCCCACATCGCCCGAAACAATCTGCTTGGCCGCAGCGACAAAGGCGTTGCCCGGGCCGGTAATCTTGTCGACACGCGGAATGGTCTCGGTACCGTACGCCAGCGCGGCCACGGCCTGAGCGCCGCCCACCATATAGATCTCGTCCACGCCGCCGAGCTTGGCCGCGGCGAGCGTGTAGGGGCTGATAAGGCCGTCCTTTTGCGGCGGGGTCACCATGACCACGCGTTTGACGCCGGCGACCTTGGCGGGAATGGCATTCATGAGCACGGTGGAGGGATACTGCGCGCGACCGCCCGGCACGTAGATGCCAGCCGCCGCGAGCGGGGTCACCTTAACGCCGAGCATCGTGCCGTCCGGGCGCGTGGTAAACCAGCTCTGCTCGACCTCGCGCTGGTGGAACTCGCGAATCTGACGCGCGGCTTTCTCGAGCGCGGCGACAAAAGCCGGGTCGAGGCCTTCGAGCGCGGCATCGATCTGCTCCTGCGGCAGACGGAAGCTCTGCAGCTCGACACCGTCAAAACGCTGGCAGTAATCGCGCACCGCGGCATCGCCGTTGGCGCGCACGTTGGCCACGATATCGCGGACGGCGTCGACGATGTTTTGCGGCAGCACACCCTTGCGGTTGAGCTGGTTGGTGACGAGGCGCTCACCGGGAGCAAGCTTGATGGTCTTCATATCGGTATCCCCTATCGGTCGAGGTTGTGTTCGAAAACGAGAGGCCGGGCGGCGGCGCCAATCGACCCGCAGCCCGTACGTTGGGGCGCCCGTGCGCGCTCGCGCTATTGTGCCGAGCCCGCGACGGGCTCAAAATGCTTGTCCTTAACGGCCGCGGCCAGGCGATCTGCCAGATTGCGTACGCGCGGATCCAGGCGCGCGGCACCCGGATTGACAAAGAAGCGGGCCGTGCAGTCCATGATGCGGCCGGTGATGACCAAGTCGTTGTCGCGCAGCGTGGCACCCGTGGCGGTAATGTCCACGATGCGATCGGTCATGCCGACGATGGGTCCCAGCTCGATGTTGCCGTGCAGCGAAACGATGTCGGCGTTCACACCGCGCTCGGCATACCAGGCACTCGCGATGCGCGGGTACTTGGTGGCCACGCGAAGCGATCCGCGACGGGCGTAGTTGCGCTCGGCCTGACCGGCGCGCCATGCGGGCTCCGCCTCAATAAAGGTGCACAGGCCGTAGCCCAAATCGACCAGCTGCAGCAAGTTGAGGTCGGCTTCGATGAGCGAGTCCCAGCCGCAGATGCCGCAGTCGGCACCACCGCAACCCACAAAGGCGGGTGCATCGCTGGGTCGCACGATGACAAACTCGATATCGCCGACCGCGCCCTCGCCGGCACGCGTGTCGCGACCGCGCACGATCAGGTGACGGCCGGGGTCGCGCAGCTCAGAGACGTCCAGACCCGCGGCCTCGAGCACGTCGAGCGTGTCGGCCTTAAGCGAGCCCTTGGGCACGGCGATGCGCAGCGGGCCCTCGGCGCCACGACCCACGGCGTGGTCGCCATCGGAAGCGGCATCCTCGGCCGAGGTGCGCGCGGCCTCCAGGCGCTCGAGCGAAAAGGCGAAGCCCGCCGCCGGCACCTCGATACCGGCGCCAAATGCGCCGGTAAAGATGGAGTCATAGCGTCCGCCCGAACCGACCGGATCGGGCAAGCCGCCGGCATAGGCCTTAAAGACCAGGCCCGTGTAGTAATCGAACGAGTTCATGATGGAGAAGTCGAACGACAGCACCTGGGCGTCCTCGGGAGCCAGACCCTCGACCAGGGCACGCAGTTCGCGCGTCAACGGCGCGGCGATACCGGCGGCCCCCAGCAGCGCATCCACGCGGTCGAGCACCTCGGCACCGCCGTGCAGACGCGGCAGCTCGCTAATGGCGGCCTTCACGGCATCGGACTCGGCGCTTGCAGCCACGCGGGCATCGAGGCCCACAAAGTCGTTGGCATGCACGCAGCGCAGGGCCTCGGCAGCCAGCTGGCGATCCTCGCATACCGCGAGCAATTCCTTAAAAGGACGCACGCTACCTGCGATAATGCGCGCATCGGGAAGTGCCAGCCCACGTACGGTCTCGGCAACGAGCGAGACAATCTCAACATCGCCCGCGGCATCACCCGCGCCGATAAGCTCAAAGCCCAACTGCGTAAACTGACGCGAGCCACCGGCATTGCGCTGGCACTCGCGAACCACCGGCGCCTCGTAGCGAAGGCGCAGGGGCAGGTCGGCAGCGCGCATGCGGGTCGAAACCAAGCGCACGATCGGCAGCGTGTTGTCGGGACGGACCACCAGCAGGCGACCGTCGTCATCAAAGAGCTTAAACGGCGTGTCCGCAATGCGGCCGCCCTCCTCGAGCGAACCCTTGTCCTCGAGCAACGGCGTCTCGACCGGAAGGTAATGATGCTCCCTGAAGCAGCCCTTCACCGTACATGCGATCTCCTCGCGCGCCTGAGCCTCCTCGGGTAATATGTCCCGGAATCCCCACGGTGTGGCCGTCATCTGGTGAGCCTC
Source organism: Collinsella aerofaciens (assembly GCA_021639365.1). Classification (GTDB taxonomy): domain Bacteria; phylum Actinomycetota; class Coriobacteriia; order Coriobacteriales; family Coriobacteriaceae; genus Collinsella; species Collinsella aerofaciens_AH. Next base: position 6,629 of record JAJXHK010000054.1, read on the forward strand.
CTCATGCTG
>JAJXHK010000055.1 GCA_021639365.1 Collinsella aerofaciens
TGGAGAGAACGCTCCCGCAAACTGCCTCTTGACAACTTATAGGAGCGTCGGTTTTATTTTTGCCATTTCAGTCATGGTCAGCCAAGTCCGGTCCAGCCCCGTAATCCGCCATACTTTTGAAACCAGCTCATTTGGGACGGGGCTCTTTTGGCTAATTTCGCCTTCCGTCCCAGAAAAATCACGCCAAGGAGAGTCCCAAGATGCCGGCATAAAAGGAACGTCCCCATCTGCCGGGTATGGGATACCATGGTGGCAGCCTAGCGAAAGGATGTTTCATGGCACATGTCGATGACCAGCGTGTGGCACGCGTGCTCGATGCGCTCGAGACTCAGCACCCCGGCGCGCAGCTGCTCGTAAATGACCCGTGGTCGATTTATTACCTGACCGGCTTTTATGCTGACATGTTCGAGCGTTTTTGCGGCGTGCTGCTCGCGCGCGATGCCGAGCCCGTGATCTTGGTCAACGCGCTGCACCAGCTGCCCGAGTACGACAACGCCCGCGTTGCCTACCACACCGATACCGACATCGTGGCCGACGCCATCGCGCGCGAGGTCGATCCGACCAAGCCGCTCGGCATCGACACCGTCATGCGCTCCGGCTTTTTGATGCCCCTTATGGATCGCCACGCCGCAAGCGAGTTCTTCTTGGGCGACTTTGCCGTCACCGCAGCACGCACGTACAAAGATGCTACCGAGCAGGAGCTCATGCGCGTATCCTCGGCCGCCAACGACGCCGTAATGGCCGACGCAATCAAGCTCGTCCACGAAGGCGTGACGGAGCGCGAGATTGCCGACCAGATGCTCGGCCTCTACCGCAAGCATGACTGCGAGGGCTTTAGCTTCCCGCCCATCGTGAGCTTTGGCGCCAACGCCGGCGACCCGCATCACGAGCCCGACGACACCGTGCTCAAGCGCGGCGACGTGGTGCTGTTCGATATTGGCGGACGCCATCGCAACTACTGCTCCGACATGACGCGCACGATCTTTTGGGGCGAGCCGGACGAAGAGACGGCGCGCATCTACGACATCGTTCGCCGCGCCAACGAGGCCGCCGAGGCACTCATCGCACCGGGTGTGCGCATGTGCGACCTGGACCGTGCTGCACGCGACGTGATTGAGGACGCTGGCTACGGCAAGTACTTTACCCATCGCCTGGGCCACTCGATCGGCCTGCAGGACCACGAGCCCGGCGACGTCTCGCTCGTCAACGAACAGGTTATCGAACCGGGCATGACGTTCTCCATCGAGCCGGGCATCTACCTCCCCGGCCGCACCGGCGTCCGCATCGAGGACCTGGCCCTCGTCACCGACTCCGGCGTCGAGATCCTCAACGCCTATCCCCACGACCCAGTCCGACTAGACTAGCCCGCCCCAATAACCCCTCAATAAGTTGCGGTGGAATGGTTCCCAGATTGGCCCACAGAGGCATAATCCAGGAACTATTTCACCGCAACTGCCAAGGGGACCGGATAGGCTCTAGCGCAACAGGGCGGCCACTTCGCCGGCTAGGGTTATGGTGCCGGCTGCTACGAAGGGTTCACCCGCGGTTTCGAAGGCGGCGAGGGCCTCGGATACGCTGGGGTATACGCCCGCGAGTTTGTCGGCGTCCACCAGAGCGGCGAGATCCTCTGCCGGCAGGGCGCGATCGGAATCGGTCTGGGTCACGACCACGCGGGGGAAGGCCGGAACAAGCACGTCAACGATGCCCGCCACGTCCTTATCGGCCAGCGCGGCGCACAGCAACGTGGGGCGATTCTCGACGCACGGATCAATCTCGTCGAGCGCGCTCACAAAGTTCTCGCAGCTCTGAGGATTATGGCAAGCATCGATCAGCTTAAGCGGATCGGTTCCCAGCACATCAAAACGACCCGGCGTGGGGCAACCCATAAGCGAAGCATCGAGCTTATCGTGATCGAGCTCGCGGCCAAGATACCCCTCGCACAGCATAATCGCGCACGCGGCATTCTGCGGCTGATACGCCGGCTTAACCATGCTCGACGTATAGATGGCGCGCGGCGTGGTGCAGCTAAACTCCACCGTATCGCCCACATGCGCCGGAACCTTGGTTGTGGCGTGACTCACCAGGAGCGGCACAACGCCGCACTCGCGACAACGCGTATCCATCACGCGCTGAACACTCGCCTCATGCGTACCCTCGCCCAAAACAACCAGGCGCCCGGGCTTGATAACCGCAGCCTTCTCCCCCGCAATGGCCTCGAGCGTATCGCCCAAAATACGAGTGTGATCAAGCCCAATGCCCGTTATGGCAACAGCGACAGGATCAGTCGCACTCGTAGCATCCCAACGCCCGCCCATGCCAACTTCGAGCACGGCAACGTCAACGCCAGCCTCGGCAAACACCACGAGCGCAGCAGCCGTGAGCAGGTCAAACGGCGTAATGGTATACGCGCGCTCCTCCGCCGCAACACGGCGCTCGTTCACACGACGCCCCGCCTCAACGGCAGCAGAAACACCGCGGGCAAACGCCTCATCGCTCACAACGCGCCCATCAACCTCCATGCGCTCGGGATAGCGCACAAGCTGCGGAGACGTATACAGCGCCGTCTTAAGTCCCTCGCCACGCAAGATAGCAGCCGAGAAACGCGTCGTAGAAGTCTTGCCATTGGTACCAGCAATCTGAATGCAGTCAAAATACTCGTCGGGACGCCCCAGCTCATCGAGCATATCGACAACCGTCTCCAACAACGGCCCAGCATCCCCAGAAATCCGCCCCGTATCAGCAGCCAACCCAACAGCCTCACCAAACGAAAGCAAATCAAACGAGAACGGAACGACATACGATCCAGAACGCTTAGCCATAACCCAAAGTCCCCCATAACAGAAAAAGAGGCCCATCAAAAAGAATGAGCCCCTCGCGTTGACAATATCAGCCTTTACCCGATTGCAGCACGATCAAGGCCACAACCCAGTGGCCCTAACTAACCAGTTGCAAACAACCACGTAAACGAACTGGGAGCGGCCCGATGCTTTGCTCGCCGCAAGTTCCGCACGCAAAGGACAGCACTTAATGTGCTGTCCGTCTTGCGCAGGACTGTCCGCAGCGGAGAGCAAAGCATCGGGACGCGCCCCCAAGTTAGACCTACGAGAAGTCAGCAACCTGCGAGGTCAACGCCGCCAGGATCTCCTTGAGCTCAGCTGCACGGTCCCTCTTCTTCTGGACCACCGCAGGCGCGGCCTTAGCCACAAAGCCCTCATTAGCCAGCGTCTTCTCGCAGCCGGCGAGCTCCTTCTGCGCCGCGGCGATCTCCTTCTCCAGGCGCGCCTTCTCGGCCGAAAGGTCAACCTTGCCCTCGAGCACCACAAAGACCTCGACGCCGCTATCGACCACGGCAATGCTCGCAGCCGGCTTCTCGACGTCCACACCCATGACCAGCGAAGCAGTATTGGCCAGCGGCTCAATCGTGGAGCGCAGGCTCTCGAGCTTCTCGATGTCCTCGGCACTGGCGCGCACGACCACGTCGAGCTCGGCCTTGGGGCTCAAGCGATAACGGGAACGCGTGGCGCGGGCGGCAGACACAACGGTACGGCACAGCTCGAACGCGCGCTCGGCGGGCTCGTCGACATACTTGGCGTAGTCGGCGGGCTCGGGCCACTTGGCGATCATCAGGGCCTCGGCGCGGTCCACGTTGCCCTCGGCGTCCAGGTCGAGCACGCTCGCCGGCATGTTGTCCCAGATCTCCTCGGTGACGAACGGCATCAGCGGGTGCATCAGGCGAATGGAGGTGTCGAGCACAAAGATCAGGTTGCGCTGAGCCTGCAGACGGCCCTCGCCCTTCAGACGGGCCTTGGTGACCTCGACGTACCAGTCGCAGACCTCGTTCCAGAAGAACTGCTGCACGCCGCGGGCCATGTCGCCAAAGGTGTAGTTCTCAATGCCCTCGGTGACCATCTTCACGGCCTTGGCCAGGCGGCTGAACATCCAGGCGTCGGCCGGCGTTTCCACGACGGGCTCGCCGGGCGTGTATCCCTCCATGTTCATAAGCAGGAAGCGGCTGGCGTTCCAGATCTTGGTCACAAAGCTCTTGGCCTGATCGGTACGCGGGCTGTCGATGAGCTTCTTGGTCTTCTTATCGATGTTCGCGTCGAACTTGACGTCCTGGTTGTTAGTGCACAGCGTAAGCAGGTTGTAGCGCATGGCGTCGGCACCGTACATGTCGATAAGGTCCATGGGGTCAACGCCGTTGCCCTTGGACTTGGACATGCGGCTGCCGTCCTTGGCCAGGATCGTCGGGTAGATGACGACGTCCTTAAACGGCACCTCGTCCAGGAAGTACAGCGAGCTCATGACCATGCGGGCGACCCACAGCGCGATGATGTCGCGCGCCGTGACGAGCGCCGTCGTGGGGTGATGGCCCTCGAGCAGCTCCGGCTTTTGCGGCCAACCCTGCGTGGCGAAGGTCCACAGCTGCGAGCTAAACCACGTGTCCAGCACGTTCTCGTCCTGATGGATGTGATGGCCGCCGCACTTGGGGCACACGTCGGTGTCCTCGGTAAGGGCGTCCTCCCAGCCGCAGTCCTCGCAGTAGAACACGGGGATGCGGTGGCCCCACCACAGCTGGCGGCTGATGCACCAGTCCTTGAGGTTCTCCATCCAGGTGGTGTAGGTCTGCGTCCAGCGCGTGGGATGGAAGGTGACCTTGCCGGAGTTGACGGCGTCGAGCGCCGGGCCCTTGAGCTTGTCGACGGCAACGAACCACTGCTCGGATAGCCACGGCTCCAGGGCGGAGTCGCAACGGTAGCAGTGCATGACGGAGTGATCGTGCTCCTCGACGTGGTCGAGCAGGTCGTGCTCCTCGAACCACTTGATGACGGCCTCGCGGCACTCGTCACGCGTCATGCCGGTGAACTCGCCGTAGCCCTCGACGACCACCGCGTGCTCGTCAAAGATGTTGATCTGCGGCAGGTCGTGGGCCTGACCCATGGCGTAGTCGTTGGGGTCGTGGGCCGGCGTGACCTTAACAAAGCCAGAGCCGAAGTTGGCATCGACGTGGTAGTCGGAGAAGATGGGGATCTCGCGGTTGACGATCGGCAGCATGACGGTCTTGCCCACGAAGGCGGCCTTTTCGGGGTCCTTCGGGGAGACGGCAACGCCCGTGTCGCCGAGCATGGTCTCGGGGCGCGTGGTGGCGACGACGATGTAGTCCTGGCCGTTGACCGGCTCGGTCAGCGGGTAGCGCAGGTGCCACAGGTGGCCCTTCTCGTCCTTGTACTCGGCCTCGTCATCCGAGATGGCGGTGGTGCAGTTGGGACACCAGTTGACGATGCGCTTACCGCGGTAGATCAGGCCGTCGTGATACCAGTCGCAGAAAACCTTGCGCACGGCTTGGGCGTAGTCCTCGTCCATGGTGAAGCGCTCGTTATCGAAGTCGACGGAGCAACCCATGCGCTTGATCTGCTCGACGATGATGCCGCCGTACTCGTGGGTCCAGTCCCAGCAGGCATCGACAAACTTGTCGCGGCCGATCTCCAGGCGGCTGATGCCCTCGCTCTTGAGTTTCTTGTCGACCTTGGTCTGCGTGGCGATACCGGCGTGGTCGGTGCCGAGCACCCAGCGCGTGGACTTGCCGCGCATGCGGGCCATACGGATGATGGCGTCCTGGATGGAGTCGTCGGTGGCGTGGCCCATATGGAGCTTGCCGGTAACGTTGGGAGGCGGAATGGTGACGGTGCAGTCGCCCACGCCCTCGCGGCGCTTGTAGTAGCCGCCGTCGAGCCACTTCTGCAGGATCGCCGGCTCGTTGGTCGACGGATCGTAGTTCTTGGGCATTTCTTCCATATATCTCTCCCTGTCCCGCCGGCGTGTCCGCCTGCTTGGTTTTCGCTCGGTCAGGTCCTGGCTCGCACGAAGAGCACATTTAGTGCTCTTCGGCTCGTGCGGAATCTACGAAAACCAAGCAGGCGGACACGCCTTAGGTATCGATTACTTCAGTCTGAAGGTACTAACTTGACAATCTCACAGAATAGCACAGGCATACCTGCCGAAAAGGGACAGGTTTATTTTGGTAGGTTTTATCAGGGGAAACGACATTTGCCCATATAAAACCGACCAAAATAAACCTGTCCCTAAATGGCAGGTCCCGCGGAGGTTGCCGCGGGACCTGGATTCAAGCTATTTACCCGTAGATGCGCTGGGGCTGCTCTTCGCCCTTTACGGAGGCTTCGGTTACGACGACCTTGGCTACGCCTTCCTCGCTGGGGAGGTCGAACATCGTCTGCTGCAGCACGTCTTCGCAGATGGCGCGCAGGCCGCGGGCGCCAGTCTTGCGAGCGAGCGCCATGCGGGCAATCTCGTGCAGGGCCGCGTCCTCAAACTCCAGGTCCACGTCCTCCAGCTGGAACATCTTGCGGTACTGACGCACCACGGCGTTCTTGGGCTCGGTCAGGATCGACACCAGGTCGTCCTCGTCAAGCGCCTGCGTCTGGGTGACGACGGGCGTACGGCCCACGAACTCGGGGATCATGC
>JAJXHK010000020.1:0-3417 GCA_021639365.1 Collinsella aerofaciens
GGGCTATGTTCTGGCTCCCCGCCGGCCGCCCGGGGCCTTTTGGCCCCGGGCGCTGCCAGCGTGCCTAGCGCTTACGGATACCCCAGACCAGGGCTCCGACGCCAGCCATGGCAATAACAAATGCCATGAGCAGTGCAGCGGCCTGCTGGTCACCCGTGGTGGGCAGGAAACCCTTGACCGTCTTGACGATGTTCGTCACGGTCTTGGGCGTGCCGGGGTCGGGCGTCGGCACGGGCGTCTCGGGCTTCTTGTACGTGTTGTTGAACACGATACCCTCGACGCTCTTGTCGCCCTTGGTAAAGGTGACGTTCGCCTTGAGGTTGCCCTCGCCGTCGTCGACCACGTTGACGGTCGCGGTAAAGACGGACTTGTCATAGGTCATACCGGCCTCGTCGCCCTTGACCTCGCTGATGGTGTAGACGTACGTACCAGGCTCGTCGTACTCGAACTTGTCGAAGTTGATCTTGCCGTCGGCATCGTTGGTGACGGTGGACTCGATGTCCTCGCCAACGAGCTTAAAGCTAAACTCGTCCTTCTTGAGCTCGCGTCCCTCGAGCACCTTGATGGCGCCGATGGAAACCTGCGTGGGCATGGCGTGATATTTGTTGGTAAAGCCAGCCGACTCGGTGGTTCCCTCGAGCTTGTGCGTCGCGGTCAGCGTGCCGTCGCCATTGTCGGAGACGGTGGTCACGACGGTGTAGGTCGTGCCGTCATAGGTGACGCCCTTGTACAGGCCGAGCGCGTTGGGGCAAGCCTCGCGCAGCGTGTACGTGTGCGTGCCGGGTGCCTCGTAGCGGATCGGGCTCAGCGTAACGTTGCCGTTGGCGTCGTTGGTGCCACTAGCGACAGTCACGCCGTCCTCGAGCAGCTCGAACGTGAACTCGCCAGCTGCAAGGTCACGTCCGGTCAGACGCTTGACGGTCGTGACCTGATCGGTCACGGAAGAATCGGTAGGCGCCACGCTGTACGTGTTGGTGAACGTAAAGTCCGCACCGTCGCCGCCGTCGCGCTTGACGCCCAGGTGCCCAGCGCCGTCGTCAGTCACGGTATAGGAAACCTTGCGCGTGGCGTTGGCGTCGTTGGTCACGCCAGGGGCGCTACCGGACTCGGTCACCGTGTAGGTAAAAGTGTGCGAGCGCGGGGCGGTGGGGGCTGCGGGCTCGGACTCGTCGCTGGGCTCGTCGGCGTTGACATCAGCGTCGGCGTCGGCCTCTTCAGCCTCTGCCTCTTCAGCCTCTGCCTCGTCGGCCTCGTCTGCCTCGGCCTTATCGGTCGCATCGTCCATCACGCCCAGGGCGCGGTTGAGGTCCTCGAGCGTAAAGTGGATCTTGCCAAAGTCCACGTTGCCGGCCGTGTCGTTGGTTGCGGTCGTGTGCTCGGGCATCGGGGCACCCGCCTCGTCAGCGGTCACGGTAAAGGTAAACTTACCTGCGATGTCGGCCGGGGTCAGGCCCTCAGCTGCCTGGAGCTTCTTAGTGCCGGCGAGCGCGGCGTCAACGGCTTCGGCGCCGTAGACGTTCTCGAACAAGGGCTCGACGCCGCCGTAGTCGACCGTTGCCGTCAGGGTACCGTCACCGTTGTCGACGACGATAACCTTAAAGCCAAAGCTCCACGTTGTAGCGGAAACGCCATTCGGCAGCCCGAATAAATCTTCGTAGGCCGTGTAGTTAATGGTCCAGGCAAGCTTACCGTCCTTGTCGGTACGATGGGCAAGCCCAGCAGCCTCAAGATTAGCAAGCATCTTAGTGTCGTAGTGCAGCGTATCAAAGCTCACGTGCCCGCCGATATTGGGCTTGAGGTTTTCGTATGCCACAAGCTCACCCTGATAGGCGATGCCGAACCAGAACTCGCCGTCGGCCATCGGGCGGCCGGTCAGAGTCTTGGTGGCAACGACCTGAGCGGCGGTGCCACCAGGCGTGTTGGTCGTAGCGCTGTAACTGTTGTGGAACGGCACCAGGGCCTTCTCGACCTTGCTCTCGCCACTCTTGTGGACCGTCTCATGCGTGCCCTCGGGACCGCCGGAAACGGTCGTCGTAGCAGTGAGCGTGCCGGCGGTGTCGTCGGCGATGGCGATCGTCACCGTGCGCACGGCGTCGTCGTAGGTGTAACCGGGCTGGCCGTCGTTCTTCTCGGCCACGGTGTACGTAAAGGTCTTGCCGGCGTCAGCCTGCGTAAATATAACCTCATGACCAGCCAGAATGTCGATCAGTCCGACCGTTGCCTCTGCCGCTGCGGGGGACTTGAAGCTATTAGCCCCGGGCAGCAGACCGAGCGCGCGAGCCGAAGCGTCGTCAGCAGGTGTCACGGTAAAGGTGAACTGACCCTCGGTCATGGGGCGGCCGTCCAGATACTTGCTGAGCCACAGACCGCCGGCAGCGGTGTAGTTAAGCTCAGTGCGGTACGTGTTGGTAAAGCGTCCGTTTTCCTTCTTGGTGACGTTGGCGGTCAGGGTGCCATCGCCGTCCTCGGTCACGGTCACTTCGGCGGTTGCGACATGCGCGTCATACGTCATGCCGACCGTGCTGCCCGCGTTCTCGCGAATCTCGTACTTATAGGTTCCGGCGGCAGCGTAGTGAATCTTGCCGAACTTGATGGTGGCGATGCCGTCCTTCGCGTCCTTCTTGCTCACGGTCACGGTTGCGGGATCAGGCAGCGGGGCGCCCTCGGGAGCGGTGATGGTAAAGCTAAACTCGTCCCCATCCGTCCAGTCGCGGCCGTCAATGGCCTTGCTCAGGCCAAAGTCGAGCTCGGTCTCGAGCGGGGTCACGCTGTAGGTGTTCTCGAAGGTCGCAGCCTCGGCGTCGTCCTTCAGAGCATGTGTGGCGCTGAGCGTACCATCGCCGTTGTCCGTGATGGTGGTCTCGATAGTGTACTTGGTGTCACTGTAGGTGATGCCCTTGCTGATGGTTCCGCCGTTGACCTCGCGCAGTGTGTAGGTGTGCGTTCCGGCCTTGTCGTACTTCACGGCGCTCATCGTGATCTTGCCGTCGGCGGCGTTCTTGCCGGTGGCGACGACCTTGGCGTCCTTGCCCTCGCCCTCGACGAGCTCGAAGGAGAACTCGCCCTCAGTCATGTCGCGCCCGGTCAGAACCTTGGTCGCGGCGATCTTGTCGGTGACGCTAAATTCGCCGGGGTTCGGCTTGTAGGAATTCTTGAACTCAGCAGTCGTGGCATCCTTCAGCTCGTGCTTCGCCTCGAGCTTGCCCTTGCCGTTATCGGTGATCGTGGTCACGACGGTATAGGTCTTGTCGTCGTAGGTGATGCCGTTGCCTTCGGCACCCTTAACCTCGCGCAGGATATAGGTATGCTCGCCAGGCTTATCGTAGGTGATTTTGTCCATGACGATCTTGCCGTCGGCATCGTTCTTGCCGGTGACGACGACATCGTTACCCTCGACGAGCTCGAAGGAGAACTCGC
>JAJXHK010000020.1:3517-33512 GCA_021639365.1 Collinsella aerofaciens
CGTCCTTGAGATCGCGGCCGGTCAGGGACTTGGTCGCGGTGATCTGGTCGGTGACACTGGAGCTCACGGGAGTCACGTTGTAGGCGTTCTCGAACGCTGCGGGCTCGTCGCCCTGCAGCTTGTGCTCAACCGCAAGCTTGCCATTGCCATCGTCGGTGACGGTAGTCACGATGGTGTACTCAGCGGTGCTGTAGGTAATACCGTTGTCGGCGTCGCCCTTGACCTCACGCAGCACGTAGGTGTGCGTTCCGGCCTTGTCGTACTTCACGGTGCTCATCTTGATGTTGCCGTCGGCATCGTTGGTGCCGGTGGCGACGACCTTGGCGCCCTCGCCCTCGACGAGCTCGAAGGAGAACTCGCCGTCCTTGAGATCGCGGCCGGTCAGGGACTTGGTCGCGGTGATCTGGTCGGTGACGCTGGACTCGTTCGGGGCAGTGTTGTACTTGTTCTCAAAGCGTGCCGGCTTGGTGCCCTCGAGCGCATGGGTCACCTTAAGCGTGCCGTCGCCGTTGTCGATGACGCTCGTCTTGATGGTGTAGCTCGTCTTATCGTACGTGATCCCGTTGCTCAGCCCCGCTTCGTTGGGGAGCTTCTCACGCAGCTTGTAGGTGTGAGTGCCGGGCTTATCGTAAGTGATTTTGTCCATGACGATCTTGCCGTCGGCAGCGTTAGTGCCCTTGGCGACGACCTTGTTACCCTCGACGAGCTCGAAGGAGAACTCGCCCTCCTTGAGGTCGCGCCCGGTCAGGACCTTCTTCGCGGTGATCTGGTCCTCGACAGGCTTCACGCTATAGGTGTTCTTGAACTCGGTCTCGCCCGAGATCTTTTCAACGTCAGCCTTAAGCCCACCTGTGGCCTTAACAGCCACGGTCACCTTGAACGTGGCAACGTTCTCGCTGTAGGTAATGCCACCGACGCCGCCCTTGACCTCGCGGACCTCATAGGTGTACTCGCCCGGCTTGTTATAGGTGATCTCGCCAAAGTTAATGGCCGCCTTGCCATTGTCGTCCAGGTCGGCATTGGTCACGGTCGCGGTCGCGGGTGCGGGCATCGGGGCGTCATTCTCGGACGTCGCGGAGAGCTCAAACTTAAACTCGTCCGTATCCGTTCAATCGCGACCCTCGAGCACCTTGGTCAGGCCAAAGCTCGTCTTGGTATCCACCGTTGCCGGCGTCACGTTAAAGCTGATCTTGCCGTTGTTGCCCAGGTGAACGTCAACCTCCGTGGCGTTGTTGTTCCACTTGGGGTTGAGCACGTCGGCCGCGGTGCGGGTGGGGTTGTCACCGCCCACACGCTCCTTGGTGGTATGCAATTCGTCAATAAAGGCCAGGCGCGCGGTTCCCTTGCTAAACGACAGGTTTCCGTTCGCGTCGCGCACGAAGGCGTCCTCAGAGCTCGCGGCGTCTCCGCCGGTAAACTCAATAACGGCAATACGGGATTCGGCCTTACCGTCTGCGCCCAGCGCCTCGAACTCATCCTTGTAGTAATAGATGCCCTCGGCAGCCAGCGAGCCCGTCGCAGGCGTTGTGCAGTTCTTATCCACATAAATGGGAGTCTGCTTCTGGAAATAGTAATAACGATTGGAATCGGCGGGCTCAAAGTTCGCAATCGTATCGCCCAGCGTACCGCCATTCCACTTGTTCGCGTAGAAGTTAACAGTCTTGGAGCCGTTCTCCGCGGTGATCGTATTGCTCTTGATGTAGTCCTTAAGCCCCACTACCTGCTCGGGTGTAAACAGGTTATCGAGCGCGTCTTTCTTAACACTCGAGGTGTAGTTCACCTGGATGGGCTCAGTATCGTCGACCGTAAGAACGCCATCGGTAATCTTAAAGTGGCGCAGCGGAATCAGCGACGCGGGAATCTTGACCGTTACGATATCGCCGGTCTGGGGCTCGCCCTTTCCGGCATGCTGAACGGTGATAACCAAGTTCGCGGCGGCACCAGTAAATGTATAGGTATCGACATTGCCCTCGGCCTTCATTGCCGGGCCAGTAAACGTCTCGCCGTTGTACACGACAGACGTAAAGTTGTCGACCTGCATAAAGTCGCCCAGCTCGTCAGTAAACGTAATATAGCCAGACTTATGCTCGCCATAACCGCCGTGAACTTCGGTCGGGTAACCGGCTTGGATAATGCTTCCCGAGATCTCTTCGAAGATTTTCTCGAGCTCAGAAGCGCTGGTTGCCGACTTGTAGTAATTGGCGTTTTCTGCGCGCGCACCAAAGTTGATGGTCCATTCGTCCCAGACAGAAATGCTGGATGAGGCGGCAGGATAGTTGCTCGACACGGCATGCATGAACTTATTCTCTTTGCTTGTGCCATCAGCCGTGGGGATGGCACTGGGGTTTACGCCGCTAAAGATACCGATCGTATAAATGTCGGCACCTTTATCCTTGATCTTCTTGGCGCTGTTGATAGCGTCATTGGCAACCTCGTTCTCGAATTCGTCCCAACTCGTGGGCGAGCCATCGGTGAAGAAGACGACGACCTTCTTGGCGTCGGCGCGATCAGACGAAATGCCCTCAGCCAGTTGTAAGCCGTAATCGGCTCGCGTGGCGCCAGCGGGACTGATGGAGTCGATCGTACTCTTAAGGCTCTCCGCGTCCTCGCCCTTGCAGAGCGTCAGCTTCTTCATGGTCTGCGAATAGTTGTAGCCGTATCTATCCTTACCGTTGCCGACATCAGTGGACTTTGTGCCCGCGAACTTAACGATGGCGACCTTGTGCTGCTTGGACTCATCTGCAATACCTTGGTTTTGCGTGGCGATGGTGTCAATAAAGCTATTGGCGGCCTTCTTCAGCGCATCAATACGCTTGGTTCCGTCATTTCCGCTCATGTCATCCTTCATCGAACCAGAAGCATCCAACACCAGCACGATGTCGAGCGGCTTGCCGGAGACCGTCGTATCGGATGTCGAAGAGATAGCAGACAGCGTGGTCAGGAAATCAGAATCCCCGTTCTCGACTGCCTTGACCGTCTTATCGGTCCAGATTCGGCCGACGTTTTGAGTTGTTACTTCCTTGCCGTCATAGCCGCCGGCCCAGAACTTCCAGTAGTTGCTGGTATCGCGGTCGACGACCGTTTTTCCGGTCATGGCCGGTCCGTCCATTCCTGTGCTGGACCTGGCGTTGGCCTCGGGCAGCATGGCAAATGCTGCAGCCGGCAACACAAGCACTACGGCAAGTATCACCGCCAAGAGACCCCTCGTGTACTTACTCATCGCGTCTCCCTTCTCGCGGTCTCAGACCTTGCAACAGCCTAAAGTTACGAAATGAGACACAATTTGGGCAGGTGACACATGTTCCAGATTCTGTTTTGGGCGTGAGACAAATGTCTCACCAAAGTTGAGACACGGCGTTTTCGCAGGAAAACGGGTGCGACTCAAGATGGACGGGGCAAAAGGGCCCGTTTTCCTCCGTCCTTGGGGGATCAAGGGCCGTCACCGATATGGCGCCATTTCAAAACCATGCCGGTTTACTACGATAAAAATAAGATCCCCGACCACGCGTGACTTTTTCGCAAAACCGCAAGCCGTCTACCTGCGATTTTGATTTTGCCAAATGCGGCGCGGTCGGGGGTAGGCGATTTATCGTAGTAATCCGGCATAGTTTTGTTCGCGGCGGCTCCACCGCTCGTTTAAGCGCGGGACCGGTGGGGCATTTTGCCCCACCGGTCCCTATTCCAGCTCTATTCCGGTTTGGTTTCCACCGTGGGAGTCTTGTCCGCCGCGACTGGAGTGCGGGCGGTATCCATAGTCAGGCAGTGCTTGGGGCAGCTCTCGATGCACTCGCCGCATACCACGCAGGCATACGGGTCAATCGACCACGTTCCACCCTTGCGATCAACCGCGAGCGCGCCCGCCGGGCAGCGACGCGCACACATGCCGCAGCAGATACACACGTCCATGTCGTTAACGATGTGCCCACGCAGGCGCTCGGGTGCCGCGAGCTTCTCCTGCGGATAGCACACCGTTACCGGCTGCTTGACCATAGAACCCAAGGCCGTCTTGGCAAATGTCAGCAAACTCATGCCGCGCCTACCTTTCCGTGCAGCTAATGCAGGGGTCGATGGTCAGGATAATCATAGGCACGTTGGCAATGAGCACGCCCTGCAGCGCATGCGTCAGACCCGCTAGATTTTGCGACGTCGGCGTGCGCACGCGGAAACGGTCCAAGTTCTTGGTGCCGTTGCCGCGCACATAGTAATACGCCTCGCCGCGCGGCTGCTCAATCACAACCTCGCCGCGCGCGCCGTCGGCCGGCGTGAGCTTGGTACGCCCACCGATACCGTCGTGCGGAATCTTGCCCACAAGCTCCTTGATGATGTCCATAGCCTGCGTGACCTCGGCGCAACGCACCTGGCAGCGGGCATAGCAGTCGCCATCGGTAGCGACAATTGGCTCAAACGCAGCCAGATCCGCATAGGCGCCGTCGCCAAACATGCGCACGTCATAGTCCACGCCCGAGGCGCGCCCAAACGGGCCGACCATCGAAAGCTCCAGCGCGTCCTTCTTGCTGATCACGCCCACGCCATGCAGACGCTCGCCGCAGCTGTCGTCGTCCAAAAACGTATGCACCAGGGCCTCGTAGTCGGGACGCATGGCATCGAGTGTCTGGACAATGCCCGCCAGCTCGGAGTCCTCGATATCGTGCTTAAGGCCGCCGATCTCGTTAATCGACAGAATCACGCGCCCGCCGCACGTGCTCTCAAAGATCTTGAGAATCTGCTCGCGCAGGGTCCACGACCGATAGAACAGCGCCTCAAAACCAAAGGCGTCGGCGAGCAGGCCCAGCCACAGCAGATGCGAGTGGATGCGCGAAAGCTCGTGCAGAATGGTGCGAATATACTGCACGCGGCCGGGCACCTCGATGTCGAGCATGTGCTCGCAGGCGCTGGCATAGCCGCAGCTGTGACCCACGGCGCAAATGCCGCAGATGCGCTCGGCGATGTAGCCAAACTGATGCATGTCACGCTTTTCGGTGAGCTTCTCGAGCCCGCGGTGCACAAAGCCGATCTGCGGAATTGCCTCGATGACGCGATCGTCCTCGATCACCAGGTCTAGATGAAGCGGCTCGGGCAGCACCGGGTGCTGCGGGCCAAACGGAATAACGGAGCGATGTGCCATGGACCTTACGCCTCCTCTTTCTGCTTGTCGCGGGCGGCCTTGGCGGCAAGCGCCGCGCGGACCTTGGCCGCTTTCTCGGGATCCATGGCGGCGAGCTTTGCCTCCATCTCGGCGGCCTTGAGCGCGGCCTTCGCAGCAGCCTCATCGTGCTGAGCATCGGAGCCGGCAGCCGCAGCGGACTGTGCAGCGGCGCCCGTGGCGTCGCCGGCGCCCGCAACGCCCTCCCCTGCAGCAGCCGCAGCCGCGGCGGCCTTCTCGGCAGCGGCCTTGCGCGCCTTGGCCTCGGCAGCCGCGCGGACCTTCATGGCCTTCTCGCGCGCGGCCTTCACCTCGGGCGTGATAACGCTCATGGGTTCAGCGGTCGAGACCTGGTAGAAAAAGCCCTTAAAGTCGATCTGCATATCGGTAATGGCAAGACCAAACAGGTCGTGGGCCTCATTTTCAAACGGGAACACCGCGGGGTAATACGAGCTGATGGACGGAATCTCCTGGTACTGGTCGATGCCCTCAACCACCAGATTCTCGATCGCATAGCTGCCGTCCTGCGCAATATGTTCCTGAGCAGCACGAACGTTGATAAACGTATAGACCAAGCGATACGAGCCGTCGTCGACGTTGCGCTCGGCGTGCATTTGCACAAAGCGCGCGCCGACGCCCTTGAGCGCCTGGACATGCGACAGGAGCTCGTCGATCCCGACGGTGGTATAGATAGCCTTTTGCATTACTCGGCCTCCTTCGCAGCAACGGGCGTGGCGGGCGTCCCAGCGGCCGTGTCGCCGGCCCCCGCAGCTGCCACAAACCCGTCCTCGCCCAGCTCAACGCCACCGTCCCAGGTAGCGGCACCGCCTACGGTGAGCGGATCGCCACCGGCGCGCATCACGGCCTCCTTCTGGTCCAAGATGCCGCACGCCTCCACGATGGCATCGATCACCGTCTCGGGGCGAATGGCGCACCCGGGCGCGTACACGTCCACGGGAATCGCGCGATCCACGCCGCCGATCACGTTGTAGGCATCGCGGAACACGCCGCCCGAGCACGCGCAGATGCCGCAGGCCACCACGCACTTGGGCTCGAGCATCTGGTTGTAGATCTGGCGCACGACGGGCAGGTTCTGGGCATTGACCGAGCCCGTCACCAAAAAGATGTCCGCATGCTTGGGGTTGCCGGTGTTGACCACACCAAAGCGCTCCGCATCGAACAGCGGCGTAAGCGAGGCCAACACCTCGATATCGCATCCGTTGCAGCTCGAGCCGTCGTAATGAATAACCCACGGCGAGCGCGACATTTTATGATCCATGGATGCCGCCTCCTAAATAAACACGTCGACGAGGATGGGCATAAGGTTGAGCAGGCCAAACACCAGCGCCACGCCCCAGCCGAGCTTAAAGCAGCTGCGCCAGGTGCTGCGTGCGAAGGTGTTGTCGATCAGCACCTCGACAAAGTACGTCGCAGCCATCACGACCAGGGCGACCACCCAGCTCACGGGGTTGTCCCAGACAAAGAACATGCCCACCCACATCAAAAACAGCACAGTCTCGCACCAGTGCATAAGGGTCATCTTGGCCAGCGTGCCGCCGCTCATCTCGGTGGCGACGCCCTGGACGATCTCCTGATGCGCGTGATGCGAGTACGAAAGGTCAAACGGCGACTTGCGCAGCTTGATGGTGAGCACCGCGAGCAGCGCCAGGAAAATGGGCGCGCTGTACACGATGATGGGGGCCGACTGTCCCGTCACGGCGATGGAATCGAAGCTGTCGGTGGCAAGGTACAGGCCCACGCTCATCAGCAGAACGGCGGGCTCGTAACTCATAACCTGCAGCAACTCACGATCGGCACCAACCTGGGCAAACGGGCTTTGCGTCGAGGCGGACGCCAACACCACAAAGATCGCGGCGAGCGTCACCATAAAAGCGCACAGTAGCGTGTTGGAGCCCGACACAAAGATGCCGCCGCCCACGACGGTAAAGATGAGCGCGCATGCCATATAGGTATCGTCCATGGTGTTTACGCTGGCAGGGGCCTTGCGCAGCAGCTTGGCAACGTCGTAGAAGGGCTGCAGCAGGCGCGGACCCACACGGCCCTGCATGCGGGCCGAGAGCTTGCGGTCAACGCCGTCGATCAGGCCGCCCACAAGCGGCGCCAGCAGGGCAAACGCCACGGTACCAATAAAGATGCCCACGACACCCGAACCTTCAAAATACTTGCCGCGCAACACCGAGGGCGCGCTCATGGCAAGCCGCTCGGGCCCAATCCACGCGCAGCACAGCAGCGCAAACAGAATGATGCTGCAGCACACGACGCTACCCGCGGGGCCAATACGCTTCTCGCCAAGGGCGTCCTCCGAGTACCAATTGCGCTTTTCGGCCTTTACCTCGCGTCCCATCGAGCCGCGGAAATGGCGATATTTGTCGGTTCCCACACCCGAAAGATATACGTTTACGTGCGGCTTGTTGCTCACGCGGAATGAAGTCAGCAGCACCACGGCGATAAAAGCCACGATAACCACCATCAGATACATGGCATCCTTGCCAATAACGTACGGCACGCGGCCAAACACCATGGCCAAGTAAGGCGACACCAGACCGCTCGAGATAATCGGGAACGCCACGCAGCAAAGAATCAGCAGCGCGGCGATGGTGTTGAGCGCCATCCATTCGGTCTTATGGACATTGACCTCGACGTTTTGGGCTGTGGGGTCGACGCCCGAAAGCTTGGCAAGCCACTTGCCCCAGAAGAAGAACGTCGCGGCCGAGCCAAAGGCAAGCACCATGATCATGAGCACGTTGCCGGTCTGGGCAAACGCCACCAGGGCGCCCCACTTGGACACGAGCATGCCAAACGGTGCCACGAACATGCCCATAATGCCCAGCATCATCAGGCGCGTCAGGTGCGGCATGCGGCTGAACATACCGTCCATGTCCTCGATATTGCGGCTGCCGATATGATGCTCGGCCGTGCCCACGCACAGGAACAGCAGCGACTTTGCCACCGTATGGAACAGGATCAGGAAGATCGCGGCCCACACAGCCTCTGGCGCGCCGACACCCAGGCAGGCGCTGATAAGGCCCAAGTTGGAAATGGTGGAGTACGCGAGCACGCGTTTGGCGTTGCTCTGCGAGATGGCCATGAGGGCAGCGAGCAAAAACGTGATGGCGCCCACGCTCGTGACCATAAAGCCGGTCACGGGATAGATGGCATAGAGCGGGCTCAGCTTGACCATCAGGAACACGCCGGTTTTGACCATGGTGGACGAGTGCAGCAGGGCGCTCGTGGGCGTGGGGGCAACCATGGCACCCAACAGCCAAGTGTGGAACGGCATCTGTGCGGCCTTGGTGAGTGCGGCGAGCGACAGCAGAACGACCGGCATCACCAGCAGCGCGGATTGCGCGGTTCCGGCGCCGGAAAGCTCGATCATGCCCGAAATGGTCAGCGACATGCCGTTAACGTGCAAGAACATAAGGCCCACCAAAAACGCGATACCGCCCAGCATGTTGAGGATGATCTGGGTGAAAGCGTTTTTAATGGCCTCGGGCGTGCGCGTGTAGCCAATCATGAGGAACGAGCACACGGTGGTGATTTCCCAGCCACAGAACAGCCACTCAAGGTTGTCGCTTGTCACGATGACGAACATGGCCGAGAGGAACAGGAACATAAGCGCCAGGAACTGCGGGCGTCGGTCGGGCGCCGCCTGCCCGCGCAGCGCTGCCTCGCGCTCGTCATGGGCCTGGAAGTCCTTCATGTAGCCCAGGGCATACACGCAGATTAGGCTGCCGACGATGCCGACGGCGAGGACCATGATCACGCTCATGTAATCCAGGTAGAGCGGCGTGGCGGTGACAACCTCGGCCGCGGGCAGCGTCATGGCAGCGAAGGCAACCGAACCCACCAGCTGCGCCACGCCGAGCACACCGGTAAGCGCGTTCCTATATTTGAACGCGTTGTACAGGATGACGGCGCACAGAATTACGTCGATGACGGAGCTGATGATCGAGAGCACATGCGAGGTGCCGGGGGCGACCTCAAAGCTCTGCGGACCCGTGCCAAAAAACATGACGGCGACTACAACTGTCACCGCCATAATAATGCCGGAGCCTACAAGCCCTACCGCATCGCGGGCGCGGTCACCGCGCGCGAGCAGCATGCCCAGCGCCGGTACCAGCGGAAACAGGGTAAGGAAATACAGTAGCGTCATACCATCACTCCCCCATGCAAAAACGCTGCAATTGTTTAACGTTATAGCTCAGTTGAGGAGTAGCGGCGGCGGGTTTTCGGTCAACTGGGGAGTTTTAGGCGTACGGGGTAAGGAGTCTGTCCGCTTTGGAGCAGAGAGGCGACGCTCCCCCTATCGCGGCGGCGGGCGCACGGGCCACTGCGCGCGGTTTATTAACCACTTTGGAGGATGTTCCAGTAGGCTCACGACGGTCCAAAAAGTTGGCGCGGCAAGAAAAATGCGCCCCTGTGGGCGCACCATCCCGTTCGCTATTCCGCCTTTTTAACACGCGGCTTGCGACCGCGCGGCTTATCGACCAGCGCGGACTCACCGCTCTCGCGATACTGGCGGCACCAAGCCTTGACCGAAGACTCGCTGGGAATCTTGTGCTTGATCATGGCCTCGCGAACCGTTAAGCCATTTTCCAAGCGGTCCTTGACCACGGCGAGCTTAACTTCGTACGAATAGGTGTGATGATGCGAACCGGCGTTGAGAACGGCGTCGG
The DNA here is from genome assembly GCA_021639365.1 of Collinsella aerofaciens. Lineage (GTDB taxonomy): Bacteria > Actinomycetota > Coriobacteriia > Coriobacteriales > Coriobacteriaceae > Collinsella > Collinsella aerofaciens_AH. Next base: position 13,358 of record JAJXHK010000020.1, read on the forward strand.
CACCGCCCACGGCATACGCGCGGGCCCACTGACGAGCCGTGGCCTGGGGAATGCCAAGCTCCGCGGCGAGGGCGCGATGACCGACCCCCTCTTGGAGGATCTCGACAGCGCGTTGCCTAACCTCGGGCGCATGCGTGCGAGTCCTAGTTGCTTCCGACATACCTGCCACTTCTTAGCCTTAACCGTTAATCTGCTTTCTTACGTGCAAGTTAGATAGTAGCATTTTACTGTTTGCTCAAAGCAGTTAATTAAAATAGACGCGGTGTTATCTGGGCATTTGGCACCAATTTACGACATTTCTTTATCGATTATTTACGCTGGTAGCTGACTCGCAGCTAATCGTCATTCGCTTGTCAACAAAATTGGCATCTCTTTATGTCCTTTGGCATAGAGGATATAGTTATTAACCCCTCCCCCAATAATTTTGAGTAATCGGCAAGGCAGTAGACGTCCTTACTCCTCATGATTACCGCGCATTGCCATCCACCGGAGCAAAACAAAAAGGGCGGGGCCTGCTGCGCTTGCAGGCCCCGCACCGGTTGACACCCGACGGGACACAGCCGGGCGAGACGGATCCGTGCCACCGTCCCGCCTGGCCGCGATGTTCAACTACAGCTCGTTGGCCGCGTGATACGCCGTGCGAATGGCGCTCGCGATGTCGGCGGTGCGCTCGCCCGAGCAGTCTCCCACGCAGGTCACGGGCACCGTCACGCCATCCAGGTCAAACGCGTTGGCCTTCGAGCCCACGGCCATCACCACGTAATCGCAGGCGATCTTCACCGGCTCCTCGGCGCCGTCCTCGGTGGTACGAACGGCCTCCACGCCCTCGTCGGTAATGGCGGCCAGGCGGGTCTTAACGTGCTGCTCCACGTTGTGGGCGGCAAAGTCGCTCATAATCAGCGGCAGAATGGTCTCGGACTCGCCTGCGGCAATCTTGTCGAGCATCTCCACGATCGCCACCTCGCAGCCGTGTTGCAGCAGGTACTCGGCAGTCTCGGTGCCCACCAGGCCACCGCCGATAACGGCGACGCGGCCGCCGAGCTCCACCTTGCCGGCCAGCACGTCCCAGCTCGAGACGACCTTCTCCGAGTCGGCACCCGGAACGGGGATGACCACGTCGTGCGCGCCCACGGCCACAATCGCGGCGTCGGCGGCGTTGAGATCCGCGGGGCTAGCGGCATGGTTGAGCTCGACCTTCACGCCCAGGCCGGGCAGAATCTTCTCGTAGTACTCGACCGAGCGCATGATCTCGTCCTTGCGCGGAGGCGCGGCTGCCAGCACAATCTGGCCGCCCAGGTGATCGCTCGCCTCGTAGACGGTCGCATCGTAGCCGCGCTTGGCCGCCACGCGTGCGGCCTCCAGGCCGGCGATGCCGCCGCCCACCACGGCAATCTTCTTGTCGCCCTCGCCCGGCTTGATGGCGATGGTCGCCTCGTCGCCGTTCTCGGCATTGAGCACGCACGAGATGTACTTGCGGTTTTGAATCGCGTCGACGCAGCCCTTGTTGCAGTTGAGGCACTCGCGGATGGGCTCACCCGTGGCAGCCTTCAGCGCAATGTCGGGGTCGCACATGAGCGAGCGGCCGTACGCGATGATATCGGCCGAACCGTCTTCCAGAATCTTCTCGCCGGCCTCGACCGAGACAACGCGGCCGACGGTTGCCACCGGCACGGAGACCAGGGCCTTGACGCGCTCGGCCACCGGCAGCGTCCAGTTGTAGGGCATGGCACCCATGGGCGGAATGGTGTCGCCCATGTTGCCGGTGTGGTTGGCCTGCGCGACCTGGATCATGTCGATGCCCGCGCCCTCGAGCAGCTTGGCGAACTCGCAGGCCTCGTCGGGCTGCAGGCCACCCTTGCCGCGCGGCGTGCCGTCGGGGTTCTCCATGATCACGGGCAGTTTGTACTCCACCATCAGCTGCGGCGCGGCCTCCTTAATGGCGGCGACGACCTCGAGCGCATAGCGAACGCGGTTCTCGAACGAACCGCCGTACTCGTCGGTACGCTTGTTGAGGATGGCCGAACATAGCGAACCCACCAAGCGGTCGCCGTGGACCTCGATGGCGTCAATGCCGGCCTGCTGCGCGCGGGCGGCCGAGGCGGCGATGGCCTCCTTGATCTGGGTGAGCTGCTCTACGCTCGCCTCGTTCACAAAGTGCTGCATATCGTGGTGCAACTTGGCGTAGGCCTGCTTGCGGATCTCGTTGGACTCGGCCATCTTGGCGGCAAAGGTCTCCTCGTCGCCGGCGGCCTTAGCCTCCTGCGCAGCCTTGGCGGCGGCCATGGAACCCATGACCATGCGGCCGACACCGGGCACGTCGTACTCGGGGTGGAACAGCTGCAGCGCGACCTTGGCGCCGTGCTTGTGAACGGCGTCGGCCAGCGCCTTAAACGTGGGGATCTGAGCGTCGGTCGCCAACTTGGGCGTGGGGCTCGCGGTCATGACGGGAGCGACGTCGCCGATGACGATGTAGCTCACGCCGCCACGGGCCAGGCGCTCGTAAAAGGCCAGGCTGCGCTCGCCAATGGAACCGTCGCGCTCCTCGTAGCCAGTGGTCAGCGGCGGAAACATAATGCGGTTTTTGAGCTCAAGGGGGCCAACCGTAATGGGCTGGAGCAGCTTGGATGCAGGTGCGGTCATGGACGTTCCTCTCTTGTAGGCGCGGCGGCGATGATGCCGCGTAGTTGTCTAGAGGATATGACATGGGGGTACAGCAACACAACGGAAATCGGCGGATAGCAGGTAGCAGCAGGTGGATGGGGCGGGGCGGCCCGTCGGTTTGTCTCGATCTGTAACACCTGCAGACCAAAAACGGCCCTAGATGTTACAGATCGAGGCGAACAAATTCGGTCCGATCAAACATCTCAATCTGTAACATCTAGACCCACTTTTGACCCCTACCTGTTACAGATTGAGACAAACCAAACCCGCCTGCCAGAAAATCTCAATCTGTAACAACAACTCGGCAAAATCCGTCCCTCGTGTTACAGATCTAGACAAACGGAGACCGTCCTGCCGAAACATCTCGGTCTGTAACACCTGGCCGCCCAAATCGGGTCTAGATGTTACAGATCGAGATTTTGTTTGAGAGGCTGAGAATTGGACCGAAAACACGGTCCCGGAATAACAAAAAAGCTCGCCGGCTAGGCCGACGAGCTGCAAGTTCTTGGTCGCGGGGGCAGGATTTGAACCTACGACCTCCGGGTTATGAGCCCGGCGAGCTACCAGACTGCTCCACCCCGCAATGTCCGGGCGCCTCATGTGCGCAAGAAAGAATATTACGTGGGAGTTCGGTAAACGGCAAGGAAAATCTCGTAGAGCATAATTCCTTCATATTTAAACCCCTCAGCCCCTATCACCGTAAACGAATCGCAGCCGAGCGCCGTCGACGGCACGTATACAATGGTGCGCGTCCTTTTACGCCGACACCTGGAGTAGACATGCTGCTCGCTATCGATATGGGAAACACGCAGACGGCCATGGGCCTGTTTGACGGAAACGAGCTGGTGCAGTCGTGGCGCATGCCCACCGACCGCTCCTATACCGCCGACGAAATCCATGTGCGCCTGATGGGCTTCTTTAAGATGTACGACCTCTCACTCGACGCGGTCGACGCGATCGCCTTCGCCGGCGTGGTGCCGCAGCTCTCGCGCGAGTGGCACACCGTGGCCGACCGCATCGCGGCGGACGCCATCGTTATCGGGCCGCAGACGGCCGCGGTGACCAAACTGCGCGCGGCGCGCCCCCAGGCCGTAGGTGCCGATCGCATCGCCAACGCCGTTGCGGCCGAAACTTTCTACGGCGCCCCGGCGATCGTGGTGGACTTTGGCACCGCGACCAATATCGACGTCATCGATGAGGACGGCTATTACATTGGCGGAGCGATCGCGCCGGGCATCCGCATCTCCATGGACGCGCTTGCCGCCCGTGCCGCCAAGCTCGCCAGCGTGCCGCTCGAGGCGCCCGAGCACGCCATCGGCCGCGACACCGAGGAATGCATCAAGGTCGGCGCCGTGATGGGCGCCGCCGCCATGGCCGAAGGCCTGGTCGCTCGCATGAAGCGCGAGCTGGGACGCGACGATGCCACCGTTATCGCCACAGGCGGTCTCGCCGGCATCGTCGCCGATTCGACCGATGCCTTCGACGTGGTCGACGGGCAACTCACCATCAAGGGTATCTGCGAAATCTACCGCCGCATGCAGGAGCTGGGATAGAGTAAACGCCAGGTCGCAGCAACCAGCCGCCAATCCTATTCCTCGAAATCGAAAATTTTTCAGTTTTGAGGAATAGGATTTTTTGCTAAGCCTCGCCGCACAACCACCTCGCCAGGTCCACGATCTGCACCCCATCGCGATCCGTGGCCTCGTGATGCGTGCGGGCAAGAATCATCTTGGGATACGCATCGCCAATGCTCAGCAGTGGCGAAATCTCGCGTTCAAACGTCTTATCCGAGCTGATGTCGTCGCTCACCTGAATGTAGAGCTTCTCGCTTCGCTTGATTGCTACAAAGTCTATTTCCTTTTTATAGAGCACACCGACGTATACCTCGTATCCGCGGCGCAGCAGCTCGATGGCCACCATGTTCTCGTATACGCGTCCCCAATCCATATCACGTGTACCAAGCAGTGCGTATTTGAACGCGTGGTCTGCCAGGTAATACTTCTCGCCGCTCTTAAGGTATTTTTTGCCGCGAATGTCGTACCGACGAACTTTATAGAAGGCAAACGCATCGCACAGGTACCCCATGTACGCGCCGACCGTCTTGTTCGTAATCTTTAGCCCATCCGCATTCAAAACATCCGTAATGTTGCGTGCCGACGTTATGTTGGAGACGTTGTCCATCATGTAATCGGCAACGCGCAGCAGTGCCGATTCGTTTCTCACGTTATGCCGCTGCACGATATCCCTCACGATGAGCGTCTTAAAGACATTGGAGAGATATTGGTAGCGCTGCTCCTGCAGTGGATAAGGGTAGGAGCCGGACATACCGCCGGTTCTCGCGTACCCATCGAAGTCGCGATCGACCTCGCCCTCGTCACTATAGAAGCGATACTCCTCAAACGAGAATGGGAAAACCTCGATCTCGAACGTGCGCCCCGTAAAGAGCGTCGACAGATCGCTCGACAGCAAAAAGGCGTTCGATCCGGTGATGAAGATGTCGTACTGCTCGGATGCATGGAGGCTGTTGATCGCACGTTCAAAGCCGTCGCACATCTGAACCTCGTCGATAAGCAGAAAGTTTTGCTTGTCGGACACTCGATGCTCTTTCACATAGGCGAGCAGGGCATGATATTCGAGCAGGCCCTCGAACTCGTCGAGGTTGTAATTGATATGGATGACATTCGAATTGAACAGATTTGCCTCCACGTAATCGCGGAGGGCATCGAGCAATTTTGACTTACCGCTACGGCGAATGCCCGTTATGACCTTGATGTCCGGTACGCCAATAAGGCTCGTCAACGTGTCCATATATGACGTTCTATTGATGAGTTTCATTGGTGCCTCCCTGCGGTCTTTTATCGCTATTCCTCAAAATCGAAAGATTTTCTGTTTTGAGGAATAGGCTCTGCAACGAATATACCTCGTTAAAGGCAGAGCTGGCTTAATTCTATTCCTCAAAATCGAAAGATTTTCAGTTTTGAGGAATAGGGTGCTGACAACCCATTCCCCAGACAACAAGACCCTCCCCGGCACAGCCGAGGAGGGTCTTGTTGTCATCGCTATCTTTGAGCGCGGGCGCTTCGCGTTACAGTCCGCGAATCCGTACGGCCTCGGGCGGAAACTCCTGCTCGCCGGCATCGGTCTTGATGGTCGCGCGACCCCAGATGTCCAGGCCCGCAAACACACCGACCGCAAGCGGCAAACCGTTGGGCGACACCGCCGCGACCTGACGACCCAGCAGTGGCACCATGTCAAAGTACTCGCCCAGCACCGGAGCCAGCGGACCGGCAGCGCCCTGTGGTGTGTTGGCGGCAACCGCCCAGGTGTCCACGCGGACCAGCAAGGCGGCGGCCAATGCCTCGATCAGCGCCTCATCTGCCATATCCACGCCAAGCTCGCCCAGCGCCGCACGCTCAATATCAACCGTCACCGCGGCAAACATGCCCGCAGCACCGGCACCGCCGTTAACGGCGACGCGCGCGAGCGACGTCTCAAACGCAGGCGCGCCGCACACGATGTCACTCGGCCACTGGATGCCCACCTTGCCGGCAAGCCCCAGGCCCGGCGTTGCGGCCGTGCCCGCGAGCGCGTCCATCATGCCCATTGCGGCCACAAACGGCAGGCCGTGGAAGGCGTGCATGTTCACATCCGGGCGCACGACCAGCGAAAACGTCAGCGATGCATCGCCCGCGTTCCACGCGCACCAGCCCGCGGACACGCCCTCGCGGCCCGCGTCACGTGCCGCGTCGAGCTCGGTGCCAGCGGCAACAGCATTCATCTCGATCATCTACATGCGCCCCAATTCGCCCACGATATGGCCCACGCGGTCCTCGGGCTCCTTGACCTCGACGCCGTTGTAGCGGAAGAACCGCGCCGGATCGTGCATCAGATCCTCGAGCGGCACCAGCACAAAGTCGCGCTCGCCGATCAGCGGATGCGGCAGGCGCAGCTTTTTGCCGCCGTGGGTCTCGCCGTCCATCCACAGCAGGTCCAGGTCGATGGTGCGCGGGCCGTTGGCCTTGGCCTTTTTGGAGCGGTCGCGGCCCAGCTCGGCCTCGATCTTCATGAGCTCGTCGAGCAGCACCAACGGCGCCAGCTCGGTCTTGATCTCGATGACGGCGTTGGCAAACGCGTCCTGGCGCATCTCGTAGGCCGGCTCGCTCTCGTAGATCTTGGAGGAGTTGGACACGCAGGTGAGTGGAATCTCGGCGATCATGTCGCGTGCGGCGCGGATGTTGTCACAGCGATGCCCCAGGTTGGAGCCCACGGCCACAAACGCGCGGCGCGGCTGCGGCTTGGCAACCGCCCAGTAGCCGTTCAGGAACTGCGCAAAACCCGCGGCGTCGTGCACGCGCACGATGTTGGCACCGGCCTGGATGGCGCCCAGGCACACGCCAAACGTAGCGGCATCGCGCTCGGCGGCCTCGGTCACGCCCGAGACGGCGCCCACAAAGCGCTTGCGCGATACAGCGCACATGAGCGGATAGCCCAGTGACGCCATCTTGGCAGTCTCGCGCTGGATGACGATGTCCTCGTTGGCCGTCTTGCCAAAGCCCGGGCCAGGATCGATGCAGATGCGGTCGCGCGACACGCCGGCGTGGATGAGCGCGCGGGCCTGGTCGGACAGAAAGCCCATGACGCGGCGCATGATGGGCGCCGAATCGGGCAGGGTGAAGCGGCGGAGCTGCGAGGTGGGCACGTAGGCCTCCTCGCGGCGGGCGCTGCGGCGCATCATGGCGGCCAGGCGGTCATTGGGCTCCGATGCGGCCTCGGTGGCTGCGGGCGCGGCGGTCTCGGCGGCAGCAGCCTGCTCGGCGGCGGGCGCCTCCTGCTCGCTTGCGGGCTCAGACGTGGGCTCCGGTTCACCAAACGGCAACGAGGGCTGCACCACGCCACCCGGAAGCTTGGCCTCCGGCTTAGGCTCGCCCAGCAACTTGCCGCGACGGCGGCGAGCCGGCTTCTCGGCCTCGCGCGCGGCCTCGGCAGCCGCTTCGCGTGCCTTCTCGGCAACAAACGCCGCTGCCGAGGTATCGAGCTGCACCGTTGCGTGCGTGCGCGCGGGCGCGGCGACCTCGCCGGCATGCATCACGATGACGCCGCAGGTGCTCGTCTTAACAAACTCGACCATCTTGGGGTCGGTGAAGCCGGTCACGTCGTTGACGATCGAGGCGCCGCAGCGCACGGCCGCCTTGGCAACCGCCACGTGACGCGTGTCGATCGAGACGATGGCGCCCTCCTTGGCCAGCGCGCGCACCACGGGCAGCACGCGGCGCGCTTCCTCGTCGGGATTGACCGGGGTAAAACCGGGGCGCGTGGACTCACCACCCACGTCGATGATGTCGGCGCCGGCGTCGAGCATCGTCAGGCCATACTCGATCGCGGCATCCGGGTCGAAGTGCTCCCCGCCATCGCTAAACGAATCGGGCGTCACGTTGAGGACGCCCATGATGCGCGGACGGTCAAAGCTGAGCTCGTACTTTCCGCACCGCCATGTCTTGCTGTCGTTCGCCATGAACATCCTCCTAAAATGCCCACGCCGCCGAGCTTGGGGAGCTGGCGGCGGGGTCGCTTTGCACTCAGTCTTTCTATTGTATCCGCGCGCGCGGGCTAGAACGCAAACGCGGCCGCGATGTCGCAAGAAATCAGCAGGTCGGCATTTGCATCCTGATCGGTGGGAGCAAGGTTGCATATGGCCAGCGTATCGCCGGTAAAGTAGCGTGTAAGGCCCGCCGCCGGATACACCACGAGCGAGGTCCCGCCTACAATGAGGGCATCGGCCGCGGCGATGGCGGCAACGGCACCGGTCAACACATGCTCGTCGAGCGGCTCTTCGTAGAGCACCACATCGGGCTTGATGCGACCACCGCACGCGGGGCACACGGGCACGCCCGCGGCGTCCTCGTGCTCGCGCGAGTAAATCCACTCGGCGCTATAGACCGCTCCGCACGACTGGCAAATGTTGCGATGGACCGATCCGTGCAACTCAAACACGCGCTGCGAGCCCGCCATCTGATGCAAGCCGTCGATGTTTTGCGTCACCACGGCATCAAGCTTGCCGGCGCGCTCCAGCTCGGCCAGCTTGGTGTGGCAGCGGTTGGGCTTAGCGTTAAGCGCGATCATCTTGGTTCGGTAAAAGTCGAAGAACTCCGCCGGATGTGCCTCGTAAAAGCTGTGCGACAGCATGGTCTCGGGCGGATAGGCAAACTGCTGGTGATACAGGCCGTCCACGCTGCGAAAATCGGGAATGCCGCTTGCCGTGGAAACACCAGCGCCGCCAAAGAACACCACGCGCTCGTGGGTATTGAACAGCTCCGCCAGCGCGGCGGAGGCCTGCCTGGGGTCCGATATTGCCTGCGTCATATGAGTCCTCCGTCCTTGTTAGTCGGGCAGCGTTGGGCGACGTCCCAGCATGCGACCTTTAAGTCAGCATGCGCGGAGCCCGCCCCGCCCCTGTTGCGCTAATCTTAAGCCTGCCAACCCCGTCGAAAGGACACCATGCCTCAGACTTACACTTTCGCCTCGTGGAACGTCAACGGCCTGCGCGCCGTGCTAAAAAAGGACCCGAGCTTTATCCAGATCGCGCAAGAACTCGACGTCGATATCCTGGCGCTGCAAGAGACCAAGCTGCAAGAAGGCCAGGTCGATATTGACCTGCCCGGCTATCACCAAACCTGGAGCTACGCCGAGCGTAAAGGCTATTCGGGCACCGCGGTCTTTAGCCGCCAGGAACCGCTGCGCGTGCTGCACGCCGATGCGCTGCTACCCTACGCCGGCGAAGGCGAGGCTGCCGAGCTCGTTGCCCAAGCCGCGACCGAGGGCCGCGTCTGCGCGCTCGAGTTCGACAAGTTTTGGTTTGTCGACGTCTATACGCCCAACGCCCAAAATGAACTCGCCCGCATCGACGTGCGCATGGCCTGGGACGATGCTTACCGCGGCTTTTTGAACGCGCTCGAGCGCGAGACCGGCAAACCCGTCGTGACCTGTGGCGACTTTAACGTGGCGCACGAGGAGATCGACCTTAAGAACCCCAAGTCCAACCGCGGCAACGCGGGCTTTTCGGACGAGGAGCGCGGCAAGTTCACCGAGCTACTCAACGCCGGCTTTACCGATACCTGGCGCACGGCAAACCCCGGCGTCGAGGGCGTCTACAGCTGGTGGAGCTATCGCTTTAATGCCCGCAAGAACAACGCAGGCTGGCGCATCGACTACTTCCTGGTAAGCGACGCAATCGCCGACAACGTACGCGACACCGGCATCCGCGGCGACATCTTCGGCAGCGACCACTGCCCCGTCACCCTCGCGCTAGAGCTCTAGCCCCAGCTGATCCCCTGGGGACGGAGGAAAACGAATCATTTTGGGCCTCGTGGGGGTATCCACGTGACCCATCCGCCACGAAACACGCCCATCTACTACGTTTAAGCCACCACCCTCAACCACAGCGAACAACGCAAAAAGAAAACCGCAGGTAGAAAGCCTGCGGTTTTTCATAAAACGCGGTTATGGTCGGGAGTATCAAGCTAAACGTAGTAGATGGGCCAGTTTCGTGGCAAGCGCCGTCAACTGATTCCCTGGGGACATCTGGGGACGGAAGAAAATGGATCAATTTGGCTCTCTGAGGGCCACGATGCCCGTCATATCAGCCGGCCATTTCAAAACTATGCCGGTTTACGGGGCTGAATCGCGAACCCCCAACCATACGCAATTCCGAGATAATAAAACCGCAGGTGAACGGCTTGCTCTATTTCGAAAAAAGCCGGCATGGTCTGCCCGCGCCAATCTAGCCCCGTAAACCGGCATAGTTTTGAAATGGCACTTCGGCAGTATTGATTCCCGCCCCGACGCAACCAGCCCTACAGCCCGTATTTCACGACGACACGGTTAATGCGACGGCACCAAGGCTTGTACAAGGCGGCCAAAAACACGCAGGTCGCAAGGCCGTGCGTAATATCGAACGGCACTGCCGTGGCAAGACGCGCCACGGCACCCGCCCAAGTAAGCGGCTGTACAAAACCAATGATGTCATACGCGTTGATCACGACGCCATAGAGCAGGCCCGACGCAAAGCCGTACGCCAGCAGTGCTGGCATGCGCACGGTGCCGTCGGCGCGGTCGAACGCACCCGCATGCGCCAGCGCGCCGCCAACATAGCCAACCAGGCCCCAGGCATACATCTGCCACGGCGTCCACATGCCCTGTCCAAAAAAGAAATTGCTGGTCAGCGCCGCCAGCGCGCCAACCATAAAACCATTGCGGCGACCAAGCGTCGCCCCCGCGATAATGGCGATGGCGCTCACCGGTTTAAAGTCGGGAATGGGGCCAAACAAGATGCGCCCCGCCGCGGCCAACGCCGCCAACACCAGCGTGGGCATAATCTGGCGCAGGCCCGGGCGCGACGCCTCGTAACCCGCAAAGAACAGCGCAAGCACCAGCGCCACCACAACCAGCATGGCCAACGCTGCCTGCTCAACGCCCGCCAGCAACGCCGCAGCCATCACGGCTGGCACCGCCAGCAGCAGCGGGATCTCCAGTTTTGCAAGCAAGCGCGAGAAACGACAGTCCGTCATCCCATCACGCCCTATAGAACACGTTGTCGGCAAAGAAGTCGGCCGGGGACTCCACGCAGGCAATCTCGCCGTCAAACATCATGGCGACGTCGTCGGCTACCTGCTCGGCAAAGTCCAAATCGTGCGTAGCCATGATGACGGTGCCGCCAGCCTTCGCATGGTCGCGCAGGGCGCGGGCGATGATGCGGCGGCTCTCCGGGTCCAAGCCCTTCGTGGGCTCGTCAAACAGCAGCAGCTCGGGGCCAATCAGCAGCAGCTTTGCCAGCGCGAGCAGCTGGCGCTGTCCGCCCGAGAGGTCGTAGGGGTGACGCGTCTCCAGGCCGTCCAATCCCAGTTGCGCCGCACGCTCCCGCGCCAAGTTCTCGTCATATCCGCAGGTCGAGGCCCATTCCATCAGCTCATCGCGAACCGTCTCGGCAACCAGCAATGCTTTGGGATTCTGAGGCAGCAGCGCCGCCGAGGCCGCTCCGCGCACCATGCGGCCGCGCTGTAGCTTGGCGGTCTTGGCCAGCACCGAAAGCATCGTCGACTTACCGCAGCCGTTACCGCCCACGATCGCATGCACCGCACCGGCCGAAAACGCCACGTCGAGTCCGCGCAGCACCCAACCGCCCGCGCGATCGTAGCGAAACCAGCCTTCCGACAGGGTGGTAGCCGACCCGCCGTGCATTTTTTGGAGTATTCTGCTTCCATCCGTGCGCGGGAAGGCTTCCGAGCCGTTCTTGAGCGACGTTTGCGCCACAAATTCGGACGATTTGTCCAATTCCGAACTTTTTTTCGCGCTCGATACGTCCACGGGCGACTCCAGAGAGCCCAAACTGTCCTCACGCCTGCTGAATACTCCTGTTTTTGCACATCGGATGGCACCCCACCCCAACATGTCATCGGAAAACAGCGATTCTCGGCGTCCCAAAGAAGCCATATCCGCCACCTCGCGCACGCGGCCGCCCTCAATTCGGTACGCGCACGTCGCATACTCGAGCATCGGCCGCGGTTGATGCGTAGCCACAACAACCGTGCAGCCCAGCTCACGGTTCACGCGAAACAGCGCGTGCAGGAAATTCTTCTCCGCGACCGGATCAAGCTGAGACGTGGGCTCGTCGAGCAGCAGCACGCGCGGGCGTAGCGTCAGAACGGCCGCCAACGACAGCAACTGTTTGCGACCACCCGAAAGCGTGTCAGTATCGCGGTGAAGCCAATCTTCCAGCCCAAAGAAATAGCTGGTCTCAGCTACGCGACGGCGCATCTCGTCGCGCGACACACCCAGATTCTCTAGGCCAAACGCCATCTCGTGCCACACGGTTTCGCACACGATCTGGTTCTCGGGATCCTGGAACACATAACCCACGCGCTCCGCCGATGCCCGCACGTCCATGTCGGCGACGGGCTCGCCCAGCACGCGCAGCTCGCCGGAGCGCGTACCCGCCGGAGCGATCTCGGGCTTGAGCAGCGACAGCAGCGTCGATTTGCCCGACCCGGTACCGCCAACAAGCAGCGCAAACGCACCTTGGGAAACACGCCAATCAAGTCCCTCGAGCACCGGTGCCTCGGCCCCGGGATAGGCAAAACTAAGGCCTCGCACCTCAATCGCCAGCGCGGCCGAGCCATATGCCACACCCGCCGCCGAGCTCCTATCAAACCGAGCCATCAGCCAAACCTCTTCTCGTCAATCGCGTGCAGCACACAGGGCAACACCATCCAAGCCGCGTACACAATATAGCCAGGCCACGGCGCCGGCACCGAAAGCTGCGGGTAAAACGAATACTGCGTTGTCGCGGTCCATGCCACCGCCACCGCGGCGGCACCAAACACCGCAAGTCCAACCAGCGCGGCAGCGTCGCCGCGCCTCAGCCGATACCGCGCATACGTCGTACGACGCGTCGCGGCACCCCACCCGCGCGAGCGCATCGCGTCCGCGCGCTCCAGCGAATCTTCCATGCCCCAGCCCATCAACACACTCGATGCCCGCAAGCGCGAACGCACGGGGTCGGCCGGCGCGCGGTCCGGCACGTCAATCGCATCTTGCACCGCCAGTACCGTGCGGCCGCGGCGCAAAAACTGCGGGATAAGCCTCATGCACATCGAGATCATGAGCGCAATCACCGGCGCGGCGTTACCCAAAAGCGCAAGCACCTTGTCGTAGCTAAGAATCGACGCCGCCGCCTCAAACCACAGCACGCTCGCCACAAACAGCCCGCCCATGCACAGGCCGTATACCATGCTCTCCAGATACACCGCGCGCATGCCAATACGGAACAGCTCCGTCGAGCCCGAGGCGCTAAACAGCGGATTGAGCACCGCAACGATCAAAATCACCGGCAGCTGCCAGCGGAGCGCGCCCAGCGTGCGGGCAGCCCCACGCGTCGCAAATCCATACGCCAGCCCGCCCGCAAGTGACAGCGCAATCAGCACCGGCTGCATCGAGAACATAGTGAGCCCCAGCGTCAGCACTATATAGAGTGCCGGCACAGCCGGATGCGACATCGAGAATGCCGCGACGGGCTCGCCGCCAAACCCCTCTCGTATGTTGTCCACGGGTACCCCCGTCCCCTCGCTCAAACAACAGCTCCGCAGCACCGCCAACGCCGCACGCAAGCAGTGCAAACGCCACGCCGGCGACGCAAGCCTCAACCGCCGCAAACCAATCGTTACGCGCTCGTCATATGCCTGCGGTATCATATTGCGCCGTGTATCGTTTCCAAACACACGTCTCTATAACGTAACAGGAGATCACATGGACGCAACCGCAATTATCCTCGCTGCCGGCGAGGGCACCCGCATGAAGTCGAACCACTGCAAGGTTTCGCACAAGATCCTGGGCAAGCCCATGGTCCAGTGGATCGTCGACGCTACCATCAAGGCCGGCTGCAGCCGCGTCGTGGTTGTCATCGGCAGCCACGCCGACGAGATGCGCGCCCTTATCGACGGCGCCTACGCCAACAGCGCCACCAAGGTCGAGTGCGTCGAGCAGACCAAGCGTCTGGGCACAGGCCACGCCGTGAAGGTCGCGCTCGAGGCCTGTGGCATCACCGAGGGTCCGGTCGTCGTGCTCAACGGCGATCTGCCGCTCATCACCGCCGACACCGTCGCCAAGTTCGCGCAAACCGTCGCCACCGGCGAGCTCGCCTGCACCGTCATGACCATGACCCCGCCCGATCCTTTCGGCTACGGCCGCATCAAGCTGGGCGCCGATGGTCAGATCGAGCGCATCATCGAGCAGAAGGACTGCACGCCCGAGCAGGCCGCCACGCTGCTGGAGTGCAACGCCGGCTGCTACGCCTTCGACGGCGCGCAGCTCGCCGCCCACATTAACGAGATCGGCAACGACAACGCGCAATCCGAGTACTACCTGCCCGACATGCTCGAGATCCTCAAAGGCCACGGCCAGGCTGTCTCCATCTTCCACTGCGACGACTACCGCGACGGCCTGGGCGTCAACAGCCGCATCCAGCTCGCACAGCTCACCGCCATCGCGCGCGACCGCATCAACGAGCACTGGATGGCCGAGGGCGTTACCTTCATCGACCCCACGCAGGCCTGGATCGGCCCCGATGCCACCATCGGCCGCGATACCGTCGTGTGGCCGCAGACGCACCTGATCGGCCACGTCACCGTGGGCGAGGAGTGCCAGCTCGGTCCCAACAGCCGCCTCACCGACACCACCGTCGGCAGCGGCTGCGTCATCGACGAGACCATCGCCATCGAGGCCGTCATCGAGAACGGCGTCGACTGCGGCCCGCGCGCCTACCTGCGCCCGGGCACCCACATGCTCGACGGATCCAAGGCCGGCACGCACGTGGAGATCAAGAAGTCCACGATCGGCGAGGGTTCCAAGGTGCCCCACCTGTCCTACATCGGCGACACCACCATGGGCTCCGGCGTCAACGTGGGCGCGGGCTCCATCACCTGCAACTACGACGGCGTCCACAAGCACAAGACCGTCATCGGCAAGGACGCCTTCATTGGCTCCGACACCATGATGGTCGCACCCGCCCAGATCGGCGACGGCGCACTCGTGGCCGCCGGCTCCGTCATCACCGAGCCGGTCCCGGCCGACGCACTTGGCCTGGGTCGTGCCCGTCAGGTAAATATTGAGGGCTGGGCCGCCGATTATCGCCGCCGTCTGCACGAGGACGACGAGGTATAACGTTTTACCAAGCATCTAAGGAGCTGCTCCATGGGGGCGGCTCCTTTTTCTATCGTGACCTGCGCAACCGGATGAGTGGTCGGTTCGTGTCCGTTGACGGTAAAGACGTTATCAAGACTCGATAAACCCCGCCGCGCGGTTACAATGCAACAAGGCATCTATATGGCATTCGATATAAAGGAGAAGGGTAATGCCGATTAATGATCCCGAGAAGTCGGAGAATATGCGCAAGTCCATCCGCGTGTATTCCGGTTCCTCCAACCGTCCCCTCGCTCAGAAGATCGCTGAGTACCTTGGGGTCGAGCTTTCGGGCCTTACGCTAAAGCAGTTCGCCAATGGTGAGATTTACGCCCGCTACGACGAGACCGTCCGCGGCGCCGACGTCTTCCTGATTCAGTCCGTGGCCGGCGGCAACGTCAACGACATGCTCATGGAGCTGCTCATCGCCACCGACGCTGCCAAGCGCGCATCCGCCCGCTCCATCACCGCCGTTATCACCCACTACGGCTATGCCCGCCAGGACCGCAAGGCCGGCCCGCGCGAGCCCATCACCGCCCGCCTCGTCGCCAACCTGCTCGAGCGCGCCGGCGTCAACCGCATCATCACCCTCGACCTGCACCAGGGTCAGATCCAGGGCTTCTTCGATATCCCGGTTAACCACCTGTCCGCGCTGCCGCTGTTTGGCCAGTACTACAACGACATGCACTTCGACACCGACAACCTGGTTGTCGTCTCCCCCGACGTGGGTCGTGCCAAGGCCGCCAAGAAGCTGTCCGACATGCTCGGCTGCGACCTGGCCATCGCCCACAAGGGCCGTCCGCGCCACAACGCCGCCGAGGTCATGGGCATCATCGGTGACATCAAGGGCAAGACCTGCATCATCAACGACGACATGATCGACACCGCTGGCACCCTGTGCGCCAACGTCAAGGAGCTCAAGGCCATGGGCGCCGGCGACATCTACGTGTGCGCCACCCACGGCATCTTCTCCGGCCCGGCCATCGAGCGTCTGAACGACGCCCCCATCGTCGAGTGCGTCGTCACCGACGCCATCCCCGTCGAGGTCGGCGGCAAGATCAAGACCATCTCGGTCGCCGAGGAGTTCGCTCAGGCCATTTCCGCCGTTTACCACGAGGAGCCCGTCTCCACGCTCGTCGGCGGCGACTTCGCGCTGTAATCGCATCGTCCTTGCAACCCGGCGCATCGCCGTCGGAACAGAAGAAACCCCCGCGCTCCCCCTTGCTTCGCAAAGGTCGCGCGGGGGTTTCTTCTGTTCCGACGGCTCGCTCTGCCGCGGCCGCGCTTTTGTCTGGTGGGATTTCGCTGAAACGAAGTCTCGCCTTCGGCGGGCGTGGTAGCCTTTGTCGTTGATTAAACTTTTATGTGTAACGGAAGGACAAATATGGCAGCTGCACAGCCGCTTAAGATTCGCATGGTTGCCGGACTTGGCAACCCTGGCGAGGAATATGCCGAGACCCGCCACAACGCCGGCTTTAAGGCAATCGACGAGCTGGCCCGTCAGGCCGGCGTCACGTACTGGAAAAACCAGGCCGGCGCCGAGGTCGCGCTCATCAATATCAACGATGCCGAGGAAGAGGGCGGCAAGCGCCAGATCGTGCTGGTCAAGCCGCAGTCGTATATGAATACCTCGGGCGGCCCCATCTCCAAGCTCTGCCGCGAGCACAAGATCAAGGCCGAGGAGCTACTCGTGATTCACGACGAGCTCGACATCCCCGCCGGTGACGTGCGCGTCAAGGTGGGCGGTGGCCACGCCGGCCACAACGGCCTGCGCTCCATCATCGACAAGATGGGCAGCCGCGACTTTAGTCGCATCCGCACCGGTATCGGCAACCCTCCCGGCAAGATGGCCGTGGCAGACTACGTGCTCAAACAGCTGCGCGCCCGCGAGGCCGATGACTTCCAGGACACCTGCGCCCGCGCCGCCGACGCCGCCGGCCTGGCCATCGTGCACGGCGTGATCTATGCCCGCGACCACGTCAACGGCGCCGCTTCCGCCAACGGCAAACACTAAAACCTACCATTTAGGGACAGGTTTATTTTGGCAGGTTTTATCTGCGGAAACGCCACGGTGGCCGCATCGCAATAAACCCCGCACTGCCATACACACATAGCGCCCCAAAGGGGGCCGGCCTCAACGAAGCGCGAGGCCGGCCCCCTTTGCCGTTTTGCCTGATAAAACCGACCAAAATAAACCTATCCCTATTTGGTAGGTCGAAGTGGATAAACCCTTTTCCCAACCGCCGAAGACACACGTAAACAGCATGTCCATGAGGGTATAATTTGCACCGTATGTCTGCACAACGCCTGTGCGCGTACGGTTTTATTCGGGCTACCGTCCATTTCCGTGGAGGCACGGTTCGGCGGCCCTAACAAGAGAGGGGTTCTATGTATAAGATCCTGGAGAAGACGCAGTTCTCGGAGAAGGTGTTCAAGTTCCGCATCGAGGCGCCTGCGATCGCCAAACATGCGCACGCTGGACAGTTCCTCATGGTTCGCGCCAACGAGACGGGCGAGCGCGTCCCGTTTACCCTAGCTGGCTGGAACGGTGACGAGGGCTGGGTCGAGTTCATCTTCATGGTGATCGGCAAGACCACCGAGATGCTTTCCACCTACGAGGCCGGCGAGTCACTGCGCGACGTCGTGGGCCCGCTGGGCGTTCCCACCGAGATGGCCGAGGGCCCCTGCGCCGTCATTGGCGGCGGCGTCGGCCTGGCAATTGCCTTCCCGGTCGCCAAGCACCTGGTCGAGACCGGTCACGAAGTTCACGCCATCATGGGCGCCCGCACCAAGGACCTCCTGCTCATGGAGGACCAGTTCCGCGAGCTCCTCGACGAGGACCACATCCACATCACCACTGACGATGGCTCCTACGGCGAGCAGGGCGTTGTCACCGCTCCGCTGGAGCGCCTGCTGCAGGACAAGGCCGTGAGCCAGGTCTTCTGCGTCGGCCCCGTTCCGATGATGAAGTTCTCGACCCTCACCGCCCAGAAGTACGACACCCCCATCACCGCGTCGCTCAACCCCATCATGGTTGACGGCACCGGTATGTGCGGCTGCTGCCGCGTCGAGGTGGGCGGCGTGACCAAGTTCGCTTGCGTCGACGGCCCCGACTTCGATGCCACCCTGGTCGACTGGGATGACCTTCGTGCCCGCCAGGCCGCTTACCGTTCCGAAGAGGGCGAGTCCCTCAAGGCCTATGAGGAAAAGAGCTGCGCATGCCACTAGTTAACGGTCGTTTCGTTGCCGATATGAAGTCGCCCCGCACCCCCGATAACGAGGAGCCGGCTGCCGAGCGCGCCTGCGACTTCCGCCCCGTCGACAAGGGCTTCACCGAGGAGATGGCGCTGGCCGAGGCCGAGCGCTGCCTCAACTGCAAGAAGCCGTTCTGTGTTGAGGGCTGCCCCGTCAACATCAACATCCCCCGCTTTATCGAGCAGATCCGCGAGAAGGACTTCGGCGGCGCTCTTGATACCATCCGCGAGGACTCCATGCTTCCCGCCATCTGCGGCCGCGTCTGCCCGCAGGAGAACCAGTGCGAGGGCAAGTGCATCCGCGGCAAGAAGTCCGAGCCCGTGGCCATCGGCCAGCTCGAGCGCTTCCTGGGTGACCGCCCCGAGCTCGCCTCCACGCCCAAGATGGCCCCCAAGAACGGCAAGAAGGTCGCCGTCGTCGGTTCCGGCCCGTCCGGCATCACCTGCGCCGGCGAGCTCGCCCGTAACGGCTTTGACGTCACCGTCTTCGAGGCTTTCTTCACCGGCGGCGGCGTGCTGGTCTACGGCATCCCCGAGTTCCGTCTGCCCAAGGCAGTCGTCAAGCGCGAGATCGACGGCTTGGAGGACATGGGCGTCAAGTTTGAGTACAACTCCGTCGTGGGCAACATGGCCACGGCCGAGGAGCTGTTCGAGCAGGGCTTCGACGCCATCTACGTGGCGACCGGCGCTGGCCTGCCCAAGTTCCTCAACGTCCCCGGCGAGAACCTGCCCAACGTCTTCTTCGCGAACGAGTACCTCACCCGCGTGAACCTGATGAAGGCCAACAAGTTCCCCGAGTACGACACCCCCACCAAGCACGGCAAGAACGTCGTTGTCTTTGGCGGCGGCAACGTGGCTATGGATGCCGTCCGTACCGCCAAGCGCCTGGGCGCCGAGCACGCCATTATCGCCTACCGTCGTACCGAGGATGAGATGCCTTGCCGTCGTGCCGAGCTGCACCACGCCAAGGCCGAGGGCGTCGAGGTTCTGCCGCTCGTCTCCCCGCTCGAGTTTGTCGCTGGCGAGGACGGCTCCGTGTGCGCCGTCAAGGTCCAGAAGATGGAACTCGGCGAGCCTGACGAGTCCGGCCGCCGTCGCCCGGTGCCCATCGAGGGCGCCATCGAGGAGATCCCCTGCGACGTCGCGATCTCGGCTATCGGCACCAACGCCAACCCCTTCGCAAAGAAGATCGGCGGCAAGATGGAGCTCAACAAGTGGGGCTACATCGTCGCCGACGAGGAGACCGGCCAGACCACCGATCCCCGCATCTGGGCCGGCGGCGACATCGTCACCGGTGCCGCTACGGTCATTCTGGCGATGGGCGCCGGCAAGAAGGCCGCCGCTTCCATCACCAAGAGCCTGCTGGGCGAGTAATCACCTGCAGCGCTAGCCACCAAACGGCAAAGCCCCCGTCGAGTACACGCCCGGCGGGGACTTTTTCTATACCGGCCGCCCCAACCACCACGATGGGGACAGTGAACTGCCTCCCATTTCTTGGACATCGGGAAATG
>JAJXHK010000021.1 GCA_021639365.1 Collinsella aerofaciens
ATTTATTCAGTCCAAGTTTCGGGGTGCAGTTCACAGGCACCTTTGTGGTGGTTTTCGCTATCATGGACAACGTTGAATTTCTACGAAGGAGCAGGGCATATGGCGATTCTTTTGGGATGCGATTCCGTCAGCCTAGAGTTTCCCACCAAGCATATTTTCGATAGCGTGACGCTCGGCGTGGGCGAGGGCGACCGTATTGGTATTGTCGGCAAAAACGGTGACGGCAAGTCGACGTTGCTGAGCGTGCTCGCGGGCACGTTGGAGCCCGACGACGGTCGCGTGACGCATCGCCGCGGCACCACGATCGGCCTGCTCGGCCAAAAGGACCAGCTTGTCGATACCGACACCGTGCATCATGCCGTCGTGGGCGACACGCCCGAGTACGAATGGGCATCGAGCCCCCGCACGCGCCAGATCCTCGCCGGCCTCATTAGCGATGTGCCCTGGGAGGGCACGGTAGGCGAGCTTTCGGGCGGCCAACGCCGTCGCGTGGACCTCGCGCGCCTGCTGATCGGCGACTACGACGTACTCATGCTCGACGAGCCCACCAACCACCTGGACATGCGCACCATCAACTGGCTTGCGCGTCACTTAAAGGCCCGCTGGCAGCGCGGTCAGGGCGCCATGCTCGTGGTCACGCACGACCGTTGGTTCTTGGACGAGGTCTGCACCAGCATGTGGGAGGTCCACGACGGCCGGGTCGACCCCTTCGAGGGCGGCTACTCGGCCTACATCCTGCAGCGCGTGGAGCGCGACCGCATGGCCGCCGTCACCGAGGAGCGTCGTCGCAACATGGCGCGCAAGGAGCTCGCGTGGCTGAGCCGCGGTGCCCAGGCGCGCTCCACCAAGCCCAAGTTTCGTGTGGATGCCGCTCGCGAACTCATCGCCGACGTGCCGCCCGTGCGTGACGAACTGGAGCTCAAGCGCCTCGCCGTGAGCCGCCTGGGCAAGCAGGTCATCGACGTGATCGACGTGGACGCCGGCTATGCGGATACCGATAGCGCGCCCAAGCAGGTGCTCACCGATGTGACCTGGCTCATTGGTGCGGGCGACCGCTATGGTCTTTTGGGTGAGAACGGCGCCGGCAAGTCGACGCTGCTCGACGTGATTCAGGGCAAGATCGCGCCCCTGCGCGGCCGCGTGAAGATTGGCCAGACGGTGCGCTTTGGCGTGCTGTCGCAGCAGCTCGAGGAGCTCGAGCCCTACATGGGCGACACGATCCGCGAGGTGCTCGGCAACTATAAGAAGTACTACGTCATCGACGGCAAGGAGACTTCGCCCGAGAAACTTTGCGAGCGCCTGGGCTTTACGACGCAGCAGCTCTGGAGCCGCATCGGCGATCTTTCGGGCGGCCAGCGCCGCCGCCTGTCGCTGTTGCTGACGATCCTGGACGAACCCAACGTGCTCATCCTGGACGAGCCCGGCAACGACCTGGATACCGACATGCTCGCGATTGTCGAGGACCTGCTCGACGGCTGGCCCGGCACGCTAATCCTGGTGACGCACGACCGTTTCCTTATGGAGCGCGTGACCGACCAGCAGTGGGCACTGCTCGATGGCCATCTGACGCATATGCCCGGCGGTGTGGACCAGTACCTGCGCCTGTGCAACGCTACCGCCGAGGGCGAGCCCGTGGGTGCGCCGAGCGCCAAGACCGGCACGTTTGACACCGGTGCCGCGGCGGCTGCGGCCGAAAAGCCCAAGTCGAGCGGCCAGCCCAATGGCCTTTCCAACGCCGAACGCCAGAAGCTTCGCCGCGAGGTGAGCTCGCTCGAGCGCAAAATGGAGACGCAGCGCGCCCGCGTGGAGGAGGCCGAGGCCGCGATGGCTCAGGTCGACCCCACCAACTACACGGCGCTGGGCGAGCAGCAGGCAAAGATCGACGAGGCCCATGCCGCCATGGACGAGTTGGAGATGGCGTGGCTCGAGGCGAGCGAGAAGCTCGAGGGCGAGGAGTAGGCGAGGATGATCAAAGCCGCGTTTTTCGATATCGACGGTACGCTGCTGAGCTTTAAGACCCACCGGATTCCGGCGTCGGCGCGGCAGGTGCTCGACAGCTTTCGCGAGCAGGGGATTGCGTGCGTGATCGCCACGGGCCGTCCGACCTACCAGATGCCGGACTGGCTGTTCGACCTGGGCTGGGATGCGTACATTACGCTTTCGGGCCAGCACTGCTTTGATGCCGAGGGGGTTTACCGCAGCTGCCCGATCGATCCGGACGACGTCGCGGTGATTGTGGACCAGGTGGCGCAGGGGCGCTACGACTCGCTGTGCATGCAGGGCGAGAGCTCGTTTGTGAACCGCCTGTCCGAGCGCGTGGTGACGGCTGGCAGCAACGCGGGAATCGTCTACCACGAGGAGCCGTTTGAGCACGCCTTTGACGCACCGGTCTACCAGTTCTGCGCCTTTGTGGACCCGGCCGACGAGCATATCGTGACTGATGCGGTTTCACATTCGCTGACTACGCGCTGGTGCGATCTGTTCTGCGATATTATTCCCGCTAACGGCGGTAAGGACCTAGGGGTGGCAGCGACGCTGGAGCGCTTGGGCATCGACGCGAGCGAGGCGATCGCCTTTGGCGATGGCGAGAACGACCTGTCGATGTTTTCCGCCGTGGGCACGAGCGTGGCCATGGGCAACGCGCAGGATACCGTGAAGGCCGCGGCGACCTACGTGACGACCGCCGTGGACGACGACGGCATCTACAACGCCGCCAAACACTTTGGCCTGCTGTAGCTGCGGATTCGGCATTTGGGGACGTTCCTTTTCTGCCGTCAGTTGGGGACACTCCTTGCGGGGCGTGTCCCCGTTTTGTTTTTGCCCCGTGCGTTTTGTGAAACACGGTTAACTTTTTAAACAACGTAGTAAGACATGGGCAACTTTTGCGGTAAAGTAAATCAAGTAAAAGTATCCAAAGGCTAACTAGAAGCCATCGCGAAAGGCGGCCCATGGCCCTACGTGAATCCGGAGAAGACTATCTCGAATCGATCTACGTCCTATCGGAACGTCAGGGCATCGTGCGCTCGATCGACGTTGCCGAATACTTGGGCGTAACCAAAGCAAGCGTCTCTAAAGCCATGGCGGCCTTGGAGAGCACCGGCTACGTGGAGATGGGCAAACGCGACGTGCATCTGACGGAACGCGGTCTTGAGGTTGCCCGTCAAATGTGGGAGCGCCACTGCTTTTTTGTAGGGCTGCTAGAGGACGCAGGCGTAACGCCCGAGGTCGCGTCGCAAGAGGGCTGCCACATGGAGCACTGCCTGAGCGAGGAGAGCTTCGAGAAGCTAAGATCGATGCTGAGACGGGGCAGCGACCGGGATCAGTAACCCCACCAACCAAGTTCAACTCAGACAAGGAACCCCGCCTGCAAGCGATGCCCAAGAACCGCCAGTTGTGTCGCCGCAGGCCGGGGCCGGGCTTGGTTTTGAAAACAATCCGCAGACCAGAAGCGCCCCCGTTCGTAGCTCCGAAGGAGCAGAACGGGGGCGCTTCATTGGTCGAGGACGTTTTCAAAACCAAGCCCGGCCCCGGCCGGAGGGACCACAGGCGCTACAGGTTCTTGACACCCATCGCGCGCATGGCGTTCAGGATGGCGATGATCGCCACGCCCACGTCGCCGAACACGGCAAGCCACATATTGGCGATGCCCAGCGCTGCCAGCACAAGGATCAGCAGCTTAATGCCCAGCGCAAAGATGATGTTCTGCCAAACAATCGACATGGTCTTGCGCGCCACGCGGATCGCGCGGGAAATGTTGGACGGCTTGTCGTCCATCAGCACCACGTCGGCGGCCTCGATCGCGGCGTCGGAGCCCATGGCGCCCATGGCAATGCCCACATCAGCGCGCGTAAGCACAGGCGCGTCGTTGATACCGTCGCCGACAAAGGCGAGCTTGCCCTTGCCACTTTCGGCCGCGAGCAGCGCCTCAACGCGCTCGACCTTGTCGCCCGGCAGGAGCTGCGCGTGGAACTCGTCGAGACCCAACTGTTCGGCAACGGACGCAGCCACTTCCTCGCGGTCGCCTGTGAGCATGACGGTGCGCTTGATGCCGGCGGCGTGCAGGTCGCGGATTGTCTTCTCGGCATCGGCCTTGACGGTGTCGGCAATCACGATGTGGCCGGCATACACGCCGTCCACGAGCACGTGGAGGATCGTGCCGACAACCTCACAGTCCGGTGCTTCAACGCCGGTCGCGGCGAGCATCTTGGCGTTGCCGACGACGACATGCATGCCGTCGATGGTCGCCGTCACGCCGTGGCCCGCGTTATTAGCGGAATCCTTCACGCGCTTGGGGTCGAGCTCGCCCTGGTAGGCGGCGCGCACCGACTGCGCGATAGGGTGATCGGAGAACGACTCGGCGAGGGCGGCGACTTCGAGCAGCGACTGCTCGGTATGGCCTGCCTCGGGGTGCACCGCGACGACTGAGAACGTGCCGTTGGTGAGGGTGCCCGTTTTGTCGAAGACGACGGTGTCCACGTCGGCGAGCGTCTCGAGGTAGTTGGAGCCCTTGATGAGAACGCCCAGCTTGGACGCGCCGCCGATGCCGCCAAAGAAGCTGAGCGGCACACTGATCACGAGGGCGCACGGGCAGCTGACGACCAGGAAGGTCAGACCGCGCAGAATCCAGTCGGACCAGGCACCGGTGACCAGGCCGCCGCCGAGCGCGAGCGCCGCGGCAGCGCCGGTGACGGCGGGGGTGTAGACGCGGGCGAAGCGCGTGATGAAGTTTTCGGTGCGCGCCTTCTTTTCGCTGGCATTCTCCACGAGCTCCAGGACGCGCGCGACGGTGGACTCGCCAAACGGCTTGGTGGTGCGCACGTGGATGAGGCCCGTCATGTTGATGCAGCCGCTGATGATGTCGTCGCCGGACTTGGCGGGGCGGGGGACTGACTCGCCCGTGAGCGCGGCGGTGTCGAGCTGGGTTTCGCCCTCGACGATAACGCCGTCGATAGGCACGCGCTCGCCGGGCTTGACCACGATTACGGTGCCGACGGCGATGTCATCGGGGAAGACTTGCTCGAGCGTGCCGTCGGGCTGCTCGACGTTAGCGTAGTCGGGCGCGATGTCCATCATGGCACTGATCGACTTGCGGCTCTTGCCCACGGCGTATGCCTGGAACAACTCGCCGACCTGGTAGAACAGCATGACGGCGGCGCCTTCGGCCATGTGTGGGTCGGTGTCGGGGAAGAGCACCATGGCGAACGCGCCGATGGTCGCGACGGCCATGAGGAAGCTCTCGTCGAAGGCCTTGCCGCGGCGGATGTTGTTGAACGCCTTCTGGAGCACGTCGTAGCCGGCAATTAGGAACGGCACCAGGAACAGCACGAAGCTGGCGTAGATGTCACCCG
The DNA here is from genome assembly GCA_021639365.1 of Collinsella aerofaciens. GTDB lineage: Bacteria > Actinomycetota > Coriobacteriia > Coriobacteriales > Coriobacteriaceae > Collinsella > Collinsella aerofaciens_AH. The sequence goes on from JAJXHK010000021.1 coordinate 5,349, forward strand.
GGGTGCCGAATGCAGCGGTAAGGGCGCCGAGCTCGTCGAGGGCATAAACAACGGCAAAAATGCCCAGTGCTACCAGGATGCGGTTGCGCTTGTGCTCAAGGGACTCTTTCTTCTTGCGCTTCTTCTTTTTCTTTTTGGGATCGGCGGCTGCCATGATTCAAACCTCCCATTTGAGTGTATGAACACTCGCTCATATAATTTCGCGAGCAAAGGCCGCGGCAAGCGCGGCCTTGCAGGTCAACGTATGCGCGGGTTAGAGAATGATTTCGCAGTCTGGCTCGGCGTCGGCGGTGAATTCAACGACGCGGTCCAGGACCTCGTCGAACTTGGCGTCGTCGGCCTCGAGCGTCAGCTTCTGGGTCATAAAGTTGACCGAAACGGACTTGACGCCATCGAGCTTAGCCAGCTCGTCCTGAAGTTCACGCGCGCAGTTGGCGCAATCGATCTCGTCGAGCTTAAACTGCTTTTTCATGGTGGGTTCCTTTCCCTGTGTTAGCGGTCTGGGTGCCGGCCGCGCTGATACCGTGGTTGATTGCTATTCGCAGATATGGCTCATGCCCTGGTTGAGCATGGTGTAGACGTGATCGTCGGCAAGCGAGTAGAGAATGTTGCGGCCGTCGCGGCGGAACTTGACCAGGTGCGACTGCTTAAGCGTGCGCAGCTGGTGCGACACCGCAGACTGCGAGGTCGCGGTCGCTTCGGCGATGTCAGCCACGCAGAGCTCGCGACCCATGAGGGCATAGAGAATCTTGATGCGTGTGGTGTCGCTGAAGACCTTGAACAGGTCGGCCAGGTCGTACAACAGCTCCTCGTCGGGAAGGTCCTCGGGCGAGCAGGTGGTGGGGACGATCGGCTCGGTGGCCTCGATGCCAGTCTTTGTTTCATCAGCGTGGCTGCTCATTGCAACATCCTTTCATATGAACATGCGCTCATATAACTTATTTCCGATTATATGAGCGCATGTTCATATGTCAATGACGTTCAGGTAATTCGTCGCACAAAATGATGGGGAATAGTGGACGAGATTCCGGACTGAGCGGTTTTGATAGCCGATGCCGGGGTGGGTGCCCCCGCGCCGTGCAAAAATTGGAGTATTCTGCAACTATAGGGGGTCCGTTAATCTATTCCAGGCCAAATAAAGCCGCTCAAGAGTTATCCAAGGGCGGTAAACAGTCAAGGTCTTCCTCAAATGTTACCTAACGTTCCCGTTCGATAGCGTTTTTGTTTCTCATTTGGATTAACTTGTGGGTGCTGGAGGGCCGACCCTGCTGAATACTCGCAATTTTGCACATCGCTAGGGTACCCACCTTGTTAGCCGGTCTAGCTTCCGGCCCCGAAGATTCTGCCCTCGGGCGCGAGGCTGCTTATTTGGGCAAATGATGGGCTGTCGGATTCGACAGTCTGCATGTCATCGATTGCCGGAACTTCATTTATTGTCGGGTCATCCAGCGTGATGCCTTCGAGTGTTGCTTTTTCGAGGTCGATTCGTTGACGATCTTCGGAATCCTGGCGAAGCTGCTTCTGAATTCGCTTTTTCTCTTCTATAAACCTTCTGAGCACAAACTGTCTCAGGTCCTCTTGCATGATTTGAAAGTCTTTTGGCAGACGCGAGGGGCGTATGCCCTCTTTCCGTTGGATCGCCTCCATGACCCTAACGAAAGCGCTGGCATGCATAAAGGAATAGCGACTGACGGTGATGATTCCGTATCCCATGGACGCAAGCGCATTCTTGCGCTCCTCATCGATGGCGCGGTCTTCTTCCGCGTCATGATAAAACCCGTTGTATTCAATGTCTGTGCGAGATTTCTTTAGATACGCATCCATAAAGAACTTTTTGCGTCTCGTGAGATTCTTTGCGGCGGCGGTGACCTGCACCTCGTAATCGGTCTCAATTCCCTTAATACCAAGCCCTCATTCGCTTTTAGGCAGCGTTAGCATCATGACAAAGGCCGTTTCCATAGGAGACCGGCATCCGTCGCGCACACATTGGATCGCCTTTCGGGCAAGGGCCAGACCGTCGCATCTGGTAATGGAATTAAAGAACTGTTTCAACCTCTTGGTCGAGGTGAGCGCGAAACGCTCGTTATAAGAGGTGGAAGAGCCGGTTCCAAGGGAGTAAACGCCGCACAATTCAAAGTAGTACTCCACCAGTTCGCGAAAAGGGAGATAGGTGGCGGCCTGAAGCGCGCAAAGCTCAACGCCAACAATGAAGATGCCATCTTTGAGCTCTATAAAGCGTGAGTTCGAGAATCGTTTTGACGTAACGTGGCATTGACAGTTCATTGCGTAGCGCGCATTCCTGCGATCAAACACCATCACCTCGATGGAATCATTTGCGTCGAGGGAAACATTGTGTTTGGTGAGCCATGCTGCGGCTGCGTCAAGGAGCGTTCCGGTGGGACATGATCCGTAAATCGCGGCAGGGTTACAGGGCTTGGTGTCTTTCGCAGACGCCGAATGCGCGGCCTGGTAGACCGCTTTTGCAGTGGTATGTGACAATACGATACTCATGGTATATATCGTGTCAGCTAATGCCGTGTTGATGGCGCTGAGTGGGAAAGTCGTTTTAGGGGCCTAACCAAATGCTGTCCAAAAGCTTGACGCAATTATGGGTTGGTACGCCTAAAATCAATGTTCTCGCAGCTTAGCTATGGCATATAAATACTCAATTGCTGCACATTTGATATCGATGCATCACCATCCGACAACGAATTACGTGTCGGGAATTGGCCGAATCGTTCAAAATGAGGGTTCAGAATTTGTGATGGCAGATCTATCTGTGGAACGTAGGGCGGCCCCGCTGCGGTGTTTCCCGCTGCGAGGCCGCTCGTGAGCAAGCAGTGTTTGTCGCAGACGTTGCTATTTCGCGAATAGGTTCTTGAGGTTAAACTCGGCCTGCACCGTGCGGAGCATGAGGTCGGTGTCGTCGAGGCCCAGGTGCTGCTCGTTGGCGTCGGCGGCGAGGGTTCCACGGCGGCGCGCCCAGTTCTCGAGCGCGGCTGGGGCGGACTCGCGGGGGAGCGAGCGCACGTCGGCGTCCAGGCTGCGGCAGATCTGGCGTGAGTCGATGACAATGATCTTGCCGGCGCGGCGTGCCTCGGCGTAACCGTCCAGGTGAATCTTGAACCAGCTGTCCTCAAAGGCGGCGTTGTGCGCCATGTACGGGTACTTCTTCATAAGCTTGAGCAGCTGCTTTTGCAGCTCTTTGTTCTCGCGGAAGGGCGTTTTGCCGTCGATGTCGTCCCAGGTAATGTGGTGGATATTCGACAGCGGCACATCTTCGCCGCGGTAGATGTCGGGCAGGCCACAGTAGTGCGCCTCGGCGTCGTGCGGGATGGCGTCGCTGGTGAGTTCCATGATCTCCCAGCCGACGTTGATGATATAACCGCGTTCGGGTGCACGGCCGGTGGTCTCGATGTCGATACCGAGCACGGTGCCCTGGATGGGCTTGCGGGCGTAGGCCACGCCGAGCGCGTCGCGGTCACCGCGGATCTCGCGCATAACGGACGCGGCGGTGCGCTTTTGCATCTTGCCGATGGCGGCGCAGGTGTCGGCGTCGGACAGGCCGCGCGAGAGCGTCGCGGGCGTCACATTGCGCAGGCGTGCCTCGCCAATCTGGTCGCAAAGGTCGCGGTTGCGGTCGGCCAGGTCGCGCACGGTGGCAAAGTCGAAGCCGGGGTCGTCCTCGGCAGTAAAATACTCGGTCTCGAGCACCTTGAGGGCCTCTTCGCCCTTCTGGCGCTCGGACTCCATGGCACCGTGATCGCCATAGATAAACATAGGGATAAACGGTTGGCGTTCGTATTCGAGTGCTTGCGAAACGTTCATAGGCTGCTCCTTGGACGGGCCGCGTCGCGCGGCTCGGGGTTACTGAGTTATGGCGAGATGATAGTTTACCATGGGCAACTATTGGCACCACGCCTAGGTCAACTACAATACCCTAGTTGACCGCTAGGACTTTTACAATGCTGCCGAAAGACACGAAAGGTTCCATCCGTCATGGATTTGCTGATTGATATTTTGCTCGACGCCGGCAAGGACACGCTGTCGCTGGTGCCGTTTTTGTTGGTGACGTATTTGGCTCTCGAGACTCTGGAGCACGTCGCGGGCGACCGCGTTAACGGCGCCATCAAGCGCGCTGGCGCTGCGGGCCCCGTGGTTGGCTCGTTGTTGGGCATGGTGCCGCAGTGCGGCTTTTCGGCAATGGCGGCCACGCTGTACGCCGGTCGTGTCGTGACCTTGGGCACGTTGGTGGCGGTGTTCCTTTCGACCTCCGATGAGATGCTGCCGCTGTTGCTTGCCGAGCAGGTGCCCGTGCAGACCATGGCGATGCTTTTGGCTTCGAAGGCACTGATCGCGCTGGTCACGGGCTTTATCGTGGACGCCGCCATTCGCGGCCTGCGTCGTAACTCTCGCGCGCATGCGGCGATTCGCCGTACCGTGCTGGGAACCGCGGCCAACCCGGCCCACGTGAACTGCGCGCACGACGACCACACTGGCGGTGACATCATCGACGAGGTGGCCGAGGCGGGCGTGAGCGCCGACCACATCCACGAGTTATGCGAGCGCGACCATTGCGGTTGCGATGATGATGAAGATGAACATGAGCGCGACCACGGACACAGCCATGATCACGGTCACATGGGCGAGCATGAGCACCACCACGGCCACAGCCACGACCACTCCCACGAGGGCGCGCCCGTTCTGTCGATTATCCGCAGCGCGATCTCTCACACCGTGCAGGTTTCGGTATTCATTTTTCTAGTGACGTTGATTCTGGTTGCCGTGCTCGAGACGTTCGGCGAATCGGCGATTGAGCAGTTCCTGCGCGGTAACGAGACGCTTGCGGTCCTGGGCTCGGCACTCGTCGGCCTGATCCCCAACTGCTCGGCCAGCGTCGTCATCACGCAGCTGTACCTGGAAGGCGCGCTGCAGCTGGCGCCGATGCTCGCCGGCACGCTTATCTCCGCTGGCGTGGGCTACCTGGTGCTGTTCCGCACCAACCGCAGCGCCCGCGAAAACGCTGTGTTTCTGATCATGATGTATATCATCGGCGCGGGCTGGGGCCTTATCCTTTCCGCCTTTGGGTTCTAAGTAGGCCTGACAAAACGGGCTTCAAAATAGCCATGCTTGGCGCCTGCGCAATGCGGCGACGCATGGCATTTTGAAGCCCGTTTTTTTGTTGAGCCATGGATTCCGAGCGCTCACACCGCTAAAAACAAAAAGGTAGATTTCCAGGCATGTCCCAAAAATCTACCTTGGTTAGCGCAGTAGCTCGGTGAGGTTGCGTTTAAAGCGGATGCGGTCTTCGCTGGTAAATGCCGCCGGTCCGCGAGTGCGTCCCCCGGCGCGGCGTACCTTCTTTTCCTCGTGGCGAATAAACAGTTGCATGTCGATGGTCGCCTTATCGTAGACGCGCCCGCGCACGCCGATGGCGGCGGCATCGCGTCCGAGTACCATGCTCGCCAAGCCAATGTCCTGCGTCACGACTACGTCGCCCGCCTGCAGGCGTTCGACAATGGCAAAGTCGGCGCTGTCGGCGCCCACGCTCACATCGAGCGTCGTGACCCAAAAGCCGCGTCGCGCGTGCTCGGCATCACGCGGGTCGTCGCGGCGAATGTGCCGTTCCAGGTTTTGCGTGCTGTTGCCGGCGATAATAACGGCGACGCCCGCCCGCCGCGCGCAGTCAATCGACTCGCGCGTGACCGGGCAGGCGTCGGCATCAATAAAGAGCGTTCGCGGCATCTAGTGCACCAGTTTGCCAAATTGAATAGCGCGAACAATCAGCGTTACGCCAAACACCAGCAGCGCGGCGCCGCTAAAGATGACGAGCATCTTGGCCGACCACAGCGGATAGATAAACACGAACATGCCGGCGATGATGGAGAGTACGCCGCTCAGGATGGCGAGGGCACGGTTGGACGAAAGCTCGGACTCCAGAATGGACATGACACCTTCGACAATCCAACCAAAGCCGGCCACGATAACCACCATCGTGGTAAGCGTCGCGGTCGAGAAGGCCTGGTTGCGCAGGATTATGACGCCGCCCAAGATAATGAGTAGGTTGGAGATGATGCTCGTCACGCGCCAGCCGGTGGGCAGCAGCGGCTCAAAAATGGCAGTGAACAGCCTGATGGCAGCGGTGATTACAAAGTAAAAACCCAGGACAGTCGTCAAAAAGACGAGGGACTTGGCGGGTGCAAAAAGCAGCGCGATACCAGCAATGAGCGCCATGACGCCCGTGATGGCGTAAATCCAGCGCACGGCCTTGACGGCTTTGCCCGCCATGCTTTTCTCGTCAAATCCAAACTGGCTGGATTTTTGGTCATCGTTCTTAAAGATGCCCATAATGTCTCCTTTCCGTGTGGTGCACGTTGCGTTCATTGCTCTCCGTGCGGCGTACGCCAAAAGTGATGCAACAAGTATCGCCCAAGGGCGCCGATGTATGGGGCGGGAAGGACGAATTGCCGCCCCACATTCCCGAATTGTTACTTTTATTCCCGCTTCAGTGAGGATTAATCAACAGATGTAGAACATTACGCCGCTGTATGTAATTGCCTACGTTTTAGGTTAGATTTTCCTAAGGACAATTGGCTTGTATTGGGGGCCCCTATGAACGAAACAGTTCCCGCAGCGCCGGTAAGCGCAGAATCGATGGCAAAGCAGGGCTGCGAAAAGCTCGGTCTGGAAGCGTTTGACGCGCTGATCCGTCGCGCCCGCACGTGCCGCCGCTTTGACGAGTCCATGCGCGTGCCGCGCGAGTTTTTGCTCGAGCTGGCGGAACTGGCGCACCTGGCTCCCTGCGGCGCCAATGCTCAGCGTCTGCGTTTTCATGTGGTGAGCGGTGCCGAGGATTGCGCGCGTGTATTTGATGAGCTTGCATGGGCCGGCGCGCTTAAGGATTGGCCGGGTCCTGCCGAGGGCGAGCGTCCGACCGGCTACATCGCGATTCTTGCCGAGCGCGCTGTTCCGGGTAAGCCCGCCGCGCCCATCACCGAGGTCGACACGGGCATTGCCGCGCAGACGATGATGCTCGCCGCTCGCAGCGCCACGCCCGAGGTGGCAGCCTGCATGTTCAAGGCCTTTACGCCCCACGCGATCGATGCCATGGGGCTCGATAACGACAAGTATGAGCTCAAGCTGATCATGGCTTTCGGCGTGCCGACCGAGACGCAGATGATCGATGCGATCGATTCCAACCCCGACGGCTCCATCAATTATTGGCGCGACGAGGCGCAGGTGCACCACGTGCCCAAGCGCTCGCTTGCCGACGTGCTGCTGTAGTTGCGCGTCGTTGCGGTGCAATCCGGCAGCAAAATCACCACAAAGGCGTCTGTCTCCTTTGCGGTGGTGCGAGGGGAGGGCATGTGGCCGATCTGTATTTGGTGCGGCATGGGCAGACTGAGCTCAATGTGCAGAACATTTTGCAGGGCTGGCACGATTCGCCGCTGACGGCACGCGGGCGCGAGCAGGCGCTGGCGACGCGTTCGGCGTTCGAGGACCGCGGCGTGACCTTTGACCATGTGTATTCCTCCCCGTTGGGCCGGGCGCGGCGTACGGCTGAGCTAATTGCTGGTGAGGGCCGTTCGATAGAGCTGGTCGATGACCTACGCGAGTGGCATTTGGGCTCGCTGGAGGGTACATCAAATCGCGAGATGCCGCTGCAGCCCTGGGGCGATTATCCGGTCGCGTTTGGCGGCGAGCCGGAAGCGCAGCTCCGGGCGCGTATGGTCGCGGCGCTGTCCCGTATTATGGCCCGGCCGCAGCACAACTGCGTGTTGGCAGTCTCCCACGGTTCCGCTTGCCAGGAGTTTCTTGAGTACGTGGCCGGCGGTGGGGCGCAGCCCGACAACGGCGCCGTGCTTCATTTTGGCTATTGCGACGGGGCGTTTTCGCTCCTTGATTGGTAACGAACGAAAGGACCCCTATGAATAAAGACCTGTATCTGGTTCGTCATGGGCAGACGATATTCAACCTTAAGCGCATCATTCAGGGCTGGAGCGACTCGCCGCTCACGCAGCTGGGTTGCGACCAGGCGGCGCGCACCGGCATGTTTTTGCGTGCGCGCGGCATTGAGCCCGACCACGCCTACACCTCGACGCTGCATCGCACCGAGCAGACTATCGCCAACCTGTGGCCGGGCCTTGCCTACGAGCGCCTTGACGGCCTGCGCGAGTGGTTCTTTGGCGATTTTGAAGCCGAGCGCGTGATGTTGATGCCCGAGCGCCCGTGGCGCGATTTCTATCGCCAGTTTGGCGGCGAGGGCCAGATGCAGGTACGTAAGCGCATGGTGGCGACGCTGACCGAGCTCACGCGACGCCCGGACCATGAGTGCGTCCTTGCGGTGAGCCACGGATCGGCCATCAAGGAGTTCATGGACCATGCCAAGGGCGCGGAGGCCGATGAACGCGATCGCGTTCCGGGCAACTGCTCGGTGCTGCATTTTGCGTTTGACGATGCGACCGATACGTTTGACCTGGTCGAAGTCTTTACGCAGGAAGATTATGCGCGCGAGCTGGGCCTTGAGCCGCTGGTGGCGGCAGCGGGTCCGCAACGTGGCTAGTGCGGGCGCGGCGATACGGGTTGCCGACATAATCGCTCGATGCGAAAGGGGCGGAGATGCATGCACATGTATTGCATCTCCGCCCCTTGTTTGTTGAGCTGCCGAGTCTTTGTGCTAAGCGTTTACGCCCGGCTAGAACCACCGTGCGATCTGGTGGGTGAGCAGACCCGTTGGAACCTGCGGTGCGTCGCCGGCGACCTGTGCGGCGGGGAATAGCGCGGCAATGGTAAAGTTGAACGGCTCTTTGCCCGTGTAGGTGCCGGCTGTGCGGGCGTCGTCTGCTAGGAGCTGCGCCGCCCCTGCCAGCGCGGCAGTGTAGGCGGGGTCGTCTGCCGGCGTCGGCTCCGGTGCCTGGTCGAGCATGGCTCGGATGGCGGCAACGGCGTCCTCGCGCTTGACCTCCCACACACGGTGCGTAATGCCGGCGGGGTCGGTGACGGCGTAGAGCGACGCACCTTCTTTGGCGGCGCCCAGGATGATATCCATGACGGGCGAGGCCTCGTAAGCGAGCGACACGGGACGAGGCTGAACTTTGAGTTCGGCGATTGCGTGCGCAGCGGCGAGTGCGTCGACGCTCTCGGCGGCAGCCTCGTCGCCACCCGTCAGTACGTTAACCGGGCAAATCGCCACGACACCCGTCACGCGTCCCGGCTCGCCCGAGCATTCGTACACGTAATACGCCGCACCCGGGTCCTTGAGCATGAGCCCATCGGCAATGGCTCCGCGCAGGGTGTCGTTGCCGCTCAGGATGCTGCCCATTGCAGGCAACGCCTCGAGCACGCGGTCCTGAGCCGGGCGGATGCAGGGAAACGGAAGTGCTTTCATGGGCGGTCCTAACGCGCGAGTCGGTTTGTTCGCGGCTTATTATGCCCCAACTTGGCCGTTCGCGTCCCAGAGCACGTTATCGGCGAGCGCGATGAGCACCTGCTGACAACGAACGATGTCGGCGTGGGGCACATATTCGTTGGGCTTGTGGGCGAGCGCGAGCGAGCCTGGGCCATAGCTCATACAATTGCGGTTGCCTGTCTTGCCGGCAATGACGGCGGTATCGGTGTAGCCGGTAAAGAAGCCGACGGTCGTGTCCGCGTCCGTCACGCCATCGGCGGCACGCTTGAGCGCTGCTAGAAGGGGAGAGCTCGGGTCGCGCTCGATGGCGGGTCGGTCGCCCGTCACGGTGTAGCTGCCATGGCAACCGGGAACGGCGTCCTCGGCGGCGGCAATGGCCTGCTCGACCATGTTGATTGCGGCGGTCGTGTCGGTCGGCGGCGTCAGGCGCATGTCGACCCAGACCTTGGCGTGGTCGGGCACGACATAGGGGCGATAGCCGCCCTCTATCTGTCCAAACGTGATGGTCGAAGGACCCAGCTCATCATGCACGGGCAGCGTCGCAAACGTGCGACGAAGCGAGCACACGACCTCGGCCATGGCGGCGACGGCGTCGGCGCCCTTCCAAGGCTGGCTTGCATGAGCCGTGACGCCGGCCATCTCGATCTCGAACCACGTGCGACCCTTGTGCGCCACCTGGATCTGCCCGTCGGTGGGCTCGGTGTCCAGCACCCATTCGCGCGAGCCGACCCAACCGGCATTGATGGCCGCCTCGGAGCCGCGCATAAAGTCTTCCTCGTCGACCGAGCAGATGAGCGAAAAGCCGCGGCGGGGCAGCGTGCCATCCGCCGCCACGCGCTCGAGCGTATGGACCAGTGCGGCAATGGCGCAGGCCAGGCCACCCTTCATATCGCAGGCACCGCGGCCATAGAGTTTATCGTTGCGCACGATCGCTCCGAGCGGCGGAATGTCCGCGTCCCAGCCATCGCCCAGGGTGACGGTATCCATGTGGCAGATGTAGACGAGTTGCGCCTCGTCGCTTTGGCCCGGCACGGTGACTTTAAGGTTGCGGCGCCCGGGCAGCACCTCGAGTTCCTCAGCCTGCACGGCATCGAGCGCAGAACTACCAAGTTGTGCCAGCTGCTGCTCAATGAGCCTCTTAATGAAGTGCTCGATCTCGTCCTCATACGCGCCCGGGTCTGAGCTGTCGATCCGCACGAGCTCCTGCGCAAGCCGCCAGGCAAAGTCCTCATCAACCATATGCAACCTCACAATCAGTCTGCTTTCCAAACCGATTGTAAGCCTCCTGAGAGATCTGCGGCGTGCGCGCAGCGGTATTTACCGTTCGCAGGCCGAGCCAGCGCGTTTGCCGTCCAGGCGGGTTTACAAACGACGCGGTGGGTACGTACCCTTCATGGACGACATGCTGTGCGACATATCTGCCTTTCGGTATCACCGGATACCTCCACAGGTCTTGGCAATAATGCCGGACCTGCCCGATTCTGCGGACGATCCGCGCAGGGAGCACCTATGTGAGCATCCGCTCGTCAAGCATTTCCTGGGCACCCCGTTTCACGTGTTGGCGCAGGGCGTCTGCGGGCGCAAGGGCGATCGCATTGTCAGGCATGTTTGGAACGGGGAGAGGCCGTTTGATTCCATGCGGCAGACAGAGTTTGGCCTCGATGTCGCGTCCCCGCTCTTTACCCTGCTGACCCTGGCTTCCTCGGTCTCAAACGAGCGTTTAATCATGTGCATGTATGAGATGTGCGGCACCTTTGCCGTGTGCAAGATTGCGCCTCAGGTAAAGTCGGCACTTGTGCAGGCATATGGGGACCGGTGGGGTGACGCACGGTTGGGTTGGGAAAATGTAAAGGATGTCTCGGGGAATCCAACGGACCTGTGGAAACGACCTCCCCTGATTGAGCTCTCTGAACTTACAGAGTACGTCGATAAGATCCCGGGGTTCCGCGGCGCTAAATCGTTCACGCGTGCCGCTAAATGCGTTACGGGGGTGGCGGCATCGCCGCTCGAGGTCCAGGCTTCGATGCTGTTTGGCCTTACGAGGTTGCGCGGCGGTGAAGGGCTGCGCCTTACCAATAACGTCGAGATTCGCATGACGCGCAGCGCCCGCCTGATTTCGGGGCTTGATAGGCGCTACGCCGATATCTTGCTGTCAAATAAGGACGGTAGCCGAGAGTGCCTGGTTGAATGCCAAGGTAAAGCCATTCACGGATCCATTGAATCCAAGATCTCGGACTCCGATCGAACGACGGCGCTGCAAGCCATGGGATATCCCGTCGTTCTGATGACCTATGGTCAGCTGGCCGACTCCGATGCCTTCCGCGTGGTGATGGAGCTCATTATGTCCTATCTCGATGCGCCACTGAAAGACAAGACGCCTCGGCAGCAGGAGCTCGAACGGCGGCTTCGTGAGGAGATTTTTATCGATTGGGCGGGAATGTAGTCGCGCGGTGGGTAAACGGTAGCGCGAGCTAGAGTTCTGGTCGCAAAAAGGCTTCAGTTTCGCCTTGGAAGGGCATTAAAAATGCTATCTAGCATAAGTTGTTTCGGAAAATGGACAGTCAACTTACATTCGGCATATAGAAATCGATTATTACCCACTAAAGTCCCTGATAAAGTTGTTTATCAAAAGGGGTGCGCTTGGTGATTTGGGTCTTACTGTCGATTATCCGAAAAAACTTGTTCTGGGTATCATTTCTAAAGTCGTCCGGAGCAACGAAATCGGCCCCCGTTTCGTGAAAACGGGGGCCGAATGGGCTTCATGGCCTGTCTGGCAGGCTTGGCGCCGACGCTACTTGATCACGCGCACGCGATACATCGACGGAATCTGCTTAAGCGCCTCAATCGTGCTGCTGTCCAGGTGCTCGTCGGTGTCGAACATGGTGTAGGCGTTCTCGCCGGCAGACTCGTTGGTCATGCGCTGCACGTTGGCGTTGTCCTTGGCCAGGATCGCCGTGATCTGGCCGATCATGTTGGGCACGTTGGCGTGCAGACAGGCGATGCGGCTCGCGGCGCGCGCCTTGCCCATGCTGCAGGCGGGGTAGTTGACGCTGTGCGCGATGTTGCCGTTTTCCAGGTAATCCTTGAGCTCGCTGATGGCCATGTCGGCGCAGTTGGCTTCGGCTTCGCCGGTGCCGGCGCCCGAATGCGTGGTGATAAACGTGTTGGGCATCTTGACGGTCTTGGGCGTGGCAAAGTCGCAGCTAAACCAGCTGAGCTTGCCCGCGCGCAGGGCGGCGTCGACGGCGTCCTCGTCAATGATGGTCTCGCGCGCGTAGTTGATGAGCACGGCGTCCGGGGCCAGCAGGTCGATCTGCTCGGTGCTGATCATGCCGATGGTATCGGCCTTGCTGGGCACGTGCACGGTGAGGTAGTCGCAGCCGCGGCACAGATCCTCGAGCGTGCCCACGCGCTGCACCTCGCGGCTCAGCACCCACGCGTGCTCGACGGAGATGAACGGATCGTAGCCGTAAACGTCCATGCCCAGGTCGACACAGGCGTTGGCGACCTTGGAGCCTACGTTGCCCAGGCCGATGACGCCGATGCGCTTGCCCTTGAGCTCGCGGCCCACAAAGGCCTTCTTGGCTTTTTCGGCATCGACCTGGATCTCGGGGTCGTCGGCGTTGTCGCGCACCCAGTTCATCGACTGCACCACGCCGCGGCTCGAGAGCACCAGCATGCCCAGGACGAGCTCCTTGACGGCGTTGCTGTTGGCGCCGGGGGAGTTAAAGACGACGACGCCCTTTTTGGCGTACTCCTCGACGGGGATGTTGTTGACGCCGGCGCCGCAGCGGGCGATGGCGCGGATGCCCTCGGGCAGCTCGTAGCCGTGCAGGTCGGTGGAGCGCATCAGGATGGCATCGGCCTCCTCGGCGGTGCCCACAAACTCGTAGCCCTCGCCAAACTCGACTTTGCCGTCTTTGGTGATGTCGTCGATGGTCTTGATCTTGCGCATGAAAAACTCCTTAGCGGATTTGTTTATAACAAGTGGTCTGAGGTGGCTGGTCAGCCCGCGCGTTGCGGGCTAGTTAGATCGCGGACTCAAACTATGCTGCGCTTCGAAGTCCTTCATGTACGAGGCCAGTGCCTGCGCGTCTTCCATGGTTACGGCGTTGTAGACGCTGGCGCGCATGCCACCCACCAGGCGATGACCCTTGACGTTTTGAATCTGGTGCTCGGCCGCGCCTGCGACAAAGGCGGCGTCGAGGTCGGCATCGCCGGTACGGAACGTGACGTTGGCGATGGAGCGGCTGTCGGCCTGTGTGGTGCCATGGAACAGCACGCTGTGCTCGAGCAGGTTATAGAGCAGGTTGGCCTTGGCCCGGTTGCGCTCGGCCATGGCGGCAAGTCCGCCGGTCTGCTCAACCCAGCGGAATACCTTGCCGCACACGTAGATACCAAAGGTGTTGGGCGTGTTGAGCATGGAGCCCTTGGCGGCCTGGGTCTTAAGGTCCAGGTACTGCGGCGTCTGCGCAAAAGCGGGGCCATCTGCGATGAGGTCGTCGCGCACGATGACCACGGTCACGCCCGCGGCGCCGGCGTTTTTCTGCGCACCGGCGTAGATGAGCCCGTAGCGCTCAACGTCGAGCGGCTGCGACAGAAAGCAGCTCGAGACATCGGCGACCAGCGGCACGTCGTCGCAAGCGGGCAGCTCGTGGTACATGGTGCCAAAGATGGTGTTGTTCTGGCAGATGTAGACGTAGTCGAGCCCGCCGCCCGCGGCCTCGGCGGCAATGCGCGCGTTGATGTCGACTATGGTGGGTATGCGGTCGAAATTGGTGTCCTCGGAGCTCGCGAGCAGCACGGCCTCGCCGTACTTGGCGGCCTCCTTGTACGCCTTGTTGGCAAAGTTGCCGGTCACGACGTAGCCGGCGCGGCCGCGGCGCATGAGGTTCATGGGGATGCCCGCAAACTGCAGCGTGGCGCCGCCCTGCAAAAACAGGACACGGTAGTTGTCAGGGATGCTCAGCAGGCGGCGCAGGGTTGTCTCGGCGTCGTCGATGATCTGCTGGTACATACTAGATCGATGGCTCATCTCGAGCACGGACATGCCGCAACCGCGGTAGTCCATCATCTCGTCGGCGATCTCGGCGAGCACGCTGGTGGGCAGCGCGGCCGGGCCAGCTGAGAAGTTGTGCACACGTGCCATCTTCTAGGTCCCCCTCGTAGTTGTTCGAACGTTCGGGATACTTTAGCACAGTGCAGCGCCAGGTGCGACCGCATCACGGTAAAACTCGAGTACGCCGCTATGATTTACAGGATGGTTACATGGGGGAGGGGCCTTACTCCTCCGGCAGGTCTAGGTCTGCGAGCGACCGCATCAGGCTTTCCAGGCGCTTGATCTCTTCGTCGCAAATTAGTTGCCCCTGGCCGCTACGACGCCAGTGTGGCGATGACGGCTTCGTCGCCGGCGTATATGAGGGTGTCGCCGTCGGGGATGATCGTTTGGCCTTCGCGCTTGAGCATCACCACGATAAACGGGTGCTTGCCCTGCGGCACGTCGCGCAGGCGCTGACCGGCCAGGCGACCGTGGGGCGTCACGGTGACCTCGCGCAGCGTAACCTCGGCACGCTCTTCGAACGTTGGGGCTGCCATCACCAGCAGATCGCCTTCCTGGATCACGGTGTCGCCATTGGGCAGTACCGGATGCGCCCCGTCGCGCAGCACCAGGACCACGAGCATGTCCGTCGCGCTGCCAATATCGGCGAGCGAGCGCCCGGCAAACGGATGGCCAGCGCCCACCTTGAGCTTGACGAACGACATGCCGTCTTCGTCGCGATAGTCGTTAAAGGTGCGGCGCACGTCGCCGGCCGCATCGATCATATCGAGTTTCTTCGCCACCGCCGGCAGCAGCGAACCCTGCACCACAATGCTCGACACGGCAATCACGAAGACTAGGTCAAACAGGTCGTGTCCGCCGGGAACGCCGGCCACCACGGCAAAGAGGCTAAAGACGACCGAAGCCGCGCCGCGCAAGCCCGCCCAGCTTACGAGCGCAACCTGGCGAGGGCTCGTCTTAAAGGGCGCCAGCAGCAGACCGACGGCGATGGGGCGGCTCGCAAAGAGCATAAACGTCATGAGTGCCAAGCCCGGCAGCAGCATTTGCGGCAGGCGTGCGGGCGTAACGAGCAGGCCCAGCAAAAAGAAGATGGTCATCTCGGCCATCTCGGTGAGGGTATCGAAGAAGTGCGCCATCTCGACCTTGCCGGTGATGTCGCTCGCGCCCAGCACAATGCCGGCCAGGTACACGGCCAAAAAGCCGTTGCCACCCAGGTTGCTCGGCAGCGCGTAGGCGATGATCGCCACGGCGAACAAAAAGATAGTCTGCGCGCCCTCGGCCGTTGCGTGTGCGCGTTCAATCAGGCGGCTGGATGTCCAACCGATGGCAAGGCCCAGCCCCACGCCTAGGATGATCTGCTTGGCCAGCAGCACGGGGATGTTAATGTCGCCGCCGGCCGCGAGTGTGGCGAGCACGGCGGTGAGCATGTAGGCGACGGGGTCGTTGGAGCCCGATTCGACCTCGAGCAGCGAGTCGGTGCCGCCCCTCAGCGACAGGCTGTGCTCGCGCAGCACGCTAAAGACGCTGGCCGCGTCGGTGGATGCCACGACCGATCCCAGCAGCAGGCCACCAATCCAGTCAAAACCCAGCACGAAGTGCGCAAACGCACCCGTAATGCCGGCAGTGATGACGACGCCGAGCGTGCTCAGCAGTACCGCGGGCACGGCAACGGGTTTGGCACGGTCGATATTGGTGTTAAAGCCGCCGTAGAACATGATGAACAGCAACGCCGTGCTGCAGACGGTTTCGGTGAGCGCGTAGTCGCTAAATTCGATGTGCGCCGGCCCGTTGACGCCCAACAGCATGCCGAGCGCGATAAAGATGAGCAGGGTGGGGAAGGGGAGTTTTTTGCCGACGGGCTTGATGGTCAGGCACAGAATAATAACGAGGCCGATAAAGAGAAGGATCTGGTTCATGGATGGTGTCCGCTCCTGGGTGGTTGGCGTGGCACGGTCAGTTGTCTGCGGTTATTTGTACCCAAAGATGGTGGGTTTATGGGGTTGGATTGCGGGCGTGCGCGATATCGTCATAGACGGCTGCCGTCTTTGCCTCTGCTCGGAAACCCTTTCCAGCTTTATTACAACGGAGTACAATGGGTAACGTTTAAGTTCAACTTGAAGTTTTAGTTGCGGTTCCGGGCTTCGGTCGCAAGGTAGGGAAAGGCGTTCCATGGCGATCTATGTGACATCTGATGCTCACGGACACGTGCGTGCGCTTGACGAGGCCCTGTCTAAGATCTCGCTGGCGTCCGACGACACGCTGTACGTGCTGGGCGACATGATCGATCGCGGGCCCGATCCGGTCGGCGTTATTAAGCTCGTGCGCTCGCTGCCCAACGCCCGCGTGCTCAAGGGCAATCACGAGCAGATCATGCTCGATGCCATCATTGGCCAGGATCCGCTCGATGCCGAGACCTGGGATATCAACGGTGGCTGGACGACGCGCGAGCAGCTCAACGACATGGAATTTGAGGCATACGAGGAGCTCGTGCGATGGATGGCCGCGCTGCCGCTCTACGCGGTGGCCGAGACCGAGGAACGCCCGTATCTGCTGGTACATGCTGGAATCGAGATGAAGGCGGCGCGCGCGTTTTTGCTTGAGCATGGCGTCGATTGTGCCGATGGCGTCGGAGCGGTGGGTGCCGATCGCGAACTGCTGCAGCAGATGCTCGCGGTGCAGTCGTCCGATGACCTGCTGTGGATTCGTCACGGCTATTGGGATGCGCCGACGGGACTGCTTTCTGCCGAGGGCGAGGGCCCGGTCGTGGTGAGCGGCCACACGCCCACGGTGTCGCTTGGGCGCTATTGCGAGGTCGGTGGTCTGGCGGGGCTCGATGAGGAGTCGGGCCGCGGGCAGATTGTGCGCCTGGGTGGCGAGGATACCGCCGGCGTGCCCGATCGCATCGATATCGACTGCGCCGCCGCCACCGGCTCCGAGTTCGGCCGCGTCGGGATCCTGCGTCTGGACGATGGCGCGGAGTTCTACGCGAACATCAACCCTGGAGAATAACCTTGTTCCGCCGTTCTACCGAACGGCAGTCACGTTGACGCTGCGCAGCCCCGAAGCACCCCATCTTGTCGCTCAAACCGTCGCTCGCGTACAGAAGTACGCGTCGCTCCTCCTTCGCGCCAACCTGGGGCACTTCGAGACTGCTCGCTGTCGGTGCCAAAACATCGACGTTTCTTTTCTTCAAATTGATTCGAATTAGGCGCCGTACGGGTTGCGGTCCCTCTCAATGCGTTGGCGGATGTGGGCGTACTCGATTATCAGCAACACCAGCAGTAGGGCCATGACCGCCAGGTAGCTCACCACGGCACCCATCAGGCCCAGCAGATTGATCAAGATCACCGGCAGCACTACGCTTACGGCGAAGCAGATCAGGTAGATCTTGGTGACGTCGCCGGCATGGCGCAGCACCGTGATGATGGCGTAGATGAAGTCGATTGCCGCGGTGACGCCGCCGGCGACAACCATTAGCAGTGCCAGCGTGCGGTAGCGCTCAAAGTTGAGGCCGTACATAAAACTCATGAGGGGAATGCCGGGGCCTGCCATAAATGCGGCGCACACGCTGGTAATGACAACGATCAGCGCCATAACGGCAACAATAATCAAGTCAAAGCGGCGACGCTTGCGCGGATTCGCCCAAATGCTCGACAGACGCAGGAGCTGCGGTTTATAGATAAATCCAATGCTCAACAAAATAGCCTGCGCCGGAAAGAACAGGGCATTAAAGTACAGCTGATACTTGTAGGCCAGCGTGCCTTCCATCACGAACTTGGGCATGCTCTCGATGAGGTTGAACAGGAACAGCGCGCCAAAGAGTGGGGCGCACTGGATAAACAGGTGACCAGCCTCGCGCAGACTCATACGGCGTGATTTTTCGGTTTCGAGCAGGGCGAGCGGGGCGGTGACCAGCACGAGCGAGGCAATCGCGGCGATGCCCATGGCCATGGCGGCGATGGGCATGCTGCGCGTGAGGAACAGTGCCACGCTAAAGACCGCGATGACGCCGGCGGAACGCAGCGTTTGGCTCATGCCGGCCAAATAGAGCTTGTCGGCCTGCTGCAGGCGGCCCTCGTACACGTCGGCGATGCCGTCGATCACCTTATAGAGGTAGACCCCCAGGCCGATCGTGGCCATCTGCGCATCGTAGTCACGGGCGCTGCTGTATACCAGACCGCATGCCAGCGCGAGCGCTCCGCAGAGCCAGCGGTTGAGCTGGTAGGAGGCGAAGGAGGTTTTTCGTCGATGTCCGAGACCTGAAAGTTGCGCACGCCGTAGTTGCACGCGATCATGATGAGCGTGCCGGTGACAAAGGCAATGGAGAATTTGCCAGCCTCCTCGGCGCCCACGAGCTGCGTCGACACAATGGTGAGCAGCGGAAATGCCATGCCCCACACGGCGGTGCCCAGGGTATTCCAAAGGTAGTCGCGACGGGTGGCGTGATCTTCGTACTCGGCTTCTTGTGTGGAGAAACCGCCGCCGTAGACGGCTCCGAGCAGGCGGTTCCACCAAGCGTTGACCATGTGGCGGACGGGGCCGGGCTCCCGATCGCGTTCGCGCCGGCGACGTATGGCTTGGCTGTTATCGGGCCCGCCGGCGTTGCGCTGGCTCAGCTCTTGGATGCGTGCGAGTTCCTCGGCAGTGTGCGAGGCAGGGAAGAGGCCGTTCTCGATGCGGCCGCCCTGGGCCTTCGCGGCGCCGTCTCTCGATGCAGCGGGGTCGGCGACGCCGTTGCGGCGGGCGATGGCGCGGCGAATGCTATCAAGGGGCGTGATGCTCAAGGCGATTCCTTTCTATTGCTGCGCTCTAGTATAGACGCGACGGTGTTCGCTCGTGTTTTTGAACGGATTGTTCAATATTTTCGGCGGGTGGCAGTAAATTGTCGGTAAGCGTGCGGTATCCTGTTCAAGTTTTATGACCCCCCCGATGCCGCCCGCGCGGTACCAAGGAGTTCTTACCTATGGACGTCGCCGCATTCTTGCTGGCTCTTGTGCCGATCATTTGGCTTGTCGTGATGCTGCTGTGCTTTAAATGGCCAGCTTGGAAGGCCGCTATGGGCTCGTTCGCCCTTTCGTGTGTGCTCGCCTTCGCATGGTGGCATCTGCCGGTGGTGCAGATCGCGACTGCCTCGCTCGAGGGCTTTTTGATGGCCCTGTGGCCCATCGTGTTGGTGATTATCGCCGCGGTGTTCACGTATAACCTGTGCGTGCGTACGGGTGCCATGGACGTGATCGGCAGCATGATTACCTCCATCAGCAGCGACCGCCGTCTGCTGGCGCTGCTCGTGGCCTGTTGCTTCGGCGGCTTTATGGAGGGCATGGCCGGTTTTGGTACCGCTGTTGCCATTCCCGCCGGCATGCTCGCGGGCCTGGGTTTTGAGGCCGTGCCCGCCGTGTTGATCTGCCTGCTGGCCAACGGCGTGCCCACGCCCTACGGCTCCATCGGCATCCCCACGGTGTCCGTTGCCGATCTGGTGGGTCTGGATCCCCTGCACCTGGCGACCGTTCAGCTGGTGCAGCTCGCGCCGTTCTTTGTGGTGATACCGCTGCTTATCGTACTGGTTGCGGGCCGTGTCGCCAATGATCAAGGCAACGTTGCGAGCGTTGCCGAGCGTATGCACGGCGTTGCCGGCGTGGCGCTGCTTTCCGGTGTGTCCTTTGTAGGTGCTGCCCTGGTCGTCGCCATGTTTGTGGGTCCCGAGCTGGCCGTAGTCGTGGGCTCCATCGTGTCGCTTGCGCTGACCGCCGCGCTTGCCATGCGCACCGAGAAGTCGGGACATCTGGATGCGCGCTTCCATATGAATATCGAGGCCGGCGAACAGCTCACCACTAAGTCGGCGCTTTCGGCCTGGTCGTGCTTCATCCTGATCTTTGTGCTGCTGTTGGGTACCTCCAACCTGGTGCCCGACGTGCACGCCGCGCTCGCGCCGTTTGCGAGTCGCGTGCAGGTGTATTGCGGCGAGAACCCCGGTACACTTACGTTTTCGTGGATCAACACGCCGGGCGTCTGGATTTTCCTGGCGGCGTTTGTCGGCGGTGCCATTCAGGGCGCATCGCCGCGCTTGATGGGCGAGGTGCTGGTCACGACCGTCAAGCAGATGATGCCGACGGTCATTACCATGCTTTCGGTGCTGGGTTGCGCCAAGGTGATGGGCTATGCCGGCATGATTTCGTCGATCAGCGCGTTTTGCATTGCGGTCGCCGGCGGTCTGTACCCGATTCTGGCTCCGTGGATTGGTGCGGTCGGTGCGTTTGTGACCGGCTCGGGCACGTCCTCGGGCATGCTGTTTGGTCCCATCCAGAGCCAGGCTGCCGCTGCGCTGGGCGTGAGCGACTACTGGATGGTCGCGCTGAACGCCCTGGGTGTCGCCGCCGGTAAGATGATCTCTCCGCAGACGCTCGCGATTGGCCTTGCCGCCGTGCACGTGCGCGGAAAGGACGCCGAGCTCCTGGGCGCGGTGCTGCCCTACGCTGCTGGCATGCTGGTCCTCATGAGCGCCATCGCCATGCTCGGCCAAGGCCTGCCGCTATAACTAGTCATTGGGGACGTTCTTAAACGGCTAGTTACTGGGGACAGTCTTCGGATTGCTTGCCGCTGGAGGCTGTTTAGCGCCGCCGTGCAGGGTGTCTTTAAAGAGTCGTGACCAAAAATCGTCAAATATGAGTACTGATACCTTTTCAATAGCAGCAATTTTGGCCATTTTTAAGACTATCCGACGTATCTATCGAGTGGATATGCTGTTGTATCTCCTCAAATGTCCAATAAAAGAAGCCCTTGATGTGAATAAATCCCATCAAGGGCTTCTTTTATAAACAAAATAAATGTATTCGCAACGGTAACAGTACTCATATTTGCTATTTTTTGGCCACAGCCCTTCAGAGAATCTACGAAAACGGTCCTGTGCCGGCATCCGGGGACGCTTCTTGGTTGTTGCCTGTTCAAGAGTGTCCCCAACGACTAGTCGTTTAAAAACGTCCCCAATGACTAGGCCGCTTGCCTGCGATTTTTGACCGTTGGGCGGGCGCTTCGCGGTTGCCGCAAAAACGTTTTTGCATATCGGGTACAACGGGCTTTACGTGAGTAAAGTGCGCGCCGCGTCCATGTGTCGCGTTTTTAAAGGAGGCCCCATGCCTGGTGTTACCCCTGCAGATGTTTTGTCCAACTTTGGTATTACGCTGGTCGAAGATCCCGCCGAGAATCAGCCCCGTCTGCTGGTCGATCTACCCGCCGCGGAGCTCGTCGAGCACGCCATCCGCCGCGAAGAAGGCCGCATGGCATCCAATGGCGCACTCGTGATCGAGACGGGGGAGCGCACCGGCCGTTCGCCCAACGACCGCTTTATCGTCGACACGCCCGACGTGCACGACAAGATCGCCTGGGGCGCCGTCAACCGACCGCTTTCGATCGAGAGCTACGAGGCCATCAAGGCCGGCATCGTCGACTATCTCAACGAGCGCGACGTGTTCGTCACTCGCGGTATGGCCGGTGCCGACCGCAACCATACGCGTCGTCTGCTTGTCGCCTGCGAGCGTGCCAGCCAGGCGCTCTTTATTAAGCAGATGCTCGCCCGCCCGCTTGCCCGTGAAATCGCACGCACCGGCGAGCCGGACTTCTGTGTGCTCGCCGCGCCGGGCTACCAGTGCGATCCCGCCATCAAGGGCCTCAACTCCAGCGCCGCCGTGGTCATTAACTTCCAGGAGCGCGTGATTCTGGTCGCCGGCACCGGCTACTCCGGCGAGATCAAAAAGTCCATTTTCAGCGTCATGAATTACCTGCTGCCCGTCGAGGACGACGTGCTGCCCATGCACTGCTCGGCCAGTATGGATCCCGTCACGCACGAGACCGCCGTGTTCTTTGGCCTGTCCGGCACCGGCAAGACCACGCTTTCGGCCAATCCCACGCGCCTGCTGATCGGCGACGACGAGCACGGCTGGTCTGACATGGGCATCTTTAACATCGAGGGTGGCTGCTACGCCAAATGCGAGGGCCTGGACGCCTTCCACGAGCCCGAGATCTTCAACGCTGTCCGCTTTGGCGCGATCTGCGAAAACGTGGTGCTCGACGAGAACCGCAAGCCCAACTACGACGACATCTCGATCACGCACAACACGCGCGTGGCATACCCTGTGGAGCACATTCCCAACGCGTGGACCAAGGGCATGGGCACCACTCCAAGCGTCGTGCTGTTCCTGACCTGCGACGCCTTTGGCGTGTTGCCGCCCATCTCACGCCTGACGGCCGATGCCGCCATGTACCACTTCGTGACGGGCTTTACGGCTAAGATCCCCGGCACCGAGGTCGGCGTCACCGAGCCCACGCCCACGTTCTCTTCGCTGTTTGGCGAGCCGTTTATGCCGCTCGACCCCATGGTCTATGCCAAGATGCTCGGTGAGCGCATCGCCGACGGCCGCACGCGTGTGTACCTGGTCAACACCGGCTGGATTGGCGGCGGCTACGGCGTGGGCCATCGCATCGAGCTTGCCTACACGCGCGCCCTGGTGGCCCGCGCCCTCGACGGTACCATCGAGGACAGCGAATTCGTGCATGACGATATCTTTAACGTCGACATTCCCACCACGTGCCACGGCGTGCCCGACGGCATCCTGGTGCCGCGCCAGTACTGGCAGAGCACCGCGCGCTACGACGAGGCGGCGCACAACTTGGCCGTGATGTTCGAGGAGAACTTCGAGAAGAAGTACTCGCACCTGCCCGAGTCCGTGAAGGCCGCCGGTCCGCACGCTCAGGTGCACGCCGACGCCCGTCATCGCGGCCGCGGCTTGCTGGGACTCCGCCACTAGCGTCGCCTCAGACCCAAAACTACCATAAAGGGGCCAGTGCATCTTTGTGGTGGTTTTGCTCGCGCGGATGACTCGGGTTACAATACGCCTGACATATCGTCTCCTTCTCCGGATGGGGACAGCGTAAGCGCTCTTGTGGCGGCACCGTAGGACTTTGAAGGTGGCCGTTGTAAGGGCGCTTTTTGTTTAGGCGCTCGCGTTGGCGCGAATCGTGAAGGGAGCACGTGTGAAGAGCTTTATTGCCGAGGATTCATTTTGGGAGCTGTTTCCGCAGGCAGCGGTCGGTGTTGTGGTCGTAAAGGGCATGAAGCCCGCGGCTCAGATTCCTCAAGAGGACGTGGATGCGATTGCGGCGTTGCTCGACCGCGCCAATATCGACGCGGAGCGTCATCTGACCAGCGATACTATCAGCGAGAACGCACCGGTCAAGGCATGGCGCGAGGCTTATCGGCTGTTCAAGACCAAAAAGGGCGCCCGCTGCTCGATCGAGAACTTGCTCAAGCGCGTGCTCAAGGGCAAACCGGTGGGCCACATTACGCCCGCGGTGGACATCTACAACACGGTGTCGCTGACCTACGCGCTGCCCGTTGGCGGCGAGGACCTACATGCTATCGAGGGCGATCTGCGGTTAGCGGTGACCGACGGTGGCGATGCGTTTCTGCCGCTTGGCGAGGAGGCGGATGACCCGACGCTGCCCGGCGAGCTCGCCTACATCGATGATGCGGGCGCCGTATGTCGCTGCTGGAACTGGCGCGACGGCGTTCGAACGGCCCTGTCCGATGATTCGGCCGACGCGTTCCTGGCGATTGAGTGTGTAGAGCCCGAGCGTATGGGGGACTGCCAGGCCGCGGTCGATCGCTTAGCCGAGCTGCTCGAGCGCTATCTGGGGGCGACGGTTGTCGTCAAGACGCTTGTGACTCGCGACAATCCTTGCGTGGAACTGTAGCGAAGTCAGCGGATCAAACTCGAAGGTCAAAACCACCACAAAGGCGTCTGTCCCCTTTGTGGTGGTTTTTATGTTGATGGGTTAACAAATGGGATATTTGGGTATGGGTGTTGTCTTGTGCGGCTAAGATGTTTACCCGTTAGCATCATGTAAGCGAAAGGCGGTCGTCTCCCATGCAGCAGAACGATGAGACACGTTTCGAGGACTTTGTCGGACTGATCAGCGGGCTCTACAAGGAGATCCAGCGCATTAAGACATCCGAGGGCGCAAGGCTGGGCCTCAAGGGCTCCGACGTTATGTGCCTGTACTATCTTGAGCGCAGCAAGGATGGTCTGACCGGCGCTGACCTGGCTCGCATGGCAGGCGTGACCCGCGCCGCCGTCTCGCGTACGCTCGCGCATCTGGAGGAGGGCGGCTACGTCGAGGTTGATGATTCGGGCGATGCCGCCGTTAAGTATCGTGCTCCGGTACGCCTGACCGCTCTGGGCGGCGAGAGCATGAGCGAGGCGGACCGCATCATTCGCGAGGTGCTCGACACCACCGGTAGGGCTATGGGTGTGGAGCAGCGCGAGCAGATGTATGCGTCGCTGCGCACGATTCTCAACACCCTGCGCGAGATCTAAGGCCGCCAAGGCATTTACTTCCAATTAACAACTGCATCGTCCCGTTTGAGCGCGTTCGCCGTGCCGGGACATTGTTGTCAAAATTCCCTGCGCGAGACCTGCGCAAGAAAGGATTCGCTATGTCCGTCCGCATTATTACCGATTCCGCCAGCGATATGTCGCCGGCTGAGCACCCGGCGCTGTCCGTCTTGCCGCTGTCCGTTACCTTTGGCACCGATGTGTATATGGATGGCGTCGACATCGATCACCAGCGCTTTTACGAGATGCTCGTGGAGCGCGATGAGCTGCCCAAGACCGGCCAGGTCAACCCGTACGCGTTTTCGCAGGCGATTGCCGAGGCGCGCGAGGCCGGCGACGAGGCGGTGATTATTACCGTGGGTGCCAAACTTTCGGGGACCAATCAGAGCGCCCGTACCGCACTTGCCGAGGCGCCGGGCGGCGACGTGTATGTGGTTGATAGCAATAACGTTACCCTGGGTGAGCGCGTGCTGGTCGAGTATGCCCTGCGCCTAGTGGACGAGGGCCAGGGCGCGGCCCAGATCGCGGCGGCGGTCGAGGCCGTGCGCGACCGCGTGGTCGTTATCGGCCTGCTCGAGACGCTGGAGTACCTGGTGCGCGGCGGTCGCCTGTCTGCTGCGGCCGGCGCCGTGGGTACGCTACTCAACGTGAAGCCTGTTGTGGCCGCCGAGGATGGCCTGATCGTGCAGCTGGGCAAGGCGCGCGGTTCCAAGAACGGACGTAACCTGCTCAACCAGAAGGTCGAAAAGGCAGGCGGCATCGACTTTTCCATGCCGCTGGCGCTCGGCTATACGGGCCTTTCGGATGCGGTGCTCAAGAAGTATATCGAGGACAGCGCGGCACTGTGGGCTGGCCACACCGAGGGCGAACTGCCCGTTCACACCATTGGCGCCACCATCGGCACCCACGTAGGTCCCGGCGCCGTAGCCGTAGCCTTCTTCCAGCCCGCCAACTAACCGACTTGCCATAAACCACCACAAAGGGGACAGGCACCTTTGTGGTGGTTTATGCTTTACCGGGGTGAAAGGAGCGAGCAATGGCGTCTGAGGGCTTTTTTGAGCGGGTGTACGAGGTGGTCGAGCAGATTCCCGAGGGGATGGTCGCCACCTACGGTCAGGTGGCGCTGCTCGCCGGTCGTCCGCGGAGCGCGCGCTTTGTGGGCTATGCGCTGCACAGCAATCCGCGCCCTGGTCAGATTCCCTGCCATCGCGTGGTGTTTGCCGATGGCCGCATTTGCGAGGGCTTTGCGTTTGGCGGCCCCGATGCTCAGCGTGAGCTCTTAATGGGGGAGGGCGTGACGTTTACCGATCCCATGCACGTCGACCTGGGCGCCTGTCGTTGGCCGGTCGGGCTTTAACGGCTTGCTCGCGCCAAAACCACCACAAAGGTGCCTGTCCCCTTTGTGGTGGTTCTAGTTTACCTGAGCTAACTTATGGAGAAGGTATGGTGAGGTAGTTTCACACTAGAAAGTAAACCACGGCGAACTATATTGGTTTCAGCAACGGAGCAGGCAATAGGCGATGAAAAAGCCTGCCCTGTTGAGTTTGATTCGCATTCCTCCCCTCTGTGCGATTCAACGGTGTACTTCGGGAACAGGCCCGCTGGCAACTAACTACCAGCGGGCCTGTTCCTGTTTGTCGGGGGAGCGCAATGGGCAGAGCCGAACCGGTCGGGCACCAAAAAGGCGGACGCCGTAGCGCCCGCCCTAAAGCAATCGAAAGTTCTAGCCAGCAGATCGATCTAGTACACCATGCCCATGGCGTCCTGAACCTCGGCCAGGGTCTGCTCGGCGATCTCATTGGCGCGACGGTTGCCCTCGTGCAGGACGTCCTTTACGTAATCCAGGTCGTTCTCGTAGCGCTGGCGACGCTCACGGATCGGCGCGAAGTACTCGTTGACGGCCTCGGTCACGTACTTCTTGAGCTGGCCGGAGCCGCCCATGCCAATCTCCTCGGCAATCCCGACTTCGGAACGGCCGGTGCAGATGGCGGCCGTCGAAAGCAGACCGGACACGCCGGGGCGATTCTCGGGATCGAACGTGATCATGCGCTCGGAGTCGGTCTGGCTCTTCTTGATGCGCTTGGCCGTCTCCTCGGCGGTCATCGAGATGTTGATGGCGTTGCCGTAGCTCTTGCTCATCTTGCGACCGTCCAGGCCGGGCAGCAGCGGGGTCTCGGACAGCAGCGCGTCGACCTCGGGGAACACCTTGCCGTAGCGGTTGTTAAAGCGGCGGGCGATGGTGCGGGTGAGCTCGATGTGCGGCAGCTGGTCGCGACCGACGGGCACCACATTGCCCTTGCAGAACAGGATGTCGCAGGCCTGGTGCACCGGGTAGGTGAGCAGAAGGCCGGTGAGCTCGTGGCCCGAGGCCTCCATCTCGGCCTTGACCGTGGGGTTGCGCGCCAGCTCGGCCTCGGAGACCAGCGACAGGAACGGCAGCATGAGCTGGTTTGCGGCGGGTACGGCGGAGTGCGCGTAGATCATGGTCTTGTCGGGGTCGATGCCGCAGGCAAGGTAGTCCATGACCATGTTGTACACGTTGTCCTGGATGTGCTCGGTCGTATCGCGGTCAGTGATGACTTGGTAGTCGGCGATGAGCACGTTGGTCTTGGCGCCCATGTTCTGCAGCTCAACACGGCCCTTGAGGGTGCCGAAGTAGTGACCCAGGTGCAGACGGCCGGTGGGGCGGTCGCCGGTGAGCATGGTGAACTTCTCGGGCGTTTTGGCCAGGCCCTCGCGAATGGCGTTGCTCTTTTGCAGCGCGACTTCGTAGCTGTTCTCGTTTGGCATGATTGCTCCTAACGTATGTTCATGGGTCAAGATGATAACGCGTTTATTGGAGGGTCGGGGCGTAAGTACGCGAGGGGCGGGAGAGCGGCGGCATGTGCGATGGGCGCGGCGTGGCTGCGCGTTTGGCCGGCGGCGCCTGGGCGCATCCTCGGCAGCTTACCCTAGCGCCTGTGGTGGCGCTCCTCCCTGCGTTCTTCTGCCGCCTGCTCCTCCTGCTTAAAGGCGGGATCGTCGGGGGTGACGAGCTCGTCCTCGTGCGTGCGCTTGTTGTAATGGTGGCGCAGCACGGGCTCAAACAGGT
>JAJXHK010000022.1 GCA_021639365.1 Collinsella aerofaciens
AGCGCCTGCGTCTGGGTGACGACGGGCGTACGGCCCACGAACTCGGGGATCATGCCAAAGGCGTTGAGGTCCTGCGGGAGCACCTGACGCAGCAGGTCGTTCTCGTCGACCGAAGTGGGTCCGGCGATCTCGGAGTTAAAGCCCACGCCCTTGTTGCCTACACGGTCGGCGATGATCTTGTCCAGACCCACAAAGGCACCGCCGCAGATGAACAAGATGTTGGTCGTGTCGATCTGCAGCAGCTCCTGCTGGGGATGCTTGCGGCCGCCGGTGGGCGGAACGCTTGCCACCGTGCCCTCAAGAATCTTGAGCAGAGCCTGCTGAACGCCCTCGCCCGAAACATCACGGGTGATGGAGAGGTTCTCGGCCTTGCGGGCGATCTTGTCGATCTCGTCAACATAGATGATGCCCACCTGTGCGCGCTCAATGTCGCCATCGGCGGCGTTGATGAGCTTGAGCAGGATGTTCTCCACGTCCTCGCCCACGTAGCCAGCCTCGGTAAGCGCGGTGGCGTCGGCGATGGCAAACGGCACCTCGAGAATTCGAGCAAGCGTCTGTGCCAGCAGCGTCTTACCGGTACCGGTGGGACCGAGCAGCAGGATGTTGGACTTGGCGAGCTCCACCTCGTCCATATCGTCATCGAACTGGGCGCCCATGCCGTCGCCAAAGGCGGACACCGCGGCACCGCCCTCGATCACGCGGCGGTAGTGGTTGTACACGGCCACCGACATAGCGCGCTTGGCGTCCTCCTGGCCCATGACATAGGCCGAAAGCTCGTCATAGATCTCGTGCGGCGTCGGCACGTGCGTGATGACCTGGCGGTCGTCCTCGAGCTCAAAGCCCTCAGCCTCGGGGTCAACGGCAGGCTGGGACGCAGCCTGGCCGTGGTCGTTGAGGAAACCCGGCAGCTTGCCGTTACGGGCGGCATCCATAAAGTCCGAAGCCAGCGACTCCTCCAGGATCTCGGAGCAGGCGGCGACACACTCGTCGCAGATAAAGATGTTGGTCGGGCCCTTTACGAGGCGACGGACCTGGCCCTGCTCTTTTCCGCAAAAGGAGCAGCGGATGGGGTTGCCGTTCTCGTCAAAGTTGTCCTGCATGTTACCTGCCATCCTAGGCGTCCTTCGCGGCAAGATCGCGCGAGGTGACGATACGGTCGATCAGGCCGTAGTCGAGGGCCTCGGCAGCGGTCAGGTAGTTGTCGCGCTCGGTGTCGGCCTGGACCTTCTCGATGGGCTGGCCCGAGGCGTCGGACAGGATCTGGTTGAGCTCGCGACGGGTCTTTTTGATCTCCTCGGCCACGATCTCGATCTCGGTCTGCTGGCCCTGGGCACCGCCGCTGGGCTGGTGAATCATGACCTTGGAGTGCGGCAGGCAGAAGCGCTTGCCCTTGGCGCCGGCCGAAAGCAGCACGGCAGCCATAGACGCGGCCATGCCCACGCAGATGGTGGAGACCTGCGGCTTGATGAAGTTCATGGTGTCCAGAATCGCCAGACCGGAGTAGACCTCGCCGCCGGGCGAATTGATGTAGAGCGAGATATCCTTCTCGGCATCCTGGCTCTCAAGATGCAGCAGCTGGGCAACGACCAGGTTGGCGCTGACAGAGTTGATCTCCTCGCCCAAGAAGATGATGCGGTCGTTGAGCAGGCGCGAATAGATATCGTAGCTGCGCTCGCCGCGCGGCGTCTGCTCGATAACGTATGGCACGAGGGCGGAATCGAACTTAGCGATCATACGCATCTCCATTTCTCTTACGGACCAATATTGGTTCTAGACAAACGTACGGTGCCCGCATGCTATGCATTGGCTGGCACCGTACGAAGCAACCGGATAACCGGCTTATAACTTTACCCCATCACGGGCGCGTACATGCGCTCGCGGAAAAGGTGGCGAGAATTACTCGGCGTCCTTGGCGGTCTCGTCGACCTCGGTCACCTTGGCGTTCTCGACCAGGTGGTCGACGGCCTTGGAGCGACGGATGGACTCGCGGACGGCGGGCATGCGGCCATCGGCGATGAACTCGGCCTTGGAAGCTTCGACGTCCTTGACGCCGGCCTTCTCGAACTCGGCGTTGATGTCGTCCTCGGTGACCTCGATCTTGAGCTCACGGGCGAGGGCGTCGAGCGCCAGGGACTCACGGGCAACGTCGTTGGCCTGCTTGTGCAGGTCGCCGATGAACTGCTCCATGGTCAGGCCGGAAGCGGGCAGCCAGGTGTCCAGCGTCATGCCGCGGGCAGCGAGGTTGGACAGGAAGTTCTGGCCGAGCTCCTCAAAGACGGACTGCTCGTAATCGGCGTCCATCTCGTCGAGCTGTAGGCGCTCAGCGAGAGCGGAGACGCAACGGTTCTCCTTCTCGGCCGGAAGGCGGGAAGCCTTGTCCTGCTCGATCTCGAGCTTAATGGCGTCGCGCATAGCGTCGATGCTGTCGAAGCCGAAGTCGGACTTGACGAGCTCGTCGGTAAGCTCGGGGGTGTTGCGAACCTTGATGCCCTTGACGGTGACCTCGACGGTGTGGGACTCGGCCTCCTCGCCCTCCTCGACCTCGTCGGTCCAGGTGACGGTCTTGACGTCGTCAACGTTGGCGCCGATCAGGGCCTCGTTGAACTCGGCGGGGTTGCTGTCGCTACCGGCGATGAGCATGCGGCCCTCGGCGGCAAAGTTGTCGGCGTTCTCGACGGCCTTGAGGTCGACGGTCACATAGTCGTCAGCCTCGACGGCGCGACCCTCGACGTCCTCGAAGGTGGCACGGTAGTTGAGGAGCATCTCGACCTGGTTGTTGATCTCGGACTCGGTGACCTCCGCGGGGGGCATCTCGATCTCGACGGCGTCGAAGGAGGAGAGCTCAGCGGCGGGACGCAGGGAGAACTCGACGGTGTAGGTGTAGTCCTCGTGATCCTTGGCGAGGTCGAGCTCCTTGTAGTCACCGCTCTTGGTGGGGACGATGTCCAGCTCGTTGAGGACGGCGGGCTCGTTGGCGGCGATCAGGTCGTTGGTGGCCTGAGCGAGGGTGGCCTCGGCGCCCAGGGCGGAGTCGATGACCGGACGGGGAGCCTTGCCGGCGCGGAAGCCCGGGAAGCGGTACTTCTTGGCGGTATCCTTGTAGGCCTTCTTGATCGCGGCGTCGACGTCGGCGGCCGGGATGGTGACCGTAGCGGTGAGCTTGGCGTCCTTGACGTCAGAAGCGGTGATGTTCAACACGTTCCTCCTCATACTGCCCAGCTTATCTGAGGTGCTGGTACCTTTATGCAACAAGCGTCGCGACGGCCAGAGCCGACGCAGGTGCGATGGTGCGGGCGAAAGGACTCGAACCTTCACGGGAATCCCACCAGAACCTAAATCTGGCGCGTCTACCAATTCCGCCACGCCCGCATGAGCGCACAGACTAGGAATGATAGCAGATACGAACGACAAGCGCACGCACACCTTTTTAGGCTCACGACCTCACCACGAGTGAATGGCACGAGCAAGGGAAAGCGCGTCCCATTTTGAACCGATATTCCGGGTCGCGCTTTCCGCGAAGGGTTTCAAAAGGAAACTGCATCCCAGATTTCGGATGAAAAATGGGATGCAGTTTCCGGACGGGGCGGAACGGGAAGCGAGCGAGCTCGCCTACTCCCCCAGCAGGGCCTTCTCGGGCGTGATGGGCAGCGAGCGGACCTGGTGGCCGGTGGCGTGTGCGACGGCCGAGGCCACGGC
Organism: Collinsella aerofaciens; assembly: GCA_021639365.1. GTDB lineage: Bacteria > Actinomycetota > Coriobacteriia > Coriobacteriales > Coriobacteriaceae > Collinsella > Collinsella aerofaciens_AH. Next base: position 3,697 of record JAJXHK010000022.1, read on the forward strand.
GGCGAGCGGCGTGTTGATGACGACCTCGCCGATCGACTTGGCGCCAAACGGGCCCGTCGGCTCATAGCTCGGCTCAAAGGCCACGCGGATGCTGCCGATATCCAGGCGCGTGGGCAGCTTGTAGCTCATAAAGTTGCCGGTGCGCAGGCGGCCGCGGTCGTCGTGCTCCACGATCTCGTAGAGCGCGTGGCCGATACCCTGGGCAATGCCGCCCTCGGCCTGGACGCGCGCGAGCGCCTCGTTGATAACGGTGCCGCAGTCCACAGCCGCAGCGTAGTCCACCACGGTCACCTTGCCGGTGGCCTTGTCGACCTCGACCTCGGCAATGCCGGCCATAAACGGCGGAGGCGAAACGGGCAGGCAGGCAGAGGCATGCGAGGTGAGCGCGTCGCCGCCTGCGATGTTCTTGACGCACAGGTTGGCAAAGTCGCGCAGCGTGAGGTAGCGGCCGCGCTCACGAGCGGCACGCTCGTCGGACAGGCGCACGTACTGGCCGTCGAAGACCACGTCGGCGGCGTCAACGTCCCACATCTGAGCGGCCTTGGCGCAAATCTTCTCGCGCAGCTCGGTCGCGGCGTTCTTGGCGGCAAGGCCCGTCACGTAGGTACCGGAGCTCGCGTACGAGCCGGCGTCGAACGGCGACACGTCGGTGTCCACGCCGCGCACCACGATGAGCGAGCTCTCCACGCCCAGCTCCTCGGCGGCAATCTGCGCCAGGATGGTGTCGACACCCATGCCGTTATCGGTAGCGCCGGTCGAAATCGTAATGAAGCCGTCCTCTTCCAGGCGCATGTCGATACCGGCGATATCCACGTTGGAGATGCCCGAGCCCTGCATGGTGAGCGCGCAGCCCAGGGCGCGCACGCGATCGCCCAGGTCGACGGCCAGTGGCTTGTCACGCCAGCCGATCATGTCCATCGCGCGCAGCAGGCAGCGATCGAGCGCGCAGGCGTTGAGTTTCTCGTTGTAGTACTGCGGCATGATCTCGCCCTCGCGCACCATGTTCTTGAGGCGCAGGTCGGCGGGGTCCATGTGCAGCATGTCGGCGAGCTCGTTGACGGCGCTCTCCACGGCAAACTGACCCTGGGTGGCACCGTAACCGCGGTATGCGCCGCCACGGTTGGTGTTGGTGTAGACGGCGTCCCACCTAAAGCGGCTCGCCTTCACATGGTTGTAGATCGGCAGGCTCTTGTGGCCCGAAAGGCCGATCGTCGTGGTGGCGTGCTCGCCGTACGCGCCGGCGTTGGACAGCGTGTGCAGGTCGATGGCCGTGATGGTGCCGTCGTTCATGGCACCCATCTTGACGGTCATCTGCATCTGGTGGCGCGAGTTACCCGCGGTGATGGTCTCCTCGCGGGTGTAGCAGCAGTAGCTCGGACGGCCGGTCTGCTGGGTGACGAACGCCACGAAGATCTCGCAGCAGCCCGACTGCTTGGAGCCAAAGCCGCCGCCGATGCGCGGCTTGATGACCTGCACCTGCGACTGCGGAATGTCGAGCGACTGCGCAATCATGCGACGCACGTGGAAGGGTACCTGCGTGGAGGTGGTCACCGAGATGCGGCCGAACGCATCGGTCGTCGCGAAGGCGCGGAAGGTCTCCATGGGCGCGGTCTGCGTGGCCTGGCTGGTGTAGGTGCGCTCAAAGACGATGTCGCTCTGGGCGAAGGCCTCGTCCAGGTCGCCAAAATCGCTGGTACCGCTGCACACCAGGTTGCGCGGGACGTCGCCGCCCTGCGGGAACATAAAGGTCACGTCGCCCTCGGGGTGTACCACGATGTCGTTATCGAGCGCCTGGGTAAAGTCGAGCAGCGGCTCGAGCACCTCATAGTCGACCTTGATGAGCTTGAGCGCCTTGTCGGCGGCCTCCTCGGTCTCGGCGGCGACGATCGCCACCTCCTCGTTTTGGTAGCGCACGAGGTTCTCGAGGATCAGTCGGTCATACGGCGAGGGCTGCGGATAGCTCTGGCCAGCGATGGTAAAGCGGCGCTGGGGCACGTCCTCGTAGGTGTAGACGCCCACCACGCCGGGTACCTTCAGGGCGCGCGATGTGTCGATGGAGCGGATATTGGCGCGAGCGTAGGGGCTGCGCTTGAGCTTAACGATGAGCGCGCCGGCGGGCACGAGGTCGCCCGTGTAGACGGGACGGCCCTCGAGCAGCGCCTTCGAGTCCTTCTTGGGCTGCTTGTGGGTGATCTGCCTGTACGTGACACCATCGGAGCTGGTGTTATTGACCGGCAGCTCGGGCATCTCAAAGCCCACCTGCACGCCGGACTCGTTGAGGAAGCGGACGATGGCACGCAGCTGACTCTCGTAGCCGCTGCAGCGACAGAGGTTGCCGGCCAGCTGGCGCGAGAGCTCCTCGCGCGTGGCGACGAGGGACGGGTCCTCTTTGGCGGCGCGGGCGAGCGCCAGCACGTTCATGATGAGGCCGGGGGCGCAAAAACCGCACTGCTCGGCGCCTTCGGCAGCCATCGCGCGGGCCAGCGCCTCGGACTCAGCCTTGAGGCCCTCGAGCGTGGTGACGGTGTGACCCTCGACGCGCGCGGCGGGAACCGAGCAGCTGAGCACCGGGTCGCCATCGAGCCATACCGTGCACAGGCCGCAGTTGGTGGTCTCGCAGGCGCAGCGCACCGACGCGCAGCCCTGCTCGCGCAGCAGCGCAAACAGCATGGTGTCGGGGGCAATCTGAACCTTGACCTTGCGGCCATTAAGCGTAAAGGAAAGATCGATGAGTTTGGCAGCCATTAGCGCACCTCGCTAGAATCGACGCCGGGCACGCGGCGGCAGGAATACTCGTCCGTGGCAAACTTGGGAATCTGTACGGTCTCAAGCTCGTGGGCAAGTGCCGCCGAAAGCTCAATGCCGGCGGCGCGGCGCACGGCCTGGACGGCGAGCGGGGCCGAGATGCGACGGCGGTAGTCGGCCGAACCCCACAGATTGGTGCCGTAGCTCAGGGCACGCACGGATGCGGCAAGGGCGCGAAGCTCGTCCTCGGAAGGCTGCTCGCTGGTGAGGCCGCTTGCCTCGCCCTGCAGCAGGGTCGCGCGCAGCGGACGGGCGCCCACGGTAACATGCCAGGTGTTATCCCACCAGGCAGCGGTGACGTTGAGCGAGGGGAAGTCGGTCGCGGCCTTACGCACGGCCTCGTAGCTCGCGCGGTAGTCGTGCTTAACGACCACGACGTGCTCGATCACGTCGCGCACGTAGCCCATGTTGACGAACTCGGCGAGCGGCACACGACCGGCGCCCGTCAGCTCAACATACGAATCGAGCGCCAAGAAGGCAGAGAGCACGTCCGAGAAACCGAAGCGGCCGTAGATGCTGCCGCCCACCGTGGCGGTGTTGCGCAGCTGCACACCCACGATGTCGTGGACGGCGAACTCGAAGACATTGTTGACAAGCGCGTTGAGCTCGGCATGGCGCTCGAGCTGGCGCAGGGTGCACATGGCACCGATGCGAAACTCGGTCTCGGTCTCCTCGATCTGATCGAGTCCGCAGGCCGAAAGGTCAATCGCCGTCGCCACACGACGCGAACCCAGGCGCATCCAGATGCCGCCGCCCACAATCTTGTTGTTGCGGTTTTTCTGCAAGAGCTCATAGGCTTCGGCCGCGTTTCCAACACGGACGTAGGTACCGAACTTGAGCACGTTCTCCCCCATCTCTTCACTTGTCCAGTACCTTTAAGTGTACCAAACGAGGGGCCGCACGCCGTTGCAGGACAAAATCCACCCACCCATCCATAACTTGCGGTGAAATACGGACTGTTTAGCGGGTTCAGAGCGCCAAACGGTCCGTATTTCACCGCAAGTTATGAAGAGTCCTCCGGGATAGAAAAAGCTCCCAGCCGAGATAGCTGGGAGCTTTATCAAATGCTATGTCAGACGGGGTTTAGCAGACGCCCTGGGCGAGCATAGCGTCGGCGACCTTCAGGAAGCCGGCGATGTTGGCGCCCATGACGAAGTTGCCCTCCTCGCCGTACTCCTTGGCGGTGTCATCCACGTTGTGGAACATGCCGCGCATGAGCTGCTCGAGCTTGCCGTCGACCTCCTCGAAGGTCCAGGACAGGTGCTCGGCGTTCTGGCTCATCTCGAGGCCGGACACGAGCACGCCGCCGGCGTTGGCAGCCTTACCGGGCATGAAGGCGACGCCGTTCTCCTGGAAGTAGGTCGTGGCCTCGATGGTCGTGGGCATGTTCGCGCCCTCGCCGACCACCTTGCAGCCGTTGGCGACGAGCGCCTGGGCGTCTTCGAGCAGCAGCGTGTTCTCGCGAGCGCAGGGCAGCGCGATGTCGCAGGGCAGCTGCCAAACGCCGCGGCCGTCGCCCTCGTGCCACACGGCATTGGGCTTCTCGTCAACGTACATAGCGAGCGTGACGCCCTTGTCGTGACCGGAGCGCTTCTGGTTGTAGACGTGTTCGAGCACGGTGTAGTCGATGCCGTCGGGATCCTCGACCCAGCCGTGGGTGTCGGAGCAGGCCAGCACCTTGCCGCCGAGCTGGGCGACCTTCTGGACAGCGTAAATGGCGACGTTACCGGAGCCATGAACGACGACGTTCTTGCCCTCGAAGGAGTCGCCGCGGCTCTTGAGGTACTCGTCCACAAAGTAGACCAGACCGTAGCCGGTGGCCTCGGTACGGGCGAGCGAGCCGCCAAAGGAGAGGCCCTTGCCGGTGAGGACGCCGGTCCACTCGTTGGTCAGGCGCTTGTACTGACCGAACATGTAGGCAACCTCACGGCCGCCAACGCCCAGGTCGCCGGCGGGAACGTCGGTGTTGGGGCCGATGTGGCGATAGAGCTCGGTCATGAAGGACTGGCAGAAGTGCATGATCTCGTTGTTGGACTTGCCCTTGGGATCAAAGTCGGAGCCGCCCTTGCCGCCGCCCATGGGAAGGGTGGTCAGGCTGTTCTTGAGGATCTGCTCCAGGCCCAGGAACTTGAGCATGCCCAGGGTGACCGTCGGGTTAAAGCGCAGGCCGCCCTTGTAGGGTCCGATGGCAGAGTTGAACTCGACGCGGTAGCCGCGGTTGACCTGGACCTTGCCCTGGTCGTCGACCCAGGGAACACGGAACATAACGATGCGCTCGGGCTCGACGAGACGCTCCAGAAGGGCGGCTTCCTCGTACTCGGGGTGGGCGTCGAGCGCCGGCTGGATGGTGCCGAGGATCTCGGTCGCGGCCTGGATGAACTCAGGCTGCTCGGGATAGCGGGCCTTGAGCTCGTCGAGAACTTTCTGCGTGTAGCTCATACTTCCTCCAATTGATGGAAAAGAAAGGTGTCGTTCGCGGCGCCCCATGCGCCGTGAGCTTTATCGAGTATGGATAATATCGCACTGTTGCAGCAAAGTTACGCATAAGCCAACGAGCGGATGTTTCGTTTTGATTACGATGCAGGTAGATGCGTTTTTGAGTACCTGACGTGCAAAATCCGTGTTTCGAAGCTGTTTCGTCCATATGGACTTAAACCACCACAAAGGTGCCTGTCCCCATTGTGGTGGTTTTGGTGGTTAGAGGACGAGGTGGTGGTAGTCGGCGGGGGCAATGTGGCCCTCGGTGGCGGCGCGGAAGGCGGCGAGGGCATCGCCCGAAAACGGCATGGCCCAGCACAGGCCGCAGCCGGCGGTGATGGAGCCCGGCAGCGGCATGATGCGCCCGGGCACGCCGGCGGCAAGACACAGCTGCTCGCACTCCATCACATCGAAGGTGCTATCGAACGACACGATGATCTTGCGTTCGTGGTCGAGGACATCACCGGACGGGGCCTCGCGATGCGACTCGCGATACGCAGCCGCCGCGGCCTCTTCCTCGGCCGTATGCCCGCAGCCGCCACAGCCGCAGGTGCAGGGCTCAGAGCCGTCGCAAGTACAAGGTTCCCCGGTGTCGGGGCAGATATCGTGAGACATGGCAACTCCCATCGTCTAGGCGAGCAGCTCGGCCGCCGCAAACTCCTCGGGCGTATTGACGTTTTCGAAGCAGAGCGTGGAGCCGGCGGCCTCGATAATTTGTGGCTCGTCTAGATAGCTGGCGTTCACTCGGTCGATTAGACAACGAATGCGTTGGCGATCGCTGGCGAGGAGCTCGCGAGCCACCGGGACGCATGCTTCGCGACGCCACACGGCGCACAGCGGCTCAATTCCCCGCTCCTCACGCGGAACGCACACGTCGAGCGGCCCCTCCTTGACCCGATCCGCAAGCGCCCCGATCAGCTCTGGCGAAACGAACGGCATGTCGCAGGCGACGATCGCCACAAGGGGCAGCCGAGCAGCAGCCAGCGAGCTCGCAATGCCACGCATGGCACCGGCGGGGCCGTCGATATCCACCACCACGCGCGGCACCAGACCATCAAACTCGCGCTCCTCAAGATAGGCGAGCTCCTCGGGGCGCGAAGTCGTCACGACCAACTCGCTACCGACCAGGGCGAGCCGCTCCACCACGCGCTCAATGAGCGGCTCGCCGCAAAACAACATCCGAGCCTTGTCGCAGCCCATGCGCGACGACATCCCGCCCGCCTGGACGACGCAAGAAAGATCGGCCCGTCTTACGACAGTCATACGGCAAAACACCCCCATCGACATGCTCGAAACCCGAAGCACGAAGCCAAGCACCATCGCCGACCAAGCAGGCGACACGACGACCCCGTACTAAAACAAAACAGCGCCTTTGCGGCACGCAGCAAGACCGCGAGCACAAAAGCGCTGGTAGCGTGTGGCGGGAACGTATGTGAATCGAACACATCCAAGACGTTTTGCACGCCTCGCAACGGTTTTGAGGACCGCGGAGCCCACCGGAGCCCATCCGTTCCCAAGTGCGGCGATATTTTACCAAACCAGGCAGCCCGCAGCCGCAAAGGGCACCAGGACAGCTAATTTGGGACAAGGGATGATTTTTCTGGGACGGGGATTAAAAAATCATCCGCCCAAAATGACTACCCTAGCGCAGGGAGCGCAGGCCGCCGGCTTCTTTGTCTAGTGCTGTGAAGCGCACGGCATCCAGGTGCTCCAGGATGCTGATGGCACGTTTGCGCGACACGCCCAGGGCCTCGCGCAGCACACTCGTGGTGGCAGCGCCGCCGGCAGCGTCGATGGCCGCGGCTACGAGCTCGCGCGCATGGGCCTCGGCGGCAGCAGACAGGGCCACGTCGCGCTCGACCTTCACGATTGAGCGGTTGAGCGAAAGCTCACGCAGAGCACGTGTCATAGTGTCACGATCGAGCTGCAGCCGCTCGCCCACCTCAGGCAACGTCGGCGCATCGAGGCCCGCCTCATCCAACAGGGCAACGATTCGCTCGCAAGCCTCGCGCACCACGCGCGCCGCGGCGGCAGCGGAGTGCGGGTCGAACACCTCGGCGCCTTCGGAGGCACACACGCCACGCGAGCAGCCCTCGGCAATCAACGCCGCGGCAACAGTATCGTCGGCGGCAGGCCAGGCGGCATGGGCGACGGCACCAGGTGTAAAGCCCGTCTCCTTGGGAGCCGCTGTGTGCATGGCCGACAGGGTCGTCGCGAGCGTATCCATCGCAGCGTCGAGCACGGCAGCACTCGCGTACAGCGCAACGTCACCCGCAGCAAGCTCGCGCACCGCACCCTGGTCCACCAACGAACGCAGCGCGGCCTCAGCATCGCCGGCAGCAGCATCCAGCGCCGCCGCAACATCGGCAGCCGCAACCGGCAGCACCTGCAGCGCCAGCCACGCGTCCACCGCACCGGCAACATCTCCAACCTCGAGTGCCGCATACAGTGCACGCTCCCCGTCGGAAAGCTCGCGCGAGCGACGGCAGCGCGACAACAGCACGCGCCCGCCGCCAATGAGCATCACCGGCGAATACGACAGCACCACGGCATGATCACCGGAGCGCAGCGGCAGCGGGTCCTCCAAGCGCACCTGAACGGTACGCGTCTCGCCCACCGCCATGGGCGCCTCGCCCTCCATGAGCATGATGCGGCCGACAACCTCGGCCGTGCCCGCCATCACGTGCACGCGCGCGCCCGACTCGAGCACACGCGGCTTGGCGCCCTCGCGGCCCAAATACGTAAACGTCATCATAAAACGCAGCGTCTGGCCAAAGCGGCCCTCCACACCGAGCATCTCGCCACGATCGAGCGAAGCGACGCCATCGCCCACCAGGTTGAGTGCCACACGCTGACCGGGCAATGCCCGCTGCGTATCGCCATGCACCTGAATTCCGCGCACGCGGCAGGCCGTACGCGACGGCAGCGCGACGAGCTCGTCGCCCACCGCAATCGGCGCATCGTGCAATGTTCCCGTCACGACGGTGCCAGCGCCCCTGATCGTAAAGCAGCGGTCGATCGGCAGACGCGGCGCGGCGTCGGTTCGCTCGGCGCGATCGCGACAGGCGCCCCAACAGGTATCCACGCACTCGTCGAGCGCGGACAGAAGCGCATCAATCCCCGCGCCCGTCTTAGACGACACGGAGGCAATCGGAGAACCGGCAAACACCGTGCCCGACAAAAAGTCATCGACGTCGAGCTCGGCAAGCTCGGTCATCTCGGCATCGGCCAGGTCGCACATCGTCAGCGCGACCACCATGTGCGTGACGCCCAACAGCTCCAGCACGTGAACGTGCTCGCGCGTCTGCGGCATCACGCCCTCGACGGCCGAGACCACCAGCACGGCCACATCGATGCCCGTAGCGCCCTGCACCATGGCGCGCAGGTAGTGCGCATGGCCCGGCACATCGACCAAGCCCACGATCTTGCCGCTCGGCAGCGCCAGCTCGCCAAAGCCGAGCTCCACGGTCATGCCGCGGCGACGCTCGACCTCCAAGCGGTCGGGATTCTTGCCCGTCAGCGCCTCGATAAGTGCCGACTTACCATGGTCGACGTGGCCCGCCGTACCCACGATGACGGGACATTCCACCAACGCTTCAGCCTCACTCATCGGCGCGCCGCCTTGGCAACGCACGCGGCAAGCGTCGAGGCGGCGGTCTCGATATCGCGGTCGCCCACAAGCGTGCGAACGTCAAACAGAATGCGATCGTGCGAGGTGCGCGTGACGACCGGCGTGTCGAAGTCCTGGACGAGCGAGCGCTTGAGTGCGTCGACCGTCAGGCGCTCGTCGACAAGGCGTACGGCAACACACATCGTCGGCAGCTCGACGGTAGGCAGCGAACCGCCACCAGGCGTCGACGACTCCTCGACGATTTCAAGCTCAACGGCACACGGACAACCGGCTTTATCGAGCCCCGCCGCCATAAGGTCGCGCAGCTTGCGCGCGCGACGCTCCAGATGAGCCTGCGGAAGCGTAAGCATGCTGAGCACCGGAATGTCGCGATGGGCCACATCGGCGCCGTCCATGTAGATACGCAGCGTGGCCTCGAGCGCCGTCAGCGCCAGTTTGCCCGGACGCAGGGCGCGCATGAGCGGATGCGACCCACAGGCCTGAATCAGGTCGCGACGGCCCATGATGATGCCCGCCTGCGCGGCACCGAGCAGTTTATCGCCCGAGCACGACACGATATCGAGCCCGGCAGCAACCGAAGTCGGCGTGGTCTCTTCGCCGCCGCGGACCAGAATATCGTCGGGCAGCAGCGCGCCCGAGCCCTGGTCCTCGTAAAACAGCAGGCCATGTTTGTGTGCCAGCGCGGCAAGCTCCTTGGAGCTCACCTCCTCGTGAAAGCCTTCAATGCGATAGTTGGAAGGGTGGACCTTCAGGATCATGGCCGTGTCGGGCGTGATGGCACGCTCGTAGTCGGCCAGGTGCGTGCGGTTGGTGGCGCCGACTTCGACGAGCCGGGCGCCCGAGGCCTCCATGACATCGGGGATGCGGAAGCTGCCGCCGATCTCGACGAGCTCGCCGCGGCTCACGATGACCTCTTTGCCTGAGGCATGGGTGGCCAGCACCAGTAGCACCGCGGCGGCATTGTTGTTGACGACGAGCGCATCCTCGGCACCGGTGAGCGAGCGAATCAGCTGCGCGGCGTGCTCCTTGCGCGACCCGCGCGAACAGGTGTCGACGCTGTACTCGAGCGTGCTGTAGCCGCGCGCGACCTCGGCCACGGCCTTGGCGGCCGACTCCGCGAGCGGGGCACGACCCAGGTTGGTATGGATGACCACACCCGTGGCATTAACCGCCGGGCGCAGGCTCGGCAGCGCGGAACGATGCGCACGGAATTCGATGGCCGATGCCAGCTCGCGCTTGGAGCGCGGGGTGGCGCCGGCGCGGATGGCGGCGCGTTCCTCGTCGAGCTCGGCCGTGACGGCGGCATGGACTACCGCGTCGCACGTCTCCCCCGCCGCTTTCACCACCGGCCACTCAGTGAGCAGCTCGTTGACGGAAGGGATGGCGCGCAGGCGCGTGCGCACCTCATCGGAAATGTTCTGGCTATCGCTCATGTGCGGCCTTTCAAAAGAAACGTGGATCAGTCAAATACATCGGCTGAGTCAATTACTCGTCATTATCCCCGCGCGGCGCAATCTTTTCCACGCGAACGGCGTTTTCTTGAGTGAGCGCGGCGCCCGTAATGGGATCCCAGCGCAGCGGCGTGTGGTCGAGCGGACCGACGCCGAGCGCTTGGACACCATCCGCGCCAGCACCGAACGAACGCCCGCCCGGAGCCGCCGACGTAAAGATGCACGCCGGATGCAGGTACGGCGTCGTCTCCACGCGCACGCGATCGCGGCCCATGTCGCTCACCAGCTCGACGATCTCGCCGTTGGCGATGCCCATGCGCGCGGCGACGTCGGCATTCATCTGCACGGCGTCCAGGTCGGAGCCGGCTTCGGCAGCACCGGCAGCCGCGAGCCCGCGCGACGTGTGGGACTCAAAGGGCCGGTTGCCGCTAATGAGGCGAAACATCCCCGGCCCCGGCTCCACCATGGGGGCAATCCAGCCGGGCACACGACCCAAACCGGCGCGCTCCCACACGTCGCTTGCCAGTGCAATCTTGCCACCGTCCAGCGGAATCACTGGCTCGCCCGTACGCGACGGCAGCGGCACACCCGTGTCGGCCCAACCGCGTTCCTTGAGCACAGCAAGGTCGATCCCAAACGGAGCCACCTGGGCCGCCGCAAGGTCATCCGGCGTAAAGTCGAAGTACTCGCCCACGCCACAGGCAGCAGCCAGGCCGGCAAAAATCTCCCGTCCGGGACGCGTGTCGTCATGCAAAACCGGCAGCACCGCATTGCGGTAGAACACGCGCGCAACATTGCGACCCACGACCGTACCCACGCCGCGGTCGGCCTCCAGATACGTCACGTCGGGCAATACAAAATCGGACGCGCGCGCCGTCTCGGACCAGCGGATATCGATGGTCACGAGCAGGTCGAGCTGCCGCAAGATGCCAAGCCAGGCATCGGCGTTACCGTAACCCGCACCGGGGTTGCTGGCATAGACGATGAGCCCACGCAGGTCACCGGCAAGAATTGACTGGCCGATCGTCGTGCACAGGCCGCGCACCGGATCGACGAGCGGATAGCGCTCCGAGCCCAACTTAGGCTCACGCGGTACCGGCGGCGTCGCAAAGCGCGTGGGATCGAGGTCGCCCAGAACGAGCGGCGTGGGTGGGTTGAGGGCGCCGCCCGCGTGACCAATGCAGCCCAGCAGCACATCGACCAGGCAGATGGCGCGCGCCGTCTGGGTGCTATTGGCATATGCGATACCGATACCACCGTGAAAGCCGGCGTCCACCACGGCGGTCGGCGCCGCGGCAGCCAAATCGCGCGCCGTCGCACGGATGTCGTCGGCCGGCACGTCGCACATCGACTCCGCCCACTCGGGCGTCCACGCACCAGCCGCCTGCGCCAACACATCAAACCCTGTGGTATGTCGCGTCACAAAATCGTGGTCGTACAGATCCTCGGCAATCAGAACATGAGCGATGCCCAGCAGCAGAGCTAAGTCGCAGCCCGGTCGCACGCGCAGCCAGCGGTCGGCAAGCGCGGCCGAGCCACTGCGGCGCGGGTCCACTACGATGATCTTTGCCCCGCGCCGACGGGCATCGTTCAAAGCATCGACTGCGCCCATCGTCGACGAATCCACGATGGAGCGCCCCAGGTACATGATGCAATCGGTATGCGCCAGGTCAGATGCCGGGCTGTAGCCCAAGCTGTGCTCCCAGCCGGTCAGGCGGCTCACCTCGCAGGCGCCGTCGGCACCGTACACGTTGGGAGATCCCAGCGCGTGCATAAAACGATAGGCCCAATAACGGTCGAACGAGGGCACGCCAAGTGTCATGCCCAGCGCACGGGCGCCATGCGCGTCCACGATCCCGCCAAGGCGCGCCGCGATCTGAGCAAACGCCTCGTCCCAGCTCACCGCATCGAACCCCGAACCATCCTCGCGGCGGTGCATGGGATGCAAGATACGGTCGCGCTCGTCAAACGGCATGGACAGGCGATGCCGCCCGCGGGCGCACAGGGCCCGCGCCGCACACGGGTGCCCCGGCACCGGCAGTTCCGCCACCACGCGACCGTCCTCAACATGGGCCGCAAAGGCGCAATCGGCATAGCATCCCCCACACGTGGTTACCACGGCGCGACCGTCACGTTCAACAGTAGATGCCATCTCGATTATTCCTTTCCAACGCAAGCACAGCAGCCACGACCAAAAAGCCTCCCGCACGGCAAAGCCCCGCGGGAGGCCCAACACCCAACAGGCGGCTCTTTAAGCCTGGGACTTCTTGGCGTAGACAAACCAATAGCCCAGCGCGATCAAAACCGCGCCGCCCACGATGTTACCCAGCGTGGCGGCGGACAGGTTAAACGCAATGCCCGCAACGTTGAGGGCATCGGCCCCGGCAACATCGGCACCATAGCCGCACGCGTGCATCACGGCGCCCATGGGCAAAAAGTACATGTTGGCAACGCAGTGCTCAAAACCGCAGGCCACAAAGGCGGCGATGGGCAGCAGAATGCCCACGACCTTATCGACCACGGTCTTGCCGGCGGTACCGATCCACACGGCCAGGCACACAAAGATGTTGCACAGGATGCCGCGGAAGAAGATCGTCACCCAGTCGATCGTCACCTTGCCGGCGGCCACACTCACCATGGAATTGGCGACCGCCTCGCCGTTGAGCTTATAGATGCCGGCCATGTACACCAAAAAGACGATGAACAGGGCGCCAACAAAGTTACCGACCCACACGACAACCCAGGCCTTGAGCATCTGGGCCAGCGTGATCTTTTTGCTCTTGAGCGCGCAGACCATAAGTGAGTTGCCCGTAAAGAGCTCGGCGCCGCACACCAGCACGAGCACCAGGCCCAGGCAAAAGCACAGGCCACCCACGACGCGCTGGGCACCCCAGCCCAGGGTGCTATCACTCAAAAACACGGTAAAGAACAGGCCACCGAAGGCGATGAACGCACCGGCGAACATCGCCAAGACAAAGGCCTTCGCGACCGGCAGGTTAGCCTTGGTCACGCCGGCGGCCTCGGTCTTTGCCTCAATCGCGGCGGGCGCCAGGCAATCGGGAGCGGGATACTCCACCTTGGTATCTGCCATGTCAATCACTTCTTTCCTAATCAGCAGGGACAAGCGCTCCTACAGCTCCTGCCCCAAGCGGACAAAGTGGGAAAAGTCGTTGGCGGCCACGGCGTCGTACACGGCGTCGACGGCGTCAAAGACCTCCGGGGACATGGGGTTGTAGAACTCCGTGTCGCCTGGCTGAATCCCTACGAAGACGATATCATCGCATGATTGCTCGATCTCTTCGATCAGAATCGAGAGCGGGAGCGAATGTGTGGTGAACATCGACTTACGAGCCACGTCGCTTTTGTCGAGCAGGCGGATCGCGCCGACGGGCAACGCCATATCGGCGGCATCCACGAGCACCAAGCGCGGCGGACGCTCGCGCTTGACCTCGATGATGTCATCCTCGGGCGTCTGCCCGCCGTCGATGGTGTACCAGCCGGCAAGGGGCGCATCCTCCATCTTTTTGGAGAGCACGGGGCCGGCGGCATCGTCGGCGCGCAAAACGCTTCCGGCCGTGAGCACAATGCCCGCAAAGGGGGCGCCGTTCACGCGGCCATCGATAACGCGGCCCATTACTGCAACCTTCCCGTCAAGTACACGCCCGACACGTCGCGCACGCGCTCCACCAGGTCGCGAAACTTCATCAGAAACGCAACCTGCTGGGCATGCAGGCCAAAGTCGTCGTCGAACACCGAGATGCCGGCCTTGGCCGAGCCGCGAAAGCCGCGCTCGTCGAGCAAGGCATCGCAGGCCTCGAGCAACGAGGGCACCGCCGCTTTGTCGAGCTGACACTCGCCAAAGGAGCGGATGGCCTCAAACTTGGTTTTGGCCTCCCCTTCCGGCAGCGCGTCGACGAGCGTATAGAAAACGTCCACCGGCACCGACAGACGCGGCTCAAAGCAATCGAGCACGCCCGTGTGGTGGCCCACGGCGAGCGTGTAGTACAGCACGTCGCAGGCCTCCTGGGGAACGTCTTCCTCGGTCTCGACAAACTTGCGCGTGAGCTCGTAGAAGACCACCTGATCGGGCTCGTGGGCCAGGAAGGAATCGGCGACGCCCTCGGCGGCCTCGACGCTTGCGCGCGAGGCGTCACCGAAGGAGCCGCCGAGCATGCCGGGGCCCGCAAAGTAACCAGAGCGGTCCACAAGCTCCATTTAGCGACCTCCGGCCAGCACCAGATCCTGCAGCGCCGAGTACACCTCGACGCGGCGGGGATCGTCCTGCTTATCGATGAGCAGCGCCATGGCACCACGGATATCGCCCTTGGGCGCGCCCTCGAGCGTATCCATAAACTCGTTGGCCAGGTCGCGGCCATAACGGTAGCCGCTCATGGTGCGAGCCTCGCGCTCGATGGCAACGCGCAGCTTGTACGGCACGCCGGGGTGCAGGATATCGGCCTGCTCGCCGGCGGCCTCCACCGTGGTCTCGGCATGGAGCTTTTGGTCGAGCAGACCGAGCGCCATGGCAAAGCCGTAGATGGTCTGCGCGGGGCTGGGCGGGCAGCCGGGGATGTAGACATCGACCGGCAGAATCTTGTCCGTGCCGCCCCACACGCAGTAGTTGTCGTAAAAGATGCCGCCGGTGCAGCCGCACGCGCCGTAGGACACCACGATCTTGGGATCGGATGCGGCCTCAAAGGCACGCAGGGCCGGCATGCGCATGGCGCGCGTCACGGCACCGGTGTACAGCAGCACATCGGCGTGGCGCGGCGACGGGACGACCTTAATACCAAAACGCTCAACGTCAAAGACGGGCGTGATGGAACCGAAGATCTCAATCTCGCAGCCATTGCAGCCGCCGCAGTCGACGCGGTAGACGTACACCGAGCGCTTGATCTTCTTAAGAAGGGTCGCCTTGGCCTTCTCGATGCTCTCGTCGAGCTCGATCTTGGTCGGGCGGTACTGAAGCCGCTCGGGCAAAAGCGTGGGTTCGGCCATGGTTACTCCTCCTTCTTATCGAGATCCATGATGATGCCCTCGACCGGCGCCGGACCGGCGGGAATCTCGGGCGCATCGGGGTTAAGCTCGCGGTCGATATACTCCGGGTTCACACCGTGGCCGCCCAGATACTCCATGCCGGGACCCTGGGGCTCACCGGACGCGAGCGTCTCGTTGGCAGCCATGCCGGCCGCGTTGCCGGTCTTTACGGCCGAGGCGGCGCGCAGGGCGTCGAGCTCGCGTTTGCACTCCTGGCACATACCAACAGTGCGGGCGGCCTGCTCGGCCTCCATGCCGCCGGCCGCCTGAAGCAGGCGCTTGGCGTAGTCGATCTCCTTGTGCGGGGCGAACGGCTTACCGCAGCGCGAACAGTGCTCAAGCGTGTAGACGCTCTTGCTCGTGAGGTCAGCCTTGCTCATGACGGCCAGCTCAAACTCCTCGGTGAGCTTGATGGCCTCCATGGGACAGGCTTCCTCGCAGCGGCCGCAAAAGATGCAGCGGCCGTAGTCGATCGACCAGGTAATGGTGTCGGCCGCAAGGTCGGTGTCCATGCGAATGGCATCGGCCGGGCACGCCACGCCGCAGGCACCGCAGGCGATGCAGAGCTCCGCGTTGTGCTCGGGCTTGCCGCGCATGTCCTTGTTGGTGGGGAACGGCGCAAACGGGTACTTGACCGTCGCGTCGCCGGCCTTGGCGTTAACCTTCCAAAGCTTCAGCATATTAGAGCGCCTCCTCATCGAGCGGAGCGGCCATGGTGCCCTCGCCCGCAAGCGGCGACTTATCGCGCCAGACGTTCTCGAACTGCTCCTTGTCGAGCACATGATCGCGCTTGGCGGCGACATCGGTCACCGTCACGCGGTCGGTACAGGAGTAGCACGGGTCGAGCGAGCCGACGATCAGCGCCGCGTCGCCCACGGTGTTGCCGCGGAACATGTAGCGCAGGACCGGCCAGTTGCTGTACGTGGCGGCCTTGGCGCGCCAGCGGTAGCACTTCTGGTTATTGCCGAGCATCGCCCAGTGCACGTCCTCGCCGCGCGGAGCCTCGGTAGCGCCGATGGCGTACTTGTGCGGGGTGTACTCCCAGTCCGTGGTGAGGATGGGGCCCGACGGACAGTTCTCGAGCATGGTCTCGATCATGTCGATCGAATCGTAGACCTCCTGGATGCGAACGGCGGTACGGCCAAAGGCATCGCAGGTGTCGGCCGTGGCGGCGTGCATCTTCTGAATATCCGGATCGGCGTAGCCGTCGAAGGGATGGTCAAAGCGCACGTCGCGGGCATAGCCCGAGCCACGCATGAGCGGACCGACCGGCGAGAAGTCGCGTGCAATCTTGCGATCCAAGATGCCGATGCCACTCGTACGCTCAATAAAGTTGGGCGTGGAGAGCAAGACGTCGACGAGCTCCTGAACCTCGGAGCGCAGCTGGTGGATGGTCGTGAGCGTGGAGAGCTTCTGCTCGGCCAAAATGTCGCGACGCACGCCGCCGATCACGTTGAGGCCGTAGGTCTTGCGGTGACCGGAGAGCTTCTCGGCCAGGTCCATGGACTTCTCGCGGACGCGGAAGAACTGCTGGAAGCCGGAGTCAAAGCCCGTGTAGTGCGACGCTAGGCCAATGTTGAGCAGGTGCGAGTGCAAACGCTCGACCTCGAGCATAATGGCGCGGATGTACTGGGCGCGCGGCGGGACGTGGATACCCTGGGCGCGCTCGACGGCCTCAGCATAGGCCACCGAGTGGGCGCAGCCGCAGATGCCGCAGATGCGGTCGGCGAGGAACGTCACGGCGTCATAGTTCAGGCGCGTCTCGGCGACCTTCTCCATGCCGCGGTGCACGTAGAACAGACGGTAGTCGGCGTCGACGATCGTCTCGCCCTCAACAAACAGGCGGAAGTGGCCGGGCTCGTCGGAGGTAATGTGCAGCGGGCCCATGGGGACCAGGGTGGTCTCCTTGCCCTTGGTGTCGGCCAAGAACTCGTAGTTTTCCATGTCGCTTACGGGAGCGGGACGGAAACGGTAGTCCATGGAGTCCTTGCGCAGCGGGTACAGACCACTCGGCCAGTCATCGGGCAGCACCAGGCGACGGCGATCGGGCAGACCCTCGGGGATCAGGCCGAACATATCGCGCAGCTCGCGCTCGCCCCACACGCAGGCGGGGACAAATGGCGTCACGGACGGGAACGTCATCTTGGCGGGATCGACCTCGGCGCGCACGGTCACCCAACCGGGGTCCTCCCCCTCCATGGAGATGAGGTAGTACACGGCGTAGCGGCCGCACAGGCTGCGCTCGTCGTTGCCGACGATCACGGGAATCCAGCCGTAGCGCTCGTAGTACAGGTAGTGGACGGCCTCGGGCAGACGGTCCAGCTTAACGGTAATCGTCAGCTGGTCCTCGCACTGCCACTCGACCTTCTCGATGCAGCCCGGAACGGCACGGCGCAGGGCCTCGACATGGCTCTCGCAGCGGCGGGCATACACCTTGTTCTCAGTATCAGTCATTGGTTACTCCACCTCGCTCTGAGCGGTCTGAGTACCGAACACAGCGCGGTACATCGGCGCCGCATGAAGCTCCTCGGTGCTCTGCTCGAGCACGATACCGGTTGCGGCCTCGACACCGCTCACGAGCGGCGTGGGCGTGGCGATACCAAACCAAAGGATCATGACGGCCAGGATGATCTCGGGGATCAGCATGAGCGCCGGGGCCTCGTGCTTACCCATGCCCTCGGGAGCATGACCGAACACCGACTTAAGCGCGATGCGGGTAAGCGCGGAGATGGCGACGGTAAGGCCGAGGGCCACCACGACGACAAGCCACATCGGGCCGGCGGTAACGCCGGCGACAAAGGTCAAAAACTCCGAGATGAACATGCCAAAGGGCGGGAAGGCGGCAAGGCCCAGCAGCGCCAGGATGGCGAGCGCGGCGGTGGCGGGAGCAACCTCCACGACGCCCTGGATCTTGGCCAGGCTGCGCGTACCGTAGGCATGCTGGATGTTACCGGACACGCAGAAGGCAAGCGTCTTGGTAAAGCCGTGGAACACGCAGTGCAGCAGGGCCGCGGCGATACCCAGCGGGCCGCCGACACCCAGGCACAGCGCGATGACGCCCACGTTCTCCACGGAGGAGTAGGCGAAGCGGCGCTTGAGGTCGTCCTGGCGAAACATCGACAGCGCCGCCACCAGGATGGACAGCGTACCGACGATCAGCAGCAGAAGCTGGGGGTAGTCGGCGTCGACGGCCTGGATGGTAAAGCCGTAGAAGCGCATGATCACGAGCATGGCGCACTTAAGCAGCACGCCCGAGAGCAGGGCCGAGACAGGGCTCGGGGCCTGGGAGTGGGCGTCGGGCAGCCAGGTGTGCATGGGGAACAGGCCGGCCTTGGTGCCAAAGCCAATCACGATAAACGCGAAGGCCAGGCGCATGAGCGTGGGGTCGAACTTATCCGCATAGGGCAGCACGCACGACAGGAACGCGGCCTCGTGGGCATTGGGGATCACGTCAGCGGCGTTGGCGTAAATCAGCAGCGTGCCGAACAGGCCAAAGGCCACGCCGGCGGTGCAGACCATGGCGTACTTCCAAGAAGCCTCGAGGGCGGTCTTGTTCTTGTAGATACCGACCAAAAACACGGTGGACAGCGTGGTTGCCTCGACGGCGGCCCACGTGAGGATCATGTTGTTGGACAGGCATGCGAGCAGCATGGTGAACACAAACAGGCTGAACAACGCGTAGTACTGCTTGGTGCGCTCGGCGGGCATGGTGCCCTCCTCGATGTCGGCCTTGACGTAGGGCAGCGAGAACAGCCCCGTGAGAAAACCGATAAAGCCGATGAGCAACACAAAGATGGAGCCCAGCGAATCGAGGTGGAACCACAGGCCACAGGCGTTTGCGGTGTCGCCGCTCATAAGGACGTCACCGGCCGTCATAAGCGACAGCACCAGGACCGCCGCGACCGAGACCAGGTTGAGTCCCGCAAACACGCTATAGGACGTGTTCTTGGGCAAAAACGCCATGACGAGCGAGAACACCAAAGGGGTCGCGAGCAGGGCGAGAATCAACGTTTCCATGGACTACCCCCTCAGCTCGGACAGATCGCGCGAATCGAGCGAATGGGAATCGTCCCAAATGCGACGCACGACAATGGACATGATGATGACGGCAAAGATGGCGTCGGTGGCGATACCGATCTCGATGATCTCGGGAGCGGTGGGGGCCAAAAGCGCGAGCGTCACATGGCTGCCGTTTTCCATGAGGCAGTAGCCAAAGATCTGCTTCATGATGTTGCGCTGCGAGATGATGCAGGTAAGGCCCACAAAGAAGTGGGCAAAGCTGATGGCGAGCGCAGGCGTTGCGACCTCGGCCGTAGGCAGGCTGATCTGCGTCACGACGGCAAAGCAGATGGCGACCTCGACGGCGATGATGCAGATGGCCCACGCGGGCTTAAGGCCGGCCTTAAGCGAAGCGTCGCTCGGCTCACCCATCTTCTTGTACGCGCGGTTAAGGATATACGGGACCAGGATGACCTTGGTGATAAGGGCAGAGCCGGCCCACATAAGGAGCTCCTGCGCACCGGTGGTGACACCGAGTGTGGCGAGCAGCCCCACGAGCACCAGCGACTGCACCGCATACCAGCGGATGGAGTGCTTAATGTTCTTGGAGACGACCACCATGGTGGACGTGACGATCAGAAGGCCGCCAAGGATGTTGACGATCGAATAACCCATGTCGTTCTACCTCCTAACCGATCCAGCTGGCCGAAAGCGGGCCGCTGACGATGACCATGATGATGAGCACGATGAACACAAATGCCATCGCGCGGGGAAGCGGAGCTCCCGCAGCAACTTCCTCGGAAGGCTCGCCGGGCAGGCAATAGCCCATCCACTTGAGGAACCAGGCAAAGGTGGCAACGGTCTCGGCGACCATGATGCACACGAGCACCAGGATCGCAATGTTGCCGGCACCGACGGAAAAACCGCCGGCAATAATCTGGAACTTCGAGAAGAAGGTGTTCATGGGCGGCACGCCGGCGATGGCGAGCGCCGCGACACCAAAGCCCACACCCGAGACGGGGTACTTCTTTACGATGCCGCGCAGCTTGGGCAGCATACGCGTGCCGAGCGTAAAGGAGAACGAACCCGCGATCAGGAAGAACAGGGTCTTGGCGAAGGCATGGTTAAAGATATGGCACACCGCGCCGTCAAAGGCGAGCTGGCTGCCAAAGACCGAAAGGCCCAGGCCAAAGAACACGTAGGAGAGCTGCGCGATCGTGGAGAACGCGAGCAGACGCTTCATATCCTTTTGCGGCAGATACATAAGGAAGCCGAAAAGCATGGTAACCATGGCGTCGATGATGGCGACCCAGCCCACAATCTCGGGCACGTCGCCGGCAGAGACGAGGGCGCGGGCGAACACGCACACGCCGACCTTAACCATCGAGGCACCGTGCAGGTAAGCCGAGACGGGCGTGGGGGCCTCCATGGCCGAAGGCAGCCACATGTACATAGGCACCTGCGCGGACTTTGCCCAGGCCGCAAACAGCACGAGCAAAAGGACGATGGCCTTAAGGTTAGAGTCCAGGCCGGCAATCGCGGTGATGGCGAAGGTACCGGTGTGGGCGAACACGATAGCGGCACCCAGGTACAGGCCGAGCGCGCCGATATGCGTGATGATGAGGGCCTTCATGCCGGCCTTCTTGGCGGTGGGGCTCATGTAGTAGCTGATGAGGCCCCAAGAGCACGCGCCCGTGATCTCAAAGAACACGAGCTGGCCCAGCAGGGTCGAGCTGTACACAAGGCCGGCCATGGCTCCGATAAAGGTCGCAAGGTACGCATAAAAGCGACGGCGCGGCGCGTCGGGGTGCTCACGGTTGTTCTCGCTCATATAGGGAATCGAGTAGATCACGACGAGCAGGCCGATGCCCACGAAAGCGGGCGCGAGCAGCGTGCTCATGCGATCGAAGGTGAATCCCATGACGAGGGTCTGCCCAAACGAGATCAGGGGGACCTGCGTATCGGGCATGCCGGCGCCGGCGAAGTTCGCGGCGAGGGCGATGGTGCAGACCGTCGAGACGGCGGCACCCAAAACGCTGAACCACTTGGCGTACGGACGGGGGAACAGGGCGACGAGCACCGAGGCCACCATCGGGGCCGCGATAGCGACCAAGCCGAGAAGGGACAGACTGACTGCAAATGACATTGTTACTCCCCTCTCCTACACGCCAACGACCACGAAGACAAACGCCAGCACAGCGATGCCCACGACGGCCCAAGTCTGATTGCCGAGCACCTTAAAGCGCGAGCGCGAGCAAGAATTCTCGATCACGCCGCAGATCACAAAGTCGATCAGGCACTTCACCAAGAAGATCACCGCGCCCAAAACGGCAGCGACGCCGACGGTCGCGGGCTCGCCCCAGGGGACGAAGATCGCGCAGAACCAGGCGACGACAAGGACCTGCTTCATGCTCATGGCGAGCTTGGCCATGGCAAGCGACGGGCCGGAAAGCTCGGCGAGCGGGCCCTCCTGGAGCTCCTGCTCGGCCTCGGCCTGGTCAAACGGCAGCTTGCCCAGCTCCATATAACAGGCAACGGCAAAGGCGATGCCGGCAAGGATCACGGCGACCGGCGCATCGACGGCGCCCGTCATGATGTGCTGGCCCATGGTGGCGATGTCGGTAGAGCCGCATACAAGGGCTGCGGCGAACAGCGCCAGCAGCATGGACGGCTCGATGAGCACGCTCATGAGCAGCTCGCGGACACCACCGATACCGGCGTAGGCATTGGAGGAATCGACGCCGCAGAGGGCGAAGAAGAAGCGGGCGAGCGCCAGGCTGTACATGATGGTGATGGCGTCACCAAAGACCGGAATGGGGCTTTGTGCCGTAAAGAGCGGCAGGCCCATGGCAAGCATAAAGGCGACGGCGAAGAACAGCGGCGGCATGATGCGAAGCGCGAAGCTTGCATCTTCGCTTTGGGACTCGGGGCGCGCAAAGAGCTTTGCGATGTCGCGGTAGTCCTGCATGATGCTCGGTCCGCGACGGTTATGCATCTTGGCGCGGATCACGCGGCCGAGGCCGGAGAAGAACGGCGCAACGGCCATGACGACCACGCCCTGCAGAACGGCAAGTACGATGTTGTTCATGCTCTCCCCTCCTTAACCCATTTTGACGGCAAGCACGAGGAACACCACGAGCGCCGCGACGATGTAGCAGATATAGATGCTGTAGTTGCCACCCTCGAGCTTGGTCGCGAGGTCGGCGAGCTTCTCGACACCCTTATGTGGGGCATCGACGAGAACCTTGTCGGGCACGGGCTCCACGGCCTCGGCCACGCCAGTGAGCTTCTGGAAGAAGTGGGCGATGGACCAGCAGATGGCCGTGCAGCGGTCGCGCAGCGTGTAGAGGGGCTGCATAAACCAAGAGACCTCGGAGGCGAAGGTCGTGGCGACGACGGGCATATGCTCGTTGGGGGCATAACCGCATGCCCACGGCTGGGACTTCTGCACCTTGCCGACCGTCTTGAGCTTGCGGAAACCGCAGGCAAGGCCGACCAACACCACGAGTGCGATGGCGATCGCGGGCGTAGAGGTGGCGGCACCGGAGTACTGGTTCATAAGCTCCATACCCTCGGCGGCAAACACGCCACCGTACGGATGCAGCACGGACGCGGCGACGTCGACCAGGACAGGAGCGATCACGGGAGCACCGATGCCCAGCACAACGCAGATGGCGGCGAGCAAGCCCTGTGCGAACACCATGGGCGCCGGGACCTCCTTGGCGTTGGCCGCGGCCTCGGAACGAGGAGCGGATGCAAAGGAGACGCCGTAGGCCTTGACGAAGCACGTGACGGCGAGCGCACCGGTAATGGCCAGCGCGACGGCGGCGAACACGGCCACGATCATGACGGCCTTGTCACCCTGCATAGCCGCATTAAAGAGCGACTGGTAGGTGAACCACTCGGAAACAAAGCCGTTAAAGGGCGGAATAGCCGAGATGGCGAGTGCGCCGATAAGGAAGCAGATGGCCGTTGCCGGCATACGGCGGAACAGACCGCCCATCTTTTCCATGTTGCGCGTACCCGTGGCATACAGCAGCGCGCCGGCGCCCAGGAACAACTCGCCCTTGAACATCGCGTGATTAAACGTGTGGTAGAGGGCAGCCATCAGGGCCAGGACGGCGATACCCACCGAGTCGAGCGCCATGGCAGCCATGGAAGCGCCCACACCCAGCAGGATGATGCCGATGTTCTCGACGGAGTGATAGGCCAGCAGGCGCTTGATGTCATGCTCCTGCAGGGCGAAGGCAACGCCCAAAACCGACGAGATCGCACCGAAGACCATGACCATAAGGCCCCACCAGACCTGGACGCCCGAGGCGGACAGCAGGTCCAGACCAACCTTGAGGATGCCGAAGATACCGATCTTGATCATGCCGCCGGACATGAGGGCGGACACGTTGGACGGGGCCTCGGGGTGCGCCTTGGGCAGCCAGCCGTGCAGCGGGATGATACCGGCCTTGGCACCAAAGCCAAAGAAGGCGAGCACAAAGCAGACGGATGCGACCGCAGGGCTAAACTGCGTGGCACGGAAGTCGGCAAACGAGAATGAGCCGCCGGCAAAGTTGGTCATGGTGAGGAAGCTCGCCATGATCAGCACAAAGCCCACGTGCGCGATCACAAAGTAGAGCCAGCCGCCGTGGATCGAATTCTCGTTTTCCTCGATTACGACCAGGAAGTACGAGGTCAGCGACATGAGCTCAAAGGCGACCAGGAACCAAAACACGTTGTCGGCGGTGATGACGAGCATCATGGACGCCACGAAGGTGTTAAAGAAGAAGCCGGCGCGGCCCTTTTTGCCCGGGTACTCATCAAAGTAGTTGAGACCGTAGATCGAACCGGCGAACGCGAGCACCGAGATGAGCGCCACGAACAGGCCGGACAGCTGGTTGAGCAACAGCTGGAAATGGGCAAACGGGAAAAAGACGATGGTGTCGACCGACGTGACGTCGCCGAGAACGGCCTGGATGCCAGCCACGAAGGACAGCACCGCGGCAACGGCGCCGATGAGGCAGCCCGCGGTCTTGGCGGCGTTATCGGCCTTGATAAGCAGAATCGAGGCGAGCGCACCGATGCACGAGACGGCAAGCGATGCGATAAACAGCGTCATGCTATCCATTGTTTACGCTCCCTTCTGCTTTCTCGGAGAGGCCCTGGGCAACAGCGGCGACGTCGACAGCCGGGCTGTTCTCGATCGAACGCAGGCGCTTGGCCTCGTCGAGCTCGCGATCGGCCGCGCCACCCATGACGGTAAGCGCCTTGGTGGGGCAAGCCGCCACGCAGTGGGGGCCATCCGGGTCGAAGGCACACAGGTCGCACTTGACGGCGCAGGTGTACTGACCGGGCGCCCACGTGAGCAGGCTGCTCAGGGACTTGGGGTAGGACGGTGTCGGGTCGCACATGCCTGCGACGCCGGCAATGGACGTGCCATCGGGATGGATGGCACCGAAGGGGCACGCGATGGCGCAGAGCCTACACCCAATGCACTCCTGCTCCTTTACGTGGATGCGATCGCCATCGTGCTCGATGGCATTCACCGGGCAAACCTCGGCGCAGGGGGCACCCTCGCAATGGTGGCAGGCAAGGGCGGCCGAGATGCCGCCGGTCTTCACGAGCGCCAGACGCGGCGTGTCCTGAAGACCCTGCATCCGGTGGGCATCTGCACAGGCGGACTGGCATGTTCCGCAGCCGATGCACCTCTCCGGGTTGATGTCGATGAAGCGGTTCATCCCCACTTCCTTTCAAAATAACGGGCCGGGCGCCCGATGCGCTTGGACGCCCGGCCCAAAAAGCCAACGAGAACGGGACTACACGATTTGGTTCACGTGCGTCTCGTCGTCGAACTTGGCGGCGCCGGGCTCAACGTCCTGGGGAGCGGCGGCATCCACCAGAGCCTGCTTGAGCTCGGTGTACTGACGCTCGACCTCGCCCTCGGCCCACACCTGGTCGGCGATAGCGTCGACCTGGCAGGCGGAGAACTTGTCCTCGGGCGTGTGCGAGACCGGGTCGACCTTGTGAATGGTCAGCTCGTTGCACTTGCCGATCCACCACTGGTAGGTCATGTAGACCGTGCCCTTGTTGATGCGGTCGCTCACGTCGGCGCGGCTGTATACCTGGCCGCGGCGGCTGTGGATCGAGACGATGTCGCCGTTCTTGATGCCACGCGCCTCGGCGTCCGCGGGATTCATGCGGACAAAACCGGGCTCGTCGGCGAGCAGCGCCAGCGTCTTGCAGTTGCCGGTCATCGAACGGCAGCTGTAGTGGCCAACCTCGCGGACGGTGCACAGGATGAGCGGGTACTCATCGTCGGGAAGCTCGGAGGGTGCCTCCCAATCGTGCGCCATCAGGTTGGCGCGGCCGTCCTTGGTGGTGAACTTGCCGCCTGCGAACATGTCCGGCGTACCGTGGTCGTTCACATCGGTGGTCTTGACGGGCCACTGAGCGTAACCGCCCTCGGGAGCCATCTTCTCGTAGGTGGCGCCCACAAAGTTGGGGCACAGGCTAATGCACTCGTTCCAGATCTGCTCGGTGTTGTCGTAGTGCATGGGGTAGCCCATGCGCGTGGACAAGTCCGCAAAGATCTCCCAGTCGTGACGGCACTCGCCCTTGGGCGGAACGGCCGCATCGAAGTGCTGGAAGCTACGGTCAGAGGCGGTAAAGACACCCTCGTGCTCGCCCCAAGAGGTAGCGGGCAGAATGACGTCGGCGAGCATGGTCGTCTGCGTCATAAAGATGTCCTGGCAAATGAACAGATCCAGCTCGGAGAGCGTCTTGCGCATACCGGCCGAATCGGGCTCGGTCTGCACCGGGTCCTCGCCGTAGTTGTAGAAGCAGTGCACCTTGCCCTCATCGACCAGGTGACCCAGGTCGGTGAGCTTGTAGCCCTCCTCCAAGGGGAGCTTTTCCTCGGGCACGCCCCAAGCCTTGGCAAACTTGGCGCGCACGGCGGGGTCGGTGACTTTTTGGTAGCCAGGGTACAGGTTGGGCAGCATGCCCATATCGCAGGAGCCCTGGACGTTGTTCTGGCCACGCACGGGCGCGAGGCCGGAGTTGGGTTTGCCGATCTGGCCGGCAACGCAGGCGATGGAGGCGATGGTGTGCACCGTCTTCAGGTTCTGCTTTTGCTGGCATACGCCCATGCCCCAGCCAATGATGGCAGAAGGCTTCGCCGTGGCGTACATCTCGGCAGCTTGGTGGATCAACGCGGGCTCGACACCCGTGATGTCCTGTACGGATTCGGGAGTGTAGTTCTTGATGGTCTCCCACCACTCGTTAAAGCCGTTCGTATGCTCGGCGACGAATTGCTTGTCGTAGAGGCCATCGTTGACCAAGCAGTTGGCAAAGGCGTTGAGGAACGCCACGTTGCAACCGTTCTTGATCGGAAGGTAGATGTCGGCGATACGCGCGGTTTCGATATGGCGCGGGTCGGCGACGATGATCTTGCAACCCTTTTCTTTGGCTCGCACGATGCGCCTTGCGACGATCGGGTGCGAATCGGCAGGGTTATAGCCGAAGAGGAATATGCAGCCCGCATCCTCCATACCGGGGATGGAGCAAGACATGCAACCTGAACCAACCGTGTCCATCAGACCGAGGACAGTAGGGCCGTGTCAAGTACGGGCGCAGTTGTCCACGCTGTGGGTGCCGATGCACGCACGCGTAAACTTCTGCATGACGTAGTTCGCCTCATTGCCGCCGCCTCGCGAAGAGCCGGTGGTCATGACGGCGTTAGGACCATATTCGTCAATTATGGCCTGCATCTTAGATGCGGTGAAATCCAGTGCCTCGTCCCAGCTTACACGCTCAAGATCCGCGCCCTTGGTGCGACGGATCATCGGGTGCAGCACGCGGGGAGTCAAGATCTTGGTGTCGTTGATGAAGTCGTAGCCGCTCATGCCTTTCAGGCACAGCTCGCCCTGATTGGTGATGCCGTTGAGCGGTTCGGTACCCACGACCTGGCCGTTTTGGACCAGGAGGTTAAACTGGCAACCGGCGCCGCAATACGGGCAGATCACTTTATGCTTCTCCATGACACCCTCCTTCCTTTCTGCGCTACCGATTATTCGGTACTTGTTTGACAATCGTTGGGCTTGTTGGGTCGGCTGCCTAGGCCTCGTTTTCGATCGTGGCGCGGGCGCGCTCGGCGGTCAGTTCCGCCAGACGCTCCTCGTCCACCAAGGAAAGGCCCTTGGTCGGGCAGGCCTCGGCACATGCCGGGCCGCCGGGACGATCGACACACAGGTCGCACTTGAGCACAAAGCTCTTGGTCTGCGACCCCACGCGCACATCGCCCATCAAGACGGGGACCTGCGTGGTCGCCACGCTCACGGCGCCAAAGGGACATGCCATGACGCAGCTCTTGCAGCCGATACAGTTGTCCTCGTTCACACCGATGCGATGGTTCTTTGGATCAAAGAACAGCGCGCCCGTGGGGCATGCCTTGGCGCACGGAGCGTCCTCGCAGTGATGGCAGGCCACCGGTGCGGAAATCTCGTAGGTGCGCGTCACGCGTAGGCGCGGTGCGGCGATGTTACCGGGGATGTCGTGCGCCTCGATGCACGCTGCCATACAGGTTTGACACCCAATGCAGCGCGAAGAATCGGCGACGACTCGTTTATTGCCCATATTGTTCACTCCCTCCTGAATCCCTTGTCGGAGAGACCCTGTCGACATTGCCCCAGGCCGCCCGTGACCTGGCATCGACGTATCGAATGCATGCGGCGAAACAGGCACTCGATAGAATTTCCCCAACGGTATACAGGTTGAATATACGCAGTTGCAGGGGGCAAACTTGAGCTTAACCCCTGCAATACGGGTGTATTGCAGGGGTTTTGGCAGGTCGGGATTGTTCTCGGTGGGCTATAAAGGCGAGTGTATTACACGCGTACACACGCGAGTTTTTCGCGCGCTCCTTCTGCGGATGTATTACGCTTGTATTAATGTTTACACTCATTAACTTGAGTGAAATAAAGTGGTGGATATAAGATAGTCAAAAGAAAGCACAGGGCGGATTTGACCATCCGTGTTGCACTAGATAAGGGGGCTAGCGATGTCATCGACTCAAAAACGAGCCATCCTACAGGTGCGCATTCGCGAAGAGGACAAACAGCATGCCGAGCGTCTCTACGACGCCATGGGCACATCGCTTGCCGAGGCCGTTCGCCTTTTTGTTTCGCAGAGCATTCTCATGCGCAAACTGCCTTTTCAGCCGATCGCCGTGCGCTCAAAGGATGGCACGGCTGCCTACGGAGTGCTTAAGGCTTACGGGGACCCCAATCGCCGGTCCGAGGAACGCAACGCCTGGATTGAATATCTCGCCGCAGAAAGCGACGATTCGATCTTGAGTCCCGAGGAAGTAGACATCCATGAGTAGCACCATCATCGACGAGACCGTTATCCTACGCTACCTGCTTAACGACGACGAGGTCCTGTCGCCGCGCGCCGCCAAGGTTATCGCCACGCGCACCACCCGCGTCTACCCCGAGATCATCACACGCGTCGCCGTCACGCTTCGCGACGTCTACAAGGTTCCCCGCCCCAAAATCGCGGCGGCGCTGACCAGGTTGCTCGACGACGTCATGGTCGACGAGCCCACCGTCATCGCCTTTGCCATCAAGCTGTTCGGCAGGACGCATATGGACTTTAGCGACTGCCTGCTCGCAGCCCGCACCGCCATCTACAACGACGACGTCGTGAGCTTTGGCAAGCCCATCATCCAAGGCATGATCGATTACCGCCACAAGCGCCAAACCGCAGCCGAAGCCCGCAGCAGCCGCAACCGTTGCGGCGACCGCCTCCGTTGGCACCCTGACGCCCCTGAGCTGCACGGTTGCGC
>JAJXHK010000023.1:0-31490 GCA_021639365.1 Collinsella aerofaciens
CTTGTGGGTCGGGTGGGGGTCGGTACGTGGTAGACTATCGTGCAACGTTTGTTCATCGCGCGGAATCATTGCCGCGAGAAAGGGTTGCGCCATGCAGGAGCTTGAGGATCGTATTCGCCGTGACGGCATCGTAAAGGCCGGTAACGTCCTTAAGGTTGATGCCTTCCTCAACCACCAGTGCGACGTTGAGCTGTTCGACCACATGGGCGCCGAGTGGGCCCGTCTGTTCGAGGGCGTCGAGATCAACAAGATCCTGACGATTGAGGCTTCGGGCATTGGCATGGCCTGCATCGCGGCCCAGCATTTTGGCGGCGTGCCGGTTGTTTTTGCCAAGAAGGCCCAGTCCATCAACCTCGACGGCGAGCAGTATGCCACGACTATCTACTCCTTTACCAAGCAAAAAGAGTATCCGGTTATCGTGGGTAAGCGCTTCCTGTCCGAGGGCGACAAGGTCCTGATCATCGACGACTTCCTGGCCAACGGTTGCGCGCTCGAGGGTCTTATCAAGATCTGCGAGGCTGCGGGCGCCGAGGTTTCCGGTATTGGCATTGCCGTGGAGAAGGGCTTCCAGGGCGGCGGCGATAAGCTCCGCGAGCGCGGTTTCCGCGTTGAGAGCCTGGCCCGTATCGCCGATATGGACTGCGAGAATGGCGAGATTACCTTCGCCTAATCGCGCGGCACATACGATTCGTATGCGATGTGACAAAGGGACGGTCCCTTTGTCACATTTTTTGTTTGGAGGGAGGTGTTGGTATGGACGAGATCAAGATGGGCTGGCGCGAGTATGCGCGCTATGCCGAGATGTCGGCCGAGGAATTGGCACGCGACTGCGAGGTGCAGGTGTTTCGCGCGACGGGTCCGGGCGGTCAGGGCGTGAACACGACGGACTCGGCGGTGCGTATGAAACATGTGCCCACGGGGACTGTCGTGACGGCACGCGAGAGCCGTAGCCAGTTTCAGAATCGTGCGAGCTGCCTGCGCAAGCTGAAGGCCGAGCTCGAGCGTCGCAGCCGCCCGCCGCGCCGTCGCGTGAAAACCAAGGTGCCCCAGCGCTCACGCCAGCGCAGGCTCAATGATAAGCACTTCAACGCCATCAAAAAGGCCAACCGCCGCAAGCCGGGCAGCGAAGATTGATCCCCTTCTAAGTTGCGGTGAAATAGAGACTGTTGGGCTGTCAAAGCCGCAAAACAGTCCCTATTTCACCGCAACTTAGAAGGAGCTAGCGGGTGGGGCGCCAGACCTCGAGGGCGGCGGGGAGGATATCGACTTCGATACGGGAGGCGATGACGGGCTCTCCGTCGGCCTGAATGGGATAGTCGGGCATCTCGAAGGTGAGCTCAGCATGGCGGCAGCGGCGCATGCGCACTGGCGGAAGCTTGGTGTGGTGGCCGTCCTTGGCTGAAAGGAACATGGGCAGGGCGACTGCACGGGGCACGGGACCGCATGCGTAACAAACGTCGAGGATACCGTCGCAGGGGTCGGCGTCGGGGCAGATACGATAGCCCGAGCCATAGGTGGGACCCAGCTGGATGGCCATGATAATCGCCCGCACGCGCTCGGCGGGCGCGCCGTCAAAGCTGGCCGTCATGGGGTAGTTGCGATAGCGCAGCCCAAACTGCTCAAGGCCCGAAAGGGTATAGAGCGGAGCACCCGTTAAGCCGGTCTTCTTCCGTAGCTCGGTGGTACCCAGGCCGATGGCGGCGTCAATGCCGACGGAGAGCGTCTGGTCGTAATACTCGACGGCCGCCTCGCCGCTGCCGCTTGCAGGGTTCCACGAGCGAATGCGCCCGATGTCCTGGCGTCGCAGCTCGCAGGTGAGCAGGGCACCAAAATCATTACCGGAGAAATCGTCGATACCGAGGGTCTGGGCAAAATCGTTGCCGGAGCCTACGGGCAAGATGGCAAGAGCGGGCCGGACGCGCTCCTCCTGCGCCATGAGCCCGTTGACGACCTCGTGGATCACGCCGTCGCCTCCGAGTGCGATAACCGTGCGGTAGCCCTGGGCCTGTGCGGCAAGTTCTTTGGCGTGTCCCATGTGCTCGGTCAGCACCAGGTCAAACTGGGATGAGCGCGCGGTCATGTCCAAAAAGCGCTGTAGGCGCTCGGCTACTTCGCGCGCCGCGCCCGACTGGGCGGCGGGATTGGCGATGATCAGCGTGCGACCAAAATCTGTTGCGTGCATGGGGCGACTCCCGGCGTATGGCGTGACGGTGCGGTCGCGCTCGGGTTGCGTTGCCCCCGATTGTGGCTGCACGGCGAATACTTGCGTCTACTCTATCAGGTCGTTGTGGCGCTCGATAGCCTCTGCCACCGTGCCGCCCTCGTCCACAATGAGCGAACGGCGCTTGGGCGAGATAATGCGCTGTGCGGGATAAACGCCGCGGTGGCCGCCGGCAAGATAGCTGATAAACGCAACGATGACAAAGAACCCGGCTGCTGTGCCGTGGAACAGGTCGATGGCCATCATGCAGGTGGTGATGGGCACGTTGAGGCCGGCGCAGAACACGCCGAGCATGCCGAGGGCCGCCAGAAAGCTGGGGTCGATTCCGGCGAGGCAGCCGATCCAGCCGCCAAGTGCAGCTCCAATGCCAAACAACGGTGTGACCTCGCCGCCTTGGAAGCCGGCGCCCAGGGTGAGCGCCGTCACGACCAGCTTGATGGCGGCGTCAGCGAGGGTCGTGTTGCCGGCGAAACCAGCGCCCGAGAGCCAAGTGGCAAGGCCGGCGTACTTCCAGGCATCGAGCACCGCGTAAGCTGCGAGCACCACGAGTGCGCCCACGAGGGCGCGAACAAGATAGTTGGTAATAAAGCGGCCGTAGAGGCTCTTGACGGTTCGAACCGACCAGGCGAAGAGGCGTGCGGTTAGACCGAACACGATGGCGCTGATGACGACGACGGCGACGGTTCGGGGCATCATGTCGGGGACGCTGGCGATGACGTTCGCCTCGTACTCGGTGCCCAGGGCAAGCGACGTAAAGTAGCCGGTAAACGAGGCGACGAGGCAGTAAATGCCGGCGGTGTAGTCGATCTTGCCGATAAAGCACATCTCCATGCCAAAGAAGGCGCCGGCGAGGGGTGAGCCGAACACGGCGCCGAAGGCAGACGAGATGCCGGCGAGCATGAGGTCGTGATGGTCGTGCTTTTTAAGATGGGCGAGGTTTGAGATGTTGCTGGCGATGGTACCGCCGATCTGCACGGCAGCGCCCTCGCGTCCGGCCGAGCCGCCTGTCAGGTGCGTAAGCGTGGAGCAGACAAAGGTGAGGACGGCCATGCGGGCATGGATGAGGCGGGTTCCCAGGGCGGAATCGATGACCAGGTTGTTGCCACGTTTGGCGGCAAGGCCGTGGTTCTTATACACCCATGCGGTGGCGACACCCACGGCGGGGAGCAGGGCGTAGACCCACGCATGGTGCTCGCGATAGTCGGTCGCGATGTTCAGCGAGGCTAAAAATGCCCAGGCGGCAACACCCATGGCGAGCGAGACGATCACGACGAGCACGAGCAGCTTGGCGCTCGCGAGCAGATTGCGGGCGTTCCGGCGCGTGTCGGCGGCCAAGAGATGCTCAGAGCGGGTGAGCTGATGCCTGCCGGCCATGATGACGTCATTCAGGGAGAAGAAGCCTCCCTCATCGAGCGGCAGGGAATTGTCTTGCTCTTCGCTTTCGCTGTCTGATGTGTCGGTAAAAGCCATGGTGTCCTCTTCTTTGGTTACAACGCAAGCATTATAGAGCGTGACAAACGCGTCAAGCCGGTGGGTTGGTTTCGGTTCTGTTTCGTGCCCTGTAACCGACAGGTGTATTCGCGAGTGCAGACCGTCTCGCGGTCGAGCGACGGGGGATTATACTGAATAAAACATAAAGAATCGGCGCCCTTGTTACGCGCCGCGATCTGTAAGAGGTGCATATGGCAGAGAAGCTCATTCCGTTGGAGGACGCGCAGGTAATTGTCTTGTCACATGTGAGTCCGACCGGGGTTGTCGAGATTCCCGTATGGCAGGCGGCGGGTCTTCCTTTGGCTGAGGATGCTGTGGCCGATATCGACATCTCGCCATTTGCCAACAGCGCCATGGACGGTTATGCCGTGCGCGCCGTCGACCTTGGTGCGGCCACCGGCGATACTCCGGTGACGCTTTCCGTTGTTGGCCACGAGGCGGCGGGTCATGTGTTTGAGGGCACGATCGGCGCGGGCGAGACGGTCCGCATTATGACGGGCGCGCCGGTGCCAGAGGGCGCCGATGCCGTGGTGAAGTACGAGATCGTCGACGTGCTCGATGGCGATGGCAACGAGGGCTCGCACGTCCGCTTCTCGGCGCCGGCTAAGGTGGGGGAGAACGTTCGCTCTGCTGCCGAAGAAGCCCATGCCGGCGACGTCGTGATGCACGCTGGCGAGGTCGTGGCCCCGGCAGGTGCGGGCCTGCTGGCAAGCGCCGGATACGCGAGCGTGAAAGTGCACGCCGCACCGCGCGTTGGCATCATCTCGCTGGGTACGGAGCTGGTTTCGCCAGGTGAGGTGCCGGCGCGTGGCCAGATTCG
Organism: Collinsella aerofaciens; assembly: GCA_021639365.1. GTDB lineage: Bacteria > Actinomycetota > Coriobacteriia > Coriobacteriales > Coriobacteriaceae > Collinsella > Collinsella aerofaciens_AH. Next base: position 4,533 of record JAJXHK010000023.1, read on the forward strand.
CGATTCCAACTCCTCGGCGCTGATGGCCGAGGCACTCGATGCCGGTGCCGAGCCTGTCTTCTATGGCATTGCGCCCGACGACGAGCAGGCGATATCCGAGCTTGTACACCGCGCGGTGCGCGAGTGCGATTTTGTCATTACGAGCGGTGGCGCCTCGGCCGGAGACTACGATTACGTGACGGCGCTGGTCCAGCGCGAGGGCGAGGTCCTGTTCGATCGCATCTCGATGCGTCCCGGCAAGGCCATCACGTTTGGACTGCTCGGCGGCAAACCGTACCTGGGGCTTTCGGGTAATCCCGCTGCGGCTTACGTGGGCTTTGAGATGCTCGCGCGCCCGGCGATTCGCAAGATGCGCGGCTTTGCCGAGGGGGCGCGTCCTGTGCAACAGGCAATGCTGACACACGGAGTGAAGAAGCGCCAGGACCGTCGATTCTATGACCGCGCCACGGTTGCGCGCGATGTCCAGACCGGCGAGCTTATGGTGACTGAGGCCAAGAGCCAGAATTCGGCGCTGCTTGGCACGATGCAGCGCGCGAATTGTCTGCTGCGCATTAACGAGGGCCCGTGCGAGCTCGAGCCGGGCGATGTCGTGGATGTCGTCCGCGTCGACTTGCCCGAGGGCACCGTGCTTTAGGAGGAGCGCTATGGAGTTGAAGATTTCGATCGTGACGTGTTCGGACACGCGCGATCTTGCCCAGGATGAGGCCGGAGCCGTGCTCGAGGAACTTATTGCGGCTCAGGGCTGGACGGTAGCCTCGCACGTGGTTGTGCGCGACGACGTCGACGAGATCGGCGCCGCTATCGTGGACGCTGCCGACGAGCGCCATGCCCATGTTGTGCTTACCTGCGGCGGCACGGGACTTTCGATGCGCGACGTGACGCCCGAGGCGACGCGCGCCGTCTGCGACCGCGATGTGCCGGGCATTGCCGAGGCGATTCGCGCGTACTCGATGACCAAGACGCGCCGCGCGATGCTGTCGCGCGCCGTGTGCATGCAACGCGGTCATACACTTGTCGTAAACTTTCCCGGATCCACCAAGGCAGCCCGCGAAAGCTGGGAGGCGATTGCCGACCAGCTGGAGCACGCGGCACAGATGACGGCGGGCGGCGGACACGCCAAATAAGTGTTTCACCTGCGGCGGAGTGACCCGAACGGTTGCTCCGCCTTTTTGCTTGATGCCGAGGTGAAGTCGATGCGTGTCGTAATCTGAAAATATATTCTCATGCGAGAATAATTTCTCACTGCCATTATTCGCGCTGAAGTATAATCTGATTACAGAATAAAGCCCGCGGTGGGGTGCCCGGGCACAAGGTCCGAAAGGGTTCAATATGTTCGATATGGTTTCTCGCCGCGGTTTCGTCTCGCTTTCTGCTGCCGCTGCCGCCGGCCTTGGCCTTGCCGGCTGCTCGGGCAACAAGACGTCCGAGCCCGCTGGTTCGGATGCCGGCTCCGCCAAGTCTTCCTCTAAGAAGAAGGCCGTCGAGCTGCAGATTTTCGCCGCCAACTCGCTCGAGAAGGCCCTTCCCGAGGTCCAGGAACTCTACACCGACCAGACCGGCACCACCTTTGCCGACACGCAGTTCAAGGCCTCTGGCGACCTGGTCGAGCAGATGAAGGCCGGCGCTGCCGTCGACGTGCTCATCACCGCTTCCAAGGGCACCATGGACGATGCCGAGACTGCCGAGCTCGTCGACACCGACACCCGTGAGGACATGTTCGTCAACGACCTCGTGATCATTCGCGCCGAGGGCTCCGACACCAAGGTCGAGGCCATCGCCGATGTCGCGAACCTGGACGGCAAGATCGCCATCGGCGACGCCAAGACCGTTCCGGCCGGCAAGTACGCCAACCAGGCGCTGGCCTCCGTCGGCCTCTACACCGGCACCGAGGGCGACGACGGCGAGTACGCGCCCGAGATTGCCGACAAGGTCGCGCTGGCCGATAAGGTCGGCACCGCTGCCGCCTACGTGTCCACGGGCGACTGCGTGGCAGGTTTTGTCTACAGCTCCGACATCTACCGCTACGACGGCATCGAGGAGGCTTTCGTGTGCCCCGAGGATTCGCACAAGCCCATTGTGTACCCGGGTGCCGTGGCCGAGAGCTCCGAGCATGCCGACGAGTCCAAGGCATTCATCGACTTCTGCCTGACCAACAAGAAGACGCTGAAGATTTGGGCCAAGTACGGCTTTGAGCTTTCCGAGTAGTGCGAAAGAGCACTGCATAACGATATGCTTGAGGGCGGGCGTTCTTGCGATCGCCCGCCCTATTTAGATTGAAGCGGCGTGCCTGCGCGTCGTTACCCTTTGTTTGAGGAGTCGCCCGTGTCAAGGAAAACGATTCGCCTGCTCGCTGCGCTGGCGGCGGTTCTCTTTGCGTTTACCTCACTGCCCGGAGTTGCTTGTGCCGAGGCGCTTTTTGCCACTGCCGACGGACGCCAAGCGACAGAGGACTCTGCGCTCATCGATGGCGTCGATTTTGGCCTCAACGCCTTTGAGCGCAACGCCAAGGGCACGGCTCGCTCGTTTGCCGACCAGCCCGAGGGTTATCGTTTTCCCATCTACAGAAAGACGTCGCTCGTAACGGTGACCACGCCTACAAGCATCGTGGTGTGGGTCGATGCGCATGCCGCCAAGGAAGCGGGCCTCGATATCGCAAATGCCTCCGACCAAAAGGCGCTCAAGAAGATGCTCGCGGGGCTCGATAAGTCTCACTCCATGGGAGGCGCGCTGCTGGAGGACTCCAAGCTCGAGTGGGTGTTTACCTCGGACAATGAGCTGGTACAGGGCGATTACCGTTATCTGTTTAAGGTGAAGGGCGACGGCGGCGACTACTACACCGTCGTGAATGCCGCGGACGCCGCAAACCCCGGGCTCAATCTGGGTGACGGAGCCCTGTGGAGCGATAACGCCGCCTTGGTGCCGTATACGAGTGTCTCGACGACGGAGCCGCCCTCGCTAGCGGAGCGCGCCGCGACCTTCTTTGGCAGTATTGACTACCGCCCGTTTTGGGTGTCCATCAAGACGAGCGGTCTCGCCTTGGTGATCGCGTTCGCGCTGGGCCTGTTTGCCGCATGGAAGACCATGGGGACCACGAGCCGCGTGAAGGGCCTGCTCGATTCGGTCTTTACCATCCCCATGGTGCTGCCGCCCACGGTCTGCGGCTTTTTGCTGCTTATGCTGTTTGGCCGCTCCACCGGAGTAGGCCAGTGGCTGATCTCACACGGCATCTCGATTGTCTTTACGTGGCCGGCGGCGGTGATCTCTGCCGTGGTGGTGTCGTTCCCGCTCGTCTATCGTACGGCACTCGGCGCCTTCGAGAGCCTCGACACGCAGATGCTCGATGCAGCGCGCACGCTGGGCTGGTCCGAGCGACGCATCTTTACCAAACTCATGATGCCTCTCGGCTGGCCCTCTATTGCCGCCGGCACGGTGCTCGCCTTTGCCCGCGCCATGGGCGAGTTTGGCTGCACGCTGTTCTTCGCGGGCAACTATGCCGGCATTACGCAGACCATTCCCATCGCCATCTACTTTGAGTGGATGGGCGGCAATACGTCGGTGGCGCTCTTTTGGGTCGTCGTCGTGATCGTCTTCAGCTTCTTGGTCATCCTGTTCATCAACATGTACACGGCGCACTCGCAAAAGTACCGCGAGCGGGGTCTTTCCCGCGTGGAGCGCAGGCAAGCCAAAGAGCTTGCTGGACAGGGCGATTCGCTCGACCCCGTCGGTGGCGATGCCCTGCGTATCGATCGCGAGGCGTTGGCCGAGCTTATGCGTGACGACGCGGTCGCGAAGGGAGGTCGATAGGCCATGTCGCTCGTTCTGGATATCAAAAAGCGCTATCCCGGTTTTACGCTCGACATTCAGCTGGAAGCCGGCGAGGAGCGGGTGGCGCTGCTTGGCGCCTCCGGATGCGGTAAGAGCTGTACCTTGCGCTGCATCGCCGGCGTGGAGACGCCCGATGAGGGCAAGATCGTCGTCAATGGCATGACCTTCTTCGACTCTGCCGCGGGCATCAACTTGTCGCCCCAGGAACGCAAGTGCGCCCTGCTGTTTCAAAACTATCAGCTGTTTCCCAATATGACGGTGGCCGATAACGTTTGTGCCGGTGTTGAGGATGCCGGCGACGCCGCAGCGCGCAAAAAGCTTGCCGAACGCTATCTGGGTATCTTTGGCCTGGCCGACTTTGCCGATCGCTATCCCGCGCGACTTTCGGGCGGCCAGCAGCAGCGTGTGGCGCTTGCCCGCATGGTGGCAGCGCACCCGGGCATCTTCATGTTCGACGAGCCCATGAGCGCGCTCGACGCGTATCTCAAGAGCGCGCTTGAGCAAAATATGCTCGACCTGTTCGATGTCTGCAACCGAACCGTGCTCTATGTGAGCCACGATATCGATGAGGCATGTCGCCTGTGCGAGCGCATCTGTGTGATGCACAATGGGCATGCGGAGGAGATCGGTTCCGTCGAGGACGTGGTCCGCCGGCCGCAAACCTTGGCCGCGCTGCGCCTGACGGGCTGCAAGAACACGAGCCGTGCGCGCAAGATCGGGCCTCAGGAAGTTGAAGCCCTGGACTGGGGCATGGCCTTCAATGTGGGCCGCGAGGTGCCCGATAACGTGGCGTACCTGGGCATCCGCGCGAGCTACTTCCATGTGGACAACCGTGCCGAGCGTGGTCGCAACAGCTACGACCTGCACGTGGCCCGCGTGAGCGATTCGCGTTTTGAGCGCTTGGTGCTGCTGGATGTGCCACGTGCCGACGCACCGACGCGCCTGCAGTGGAAGGTCAACAAGGTGAGTGTGCCTGTCGAGGAGTTGCCGCAGGCGGGGGAGACCCTGCGCATGCATTTTGATGCGAGCAGAATCCATCTGGTTTGCCGATAGCGCGGTGTGCGGTACGGTCGTGGGACTGGTTCCTTGGCCGTCCGGGTCCTTAACGGGCTGCCATTCGCCGAATCGGGGATGACAAAACCTTATTAATCTGATAATTATTTATCAGTCAGCGAGATACTCGCATCCCGATGCTGTCGTACGCGTGTCGGCGGTATTCGTCTGGACGACGACCGTTGATATAGTTACCTTCGACGAGAAAAGGAGGGCGCGCCGATGCCGCAGAAGACATATTCGCGTCGCGTTGCCGCGCGCGCCCTCTATATGGCTCGGAGCCGTATATGAGCAGGTATGTTCACGGCTCCGGGAGAGACGACGCACAACTAAATCATCAACTGCAAAGCAGGTTCCCCAAAATTCCGGGTTTAAGCACGGCTGGGTTTTCGCCACCCACCGTGCAGCAATACCGTAGCTATTCATTTTTGGTTCGAGAGGGGAACCGTCATGGCTGAAGAATTTGATTTCCATCCGATGTGGGAGAGCCTCGGCATGAATCTTGCCGACCACGACATGCTGCTGGGTGCCGTGGGCCAGATGTACGGGGATATGTTCCTGACGCAGAACAATCGCCCCAAGTCCACTTCCTACCTGGATTTTGTTGCCACCAACATTCATAGCGGCCGTATTAAGGAGATGCTCGACAAGAAGGAGGCCGGCGAGGCCACCAAGATCGTCGGCTCGTTCTGCGTCTATGTGCCCGAGGAAATCGTGCTTGCGTGCGATGGTATTCCCGTGGGCCTGTGCTCTGGTGCCGACTGGGCAACGGACAAGGTCGAGGAGCATCTGCCGCGCAACACCTGTCCGCTCATCAAGAGCTTTGCCGGCTTTAAGCTGGGCGAGGTCTGCCCCTACATCGAGTCGAGCGACCTGGTAGTCGGCGAGAACACTTGCGACGGCAAGAAGAAGGCCTATGAGTTCTTTGCCACGCAAAAGAACATGTACGTCATGGATATCCCCAACGTGCACGACGAGTCGACGCTCGTGACCTGGAAGGCCGAGGTCAAAAAGCTCGCTGCCAAGATCGAGGAAGAGTGCGGCGTCAAGATCACGCCCGAGCGCCTGAAGGCTGCCATCCACGCCGTTAACGAGAAGCGCCGCGCCCTGCAGCGTCTGGCTGCGACCCGTGCCGCCGACCCGGCGCCCATCAGCGGCCTCGATAGCCTGCTGACCGTGCAGGCTGCCTTTATGGACGACACGCCGCGCCTGACCGGCGCCATCAACGACATGGCCGCCGAGTGCGAGCAGCGCGTCGCCAACGGTGAGGGCGTGGCGCCCAAGGGCACCAAGCGCATTCTGTACACCGGTACGCCCATGGCCGTGCCCAACTGGAAGCTGTTCAACCTGATTGAGAAGGCTGGCGGCATCGTGGTGGGCGAGGAGTCCTGCACGGGCTCGCGCTACTACAAGGATCTGGTCGACGAGTCCGGCGAGACGGTCGACGAGATGCTCGATGCTATCGCCGAGCGCTACTTTAAGATCAACTGCGCCGTCTTTACCCCCAACGACCAGCGTATGAAGGATATCGTTCAGATGGCCAAGGACTTGCATGCCGACGGCATCGTCGACGTGGCCTTGCAGTTCTGCACGCTCTACGAGATGGAGTCCTTCGCCGTGGAGAAGGCCGCCGAGGAGGCCGGTATTCCCTTTATGCACATCACGACCGACTACGCCGGCGAGGACGCAGGCCAGCTGCAGACCCGTATTGAGGCCTTCTTGGAGACGATCTAGGCCGCGCGGCTTCCCAGGCACCCGATCTTGCCGTTCAAACCGTCGCTTGCGTACCAAAGTACGCGGCGCCTCTCTTTCACGGCAACCTCGGGCACCGCGGCTTCCCCAGGCACCGCACCTTCCGGCTCCAACCCTCCTCGCGTACCAAAGTGCGCGTCGTCGGGCTTGTCGCTCGGAATCTGCGGCACCTGGGAAAGCCGTCTTCGTAGTCGAATTTCTTGTCTTTTTTCTTTTAGGGAGCTACATGTCCGATGTAATTGAACAGCCGTTGCCGCGCACGTTTGAGGAATTCAACGAGCAGCGTAAGGCGGCGTTTATTCGCGTTAAGGACTACAAGCAGGCCGGCAATCGCCTGGTCGGTTTTTTGTGCAGCTATACGCCGCTCGAGATTATCGATGCCGCGGGTGCCTCGAGCGTTGCCCTGTGCGGCACGTCCGACGAGGTGATTCCCGAGGCCGAGAAGGTGCTGCCGGCAAACCTGTGCCCGCTCATCAAGTCGACCTACGGCTTTGCCTACTCGCAAAAGTGCCCGTTTACGTACTTTAGCGACATGATCATCGGCGAGACCACCTGCGACGGCAAGAAGAAGATGTACGAGCTGCTCAATGAGCTTAAGCGTACGTACATTCTGCATCTGCCGCAGAGCCGTGACCGTGCCTACGAGCGCGAGGGCTGGTACGAGGAGTGTCGCCTGCTCAAGGAGGAGCTCGAGAACTTCTACGGCATTACGATTACCGATGACGACCTGCGCGCTGCCGTGCGTCGTCGCAACCGCCTGCGCGCCGCCCAGCTCGAGATGTTTGCGCTGCAGGCCAACCAGCCGGCGGCTATGAGCGGCGTCGACCTGATGAGCACCATGTTCGCCGGTACGTTTAGCTTTGATATCGAGGCCTATACGCAGCAGCTGGAGCAGAAGGTCGCTGCCCTGCGCGAGGCTTACGACGCGGGCGAGCGCCCCGTTGCGGCGGATACCAAGCGCATCCTTATTACCGGCTGTCCGGTGGGTGGCGTGATCAACAAGATCGGTCGCACCATCGAGTCCAACGGCGGCGTGGTCGTGTGCATGGACGACTGCTCGGGCGAGCGTACGGCCGCCATGATGATCGACCCCGATGCACTCGACATTCTGCGCGCCATCGCCGACCGCTATCTGGACATCAACTGCTCGGTCATGACGCCCAACGACGGCCGCATGGACAACACGCTGGCCATGTGCGAGAAGTACCACGTCGACGGCGTGGTCGAGAGCGTGCTGCAGGCGTGCCACACCTTCAACGTCGAGAGCGCTCGTATGCAGGAGGCCGTCGAGGGTGCGGGCATTCCGTACATGAAGATCGAGACCGACTACAGCAACGGCGACATGGGCCAGATCGAGACGCGCATCGCCGCCTTTATCGAGACACTGTAGGACGAATGCGGCATAGGGACAGTCCCTTTGCCGCATGTGAAGGAGGATGCCGTGGTTGGCATTGGTATCGACATAGGCTCGACGGCTGCGAAGGCCGCGGCGGTGGAGGCGGATGGCGCCATCGCGTGGACTTGCGTTATGCCGACGGGGTATTCGTCGGTCGATGCGGCCGAGCGCCTGCGCGCAGAGCTTGCTTCGGCCGGCTACGACGTGGCGGCCGACGACGTGCGTGTGGTCGCGACCGGTTACGGCCGTGTCGCCGTGCCCTATGCGCACAAGGTCGTGACCGAGATCACCTGCCATGGCACCGGCGCTGTGGCGCTCTTTGGCGACCACGGCACCGTGATCGACGTGGGCGGCCAGGACACCAAGGTCATCCAACTTAAAGGCGGCCGCGTGGCCAAGTTTGCCATGAACGACAAGTGCGCTGCCGGTACGGGGCGCTTTTTGGAGATCATGGCCGATCGTCTGGGCATTTCTCAGCAGCAGATGACAGACCTTGCCCGCTCCGGTGAGCCAACCAAGATCAGCAGCATGTGTACGGTGTTTGCCGAAAGCGAGGTCATTAGCCTGATCGGTCGCGGTGAGCCGCGCGAGAACATCGCGCGCGGTGTGATCGAAAGCGTCGTGTCGCGCGTGGCGACTATGGCCGGGCAGGCAGCGGGCGCCCCGTACTACCTGACCGGCGGCCTGTGCGAGAACGCTTATGTTGTGGAGCGGCTGGGAGCGCTGCTGGGCTCGCCGGTGACCACCTCGCCCGAAGCCCGTTTTGCCGGCGCCATCGGCGCGGCGATTCGCGCGCAGGCGCTCGGCTGATGAGCCGGCCGTAGGTGCGCGTTCATGCGTATACTGAGAAGCATTGTTTGTTTTTGAGAGGAGGTATCGATGCTCGACGATCAGATTAGGCTCACGTCTATGACCGCCGCGAGCGGTTGAGCCGCTAAGTTGGCTCCTGGAGTCCTCGCCCAGGTCCTGGGCGACTTACCCAATGTGCCCAACGACAACTTGCTCGTGGGGTTCGATACCTCCGACGATGCGAGCGTCTTCCGTGTTGGCGAAAACCTGGGACTCGTTCAGTCCATCGACTTCTTCCCGCCGATGGTCGACGACCCGTTCCTGTTTGGCCAGATCGCTGCGGCAAACTCGCTGTCGGACATCTACGCCATGGGCGGTACGCCGAGCCACGCCATGAACCTGCTGTGCATTCCCAGCTGCCTGGGCGTTGAGGTTGCGGGGCAGATTTTGGCGGGCGGTGCCGACAAGTGCGTTGAGGCCGGCTGCACCATCGCGGGCGGTCACACCATCAACGACGACGAGCCCAAGTACGGCCTATCCGTGAGCGGCTTTGTCTCGCTCGACCGCATGCTTGCCAACAGCGGTGCGCGCGTGGGCGATGCCCTGCTGCTGACCAAGGCGGTCGGCTCGGGCATTATCACCACGGCCATTAAGGGCGAGCTCATCGAGCAGGACGAGGCCGCGGCGATGTTTGATTCGATGCGCACCCTCAACGAGGCGCCGATTCGCCTTGCAGAGGGCCTTGAGCTTCACGGCTGTACCGACGTTACGGGCTTTGGCCTGATCGGGCATGCGTGTGAGATGGCCGAGGGTTCGGGCGTGCAGATTGAGCTTACGTCTGGGGCGGTGCCGCTCTTTGATCAGGTGCTCGACATGGCGCGCCTGGGCATTATCCCCGCCGGCGCCTACCGCAACCAGGACTTCTTTGGTCCGCGCGCGGCGGCCGATGACGACCTGGAGCCGGGCATGCTGGATGCGCTGTACGATCCGCAGACCTCGGGTGGCCTGCTCATCGCGGCGCCTGCCGCCGATGTGGATGAGCTTGCGCGTCGCCTGCATGCCGAGGGTCGCATCGCCGCCGTTGTCGGTCGCGTATGCGAGGCAGAGCCGGGCGGTCCCGCTGTTCGCGTTGTCCGCTAGCAGCGCGTTTATTGAACTATGTACCGTTTTAGAACGATTTACTCGAAAGGAAAACCATGTCTACCAAGATTGAAGTCAATGCCATGGGCGACGCCTGCCCGCTGCCCGTCGTTAAGACCCTTAAGGCGCTCAAGCAGCTCGATGGCGAGGGCGCCGTCGTGACCTCGGTCGATAACGAGACCGCCGTCAAGAATATCTCCAAGATGGCGCAGGAGAAGGGCTGCACGGCCTCGGTTGAGAAGGTTTCTGACGCCGAGTGGCACGTGACCGTGGCGACCGCTGGCGCCGTGGCAGTGGCGGACCCCGAGCAGGACGGCGCCGCCTTCTGCGACGCCAGCGCCGGCAAGGGGAAGCTGGTCATCTCCGTCTACACCGACTGCATGGGCCGCGGTGACGACGAGCTGGGCCACAAGCTCATGAAGGCGTTCATCTTTGCCGTGACGCAGCAGGAGGAACTGCCCGCGACCATGCTGTTCTACAACGGCGGCGCCAAGCTCACCGTCGAGGGCTCGCCGGTGCTCGACGACCTTAAGGGACTGGCCGAGCAGGGTGTCGAGATTCTCACCTGCGGCACCTGCCTCGATCACTTTGGCATTAAGGACCAGCTCGCGGTGGGCGAGGTCACCAACATGTACGTGATCGTGGAGAAGATGGAGCAGGCCGTGCGCGTCGTGCGCCCGTAGCTCATTGGATGGGATTGCCATGAGGGAGAAACGCCCGGCGCTGGTCATCACGTTTCCCACCACGGCGGCCGCCATGGGGTGCGAGAGCCTGTGTATCGAGCGCGGCCTTCCCGGACGCACGATTCCCGTGCCCGGGGAGGTCGCGGCCGGTTGCGGCCTGGCGTGGAAGGCCTTGCCTGCGGATGAGGAACTGCTGCGTGGCGAACTTGCTGCGGCCGGCGTTCCCACCGAGGGCTTTACCGTGATCGACATGTGGGAGGTCGTGCGATGATCTATCTGGATAACGCAGCGACGACCATGCATAAGCCGCAGACGGTGATCGATGCCGTGACGCAGGCGATGCGCTCGCTCGGCAATGCCGGACGCGGTGCCACGTCGGGTGCGCTCGATGCGGCTCGCACCATCCACGGCTGTCGTGCGAAGCTCGCGCGCCTGCTGGGTTGCCCGCGCGCCGACCATGTGTGCTTTACGCCCAACTCCACGGCGGCGCTCAACACGGCCATCAACGGTGTGGTGCGCCCTGGCGACCGCGTGGTCACGACGGTGCTCGAGCACAACTCCGTGTTGCGTCCGCTCAATCGCCTTGCGGCTGAGCGGGGCGTGACTGTTGAACATGCCGACTGCGATGCGAACGGCGTACTCGACTATGACGAGCTTGAGCGCCTGGTGACGCCGGGCACGCGTGCCGTGGTGGTGACGCACGCCTCCAACGTGACTGGCAATGTGGTCGATGTTGCGCGCGTGGCGGCGATGGCCCACGCGGCCGGCGCGCTCGTGATTGTCGATGCATCACAGTCTGCCGGTACAGCAAAGATCGACATGGCGGCGATGGGCCTCGACATGGTGTGCTTTACCGGCCACAAGGGGCTCATGGGTCCCCAGGGCACGGGCGGCTTGGCCGTGGCGGAGGGCATTGACGTGGCACCGTGGGCCATGGGCGGCACGGGCGTGCACAGCTTCGATGCACTGCAGCCAATGGAATGGCCTACGCGCCTGGAAGCGGGTACGCTCAACGGCCACGGAATCGCGGGACTGTCTGCCGGGCTCGATTTTATTGAGGCCCAGGGTGGGGTCGAGGCGATCTCTGCGCACGAGCGCGTGCTCGCCGATCGTTTCCTCGCCGGTGTGCGCGGGATTCCGGGAATCAAGCTCTATGGCGCTTTTGACCAGTCGACGCGCTCGGCGATCGTGTCGCTCAATGTGGGCGATATCGATTCTGCCGAGATCTCCGATGCGCTCATGCAAGGGTGGGGGATTGCGACCCGTCCTGGCGCTCACTGCGCCCCGCTCATGCACCGAGCGCTGGGAACCGAGCGCCAGGGCGTCGTTCGATTCTCGTTTGGCTATTTCAACACGACCGAGGAGGTCGACACGGCTATCGAGGCGCTGCGCGATTTGAGCCACGATTAACGCAACCATTTGCGCCCCTTGATAAACCGTTTGCGCAACCGCCCCGCATTATCGCCGAAATACGGTACTGTGAAATGATGGCCCACCATGGGTCCTCGGTATCTTTACGAATTGCGGGAAGGTTCCTATGAACAGGATCACTGCTGCCCTCTATAGATTTTTTGTCGTCTATCTTTCGGTCGCGATGGTCGTGACCTCGATACCCCTTGCGCCCAGAACGGCTTATGCCGATGATAGCTCGGCGCTTGCCGTCGAGAGCGAGGCCCAAGAGAACAATTCGGATGCCGCGTCTGAAGACGATGCGGTCGATGATTCGTCATCGGCGAATGAGGGCAGTTCATCCACAACTTCCGACCAAACGAATAACGCTCAGGACAAATCGTCCAGCTCTGATACCAACATCCCTGCGTCGAGTCTGACCCAAGACCTTTCGAGCGCCGCGACTGATTCCGATGCAGCAAAGACCTCGCCTGCAACGGCGGAGTCTCCATCCGATAGCAGCCAAACCGATGCCCTCGGGCATAAGGAGCCTACGGTCTACGAGTATGCCAAGCTTATGCCGAACGGCAATGTGTACCAGTGCGATGCAAGCGGAAACGTAACGGTAGAGATCGATGAAAGTGACCCGAATAAGAACTCTGTCGGCGGCATATGGGTAATCAATCTGATCGTTGATTACGGAGCGGATGGGATTCCCGGGTATATTTGTGACCGCTCCTCCAATCTGCGTTCGGTGCATTTTGAGAACAGCTCTATTTCTTCAATTGGAATACACGCCTTTTATGGGTGCTCGAATCTCGCCGATGTCAGCTTTTCCGGTATGACCATTGGGGATATCGGGAAAGGGGCGTTTTCTGGGTGCGGATCGCTTGCGAGCCTGAACATTAACGATGTCGCTACCATCGGCTCGATGGGCGAGGCTGCGTTTGCCTGGAGCGGACTGCGGTCTACGGGGCTCGACAAGGTCGTTGGCCTCAGTTCGATTCCTGAGAGCGCTTATAATGGCTGCAGCGCTCTGACCGATACCGGTCTGGGCGGTAATACATCCATCACATCAATCGGAGTCGATGCGTTCAAAAACTGCTCGCGCCTTGCGACGTCGGGACTCGAGAGCAATACGACGATCAAGACGCTCGGCGAAGGCTGCTTCTCCGGAGCCAATATGAGCGGCGGGCTGTCGCTGCCCCTTTATTCCAAGATCGAAGAGCTACCGAGCCGTGCGTTCTATGGCTCTAAGCTCGAAACCGTGTACCTTGGGTGCGACCATGCGGTGCTCATTAATTCCACCACGTTTCCCAAGCAATACATGACTGTCATGGTCCCTGCCAAGATGGCTTCGCAATACGAAAGCGGCCACCCTAAAGAGGTTTGGGAGAGCTGCAATGGTAGCCTTCCCGTCCCCGTGGGCAAGGTGCTCCAAAAGATCAAGATCTCGCGTGATCCCAACAAGATGACCTATCAGCAGGGTGACATCATTTCGCTCGAGGGCATGAGCGTCACGTTTCAATATCCTCATTCGACGATGGACAGCGACTACGAAGCCCTCATAACGGAAGAGCTCGGCGAATACCTTACGGCGACCCCCTGCGACGGCGACGTCTTCGATGACTCGATGGACGGAGAGCCCATACAGCTGGTGTATGACGACGGCTACACACACCTTGTCACGTACAGCAAGGGCGACCTGCAGCAGGCGGCCTGCGAGTACGCCAAGTTCATGCCGAACTACTATCTGTATCCGTGCGACGCAAACGGAAATCTTACAGTAGAGATTGATGAAAACAACCCACGCGAGAACTCTGTCGACGGTCGAATGGTAACGAATTTGATTGTCGATTCCGGGGTGGATGAAGTCGACGCGCAGCTCTGTGCCGGCTCTACCAATTTGTGCTCAGTGCGCTTTGAGAATAGCTCCATTTCTAAAATTGGAATGCACGCCTTCTATAACTGCCCGAATCTCACCGATATCAGCCTTTCCGGTATGACCATCGGTCAAATCGGAAAAGAGGCGTTCTTTGGCTGCAAGTCGCTTACGAGCCTGAACATCAACGAGACCGCTGCCATCGGATCTATGGGCTATGCCGCGTTTGCCGAGAGCGGGTTAGAGTCCACGGGGCTCGACAAGGTTGTTGGCCTCGCGTCGATTCCCGACAGAGCCTACGACGGCTGCAAAGCTCTGACCGATACCGGCCTGGACAAGAACACCTCCATTACATCGATTGGCGTTTGCGCGTTCAGACACTGCTCGAACCTTGCCACCACAGGACTTGAGAGCAACACAACGGTCGAAACGCTTGGCCATACCTGCTTCTACGGCACCGACTTGAGTGGCGGACTGACGCTTCCCTATAACTCCAAGATCGAGGAGTTGCCGGAAAAGGCGTTTTACGACACCAATCTCGAAACCGTATTCCTTGGGTGCAACCATGCGGTGCTCATCAATACCGACACGTTCCCCAAGTACAACATGACGGTTATGGTCCCCGCAAAGATGATTCCGAAGTACAGCAAGGGAGAGCCCAAAGCTGTTTGGGAGAGATGCAACGGCTGTCTACCCGTCCCGGTGGGCAAGGTGCTCAAGAGCGTTGAAATCTCGTGCGACCCCGACAATATGACCTATGAGCAAGGGGACACCATTTCGCTCGAGGGTATGAGCGTCGAGCTCGATTACCCGCATTCGGTATCGATTTGGAACTATGAGGCGCTCATAAAGGATGAGCTCGGCGAGTACCTTACGGCGACCCCCTGCGACGGTGACGTCTTTGACGAGTCGATGGACGGACAGCCCATCAAGCTCGTGTATGACGACGGCTATTCGCATTTCGAAACCCAAACCAAGGGCACCTTACAGCTCAAGAAGCCTGAGCCGACATCGTTCCAAATCTCCTATGCCCAAACGATCGATAAAGGCGAACGCAAGCTGATGGACGGCGTTGAGCTGCCCGATGTTTCCGACTCGATGACGATCGATGCGGGCGCCGAGGTCACGCTCGATGCCGGTGCCTCGGGGATGCTCAACGACAACATAACGTTTAAGGGTTGGTATGACACCGAGTCCGGCGAGTACATCTCCAAAGAGACGGTCTACACGTTTACGCCGGATAAGGACCTGTCCCTCGAGGCGCGCTTTAAGCTCAAGGACTATGCGGTGCATGTCAACGATGCGCAGGCGACCGATTCATCGCAGGATTTTGCGCACCTGAGCGTTATCGCTCAAAACTGCTATCGCAATGCCGGTGAGACGGTTGAGGTTTCTGCCGTCACGGACAACGCGCTGTTCCTGGGCTGGTTCCTGGGCGATGATGCGTACGCCGTGAGCGATCAGCTCGACTTTACCTATACGGTGGACGAGGCGGACGCGATGGTGTCCGAGGACAAGACTGACGCGAGGATCGAAATTACGCCGCGCTACTGCGCCCCGCAGGCGAGCGTTGTCCTGAGCGTGGACGGAGTCGATGAAAACGGCCAGCCGCTCGGACAGTTCCTTTCCACGGGCCTGTATGGCATTGGGTCGCGCGTCACGGTCGTGGCGGTGCCAATGCCCGGCTATGTGTTTGACTACGCGACCGATGCCCTCGGCAACGTCGTCTTTACCGGCGACGACGGCCCGTCCTACACGTTTGTGCTCGAGGGGGATGTGCAGTACACCGCGCATTTCCGTGAGGCGACCGATCCTGCCGAGTCGCTTGCGGCGCTAAAGGCCGCGCTCATCGCCGCGATTACCGCCGCGGCAGTTCTCGCAACCATATACGGCCTGGGCGAGATCGTCGACCCCATCGCGGCCGACGCGGTGATCGAGATCGGCATGGCCGACAACATTGAGGATGTCGCCGCCGTGGGCACCAAGGTGCTCAAGGAGATCAAGGACATCATTGACGACCACAAGAAACCGCATGATCCCGATAAGCCCCACGGCGACCACAAGATCGAGATTATTGCCACCGCGCAGCCCGAGGTAGGCGGTGTCGTTACCGGCGGTGGTTTCCACTACGAGGGAACAGTTGCCACGCTCGAAGCCGTCGCCAATCCCGGCTATCGCTTTGTGTGCTGGAAACAGGACGGTGTTGAGGTCTCGACATCACCCGTTAAGACGATGACCATCACGGACCTGACGCCCGAGATTGTAAAGATGACGGCCGTCTTTGAGAAGGATGTGGACATTACAGCGGTTGCCGAGGCCGATGGCGTTCAGGCCGATTTCTCGACGGGCTGCACCGCAAGCCCCGTAAAGCAGAGCGTTAAACGCGGCGATAAGGCGATCGTCACCGCGAGCGAGGGTCCCGATTATGCCTTTGTGGGATGGTTCGAGGACGGCATCGAGGTTTCGCCCGAGCGTACGTATACCTTTCAGGCCGAGGTCGACCGCCATCTGGTCGCGCGCTTCCGCAAGGCGGATAAGACCATTCTGGTGAATACCGATCCATACGACAGCGCCGAGGTGCTGTGCGATGGCGTGCCGGTCGTGGACGGCAAGGTCCGTGCGAAGGATGGGGATATCCTCACGTTTACGGTGCGGCCCAAGGTGCGCCCCGACAATCCGGAGAAGACCTATCGGTTTGTGGAATGGCGCGAAACCGATGCTCAGAGCGTCACGATTGCCAACAAGCAGGAGGTTTGCGAATACCGCGTGAACGGCAACGCGCGGATCGAGGCCGTAATGGACGGCAGGAATACGCATGCCGTGCGTGCCGAGGCCGACCCGCTCGAGGGCGGCACCGTTACGCTCAAACGCGGCGAGACCGCCGGCATGGTCCTCGAGGTTCCCGAGGGCGAGCGCGTGACGGCCGAGGCAACGCCGACCGAGGGCTATATCTTTGACGGCTGGTATCTGAGCAACGGTGGTTCGGATACTACGTCGACGCTGGTGTCGAGCGAGCGCTCCTATACCTTTGAGCCCATGACCGACTGCGTGATTCAGGCGAAGTTTACGCGTGCCTGCAAGGTGGACGTGGTCGTTGAGCCGGCTGCGGCCATGGCGGGCAAGTATTTGGTGCATGGCGAAGGCTACTGCATGAAGGGCGAGCCTGCCGCGCTGAGCATTGAGCTCACGGCCGAGGCGAGCAAACAGTTTACCTTTAAGGGCTGGTACGACGCTAAGACGGACCTGCTGCTGGGTACCGATCCCAGCTACCTTGAGTTCTATCCCGAGGACGTGGAATGCACGGTGCGTGCGGTGTTTGAGGAAAACACGTATACCGTGACGGCGAAGGCCAAGAAGACCTTTGTGGAGCGCGGTACGGTTGAGATCGAGGGGCATCTGGGGGCATCTTCGGTTACCTGCGGATACGGCGACACGGTGATGCTCAAGGCAAAGGCCAACGATGGTTACCGCTTTGACCATTGGAAGGATGACTCCGGTAAGGAGTACGACACCGCCGAGCTGGTCGTTAAGGTTACCAAGAGCGATACCTATACCGCTATCTTTACCGACTCAAAGCCCGAGGTCATGGTCACGGCCGATTCGTGGCTCGGCGGTACCGTGACGTGCAACGGGACCGTGGTGAAGCCTACGACCGATAAGTTTAAGCTGGGGGAGACCCTTCACCTGACGGCCAAGGCCCACCCAGGCTTTTTGTTCCGGGGCTGGTATGTCAATGGTCGCCTGAAGAGCCTTAAGCACGAGACCTCGTTGGTTGCCAAAGCTCGCGGTAAAACCGGGCGCTGCGTTATTACCGCGGCCTTTGTGCCTATCGATACCGTCTGCGTGCCCCTCGCCGATCCTGCGGAGGGCGGTACCGTCAAGGCGAGCCGTATCCTTGCCGACCGCGGCGCGGAGGTTGCCCTTAAGGCGACACCCAATCCTGGTTACGTCTTTACTGGGTGGTATACAGCCGACGGCACGTTTGAGTCTGCCGATGCGGAGTTCACCTGCCACCAGGAGCGCAGCCATGTGCACGTCGCTCGCTTTATGGCAAAAAGCTATGAAGTCGACGCCACGACGGTAGTCGATTCCGGCACCGGTTCGCTGGTCGAATCGAGTGCTGCCGGCTGGGTCGAGGGCGCGGGTATCGTCGAGGCGGGGCATGCCGCCACGCTGACGGCGCACGCGCTTTCGGGCTATGCGTTTGAGTATTGGGCCGACGCTTCGGGCGCCGTGGTGAGCCGCGACAGCACCTATCACGTGGTTCCGAAGTCCGACACGACGCTCCAAGCCGTGTTCTCGGCAAAGCAATATACGGTGGATGTATCGTGCGAAGAGAGTATGGGTACGGTCAAGGGCGCGGGAACGTATGCCGCCGGGCAGGTCGCTACGGTGCGTGCGGTCGCCGCCGAGGATACGGCTTTTGTGGGCTGGTTCCGTAACGGCACATGCGTGAGCTCCAAGAAAACCTATCGATTTACCGTGCGCGAGGACACGTCGCTCTACGCCGTCTTCGCGTCGGGTTCGTATGTCGTGAGCACGGTCGCTTCGCCAGCTGAGGGCGGAGCTGTGAGCGGCTTTGGCGGTTATGAGTCAGGCGACCGCGCGACGCTTCGTGCGACCGCCAATACCGGATACTCGTTTGTAGGCTGGACGGACGACAAGGGCGAGACGGTCAGCGAGAACGCCGACTATACCGTTAAGGTCACGGCCGACGCCGCCTATACGGCGACCTTTAAGCCTAAGTCCTATCAGGTCGTTTTGAGCGCGAGTGACGATGGCGTGGGCACCCTGAGCGGCGAGGGCTCCTATCAGTTCGGTGATACGGTCGAACTCAACGCTACGCCCATGGGGACCAAGCGTTTTGTCGGCTGGTATGTTCTGGACACCGAGGGCAACAAGTCGCTGCTGAGCTGTGACGCCCATTGCTGGGTTAAGCTCGACAAGGATATGGTCGAGGGGCTCGAGGACGATACGCTGGAGCTCCAGGCCGTGTTTGCCGATCCGTACGAGGTGACCGTTACGGGCGAGGTCGTGGTGAAGGACAAGGCTTCGAGCAGGGGCTGCCGTGTTACGGGCAGTGGCAGCTTTGCCGCAGGCGATCAGGTGGAGCTGACCGCTGTGGCCGGCATGGGCTATCGCTTTGTGGGCTGGAGCACCGACAAGGAGGGTACCTCGATTGTCGAGACCGCGACGACCCTCGATGTGACCGCCACGCAGGATATGACGTACTACGCGCAGTTTGAATCCGATGGACAGGTGACCATCACAGTTACGGGCTCGTCCATCTTCCGCGGCACGGCCCTTCTGGTCGACGGCATTCCTGCCGGTAGCAGGTCGTACGACAGGGGCGACATGTTTATGGCGATCGCGATTCCGTGGAAGAAGTACCACTTCTCGCACTGGGTCGACGATGCGGGCGTCACGGTGAGCTACAGCGCGTTCTATATCGGCACCGCAAAGGAGAATAGGCAGCTCACGGCTGTGTTCTATGAGACGGGCTGCGATGTTCAGGTCGCTACGTATCCCAAGGACGCGGGCTTTAGCATGGTTGCGCTCGGCACCGGCGGCTCCTACCACTCCGCGGCGATTATGTTTACCGTGCCGCATAAGGGCTGGAAGTTTAAATACTGGGTCGACGAGAACGGCCTGCCCGTGGGGGCCACGCCGGTAATCAACCGCGTGGTGTTTGGCAACCGTACCTTTACGGCCGTTTATGAGCGGGCGTCGATGACGGTCACGGCGGTGGATTCGCGTCAGGGCGGACACGTCGAGGGTTCCTCCGAGGACGAATCGCTGGGCTATGCCGTGACCAACGAGGTCGAGAACGGTGAGTCGACGACGCTGGCCGCCGTTCCCGATGCGGGCTACGTGTTCGATGGGTGGTATGCGCGCAACGATGACGGGTCGTTGGGCGATGAGCCGCTGAGCACGGATGCAGTTTGGACGTTTGTCCCCGAGGACAACATGACCGTCGAGGCACGCTTTGCGGAGGCGCCCAAGTACACGGTGGCGGCCCGAGCGGTCAACGGATCGGTTGATCCAGAGACTGCTTCGGTCGCTACGGATGGTAAGGTGACGCTTTCGGCGACGCCCGATGAGGGCTGCTATCTGACGCGCGTGACCGTTGCCGAAGAGGCTGGCGAGGACGGTTCGGCCGGCAATGCCTATGACCTTGATATTTCCGACTACCAGGGCGGGGCGTACGAGGTCACACTGAGCAGCGTGAGTGCTCCGCAACAGGTCACGTTCGAATTCGCGAAGGCTGCGGCTCCGGAGGTGCTCGCTCAGCCGCAGGATGCGAGTGCTTACGAGGGCGATCCGGTTGAGCTTTCGGTTGCTGCCGAGGCGGGGCGTAATGTTCGCGTCCATGCCGCTGTGTCTTCGGGTTCTGCCGCCGACGTTAAGCTGAGCTACCAGTGGTATCGCGTGTCTGCCGATGGCGACAAGGCGGTGGCGTTGAAGGGCGAGACGGGGGAGACCCTATCGATTGCCCAGCTTGACAGCGACAGCGAGGGCGAGTATTTCTGCCGCATTACGCAGAGCTACCTGGGTACGGTGACAAAGACGGATACCGAGCATGCGACGGTGTCCATCGTGCCTCGCGAGGCGCTCGTGTTCAACGGGCGCGTGCTGCCGGCGGCGACCGCTCACGATGACTACCGTGTCGTGATTGCCGGCGCCAGGGGTGGCAAGGCGCCGTATGCGTACAACTTGGATGAGGTTGAGGTTCCCGAGGGCATGCAGCTGACGCTGGGCGATGACGGAACGGGTGCCTTGGTGCTCTCGGGCGTGCCTTCGGCTACGGGCGTGTGCCGCTTCAAGATTAGGTGCACCGATGACCTGGGCAACAAGCGTGTTGCACACTTCGCGCTGGTCGTGAAGGCGAAGGAAGCCCCGCTTGCATTTGAGGGCCAGAGTTTTGTCTACAACGCGACGGCGCAGGCTCCTGAGCTTTCGGGTGTGCCCGAGGGCTGCGAGGGCGATGTCAAGGTAACGTACGTGGGCACGGGCGACACGCATTACTCGTCTGATAAGGCGCCGGTGGATGCCGGCACATATCGTGCGGTGGCGACGCTCGACGCCAATGGATATGTGGGCAACGCAAGCTGCGACTTTGTCATCGAGAAGGCTCCGGTCGATATTTCGATTGAGACGTCCGACGTGACATACGATGGCGCACGACACGGTGCGGCGGTTGCAGTTGCCGACCTTGATGCGTCCGCCTATTCCGTCACGTATCGCGGTGTCGATGGAACCTCCTATGGCCCCACGGCGCTGGAACCGTGCGACAGTGGTAGCTACCGCGTTACGGTCAAGGTGAACGACCCCAACTATCAGGGCAGGAAGTCCGCTGAGTTTTCGATTGCAAAGGCCAGCCAAACCATTACGGGCACGACGACCTATTCGGGCGTGTACGGTGGCGACCCCATTGTGTTCGACAACGTCGCCCAGACGCCCGTGAGCTTTGAGCTCGTTGACTCCGCGGACGACGACGCAAGCCCGATTTCGATCAAGGGACGTTGCGCGACCGTGAAGGCCGCCGGTACGGCGCGTGTTGTCGCCCATGCCAAGGCGTCTCGAAACTATCTTGCCGCCGAGGACGTTGAGCTTGCGGTTACTGTTGCGCCGGCTCAGCTGCTGGTGAAGGTCGACGATGCCGAGCGCTTTGAGGGCCAGGCGAATCCCGAGTTTACCTCCAGCCTGGTGAGTCGTTGCGATACCTCGGACGTAAAGGTTACATACTTCTGCTCGGCGAATAAGAAATCGCCGGCGGGTGAGTACCAGATCGACGCGACAGTCGCCGATTCGAACTTTGACGTCGCGGTTGAGCCCGGCACGCTGACTGTCAAAAAGAAGCCCGAGCGCTACAAGGTGACGGCGAAGGCGGTCAACGGTTCGGTCGACAATGCTTCGGTTACGGTTGTTGAGGGCGGGGATGCGACCCTTTTGGCGACGCCTGACGAGGGTTGCTATCTCGAGCGGGTGACGGTCTCGGAGGTCGGCTCGGACGAGGCCGTCGACCTCGACATTTCTGATTACAAGGGCGGGGCGTACGAGGTCACGCTGAGCGATATCACCGCGTCGCAGGAGGTCACGTTCGAGTTCGCGAAGGCGGACGCCCCGCGCGTGCTTGCCCAGCCGCAGGGCGTAAGCGCCCATGAGGGCGAGTCCGCCGTGCTCTCGGTTGCTGCTGAGGCGGGGGAGAATGTCCTTGAGCATGCCGCCGCGTCCACGGGCTCTGCCGCAGAGATTGAGCTTTCGTACCAGTGGTTCCGCATGGTGAATGGCAAGGCCGTTGCGCTCGAGGGCGAGACGGGAGAGACGCTGCCGCTCTCGGACCTTGATGACGAGCGGGCAGGCGAGTACTTCTGCCGCATCACGCAGCGTTACCTTGGTACCGAGAAGCAGACAGATAGCGACCGTGCTGCGGTTTCCGTCGTGCCCTGGGATACCCTCGTGTTCAACGGCGACGTGCTGCCGGCGGCGAGTGCGCATGATACATATCGTGCCACGATTGCCGGGGCCGCGGGCGGCAAGGCTCCGTACGAGTACGCGTGGGACGAGGCAAAGCTCCCCGGTGGACTCAAGCTTTCCCGTACGTCGGGTGGCCTGACGCTCTCGGGTACCCCGTCCAAGACGGGCGTTTCTACCTTTGATGTCACGTGTACGGACGCGAGGGGCGAGACTGCGACCGCCCGCTTTGCGCTCGTTGTTCAGGCAAAGCGCGTAAAGCTCGCGTTTGCGGATGGCGACTTTACCTACAGCGGCGCACCACAGGCGCCCGAAGTTACCGGGGCTCCCAAGGTCTGCAAGGGCGACCTTAAGGTTAAGTACCATGGGACTGGAAGCACGCAGTATTCGTCGACGGAGGCCCCGACCGATGCCGGTACATACCGCGCTGTGGCAACGCTGCGGGCACATGGCTATGCCGGTGCCGCCGCCTGCGAGTTCGAGATTGCTCCGGCAAAGCTCAAGGTGAAGGTCGACGATGCTGAACGCTTCGAGGGGGAGGCGAACCCTGCGTTCACCTCGACCTTGGAGAGTTCGGTTGACACTTCGGGCGTGAAGGTTGAGTACTCCTGCGACGCCGACGAGAGCTCTCCGGCGGGCGAGTACCAGATCGGCGCGAATGTCGCCGATCCGAACTTCGATGTCGTGGTCGTGCCCGGAACGCTGACGGTGAAGAAGCGGGAACCCGTTGATCCCGACCCGGTCGTTCCGGATCCGGACAATCCGGATAACCCTGATCCGGACAACCCGGACCCTGATCGGCCTGATCCGGATCCCAACCCCGACAACCCCGACCCGGATAATCCGGACCCCGACAATCCTGAGCCGGACCCCAACCCGGATAATCCGGATCCCGGTAAACCTGACCCAGACCCCAAGCCCGACCCGGATCAGCCGAATCCTGACAACCCTGATCCGGATAAGCCCGAGCGCTTTGAGGTGACGACAAGGGCGGTCAACGGTTCGGTCGACAACAGCTCGATCACCGTTGCTGCGGGCGAGTGTGTGCCCATCGCGGCGACGCCCGACGAGGGCTGCTACCTCGAGCGCGTGACGGTCGCTGAGGCCGGCTCGGACACGGCCGTCAACCTCGACATCTCCGACTATAAGGGCGGAGCGTACAAGGTCACGCTGAGTGGCGTCACCGTTTCGCAGGAGGTCACGTTCGAGTTCGCGAAGGCGGACGTTCCGAAGGTGATCGCCCAGCCGCAGGACGCGAGTGCCCACGAGGGCGATTCGGCCGTGCTCTCGGTTGCTGCCGAGGCGGGCAAAGGCGTCCTCGACCACGCGTCCTCGTCCACGGGTTCGGCCGCCGATGTCGAACTGTCCTATCAGTGGTTCCGCATGGTGGACGGTGAGGCCGTGGCGCTCGAGGGCGAGACGGGGGAGACGCTCCTCATCGAGAACCTCGATGAGGATTGCGCCGGCGAGTATTTCTGCCGCATCACTCAGCGCTACCTTGGCACTGAGACGCAGGCGGACAGCGATCGTGCTGTCGTGTCCGTTGTGCCCCGGGATGCCCTTGTGTTCAACGGCGGCCTGCTGCCGGCGGCGCGTGCACATGGTGCGTACCGTGTGACGATCGCCGGAGCCGCGGGCGGCGAGTCTCCGTACGAGTACACGTGGGACGAAGCGAAGCTCCCCGATGGGCTTAAGCTATCCCGCACGTCGGGTGGCCTGACGCTCTCGGGAACTCCTTCCAAGGCGGGTGTTTCCACCTTCGACGTTACGTGCAAGGACGCTCAGGGAGAGACGGTGACCGCGCACTTTGTGCTGGTCGCCCAGGCGAAGCGGGTCGAGCTTGCATTTGAGGGCTGCAGCTTCGTCTACAGCGGTGATGCCCAAGCGCCCGAGGTCACGGGTGTCCCCAAGGCCTGCGAGGGCGACCTGAGGATCAGGTATTACGGGACGGACGGCACGTACTATTCGTCGAGCGAGGCCCCGACCGATGCCGGCACGTACCGCGTTGTTGCCACGCTGCGAAGCAACGGGTATGTCGGTGCAGCCGCGCGTAAGTTTAGGATTACGCCGGCGAAGCTCAAGGTAAAGGTCGATGACGCCGAGCGCTTCGAGGGGGAGGCGAACCCCGCGTTCACCTCGAGCCTGGAGAGCGCGGTTGGCACCTCGGGCGTGAGGGTCGAGTACTCCTGCGACGCCGACGAGAGCTCCCCGGCGGGTGAGTACAAGATCGGCGCGACGGTCACCGATCCGAACTTCGATGTCGAGGTTGAGCCCGGTACGCTGACGGTGAAGAAGAAGCAGGGGCCCGTCAATCCCGACCCGGATAAACCCGATGGGCCCGATCCGGATAATCCGGACCCGGACCAGCCGGACAAGCCCGAGCCCGATAAACCGGAACCTGACCAGCCGGATAAGCCGGACCCGGATAACCCGGATAAGCCGGAGCCCGACCAACCGGACAAGCCAGAGCCCGGTAAGCCGGACCCGGATAAGCCCGGATCGCCCGATTCCGACCAGTCGGATTCTAAGGACCCGGCAAAGCCCAGTAGTTCGGATGATTCCGCAGCCGATAAGACAAAGACGAATGCCACGGAAAACTCTGGCAAGAAGGATTCGTCCAAGTCGAGCGCTCAGCAGCTCGCCGATACGGGTGACAAGGCACCGCTCGCTGTTGCCGTCGCTGCGGGCGCCGTTGCGCTTATCGCACTGGGACTCGAGCTGCTGCGTCGCCGCCATCCGGGCGCGTAGCGCACTCGCTTGGCAGCCAGATTGACGCCCTGGCAGGATGTAGCCTGCTAAAGCGTTTATACTTGCGGGACGGGCATTTTGCCCGTCCCGTTTTTGTTTCGACCCGAAAGGTGTGCCTATGGCCTCATCTGCACCGCGCGGTCTGCGCTCCGACCATGTCGTTACCGTCGGCATCGCCCTGTTCTCGATGCTCTTTGGCGCTGGCAACCTCATTATTCCGCCGCTTCTGGCACTGCAGGCCGGCACGGCCACGCCGCTTGCCATGGTCGGCTTTTTGATTGCCGCTATCGGCCTGCCCGTCATGGGCTTTATCGCCGTGGCACTTGCTGGAACGGCGCGCGAGCTGGCCGGCCGCGTGCACCCCAAGTTTGGCGAGTTCTTCGTCGCGGCGGTGTACCTGGCGATCGGTCCGTGCCTGGCCATTCCTCGTACGAGCTCCACGGCCTTCGAGATGCTGGTGCCGCTGCTGCCCGAGGGCATCTCGCTTGGCACCGCACGCCTAGTCTTCGCTGTCGCCTTCTTCGTGGTCGCGTTTGCGCTCACGCTGCGCCCCGGCGTCATCACGCGCGTGCTTGGTCGCATTACGGGCCCTGCGCTCATTGCGCTTATCGTGCTGGTCGTGGGTGCCGCCGTGATCTCACCGCTGGGTCCGGCTGCCGCGCCGCAGGCTCCCTATGATGCGGGCGCTGCTGTGCAGGGCTTCTTGACCGGCTATCAGACGATGGACCTGCTTGCATCGCTCGCCTTTGGCATCATCATCGCCGAGACCATTCACGAGCTGGGTGTGACCGACGACAATCGCGTGGCCTTCGAGATCTCGCGCTCCGGTGTCATTGCCGGTGTGCTCATGGCCATCATCTACTGCGGCCTGGCACTTGCCGGTATGCAGCTCGGCACCGTTATGCCCGATGCGACGAACGGCGCTGCCATCCTTGCCAGCTCGGCCTCCATGCACTTTGGTCTGGCCGGCACGGTCGTGGTCTTCGCGATCTTCTTCCTCGCGTGCATGAACGTGTGCATTGGTCTTATTAGCTGCTGCTCGCGTTACTTCTGCGAGACGTACGTGGTCGAAGGGGGAGCGGAGGCTTCCGAGGAGGCCATGCGCCGACCCTTTGCGATCCTCGCCTTCGTGTTCGCGGCGTTCTCCTGCGTGCTTTCCAACGTGGGCCTCGATGTGATCCTGATGTTCTCGGTGCCCATGCTCAACGCCCTGTATCCGGTGGCGATTGTGCTGGTGCTTATGGGCCTGGCGCACGGTTTTTGTGACGCTCATCCGCAGGTGTGGGTGTGGGTTGGCGGCGTTGTCGCGGTCCAGAGCGTGATCACTTCGATCCGTGACGCGTTCTTTGCGGGTACGTGGCTGCCGTTCGATGCTTTGCCCCTGGCAGACATCGGTGCCGCCTGGGCGCCGGTTGCCGTGGTGGCGTTTGTGATCGGCCTGGCCCATAGCCAGTTTGTCGCACATTCGAGGAGCTAGGGTTTCTGCGCTTGCACAGGCGGGGAGTCTCCCCTATAATTTCCTTCGCTTTGGGACACGCAAGGTTTAGACCTTAGCTGCTCAACACCTTCGGGACGTGGCGCAGTTTGGTAGCGCGCCTGCTTTGGGAGCAGGATGTCGCAGGTTCAAATCCTGTCGTCCCGACCATATCTTGCGGGCGTAGTTCAATGGTAGAACCCCAGCCTTCCAAGCTGATGACGCGGGTTCGATTCCCGTCGCCCGCTCCATATGATTGTTTTAACGGCTTTGGTTCCTTATGGGGACCAGAGCCGTTTTCATATACATCCGAGCCCTCACATCCCCTCCTAAGTTGCGGTGAAATACGGAC
>JAJXHK010000023.1:31500-32807 GCA_021639365.1 Collinsella aerofaciens
GTTTTTCGGCATTTACGGGCCATGCAGTCCGTATTTCACCGCAACTTTTTGTAAGGTTGGATTTTGATGCCGTTGGGAGGGTCGTAGCGACCGTCTACCGAGAGGGGAAATATTTTTTGAAGCTCTGACCTGCGACGTCAAGCTTTTGGTCAGCTTTTGGCAAGGCCTGCGGACGGAAGCATGCGATAGCGTAATGGTATTCTCTCCGCCGTGATGGTTATGGGGTTGGCCATGCTCGATAAAGGCAAACATTTTCCGCAGTCATATGCAAGGATGCTATTCTCGGCCCTTGGAAATCATCAAGATGGACAGCTGCTTATAACAATTGATCCTTGGGATGAACGCCGTGCGCGCGAGCTTATGCAGAAAGAGCTCATGCTCCGTCTTTACAACCATGTGTATGCTGATCCGGTCTATTGGAATAATCTTGGGGTTGAAGATCGCATTTTTCAGCTGGCATCCGCTATTGCGTTCGTTGAACCGGATGCTGTGTTTTGCGGATCGACGGCAGCGCTGCTCTACGGCATCGGTTCGGCGTATGCGCTTCTGGATAAAGTGCAAGTGCTGCTGCCACGTTCTACAAGGCGTGATACGTATGAGTTCGTTGAATACAAGCGCTGGCGCCTGGGCGTGGTATGGCGGCTCGGCCCGTTTACACTGACGGATCCGTATCGGACGGTGGTCGATATCGCCCGAACGAGCGCCTTTCGCTATGCACTGGGCTATGTCGATGGCTTGGCCCGTGAGTACGATGTCGAACGCGAAGAGCTGCGAGCATATGCGCAGGCAAATTGCCGAGGGTTGCATGGCATCGCGCGTGCTTTTGACGTTTTTGAGCATATGGACGGCAGGTCAGACAATGGTGGCGAGTCCGAGGCGAGAGCAGCGATGATTCTCGCTGGGGTTGCCGCGCCTGAGCTTCAAGTTGAGATACCGCGACTGGGAAACGCTGGCTATTATCTAGCAGATTATGGCTGGCAGATGCCAGACGGCTCATGGACGCTGGCAGAGCTGCATGGGCTAGGTAAGTTTGAAGACGAAGCTCAAAATGATCCAGAGCAAGCGGCGGCAAAAACCTATCGGGCGGCCCTCATGCGCGACGCGAATCTTCGCGCCATGGGCCACAACGTCATTCATTTCAAACTCTCGGACACCTACGACGTGGAATCGTTCGGTGCCATGATGCGCGGTTACGGCATTCCGACAACAAAACCCTACGCCGACTCCCGATAGCGAAATCGTTCGTAGCCAACCTTCAATTAGTTGCGGTGAAATACGGACTGTTGAGGCCTTTAAAGGCATGAAAC
>JAJXHK010000024.1 GCA_021639365.1 Collinsella aerofaciens
GAAAGAAGCTGCGACGCGGGGGAGGCGACCCCAATGGCTTTCTCATATCGTCTTTATCCCTATGTCATCTGATTCTAATGCACAAACATGCGCACGAACTTGTGCTTCCAGCTTGCGTAAGGGGCATAGCGGAACGGCACGTCCAGCCACGTTGTCTTGTTCACGATGCTCTTCTTGTGGCTAAACGTATCGAAGCTCTCGCGTCCATGGTACTGTCCCATACCGCTCGCCCCCATGCCGCCAAAGCCCATATGGCTCGTGGCCAAATGCATAATGGTGTCATTAACACAGCCACCACCAAAGGGCACGTAACGCACAAAGCGCTGCTGAACCTCACGGTCTTGGCTAAAGATATACAGGGCCAGCGGCGTCGGACGATCCGTAATAAACGTCTCGGCCTCGTCTAGGCTCTCAAACGACAGCACCGGCAAGATGGGGCCGAAAATCTCCTCCTGCATTACGGCGTCCTCAGGCGCCACGCCGTCCAAAATCGTCGGCTCAATCTTGAGCGACGACTCGCGCGCGGTACCTCCCAGCACAACCTTGTCGGGGTCGATCAGCCCGCGTACGCGCGCGAAATGCTTGGCGTTGACAATATGACCGTAATTCTCATTGTCGAGCGGATGCTCGCCAAACATGCGGCGGGCCTCCTCCTTGATGAGGTCCAGCAGCTCGTCGTGCACGCGCGCATCGACCAGCAGGTAGTCGGGCGCCACGCAGGTCTGCCCCACGTTGAGCCATTTACCAAAGGCGATACGGCGTGCCGCGACCTTCAAGTTAGCCGTCGCATCCACGATGCAGGGACTCTTTCCGCCCAGCTCAAGCGTCACGGGTGTGAGGTTTTTACTTGCACGCTCCATGACGAGCTTGCCGACCGGAACGCTACCGGTAAAGAAGATCTTGTCCCAGCACTCATCGAGCAACGCTTCGTTTTCGGCACGCCCGCCTTCGACGACCGTCACCAAGCGCGGATCAAATGCCTCTTCACAGATTTGCTTGAGCACCGCGCTCGATGCCGGAGCATAGGCGCTCGGCTTGATGACCACGGTATTGCCCGCGGCAAGGGCGCCGGCGAGTGGCTCGAGCGTCAGTAAAAACGGGTAGTTCCACGGAGCCATGATGAGCGTGACGCCATAGGGCACGGACTGCGTCTTGCACACACTCACGGCGTTGGCGAGGTCACACGGACGCAGGCGCGAGCGACTCCATCGAGCCACATGCGCAATCTGATAACGAATCTCGGAAAGCGAGGTGCCGATCTCGCACATATACGCCTCGTCATGCGACTTTCCCAAATCGGTCTTGAGCGCATGGGCAATATCGGCCTCGTGGGCCCGCACCGCATCGCGTAAACTCACGAGCGCACGACGTCGAGCATCGACATCAAACGTGGCGTGTGTCTTAAAATAGGCGCGCTGATCGGCAACGATGCGCGCGATTTCCTCGGTGTTCATGGGCCCTCCTAGTTCTCGTCTTCAAACATACCACCCGCAACGACCTCGTACATATGCTCGAGCTCCAAACGGTCCATTAAAAGCGGAACGGGGTACAGGGGATTGGCCTCGGCATCGGCATGCGCCGCCATCTCAGGAATGTCGGAGCGGCGAATGCCCGTCACATATTTGGGTATGCCCAAGGCGGCGTTCATGCGGTCGACCCAATCGATAAAGGCCTCGGCCGCAAGACTGTCCTGCGCGTTAGCCGGCGCGATACCGGCCATGCGAGCAAGATCGGCAAGCTTGGGGGCGGCGGCGTCACCATAAGCGCGAAGCATGTGCGGCAGGATGATCGCGTTGGCCAAACCGTGCGGAATTCCGTATCGGCCGCCCAGGCTGTGCGCGATGGCATGCACATATCCGACATAGGAGCGAGTAAACGCAACGCCCGCCTTATACGCCGCCGAAAGCATATTGCGACGAGCGCGCATGTCGTCGCCATGCTCATAAGCCTCGAGCAAATTGTCGCGGATGAGCTGGACCGCCTGACGCGCCATCTTACGCGTATAGGGCGTGGTGCTGCGCCCGATAAACGCCTCGACGGCATGTGTCAGAGCATCCATGCCCGTCTGCCCCGTAATGGAGGCGGGCAGGCCGCGTGTAAACTCGGGGTCGTGCACCGCAAAGCGCGGAATAAGCACAAAGTCGTTAATGGGGTATTTGTAGTGCGTCTCGTCATCGGTGATAACCGCCGCGAGTGTGACTTCGCTTCCCGTACCGGCGGTAGTGGGAACCGCAATAAGCAGCGGCAGGAGACGGTGGACGCGCAACAGGCCGCGCATCTTGTTGATGGGCTTATTTGGCTGTGCGATGCGTGCGCCCACGCCCTTGGCGCAGTCCATGGCCGAACCGCCGCCAAAGCCGATAATGGCCTGGCAGGCGCTCTCGCGATACAGGGACGCCGCTTCCTCCACGTTTGAGACCGTGGGGTTCGCACGCGTTTCGGCATAGACCGTAACGCCAATCCCCTGACCCGTAAGCGCACGCTCGAGTGATGCCGTGAGCCCCAAACGTGCAATACCAGGGTCTGTCACGATAAGGACCTTCTGGATCGAGCGCTTTTGAAGCACCGCGGGCACATCCTCGGCATGCTCCAAAATGCGCGGCTCGGTATAGGGCAGGATCGGCAATGCGATGCGAAAAACCATCTGATATGTTCGGCACCAGGCACGACGGGCTAGATGCATAAAGGAAACTCCTTCATTTGTTGATAGGTCAACATTTGCTCGACCGATTGTACTCATCGGAGGTCGCACGAGGTCTAGCAATCGTTAATCAATCAACATCTTCACATGCCCAAAATTGTTTTATTAAAAATCATTCCTAATAGGCTTCACATTCGGTCGCATTTATGGATAATAGAACTCGTCAAGACGCACGTCCGGAGAGGGCCCTTACGGGACCGGACAAGCGCCCCATCGCCATCGATCGAAAGGATCGAATCATGAAGTTTGTTTGCCCCGTTTGCGGTTATGTGGAAGAGTTCGACGGCGACCAGCTGCCCGAGGACTTCAAGTGCCCCCAGTGCGGCGTCCCCGGTTCTCGTTTCCTGAAGCAGGAGGACGGCCAGCTCGAGTGGGCTGCCGAGCACGTCGTGGGCGTCGCCAAGATGGAGGGCGTCTCCGAGGACATCGTTGCCGACCTGCGCGCCAACTTTGAGGGCGAGTGCTCCGAGGTCGGTATGTACCTGGCCATGGCTCGCGTCGCTCATCGCGAGGGCTATCCCGAGATTGGCCTGTACTGGGAGAAGGCTGCCTACGAGGAGGCCGAGCATGCCGCCAAGTTCGCTGAGCTCCTGGGCGAGGTCGTGACCGACTCCACCAAGAAGAACCTCGAGATGCGCGTTGAGGCCGAGAACGGCGCTACCGCCGGCAAGACCGACCTCGCCAAGCGCGCCAAGGCCGCTGGCCTCGATGCCATCCACGACACCGTGCACGAGATGGCACGCGACGAGGCTCGCCACGGCAAGGCTTTCGCCGGTCTGCTCAAGCGTTACTTTGGCTAAGCCAACTGCCTGAGGCATAACCTCTAGCTCAAAAAGGCCCGGACCACACGGTTCGGGCCTTTTTGTGTCTCGAGGACTCGTTAACGCCCTGAAATAGGACCGCCTTAGGCATTGGCATCTCGTCAAAAACTAAGTGAGTAGACTTTTTGGAACTTGCCGAGCACACCATCCATATTGCTTTATAAAGCCGCAGGTAAATGACTTGTTGCAAAACGTCCTTGTCGCCAAAGTGCCAAAAGTCTACTCACTTAGAACCGCAGCCGTCCACGATCGAGCTGTTTTGTGTCTAACGGGCATCTTTCCGTCAATTACTCCCAATTTTGTCCAGTCAACGAATAGTTCAGACCGAAGTAATGTCTCAGCCCTTTGCTCATCTGAGCTTTTATCACGATATTCAACATCGAGCATCCTGCATACGGCCTTAACAATCGCGCGGAATCTACCCTCATCGGATATCTGTCTGTGTGTCAGGAGCAGTACATCGTAGCCCATGGCCTGAAGGGCTGTCATGCGGTCAGCGTCACGCAAGCCATCCCCTGCGCGTCCGTGCGAGGCCTTCCCCTGACATTCAATGGCCACCTGTCGCCTGCCGTCCGGCGAAGAAAGAAGTAGGTCGATATATACACGGGACTTTCCCACAATCGCTCGAGCACTTGTGCTTAGCGTCACTTCGACATTGAGCTCTATGCCGCAGAACCCTTCGCCTCCCAGGGCTCGCGACAGTCCAAGCAACAAATACGCCTCGACCTCAAAAGGCGACGCGGCACCCAATGGAACGAGTTGCGATACCGCCATAAATCTATTGCCGTAACGCATCCCGCAAACATCTGAACAAAAACGGTCAAGGTCTCTGCCCAAAACCAAAGCGTCTCGACGCCATAAATTTGAGGCAGTGCCGTCCTCGGACGGGCAGCGCACCCAACCGAACGTTGTCGAAATCGCGCCCGAGTCAATTGCGCGCGTAAGCTCCGCCTCAAGTGCCGCCGGCAGAGCGCACACCGCAAACAAGCCACACATCTCCGCCAATACCAAAAGAAGCTGAAGATCCGTCAGATGCCGCGACATGATGAATGCCGTCAGTAGAGGAGACGTAACCAAAAACCCATGCTCCGTTTCCAGCACGGATTCCCTGGGGAGCTCACCAAGGAACAGCCGCTGCCTAATGCTGGCAGGGCAAGTCCGTTTGTTTCTCGTCCGAACTAATGCATACAACGGAAAACCGAGCGCAATCGCAGCCGTCGGGTTACGGGCGAGTTCATATCGCTGCCAGTCTTCTTCCGGCCGTGGAAGCGGCGGACACAAAGCGCGGACCTGAGGGGGCAAACGCCAGTACCTAAAAGCCGATATGTCACAAAGTAGATCCTTCATAAGCACAGGAAAACACGAATTTCAACCCAATCGGTCTCGCATTGGCGCGAACGCACCAAAAGATGGCGTCGAACGGACTGCTAAGTTTTCAACAGCCCTCCCAAACTGACCAAAAGCTTGCCGAGAACTGGACGAAGCCTTGTTGAAAACCCCATTTTTTCTCGTGCGGAAGCTTTGCGCGGCAAGTGAGTAGACTTTTTGGAACATCCCGAGCAGACCAGTCATCCTGCTTTTCAAAACCGCAGGTAGATAGCTTGTTACAAAACTGCCTGGTCGCCAAAGTTCCAAAAGCCTACTCACTTAGGTTGCAGAGTGCCCCCATTAGCTGCAATTCCAAGGTTGTTAGCACTTTTGGACTCAGATCGTCATACTGAACAAGAATTTGACTTGAGTTTTTAGGAACAGATGCGCCATCGGCACACCAATAACAGTCACTGATATCGATGAACGGGATGCTTAAGCGCGTAAGGGTCCGCATAAAAGAGCTTCCGCCCGTGTCACGCTCCACAGCCACGACGCAGTAAAGGCCCGCATCTGCATGCTCGATCGAGACTTCCCCTGCCGGAAACGTTTTCCGTACAAGCGACGTCAGACCATCACGCGCCTCACGAGCACGAACGCGGACCCGGTTTACATGGCGCTCGTAATCGCCCGATTCCAGCAAACGAGCCAAAGCGACCTGGTCAACAGAACTCACCGAAGAGGCGTAAAAACCAAGGTCGCGCCTAAACCGTTCCATCAGCTCATCGGGCAACACCATGTACGCCAAACGCAACGCCGATGAAAGGCTCTTCGAAAACGTGTTGGTATAGATGACCGATTGAGCGGCATCGATCGACGCGAGCGCGGGAATCGGCTTGCCGGCAAGGCGAAACTCACAATCAAAGTCGTCTTCGATGAGATACCGACCCGGCCGCTCGGCAGCCCAGCTCAGCAGCGCATATCGGCGCGCGATGCTCGTCACCAAGCCGGTTGGATATTGGTGAGACGGCATCAGGTGAAGGACATCGGCCCCGGTTTTCTGCAGAGCGCTCAGGTCCACGCCGTCGTCATCCAACGGGATATGTCGAACTTTGCACCCCATAGCCTGATAGATGCGCGTCAGACGCAAATAGCCCGGGTCCTCGACGGCATACACCTTATCGGCTCCAAGCAACTGAACCAACATGGTATCGAGCAGCTGGGCACCCGCACCGATAACGATATTGTCGGGATTGACATTCATGCCCCTTGTCCCGCGCAGATGGTGCGCAATCGCACGTCGCAGTCGAGCGGTGCCCTGCGCCGGTGCGGGCGAAAAGATTTCACGCTCGTCTTCGGACGTCAGCGTCGCCCGTAGCGCACTTTGCCAAAGCCGCGCCGCCTCCAAAGCGGAAGGAGAAAGTGCGTCGAATCGCTCTGCCTGCCCCATGGCATCATGCGCGCTGGGACCAACAGGGACGGCATCTCGGTCGATATCCCCCGCAGCCAAAGCCAAAACCGGCGCATCCGGAAGCTCGCACGCGTAGTAGCCACGACGCGGCATTGAGCAAATATAACCCTCGGCAAGCAACTGGCTATATGCATTCTCGATGGTAATGACACTGATACCCAGATGACTCGCAAAGGCGCGCTTAGACGGCAGATGCTCCCCTGCCGCAATGCGCCCGGCAACAATATCATCGCGAATTTGCTGGTAAACATACTCATAAAGCGATGCTTCGCCGCGATTTTCCAAATTGTAGTCAAGCATGGGTCTATCACCTGACCTTATCGAATCATTCAATCTGGCATTAGTCTGACCTTGTTATTATCTAGAAAACTGAGTATTCCGCCATACCCAGCTCCCCGATAGGATGTTCCGTCAAGCAATGCACATGCCAACCAAGGGAGCAACCATGGCAGAACAGACCAGCAAAGCCGATCGCGTCAAACTTAATCGCGAGCTCGCGCAGATGCTCAAGGGCGGCGTCATCATGGACGTCACCACGCCCGAGCAAGCACGCATCGCCGAGGAGGCGGGCGCCTGCGCCGTCATGGCGCTCGAGCGCATCCCGGCCGACATCCGCGCCGCAGGCGGCGTCTCGCGCATGAGTGATCCCAAGATGATCAAGGGCATCCAAAAAGCTGTCTCCATCCCTGTTATGGCCAAGTGCCGCATCGGCCACATTGTCGAGGCGCAGATCCTGCAGGCCATCGAAATCGACTACATCGACGAATCCGAGGTCCTCTCCCCCGCCGATGATGTCTACCACATCGACAAGACCCAGTTTGACGTGCCGTTTGTCTGCGGCGCCCGCGATCTGGGCGAGGCACTGCGCCGTGTTGCCGAGGGCGCCACGATGATTCGCACCAAGGGCGAGCCGGGCACGGGCGACGTCGTTCAGGCCGTGCGCCATATGCGCAAGATCCAAAAGCAGATCCGCGACGTTGTTGCCCTGCGCGACGACGAGCTCTTTGAGGCAGCCAAGCAGCTGCAGGTTCCGGTCGAGCTGGTGCGCGAGGTCCATGCCACGGGCAAGCTCCCCGTCGTAAACTTTGCCGCCGGCGGAGTCGCGACCCCCGCCGACGCCGCGCTGATGATGCAGCTGGGCGCCGAGGGCGTCTTTGTTGGCTCGGGCATCTTTAAGAGCGGCGACCCCGCCAAGCGCGCCGCCGCCATCGTCAAGGCCGTGGCAAACTTCACCGACGCCAAGCTCATCGCCGAGCTTTCGGAGGACCTGGGCGAGGCCATGGTGGGCATCAACGCCGACGAAATCGAGATCATCATGGAGGAGCGCGGGCGCTAGTCCAGCAGAAAGGATCGCACATGAGCGATTATGCAGACCAAACGGTCGCCGTGCTGGCGGTCCAGGGCGCTTTTGCCGAGCACGAGGCAAGACTGTCCGAGCTGGGCGCACGTTGTATCGAGATGAGGCAGGCGGCCGATTTGCAGCAGAACTTTGACCGCCTGGTCCTCCCCGGCGGCGAGTCTACCGTTCAAGGGAAACTGCTTGATGAGTTGGGCATGCTCGAGGAGCTTCGTACCCGTATCGCTGAAGGCATGCCCGTCCTGGGCACCTGCGCCGGCCTGATTCTGCTGGCTCACGACCTTGCCGCTCATGACGATAAGGGCACGCCGCGTTTGGCAACCATGGATGTGCTCGTTGAGCGCAATGCCTATGGCAGACAGCTCGGCAGTTTTCGCACCAAGGGACAGGTAGACGGCATCGACGGTGAAGTGCCGCTGACATTTATCCGCGCGCCCCGCATCGTCGAGGTCCACGGCGACGCCAAGGCCTTGGCAGAGGTCGATGGCCGCATCGTCGCCGCCCGCCAGGGCAACCAGCTCGGCGTAACCTTCCACCCCGAACTCGATGAAGACACCCGCCTCCACGAACTGTTCCTACAAATGTAGGTAGAACAAAAACGAGAGTGGATAATCTCCCACTTTGAGCTTGAATGCAGACTCAAACCGGGAGATTATCCACTCTCATGCTATGTAGTCGTTGGGGACGTTCTTAAACGACTAGTCAAACAAGAACGTCCCCAACGACCATATTGCGATAGACGACCACGTTTGCCCAGATAAAACCGACCAAATAAACCTGTCCCCTTTTGGTAGGTTTGGATCAAGGCGACGCCGATGCTTTGGTACCGACAGACACTATGACCCAATCCGAGGGCACTAAAAAGATAGGAGCCCCCGCTCGTGACCGCGGGTCGGGGCTGTGACAATGATGTTGAAGTGCCATAGGCGCAGCCGCGCCGCAACGAGGTTGGGAGGCTCCCATGCCAAAGTATTCTACCGCGTTCGGGATGGACGTCCACCTGAGGTCGACCACCGTCTGCGCCCTCGACGCGGACACCGGCGAGGCCGTGACGAGGAGGTTCCCCGGCAACCCCTGGGGCGAGATCGCCGGGTGGATGGATGGGTTCCCCGGGCCGTCGCTCGCGGCCTACGAGAGCGGCTACCTCGGCTTCGCCCCGCAAAGGGAGCTCGCCGGGCTCGGCGTCGAGTGCGTCGTCGCCGCGGTCTCGAAGATCCCCAGGTCGGCCGCCGACTCGGCCTCCAAGAACGACAGGAACGACGCCGCCAAGATGGCCAAGGCGATACTCGCCCACGACATCTCCCCCGTATGGGTCCCCTCCCCCGAGGTCGAAGGCATCAGGGACCTCGCCGGCGCCTACGACGGGGCGACCGCGCGCCTGGCGACCGCCAAGCAGCGGCTGCTCGCCTTCCTCGCAAAGCGAGGGTTCGTCTACGGCGGCACCACGCCCGCCGGCAACCCGAGGAAGTACTGGACCTACGACTTCCTGAGGTGGCTCGACAAGGTCAGGCCGGAGGACGACGGCGGGGTTCGGACGCTCGCCGCCCTGAGGAACGAGGTCGAGGCCGCGGCGGAGGCCCGGGCGGACCTGCTCTCCGAGTACAGGGCGGCCGTGGATGCCAGCCCGATCGCCGCGGAGGCGGCCGCCCTCCAGTCGATCAAGGGCTGCGCCTTCGCGCTGGCCGCAGCCTTCTCGGCCGAGGTCGGCGACTTCACGAGGTTCCGTTCCGGAAGGCAGGTCACGGCCTACTTCGGCCTCGCGCCGAGTCAGAGGTCGAGTGGCGACTCCGTGCGGCTCGGAGGCATCAGCGGTGCGGGCAACGCGCTCGTGAGGAAGCTGGCCGTTGAGGGTTCATGGTGCTACGCCGCGGCACGGCACCAGCCGAAGCTCATGCCGAGGGACACGGGCGTGCCCCTCGAGATAAGGATGCACGGGAGGAAGGGGTCCGAGCGGCTCCTGCGGCGGCGCGAGGAGATGCTCGCCCGCGGCATGCCCGCGGCGAAGGCCAACGCGGCCACCGCGGCCGAGCTCGTGAGGTGGCTCTGGGCCCTCGGCATGATGTGCCGGGAGGGCGCGGAATAGACATAGCCCCCGTCCCGGCGAGCCGGGCGGCCTTCGGGGATACCCCCTATTTCGCTGTGCGCGCGGAGCCCTCCGCATGCGCCTCGACAGACTTGGGGAACCCCGCCGAAGGAATGGAGTGCGGGCCGACAGAACGGTATCCGCGGATATGAGACTGAGCCGAAGGCGTCGACGACATGCCGGGGGCGGACCGGGACGGGTTCAACGGCAGGCCCCGCCGACCGATTGCAAGCGGTCGGCGGGGCCATTGTGGCTCTTGACAGCGGATTGGGTCATATGAGCGAAAACCCGCCAGAGCAAGCAAGGTGCCTTGAGGCAGGGCGGCATAGACCTTCTGGTCATGCCGCCGAAGTTGAAAGGCAGATTGCCGCCTTGGCGGGTTTGCAGCGTCGAGCAGTTACGGCGTTTGGTAAAACGCCGTAACTCAACTAAAAGCGGTTGCCGCGGAAGCCGCCGCCGTTGCGGCCGCCACGGTCGCCGCCGCGGCCACCACGGTCGTTACCACGGTTGCCGCCGAAGCCGCCACGGTTGCCGCCGCGATCGCCATAGCCACCACGGTTGCCGCCAAAGCCGCCGCGACCGCCACGATCGCCACCGCGACCACCACGGTCGCCGCCACGGCCACCGCGATCGCCAAAGCCGCCGCGACCGCCACGGTCGCCGCCGCGGCCACCGCGATCGTCACGACCGCCGCGAGGACCGCGGTCCTCGTCCAGGCCCATGGCGACGAGCGGGGCGATAACCTTATCGAGGGCAGCCATCAGCTCGGTGGCCTCCTCGTAAGAAAGCTCGGGCAGGAGCTTCTCCTTCTTGTTGGCAAGCTCGGTCAGGCCCTCGGCAGCATCCTCAGCAGCGAAGACGACGATCTTGCGCATGTCGCCCTCGGCATCGTCGATACGGCCGACCAGGTCGGCAGCCTCGGCCTCGGCCATCAGGCCATCGAGCTCACGAAGGCGCATGCCCAGCAAATCGGACATCTCCTTCTGCTCCATCTTGGGCTTGAGGTCAAGGAGCTTAATGGCACGCTCGATGTTCGCCATGCGCTCGGCCTTGGCCTCCTCTTCCTTGGAAATAGCAAAGCGACGGCTGCGCAGCAGGCGGGCGGCCTTCTGCATCTTGTCCATCAGCTCTTCGTCATCGTAATCTGCGGCGGCCTCGACAACCTCGGCCTCCTCCTCGGCGGAAACCTCGTCAGCAACCTCAACCTCGGCAGCTTCGGTCTCCACGGTCTCGACTGCCTCGACCTCGGCAGCCATGGTCTCGTTCTCGGTCTCGTTCATGATCTCTTCGTTCTCAGACATGAGACTCCTTCTTGGCCCTCTCGGGCATCATCGCCCCATTCGCGGGGCCCGTCGCGCACTCTTTGCGCTTTTACATTCATGCCTCTCGGCAAAACGTCCATTAGTTTATGGTTTCGATTGCCAATCTAGCTGCAGAATCTATGTGCACACATTAATGCGACATGTGCGTTTCGCGTCGAGCATACACGAGCGACACGATAAAGCCCACCACGGCAATCACAGCGGCGACGCGAACGGCTGCGGCAAAGCCAATCGCCTGGGCAACGTTTGCCGCCGTCCCCGCGGCGCCGGCAACTGCGGCAGAGCTCGAAAGCAGGCCGATAAACAGCGACGGGCCAAAAGACGCGGCGATCATGTTCCAGGTGTTGAGCAGCGCCGTACCGTGGGGATGCTCTGCTGCGGGCAGCGTCTCCAGGCCAGCCGTCTGCGACGGGCTCAGCACCAAGCCTACGCCGGCATACACCACAACAGTCAGAGCCACGACAACACCGATGTTCATACTCGCTGCCGTAAGCGAAATGGCAATCTGGCCCACCGCAATAAGGGCAAAACCAATCGGCAGCAGCGGCCATGCGCCATGGGCATCCATCACGCGTCCGCCCGCGACCGAAGTGACCGCGTTAAAGGCAATCGCCGGCAAAATGAACAGGCCAGCGGCAAGCGCCGTCATGCCATACGCGCCCTCAAAATAGAGCGGCAGCAACACGCTCATCGAAAACGTCGTCATCATCGATACGACCACGAGCAGGCACGCAGGCCAAAAACGGCTGCTCGCCATGGGGCGCACGTTGAGCACCGGATGCTCGAGTTTAAGCTGGCGAGCCGCGAAAAGGCCGAGCAACACAATCGCAACGACAAGTGCCACAACACCCGTCATAACGTTGGTCGAGAACTCGCCGACGGAGTACACGAACGACGTGATGCCGGCGGCGAGCAAGACAACCGAAAGAATGTCGAGCGTCGTGTCCAAACGATTGCCAACGTTTCGGACAAGCTTTGCACCCACGGCGGCAACCACGATGCCGCCCACGAGCGGAACGATAAACACGGCCCTCCAGCCAAAGAGCGTACACATAAGGCCGCTGATCACCGGGCCAAACGCCGGCCCCAGCGTGATGCAGGCGCCGCCCAGGCTCAGATACAGACCGAGCTTTTCACGCGGAGCGCACGACAGCACGACATTCATCATGAGCGGAAACAGAATGCCGGAACCGGCCGCCTGCAAGATACGGCTCGGCAGCAGTACGGCAAACGACGGAGCCAGCAGGCACAGCACCTCGCCGGCGACCATGCAGCCGCATGCGAAAAACAGCAGCTTACGCGTCGAAAAACGACCCGAAAGGAACGCCATGGTAGCGGTGAAGATCGACGTCACGATCATATAGCCCGAAACAAGCCATTGCGCCGTGGTGGCGCTCACCGAAAATGCCGCCATGATATCGTGCAGCGCAACGTTGATGATGTTCTCGTTAAATGCGGCCACGAAAGCGGCAACATACATCACGACGAGAAACGCCGAGTTTGCGGATGCATCCGCTTGAGTTTTTTGCTGGGATTTGGTCCCCATGGAAATCCTTCCTCTTAGAACGACAATTGCATCGCCCTAGAGGAACGATCTAGGGCGAAAATGAGCCCTAGATTTACATCGGAAAACGCACACAGCGCATCCGACAACATGGTCCAACGTCGAAAGATTGTAACGCGAATGAATGGCTTTGCCCCCGCGTTATTATTGAAACCCCACGAAAGAATGAGACATGAGGAGCCCGCCATGATTAAGCCCATCATGAAATCCGAATTCTTCCTACGCTTGCCAAGCGAGGACGCCACTCACGAAGACGCCGCCACCGGACAGGACCTTCTAGACACCCTGCACGAGCATGAGCATGAATGCGTGGGGCTCGCTGCCAATATGATCGGCGTACGCAAACGCATCATCTGCGTAAAGGACGGTAGCCGAGCGCTCCTCATGTACAACCCCCAGATTCTTGAGCAGGTCAATGCCTACCAGACGAGCGAAGGATGCCTTTCGCTCGTCGGCGAGCGCCCTTGCACCCGCTATCGCCGCATTAAAGTGGAGTATCTGGACGAAAACTTCGTGCACCGCATCAAGAACTTCTCGGGCTACACCGCTGAGATCATCCAACACGAAATCGACCACTGCAACGGCATCGTTATATAGTTCCGCCGTTCTACCGAACGGCGGACCACTTGACGCTGCGCGAGCCGCATTCACGCC
The DNA here is from genome assembly GCA_021639365.1 of Collinsella aerofaciens. Taxonomy (GTDB): domain Bacteria; phylum Actinomycetota; class Coriobacteriia; order Coriobacteriales; family Coriobacteriaceae; genus Collinsella; species Collinsella aerofaciens_AH. The sequence continues at coordinate 13,282 of JAJXHK010000024.1, forward strand.
AATCTGACGTTCAATTGTGAGGGCGCGACCAGAAGGTCAGCGCCCTCTCATTTCACGTCACCTTGGCGCAAATGCGGCTCGCTCGCTGTCGTGTGCCTATCCTGCGACGTTTTGATTTTTGCAGAGGCTGATACCCAGTCCCCTAGCTCTGGCGATAGTGATCGAAGAAGTCGGCGAGGTCTTCGAGGGACTCTTTGAGCACTTCCATGCGCGGCAGGTACACGATACGGAAGTGGTCGGGCTCTGCCCAGTTGAAGCCGCCGCCGCGCGTGATCAGGATCTTCTTCTCGTGCAGCAGGTCGAGGGCGAACTGCTCGTCGTCGGTGATGTTGAATTTCTTCACATCCATCTTGGGGAAGATGTAGAACGCCGCGCGCGGCTTGACCACCGAGATGCCATCGATCTTGCTAAGCGCCTCGTACACAAAGTTACGCTGCTCGTAGACACGGCCGCCGGGGCGAATGTAGTCGTTAACCGACTGATGACCGCCGAGCGCCGTCTGAACGATCGACTGAGCCGGAACGTTAGAGCACAGGCGCATGTTCGAAAGCATGTTGATGCCCATAATAAAGTCGCTCATGCAACGCTGGTTGCCCGAAAGCACCATCCAACCAATGCGGTAGCCCGCGATCATGTGCGACTTGGACAGGCCGCTAAAGGTGACGCAGGGCAGATCGGGCGCGAGCGAAGCAATCGAGACGTGCTCGTAGCCGTCCATGCACAGGCGGTCGTAGATCTCGTCGGCAAAGATCATCAACTGATGCCTGCGCGCGATCTCGACGATACCCTCGAGCACCTCGCGCGGGTAGACCGAGCCCGTGGGGTTATTGGGGTTGATGATGACGAGGGCCTTGGTCGCGCTCGTGATCTTGGACTCCATATCCTCCAGGTCGGGATACCAATCGGCCTGCTCGTCGCACAGATAGTGCACGGGATGACCGCCGGCAAGGGTTGCGCACGCCGTCCACAGCGGATAGTCGGGGCTGGGGATCAGGATCTCGTCGCCATTGTCGAGCAGCGCGTTCATCGAAAGCTGAATGAGCTCGGACACGCCGTTGCCCGTATAGATATGCTCCATCTGAACGTTGGGCAGGCCCTTGATCTGCGAGTACTGCATGATCGCCTTGCGAGCGGAGAACAGGCCGCGCGAGTTGGAATAGCCCTCGCAGTCGGGCAGCTGCTGACGCATGTCCTTGATGACCTCATCGGGCGTGCGGAAACCAAAAGGCGCCGGGTTGCCGATATTGAGCTTGAGGATGCGCTCGCCCTCGTCCTCCATACGGGCAGCCTCGTCGACGACGGGGCCGCGCACGTCATACAGGACGTTATCGAGCTTGGTGGATTTAGAGAAAGTACGCATGGTGGCGCTCCTTGCAATTTGAGCCGTGGGGCTAGGTTCGGATTTGGAAACGTTATGGGACGAGGGCGCCTCGCCTTGGTCGGCGTCACTGGCGAGCAGCCAGGTAACATCGACCTCCAAAATGCGGGCGAGCAGCTCTGCCACATCGCGCCGCGGAATCGTCTTGCCGCTCACATATTGGCTCATCTGACTCTTGCCGAGTTTTTTGCCGAGCATCTCCGATGCACGAATCACGTCCGACTGGCGAACGTCGCGATCGGACATAGCCTGTCGCAGGCGATCGCTAAACGTCTCTTGGGCCACTAGAACCTCCTTGCTGGCAAAGTTCAATTTATAGAACACGAATTGAACCTGAGTTCAATTTAGGCAGCAGTATAGCGCGGCACATAGTATGAAAGTTCAATTTCACAAAGAAATGCGCCAAGTTCCAAGATTTGCTCCAGAGCAGATAACAGTGTGCACCATTAGAGATATTCGAGAAATCGAGTCGCCGCAAGCGAAACGTCGGCCGTGCGGTATATGGCATTGATTTGCCGATGAGGATGTCCCTCCAGCGGCCGGATAGCAACATCGAACTGACAGCGGCGCAAGATAAGCGCGGGAAGAACGCTCACGCCCAGACCATCCTCGACCATGGCCATAATCGCATAGTCGTCCCAAGTCGACAGCTTGGAGCGCACCGTTAGGCCCGCACGGCGGAACAGCGGCGTAATCTCGTCGTCACTGCCACGCTCCAGCAGGATAAATTGCTCGTTGGTCAAATCGGCAAGAGAAACGGCCTTTGCGACGGCAAGCGGAGAGCCTGCCGGCACCACGGCCATCAGCTCGTCTTGCACCAACGGCTGTGACGCCATGCCGGCGCCGCGGGGCTCGCGCGGGATAAAGCCCAGGTCGCAGCGGCCTTCCGCCACCCATTGCTCAATTTCGGAGTAGTCGCCCATCAGCAGCTCGTAATCGACATCCGGGTGATCGGCGCGAAACCGCGCGATGACCGGCGGCAGCACATGAGTCGCCACACTCGAAAACGTACCGATGCAGATTTTGCCGCGCATAAGCCCACGCATCTCGTCCACGCGTCGCTGCAGGCGGCCAAACTCCTCGCATAACGCCTCGACCGCCGGCATGATCTGCCGACCATCGGCAGAAAGTACCACGCCCTCGCGGCTGCGATCGAGCACCTTAAAACCCCAGTCGGCCTCAAGATCGCCCACCATGCGACTCACGCCCGACTGCGAATAGCTCAGGCGCTCAGCGGCACGCGTAAAGCTGCCGGCACGCACCGTTTCGAGCAGCACTTGCATCTTTTGGATATTGGTCTCCACGACACGCCCCGCCTTTGCATGAGTATTTGTCATGTCACCTATGCATTATATTCGCTTTTCTTCTATTGCCCGCTACTCCATAGTGAACTTGCACCGATATAGAGGGGACGGCAGTGCATGAACAACGGATTGCTTACATACCTAGCAGCATTGCTGCTGTTTGGCTCCAACGGCATCATCGCCGCCGCGATCGCACTGCCGAGCTCCGATATCGTGCTCCTGCGCACGTTTCTAGGCGCACTCTCGCTTGTTGTCATCCTTGCCATCACCCAGCGTCATAACTTGCAGGCGCCGTCTCGCCCCCGCGAAGCTGCGGCCCTTATCCTCTCGGGAGCCGCGCTGGGTGCCAGCTGGATTTTCCTGTTCCGCGCCTACCAGACCATTGGCGTCGGTATCTCCTCACTGCTGTATTACTGCGGCCCCATCATCGTTATGGCCCTCTCCCCGTTCATCTTTGGAGAAAAACTGACCGGCGGTAAAATCGCCGGCTTTATCGCCGTTGCTTGCGGCGCTTTCCTCATCGCAGCACAAGGCCTGGGCGGCAGCATGCCCATCTCGGGCATCGTCTGCGGCATCGCCTCGGCCTTCTGCTACGCGCTGATGGTCATCGCCAGCAAGGGGGCGCCGCACATCGAGGGCCTCGAGAACTCCACCCTCCAGGTGAGCGCCGCCTTTGCGACCGCGCTGGTTCTCACGCTCATCACGCAGGGCGTCCCCTCGTTTTTCTCCCCCAGCATCGCCGCCGGCATCGATTGGCGTGCCGTCGCCATGCTCGGCGTCGTCAACACCGGACTCGGCTGCCTGCTCTACTTTAGCGCCGTCGCCAAACTGCCCGTACAGACCGTCGCCGTCGTCGGTTACCTCGAGCCGCTTTCGGCCGTCGTCTTCTCCGTCGCCCTTTTGGGCGAGGCCATGACGCCCATCCGCCTGATGGGAGCCGCGCTGATCATCGGCGGAGCGATCTTCTGCGAACTCGCCGGCAAACGCGCAAGCGCCAAGGGCAGCATCGCTCAGGCAGCGCGTGCCTAACAGCCCCTCTTCGGTTTCAAAACAGGGGTGCGTCCGCGGTACCACCTTGCAGCAAGCCACACAGCGGATTCGCCCTTGTTTTGAAATGTCATCTGCGCAAACGAATACTCCCCAGCTGGGGATTATTGTCTAAAGCACCCCGATGTGCCAAACTGCTCTTATATAAAGACGGCATAAAAGATTTCTGTCCCGACAGAAATTAGATGTCTAAGGGAGTCCACGTGGCACACAACAAACTGGAGACAAGTCTCCAAGACCAGCAGAGTCAGGGCGGGCACGGAGCCATCCCCCTCTCCGCCGGTATGCTGCTCGTTACGCTCGGCGTCGTCTACGGCGACATCGGCACGAGCCCCATGTACACCATGAAATCAATCGTCGCCAATAACGGCGGCATCGGCACCGTCAGCGAGGACATGATCCTGGGCGCGCTTTCGCTCGTCATCTGGACCATGACGCTCGTGACCACGGTCAAGTACGTGCTGATCGCCATGAAGGCCGACAACCACAACGAAGGCGGCATCTTCGCCCTGTTCAGCCTGGTGCGCAAGGTGGCGCCGTGGCTGATTCTGCCCGCCATGATCGGTGGCGCGGCGCTGCTCGCCGACGGCATCCTCACCCCCGCCGTCACGGTCACCACGGCCATCGAGGGCCTGCGCACCATTGAGTGGGGTCACGCCCTGCTGGGCGACGGCCAGACCAACGTCATCATCATCACCATCATCATTATCTGCGGCCTGTTTGCCATGCAGCGCGCCGGCACCTCTTCGATCGGTAAGCTGTTCGGCCCGCTCATGACGTTATGGTTCCTGTTCTTGGCAGGCGCCGGTCTGTTCAACATGCTCGGCAACCTGTCCATCCTGCGCGCGCTCAACCCCATCCGCGGCATCATGTTCCTGTTCTCGCCCATCAACCACTCGGGCATCATGGTCCTCGGCTTTGTCTTCCTGTCGACGACCGGTGCCGAGGCGCTCTACTCGGACATGGGCCACGTGGGCAAGGCAAACATCTATGCATCTTGGCCGTTCGTAAAGGCGGCGCTCATCCTCAACTATCTGGGCCAGGGCGCTTGGCTGCTCGCCAACAACTCCAATCCCCAGATGCTCGCGATGGACATCGTCAACCCGTTCTACATGATGCTCCCCGAGCCCCTGCGTCCCTTCGCCATTGTGCTTTCGGCCGTGGCGGCCATCATCGCCTCGCAGGCGCTCATCACCGGATCGTTCTCGCTGGTATCCGAGGCCACCCGCCTCAACCTCATGCCGCACCTGCGCATCCACTACCCCAGCGATACCAAGGGCCAGCTCTATATTCCGCTCGTCAACAACATCATGTGGATCGGTTGCATCTTTATCGTGCTGCTGTTCCAAAACTCCGAGCGCATGGAGAGCGCCTACGGCCTCGCCATTACCGTGACCATGCTCATGACCACAACGCTTTTGACGAGTTACATCGCCGGCATCCTCAAGCACAAACTGGGCGCCTGCGTCTTCGCCCTGCTCTTTGGCGCCATTGAGCTCTGCTTCTTCGCTTCGTGCCTCACCATGTTCTTTGACGGCGGCTACGTCATGATCTTCCTGGCCTCGCTGCTGTTTGGCCTTATGTATGTGTGGCGCCGCGGTACCGCCATCGAGCGTACGCAGACGATTCTGTTGCCCGTCTCCAAGTATATCGACCAGCTCAATCGCCTGCGCAACGACGAGACCTATCCCATACTCGCCGACAACCTGGTGTTCCTTACCAACAGCCCCGACCCGCTCACGCTCGACCGCGACGTGCTCTATTCCATCCTGGACAAGCACCCCAAGCGCGCCAAGGCATATTGGTTCATCAACGTACACGTTACCGACGAACCCTATACGCACGAGTATTCCGTCGAGACCTTTGGCACGGACTTTTTGTTCCGTGTGCGCTTGGACCTGGGCTTTAAGGTCAACCAGCGCGTCAACGCCTATCTGCGCCAGATCGTCGGCGATCTGATGGCTTCGGGTGAGCTGCCGCCGCAGCACCACACCTACTCTATCTACGAGACGCGCGGCAACGTGGGCGACTTCCGTTTTTGCATGCTGCGCAAGATGCTCGCCCCCGAGACGGACATCAACCGCAACGACCACCGCGTCATGGCCATCAAGTACGCCGTCCGTCGCGCCTGCGGAAGCCCAGCACGTTGGTATGGCCTTGAGAACTCGGCCATCATCATCGAGTACGTGCCGCTGTTTGCCCGCATGCGTCCGGCCGTCAAGCTGGTGCGCACCCAGGTGCCGCTCGAGGTTCAGGTCGAGGAGGCCGAGGAAATGGAAGTCGATATCTTCTCGGACGACCTGGTCAACGGCAACGAGGCCGGCAAGAGCATGAATGTCGACCCCACCGAGCAGCTCGAAAGCGTCGCCGACACGCCCGAACAGCAGCAGCTCGACGGTCTCGAGAGCACCCAGCTCAACGACGCCAACTTCTAGCCCGTCATCTATCCACGACAACGGCCCCGCACCTCACTAGATGCGGGGCCGTTTTGCGTCGTAATAAACTGGCAGACTACGAGCGGCGAAGCTCTGGAGTCACGAGCTTATCGGGGCCAGCGCCCTCGGCATCCATCAGGCTCACGTAGCGAATCGACGGGTCCTCATACGTCGAGTAATAGTAATTGCCCGTACGTGCGCTAAAGCATCCGGTGTAGATAGTCTTCTCGAACTCGCCATCACCCATCTTGGATGCGCCCTCGATCATCGCCACGCCCTCGAGCGAGCGGAACATGCGGATGACATTCTCGGTCTCGCTGTCTTTTTGTGGGTAATTGGCGTTGAGGTATGCCGCCTTTACAAAGCGGCTCGGCGAATAGCAGTCACCGGGGATGCCGCGCATACCGGCGCCCGCACCATAAGGCGTAAGCTCGGCGCCGCGCCACGTTGCCGTCTGCGGAAAATCATTCGTGGCGGTGATGTAGGTGCGCAGGTTTTCCATGTGCCACGGGAAGGTCGGCTGGTTGGCAAGGGTATCGACCGGATCGTCATACACATGCAGGCCGTCGGCCATCATCTCGACCACAATGCTGCGCTGGTCGTCGCCGATAATCCAGTGGAGCAGCGATACGCCCAGCCCCTCGCCGGCAGACTTGCCAACGATTGTCACATCGTGCAGCGCGGCCTCGACCTCATCGACCGTCGAGAACGTCGACGCCACCCACAGGGGAAACTCGTAGGCCGCAATGTTGGTCTTGCCCTCGACAGGGTCCTCGGCATACTCGGCGTAGCCGGGAAAGTTGAGGCCGGCAACCGCCAAGCCCGCATCGTTGCCGCAATCAAAGAACATGGGGTAGTTCTTGTAATCGATGCACATGCCAATCACCGTGTGCGCGGCCGACGCGTCATCCATAAACGAATACGGAATGTGGAACCCGCGCGGCATAACGCGGACCTGCTGGCCATAGCCAAAGCTCCAGTCGAGGTTGCGACCCAAATACATATGGCCGGAATTATCGGTAAATCGAATGCTCGTGCACATAGCGCCTCCTAGCTAAACGTTCTTGCTAGGTTCATTGTCACCAAACAAAGAGGCGCTAAACAACAAAGCCCGGACATGACAACAATGTCATGTCCGGGCCAAAAGCGACGATTGAACGCCAAGGTGCGGTGCATCGGCGCTTTAAACCAACTTTCCTAGACAGTGATCAATCATGTGTTGGACCATCTGCGCCTCGAAGCCGACGAAGTCCTGCTTGCGCTCGCGCATCTTGCCGTCGACGATCACGTCAAAGGCAACCTTGCACTTGATGTAGCGCGTGGACTTGGTAATCTCCTCGTGCGTCAGGCAGCTCTCCTCCATCTTGCTGGCGCCCAGGCCAAACACCAGACGGGGGTTGTAGAGCACGTGGGGCTCGCCGGCATCGTCCAGGTAGACGCAAACCTTCTTGGTGACGCCGATCTGGTTGGCGGCAAGGCAGCCAGCATCGTCGAGCGACTTGATGGTATCGATCAGATCCTGGGCCACCGACTCGTCCTCGACGGTCGCAACCTCGCAACGCTGAGACAGAATAGCCTCGTCGTGGCAGAGCTCTTTAATCATACGTTCCTCCATAGGGGTCGTTGTAACTGCTTAAGTATACGGTACCCACACATTTTCATGCGAAAAATACCGTCCGTCTGCTACAAAGCGCCGAACATCAACATGCGAGGAACAACAGCGTCGTAAAGGGGCTATAGTAGGTGAGTTCGTGTCAATCGGCCTAAACTCGGGGCCGAACAAGGAAAGGGTATGCATGGACGAACTATTTCACGTCAGCGAGCGCAAGTCCACAATCGGGACCGAACTCCGCGCTGGACTGACAACGTTCCTGGCGATGGCCTACATCATCGCCGTCAACCCCGCGGTGCTCTCGGGCGCCGGCATCGATGCAGGAGCGCTCGCTTGCGCCACCTGCTTGGGCGCTGGCATCATGACCATCTGCATGGGCATCTTCGCCAACCGCCCGCTCGCCTGCGCGTCGGGCTTAGGCGTCAACGCGATGATCGCTGGAATCACCACCACCGTCTGCGGCGGTGACTGGCACGTGGCCATGAGCGTCATCTTCCTTGAGGGCGTCGTCATCTTGCTGCTCGTGCTTTGTGGCCTGCGCGAGGCCATCATGGACGCCATCCCGGTTGTCCTGCGTCACGCCATCTCGGTGGGTCTGGGCCTGTTCATCGCCATGATTGGCCTGTGCGATGCCGGCATAATCACCGCTGGCGCCGGTACACTCGTCGGTCTGGGCGACATCACCTCCCCCACCTTCATCGTCGGCATCATCTCCATCCTGGTGACAGTCGCCCTCGCCTGCCGCAACGTCCCCGGCTCGCTGCTCATCGGCATCGTCGTCGCCGTCATCGCCGGAATCCCCCTAGGTGTGACCCAGGCTCCGACCGGTATCATCGCCCCGCTCGACTTCTCGAGCATCGGTGGCCCCATTGCCGACGCCGGCGGCGTGCCCGCCATCGTCAAGGTCCTTACCGACCCCGCGCTCCTCGTCATCTCGTTCTCGCTGCTCATGAGTGACTTCTTCGACACCATGGGCACCGCGATGGCCGTGGCCAAGCAGGGCGAGTTCCTCACCGACGACGGCAACGTCGAGAATATCAAGGAGATCCTGATCGTCGACTCCGCCGCCGCTGCTGTGGGCGGTTTCATGGGCGTCTCCTCCATCACCACCTTCGTCGAGTCCACTTCCGGCGCTGCCGACGGCGGCCGCACGGGCCTCACCTCCGTCACCACCGGCGTGCTGTTCATCCTCGCCGCGTTCTTCTCTCCCGTCGTCTCCATCGTTTCCAGCGCTGCCACCTGCGGCGCTCTGGTCTACGTCGGTTACCTCATGATGAGCGAGGCCTCCGAGATCGACTGGTCCGATGTCTCGCAGGGCTTCCCGGCGTTTATGATCGTCGCCGGCGTGCCCTTCACCTACTCCATCTCCGCCGGCATCGGCCTGGGCTTCATCGCCTACGTGGTCGTCGCGCTCTTCAAGGGCGAGGCCTCCAAGATCAAGCCGCTCATGTGGATTGCCGCGCTTGCCTTCCTCGTCTACTTCTTTGTGGCGTAACGGCGTAGCCTGCTAAAGCAAAACAACAAGGCGCGGAGTCGCAACGAGCGGCTCCGCGCCTTTCTTTTAAAGCAAGGCAACACGTGGGCACGCGGTTTATTGTTTCCCGAAATTTTTTGGACATTTTGCCCTCCAAACGGCACTACCGCCGGCAACATCCAGCAGATACGCTGAACCTAGCCGTATAGGCCCTATGAGAACGGGAGCAACCATGGCAGCCTTGTTCACGACCCCCAAACGCAATGACACTACTGCCGGAACCCATGTTGCCGAACCCGACGTTCGCCGTCGCATAGGACTCGCGCACGGCAGCTGGCGCCGCGTGACGCGCCGCATCGTCGTAGGCGCCGTGTGCGCGCTCACGGTGAGCTCGCTGCTCATGCCGAGCGTCTCGCTCGCAGCGGAATGGGTCAAGGTCGGCGAAACCAAATACAACGCCGGCACTGCGGCGGGCGACGAGACCGGCACCTGGTCGTGGGACGGCGCCGACGACTTGAAGCTCAACAACTATAACGGCGGCGAGATCCAGGCCGCAGGCAAGCTCAACGTGAATTACTCGGGAACCAACATCGTCACTGCCGAATGGATCGAAAGCATCAACGTTTCTCATGGCACTAACGAGAATGCCGAGCTCAATATCCAAGGCGACGAGGGCGGCACGCTCAGCGTGACATCTACTGAGGACGCTATCCTCTCCACGGGTAATATCAACATCGACGGAGCCGGATCCGTCAACGCCACGAGCACTGGGTTTGATGCCATCAATGCCGGGGGTGATCTCGCTATCAAAGGTTCGGGCAACGTCAACGCCACGGGTGCATCGGATGGCATCAGGGCAAACGGCAATATCACGATTGACGACAGCGGAGCCGTTACCGCCAGGGCTACCAAGGACAAGGGTATTGGAACCGACAAGAACCTCACCATCAAGGGTGGCGGCACAGTCGAGGCAAGCTCAGCCGATGGTGAGGCCCTTTGGAGCGGCGGCAATATCAACATCTCGGACGGCAGCCAGGTCAAGGCAAGCTCCGAGAAAGACGCTGCCGTCGAGGCCAAGGGCAGCCTCGCAGCCACAAACGCCTCCCTCAACGTAAACGGTGTTGAATATGGCGTCTATGCCCACAAGGGCATCACCCTCGATCATGCAAACGTGACGGTCCGTGCAAGTAAAGGCAGATACGGTGGCGCCAACGCCCTCTTCACCTACCAGGACGACATCGTCGTCAAGAACGGCTCCACCGTGGACGCGTTTGCGGAAGGCGAGGTTTCGGCTGCATTCTCCACCAGAAACGATCGACCCAACGAGAAGGGCGGCCACATCTACATCAGCGACTCCGTTGTCAAGGCCATAGCCCGCTATGTCGAGAACGGCGACGGCCCCATCCCCTACAGCGAAAACCAAGATGGTGAGACGAGCCCCGAGCCCCAAGGCGAGAACATCGGCATCATCGCCCAGACCAGCGAGGGCGTCACACCCGCAGTCATCTCGATCATCCGCAGCAAGGTAACGGCCGAAGGAGATACAGCGGCAATCTTTGCCCGTGCCATGAGCGCTGACGGCAAGACAATCGGCACCATCAAGATTGAGAACGCCGCCATCCAGACGCCCGAAGGCGGCAAGGTCATTGACTATCGCAAGCTCCGTGACGGCATCTACGAGGCAGGCCAAGCCATCGGCACGGGCGACGCTGTGATCGACTCCCCCTATAACGAAGCTGTCGCCAAGAGCATGGTCATCGCACCTCCCGAGGTAGCCAAGCCGGAAGACCCCAAGCCCGACGAGACCAAGCCCGCAGAAAGCAAGCCCGCGGAGTCCAAGCAGAACCCCAAGCCTGAGGGCTCAAAGCCGACCAAGGCCGTTGCGGCTTCAGCCACGAAAGCCAAGACTACCGGCGTGCTCGCGGCAACCGGCGACACCTCGGGTGCGGCCATCGTGGCAACCGTCCTTGCGGGAACAGCCGCTATCGCCGCAGGCGCCGTGGTGAGCCGCAAGCGCTCATAGACAGCTTTGACCTTTAACGCACGGGACGGCACCCACAGAAGTGCTAGCCCGCACACCGTTTAGCAACGCCACCGCCGAGCTCCCCTCCGGCGGTGGCGTTTCCTGTTTGCGCCCGCACGACGCGCGCGAATGTTCTTGATGCTGCCCAACCGGTATACGCTGGCGTGCGACAATTGGGACTGCCGATATCACAACACTGAGAGAAGCCCGTCATGGAAGCGCAAAAGCAGATAACCGTTCATTCGGAGCATACGGAAAGCGCACCCGTCATTTACCTCCCCGTGGTCATGGGCGACGGTAGTGATGTTTATAACCGCTGCCAAGAGCTCGACTGTCCGCCGTTTACGCTCGTTGCCATTGGCGGGCTCGATTGGAATCGCGAGCTGAGCCCCTGGGCATGCGATGGAACTGTACGCGATGCTGAGCCTTTCGGCGGTCAGGCTGCCAGTTTTCTTGATGAGTTGCTGAGCCAGATAATCCCGCAGGTCGAGTCATCGCTTCCCCAGCCGCCCGTTTGGCGCGGCATTGCCGGTTACTCGCTCGCAGGCCTTTTCGCGCTTTGGGCCCTCTGGCAAACCAACGCCTTTGACCGCGCCGCGAGCGCATCGGGGTCGCTGTGGTTTCCCCACTTTGTCGATCGTGCCAGCACGGAGCCGTTTGTCAGCAACCCGCAAGCCGTCTACCTGTCGCTCGGTAAAAAGGAAACCAAGACGCCCAACCGCATGATGCGACACGTGCTCGACGACACGCGCGCGATGGAAGAGTCACTCGTCGAGCGTGGCATTCCAACAACGCTGGAGCTCAACCCCGGCAATCATTTTGCGCAAACCGACTTGCGCATGGCGCTCGGCATCCACTGGATACTGACGCATTAAAAATGGCGCCCACGTGTACGCATGGGCGCCATTTTCTGATGTAGTTGGACGCAGCTGTTACTCAGCAGCTTCCTCGAGCTCGGAAGCATCGAACTCAAAGTCGTTTCCGGGCAGAATGGCGTTGAGCACGATGCCCACCAGCGAGCCCACGGCAAGGCCCGAAAGCGAGATCGTCACGCCGCCCAGCTCCAACACGATGGCGCCAGCAGTGCTGTAGGCAATGCCGAGCGAAAGCACAAGCACCAGCGCGGCCACCAGCACGTTGCGATTGTTCTGGAAATCGACCTGGTTCTCGATGAGGTTGCGAACACCCACGGCACTAATCATGCCGTAGAGCACGAGCGACACGCCGCCGATGACGCACGCCGGCATGGCGGCAATAACTGCAGCAAACTTGGGGCAGAACGAAAGCACGATGGCGCAGCACGCGGCAATGCGGATCACGCGCGGGTCGAACACGCGCGTCAGGGCGAGCACGCCAGTGTTCTCGCCATAGGTGGTGTTTGCCGGAGCACCAAAGAGCGAGGCCAGGATCGTGGCAAGGCCATCACCGAGCAGCGTGCGATGCAGGCCAGGATCGGCGATGTAGTTGCGCTCGCAGGTAGAGCCGATAGCCGAGATGTCGCCAATATGCTCGATCATGGTCGCGAAGGCCAGCGGCATGATGGTGATGATGGCCGTCGTGGCAAGACCGCTATCGAACTGCGGACCAAAGAGCGCAAACACGGTGTTGCCCCATACAACGGGCAGGCCGACCCACGGAGCGGCCGCAACGCCCGAAAAATCAACTTCGCCCAGTGCTGCCGCAACGGCATGGCTCACCACGACACCCAGCAAAATCGGCACGATCTTGACCATGCCACGGCCCCAGATGTTGCAGACCACGATGACGGCGACGGCAATGACGGCAACGAGCCAGTTGGTCTGGCAGTTGGCAATGGCAGAGCTCGCCAAGATCAAGCCGATGGAAATGACGATGGGACCAGTCACCACCGGCGGAAAGAAGCGCATGACGCGCTTGGCACCAAATGCGCGAAACAGCGCCGCCAGCACCGGATAGAGCAGGCCGGCGCAGGCTACGCCCAGACAGGCGTAAGGTAAAAGCTCCGTCTCGCCGTTGGGTGCAATCGCGGCATAGCCCGCGATGAAGGCAAACGACGAGCCCAGAAAGGCCGGCACCTTACCGCGCGATAGAAAATGGAACAGCAGCGTGCCAATGCCGGCGAACAGAAGCGTCGCCGAAACGGAAAGACCGGTGAGCACGGGCACAAGCACCGTGGCGCCAAACATCGCAAACATGTGCTGCAAGCCCAACACAAACATGCGCGGGCGGCCGAGCGATGACGCATCGTAGATGGCATCGGTGACGGCGGGCGTCGAAGACTGGGACATGGAAGTCCTTTCGAATGGAAGGGCGCCCGGGCATAGCGAATTACCTGCCCGAACGATACGATCCGAACCATTGTATGCGATGTAGCCCCAATCACGCCCGCCGCCCCGACGAACGGTAGCGCTACTTCCAGACGCGCTCGGCGATGCGCTTGACCAGTGCGAGCTTTGCCCACTGCTCGTCCTCGGTAAGCTTGTTGCCGATCTCGCAGCTGGCAAAACCGCACTGAGGCGACAGGTATAGGTTCTCGAGCGGCACATACTTCGCGGCTTCGTTGATACGCTCGACGATAACCTCCTCATCCTCGAGCTCGGCCGCCTTGGTGGTCACCAGGCCCAGCACGACCTTCTTACCGGGGGCAACATACTTCAGCGGTTCAAAACCACCGGCGCGCGGCGTATCGAACTCCAGATAGAACGCGTCGACGTCCTCGTTGGCGAACAAGTACGGTGCGATGGGATCATAGCCGCCCTCGAAGGCATAGGTGGAGTGGTAGTTGCCGCGGCACACGTGCGTGTTAATGACCAGGTCATCGGGCTTGCCCTCGATAGCCGCGTTGTTGAGCGCCACGCCCAGCTCGCTCACTTTCTGCAGGTCGACCGGGCTCATGCCGGTCTTGGCGACAAAGTCGGTATCGCAGTAGATGCCCCAGGTGCAGTCATCAAACTGAATATTTCGGCAGCCCGCGGCGTACAGGTCGGCAATCACCGTGCGATAAGCGGCGGCAATGGCGTCGGCAAGCTCCTCGTCGGTCTTATAGACGGCGCGTAGGCTCTCTTGCTGACCATCGCAGCGATCGAGCGTAACCTCGGAGAACGTCTGGATCGGTGCCGGGATGGTCTGGCGCGCGACCTGGCCCTCGCCCTCGAGGGCTTTGACAAACTTAAAGTGTGCAACGAAGGGGTGGTTCTCGCCGCTGATGGGGCCGGTCACCACGGCGGTATCGGCCGTGGTCTCCTCGTCGTGGAACATATAGCCGGTGCGCGAGGTGCGGCGCTCGACGCCGTTGAGACCCCACATAAAGTCGAGGTGCCAGTAGCTGCGGCGGAATTCACCATCCGTGATCACCTGCAGGCCGGCGGCCTTCTGCTTGGCCACCAAGTCGCGAATGGCCTCGTCCTCAACGGCCTTAAGGCCGGCGTCGTCGAGCGTACCCGCGGCATGGGCGGCACGGGCGTCCTTTACGGTCTGCGGGCGCAGAAAGCTGCCGACGATATCGGCGCGAAACGGCGCGTTCAGTGTGGTCGAAGTGCTCATAAGGTATCTCCCTTTGTCTTGGTTGCTTTACCCAGACAGAGTATGAGCGTCCGCATCGCTATCGTAAAATATGCTTTTATGACTGTTTGATATAGGAATTATTTATATTTACAAACAGCAAGAGACGCACGCAGCATATCGCGCCGGTGTGGTTAGATATGCTGACGAATCGCGTCGATATAGGCCTGCCCATAGCGCGTGAGCGTCGTGTTCTTGCGCGTGATAATGCCGATCTCCATATACTCGTCCACATCGAGCGGAATCGAGATAATGCCGGGGCCGTTGAGCTCATGGCTGATCACGCCCGAGCATACTGTATAGCCGTTAAGGCCCATGGCCAGGTTGAACAGCGTCGCGCGGTCGCGCACGCGGATGTTCTTGCGGCGTTCAAACGTCGAGGTCAGCTCCTCGGAATAATAGAACGAGTTATAGCTTCCCTGCTCATAGGACAGGAAAGGGTAATCTTCCAGATCCTCGAGCGTTACGCTGGAGCGGCCCGCCAGCGGATGCTCGGCACACACAAAGATATGCGGTGCGGCGCAGAAGAGCCCCTCGAACACGAGCTCATTGGCTGCCAGCATGCGCTCGATAACCTCGCGATTGTGTTCCGACAGATACAGGATGCCCAGCTCGCTTTTCATGTGCGCGACATCCTCGATAATCTCGTGGGTCTGCTCCTCGCGCAGGGTAAAGTCGTAGCGTGCGGCATCGAATTCACGGATCACATCGACAAACGCGTTGACGGCAAACGAGTAGTGCTGGCAGCTCACGCTAAAATGCGGCACTTGCTCGGATGCGCCTTTGTACTTGTCCTCGAGTAGATCGGCCTGATCGAGCACCTGGCGCGCGTAGCCCAAAAAGGTCTCGCCTTCCTCGGACACGATAACGCCCTTGTTGGTGCGTTCAAAGATATGAACGCCCATCTCGTTTTCGAGCTCGCGGATCGATGCAGTGATCGAAGGCTGCGACACAAAGAGCCGACGTGAGGCCTCGGTAATGCTGCCGCATTCGGCAACCTTAACGACATACCTGAGCTGCTGGAGCTTCATAGCTGCCCCCCTTAGCTGTTCGCGAGATTCGCGTCGGCCACACCCGGCAGGCGCATAAACGACGGCATCTCCCCCGTCGCCGCACAGGCAGCGATCTGGTGCAGGGCCGCGGCAACCGCATCGTCTGCCGCGGCGCCGATATGCCAGCGCGCGGCAGCCGTGACGGCCTCATTGGCATTCGCGACTGCAACGGAGTTGGGGACGGCATCAATCATGGGCAGGTCGTTATCAGAGTCGCCGAACACGGCCACCTCGTCGGGCGTCAGGCCCAAAGCGCGTGCCAGCTCCAGTGCAGCGCAGCCCTTGTCCCAGCCGGCCGGGAGAATGTCGAACAGGCGCACGCGATTGTTGGGAAACACGAGCGAGAGCTCCGGCACCTCGGCGGCAACGCGCTCACGCAGCTCGGCGAGCTCCTCACGCGAGCGGGCGCTCCAGATATTGGCCTTGTATACCGGGGCATCGTCGACAACGGGGCGGCACGGGGCCTCTTCGCCCTTGAGCCACGCGTTGCCGCCCGACTCCATGGCGCGGCGCACGCGCTCGGGGTCGCTCGTTACGCAATAGGCGTCGTTATCCCAAAAGTCATCGCCCAGGCTGTAGACCTTTAGATAGGTATCGTCGGTCTCTTGCTCGAGGTAGTCGGCCAGACGCATCAGGGCATCGTTGTCGGTTGCACGCGAAGCGACTACCTCGCCGTCGACAAACATCACCTGCCCGTTGCAAAACGCACCGGTCGAGAAGCACTCGGAGCGATTGCGGAACATCCAGCCCATCGCAGACGGCTGACGGCCCGAAACCGGGCCAAAATGCAGGCCCGCTGCCTGCATAGCATGAATGCCATCGATGGCATAGTCGCTGGCGCCGTCTTGTCCAGCGGGAATCAGCGTATCGTCCATATCGGTCAGCACAAGTTTGATCATAAGGTCCCCTCGGTCATTCTCATCCCGTCTATTGTACCGACCTGCCAAAAAGGGACAGGTTTATTTTGGCAGGTTTTATCTGGGATAACGCATCACCCCAGTTGGCACCTGCCAAAATAAACCTGACCCTTTTTGGCAGGTGCGCTAGTATAGGGGACAACAGATTCGATGCGGGAGTGCCGGCGGTGCGAACCACAAGGCTGAGAGGGCAATGGGCCCAATCCTTTGAACCTGTCAGTTAATGCTGGCGTAGGGAGCATGCCGCCTTTACAGGGGCGCTGTCTATGCACAGCGCCCCTTTTCTATGCCAAGGAGGCATGTGCAGTGATTGATTCGGAACAGCTTAAACAACGTGTAGTCAAGGCCGTGGACGAGATTCGCGCCACCAACCCGATGGCAGGCTCCATCACCAACACGGTGACGATTGACTTTGTCGCCAACGCGCAACTCGCCGTGGGCGGCTCGGCCGCCATGGTCTATCTGCCCGACGAGGGCGAGGCGCTCGTTGCCGGCGGCGGCGCCATCTATCTCAACATGGGCACGCTCTTCCCCATCTACGAGCAGACGATTCCCCGTGCAGCCAAGGCAGCGCACGACGCCGGCAAGCCCTGGGTGCTCGACCCGGTGGGCCTGGGCATCGGCAGCCTGCGCACCCAGCTGGTAAGCGAACTCAAGCAGTACAAGCCCACCATCGTGCGCGGCAACGCTTCCGAGATTATCGCGCTCGCCGGCCTGTGGGGCCTTGAGGGCGAGGCGGCCGATCTGAGCCGTGTACGCGGTGTCGACACCACCGATACGGTTGACGCCGCCCGCGATGCCGCCGTGGCACTCGCCCGCTACACCGGCGGCGCCGTGGTGGTCTCGGGAGAGGTCGATCTGATCACCGACGGCACGACCGTGGCGAAGTCCCACGGCGGCAGCCCGCTCATGTCCAAGATCACCGGCTGCGGCTGCTCGCAGGGCGGCGTGCTGGCCGTATATGCCTGCGCCGCCGATCCGTTTACGGCAGCCGTCTGCGGCACCGCCGTCTACAACGTTGCCGGCACGCGTGCCGCCGCCGTCGCCGATGCCCCGGCGAGCTTTAAGGTCGCCTTTATCGACGAGCTCTACCGCGCAACTGCCCAGGACATCGCCGACAACCAGCTCGAGCTCGAGGAGGCGTAAGCCATGTCCGAGTCCGCAGCCAATACCGGCATGAACACGCTGGTCGCCGTGGCCATCGCCCCGTGCGGTACGGGCGACGAGCTATCCGCCGAGGTCGCCGAGGTCGTGCGCGTCATTCGCGAGAGCGGCCTTCCCAACCGCACCAGCTCGATGTTCACCGAGATCGAAGGCAACTGGGACGAGGTCATGCAGGTCGTACGCGACGCCACCTTTGTCCTGGCAAACAAGGGCATCCGCACCGAAGTTGTGCTCAAGGCAGATATTCGCCCCGGGTTTACCGACA
The DNA here is from genome assembly GCA_021639365.1 of Collinsella aerofaciens. Lineage (GTDB taxonomy): Bacteria > Actinomycetota > Coriobacteriia > Coriobacteriales > Coriobacteriaceae > Collinsella > Collinsella aerofaciens_AH. The sequence continues at coordinate 31,493 of JAJXHK010000024.1, forward strand.
CCATGAACGGCAAGCTCGAGCGCATGGAAGCGCAAATCAAAAAGCAGGAGGAAGCACGATGAGCATCCGCGACAACCTTGATATCTCGGCCTATCTGGTGCTCGGCCCCGAAAACACCCTCGGTCGCCCCGTGGGCGACGTGGTGGCACAAGCACTTGATGCCGGTTTTACCTGCATCCAGGTGCGCTCTAAGGTGGCAAGTGCGCGCGAGATTATCGCGCTGACGAGCGACGCCGCACAGGCTATCGCCCAAGCCGGCAAGACCGGTCAGGTCGCCTTGCTGATCGACGACCGCCTTGACTGCGTGCTCGCCGCGCGCGAGCAGGGCATTGCTGTCGACGGCGTGCACGTGGGTCAGAGCGATATTCCCGTCGAGGTCTGTCGCAAGCTGCTGGGCCCCGACGCCATCGTGGGCCTCTCGGCCCGTTGCGAGGAAATGCTCGAGTACGTCAAGACCGCCGACATGAGTCTGGTCGACTACCTGGGCATCGGTCCGCTCCACGAGACCGAGACCAAGCGCGACTGCGGACGCGCGGCCGACGGCTCCATCATCACCAAGAGCTTTGAGGACTTGGCCGCGCTCCATGTGGCAAGCCCCGTACCCATCGTGGTGGGCGGCGGCGTCAAGACGGCCGACCTGCCGCAGCTCAAGGCCACCGGCGTCGACGGCTTCTTTGTGGTGAGCGCCGTCTGCAGCGCCGACGACCCCCA
>JAJXHK010000025.1 GCA_021639365.1 Collinsella aerofaciens
ACGAACTTCTCGAAGTACTTGATGGTGCGGACCATCTGAGAGGTGTAGGAGTTCTCGTTGTCGTACCAAGAGGTGACCTGAACGAGGGTCTGGCCGTTGCCGAGGTCAGAGCACATGGTCTGAGTGGCGTCGAAGATGGAGCCGTGGGTCTCGCCGATGATGTCGGTGGAGACGATGTCGTCCTCGTTGTAACCGAAGGTCTCGGAGATGGTGGAAGCGTAGGCCTTCATAGCGGCGTTGACCTCGTCGACGGTGACCTTCTTGTCAACGACAGCGTAGAGGTTGGTGATGGAGCCGGTCGGCGTCGGGACGCGCTGGGCGGCACCGATGAGCTTACCGTTGAGCTCGGGGAGAACCAGGCCGATAGCCTTGGCAGCACCGGTGGTGTTGGGGACGATGTTGACGGCGCAGGCGCGGCTACGACGCTTGTTGCCCTTGCGCTGCGGGCCGTCGAGCGGCATCTGGTCGCCGGTCCAGGCGTGAATGGTGGTCATGATGCCGGACACGATGGGAGCGAAGTCGTTCAGACCCTTGGCCATCGGGGCGAGGCAGTTGGTGGTGCAGGAAGCAGCGGAGATGATGTTGTCCTCAGCGGTCAGCGTCTCGTGGTTGACGTTGTACACGATGGTGGGCAGATCGCTGCCGGCCGGAGCGGAGATGACGACCTTCTTGGCGCCAGCGTTGATGTGGGCCTGAGCCTTAGCCTTGCTGGTGTAGAAGCCGGTGCACTCGAGAACGACGTCGACGTCGAGGTCGCCCCAAGGCAGGTTGTTGGCGTCGGCCTCCTTGTAGATCTTGATCTCCTTGCCGTCAACGGTGATGGAATCCTCGCCAGCAACGACCTCGTGATCGCGAGCGTAGTTGCCCTGCGTGGAGTCGTACTTCAGCAGGTAAGCGAGCATATCGGGAGAGGTGAGGTCGTTGATAGCGACAATCTCGGAGCCCTCATGACCGAACATCTGACGGAAAGCCAGACGACCGATGCGACCGAAGCCGTTAATAGCAACCTTTACTGCCATTGTGTCTCCTTTCGTAAGGCCCCCGCAAGCTACAGCGCCCGCCGTTGAGGCCCACAAACTAACCACTCGCCTAATATACCTTTTTTTGGACTTGAATTTCACGAGAATAGTCGAAATTGAAAATCAAATTTACGTTAAAACGTTTTAAAGAATAAAATAGCAGCTAAATCCGTATATAAGTCGATACTTTAAACTACCCGTTTGCTTCAATGAGCTTTTCAAGCCTCAAAACTCGATGGTAGAGGGCCGACTTCGACAAGGGAGGATCAGCCATCTCCCCTAAATCACGCAGCGACAGATCGGGATAGCGCTCGCGCAGGTCGCAAAAGACCGCCAAGGCATCCGGAAGCGCATCGCGAAGGCCGCGCTGCTCGAGCTCATCGATAAGCGCAAGCTGATGTTGGGCAGCACCGGCGCTTCTGGTCTGGTTGGCGAGCTCGGCGTTCACGCGACGGTTCACATCGTTCTTAACCAACTTGACCGCGCGCGCCTCCTCAATCTCGGCAACGCTGCGCTTGGCACCAATCAGCTTTAATAAATGCTCGATTTCCTCAGCGCTCTTAATGTACACGGCATATGACCCCCGTCGTGCATTAACACGAGCATGGACCCCAATCTGCCCCAACAGGTCGCAAAGCCCCTTAGCATATTGCTCGCCCTGCACCGCGATCTCCAAATGAAAATCGCCGCGTGGATCGGCCACGAAGCCGCCCGCGATGAGCGCGCCGCGGATGTAGGCAAGCCTGCAGCAGGGACGGGCAACGATGTGTCGGGGAACACCAGCGACGAGCCCTCCCCTGCGGTCTAGAATGCCCAGCAGCACCAGAGCCTTGTCCAGGTCGGGTTGATCGGGCAGGGTAATGAGATAGTTACGGACCTTATGCAAGACCGATTTACGAACGGTGAATTCCGTTTTGAGCTTAAGGATGCGATGCGTCAGCGTGATCATCGTGCGCGCGACGGCTCCCGTCTCAGTCGCAACTGTCAAACGATACCGCCCAGAGCCGGTGAGCGAGAGCGTACCACTCACGCGCGTGAGGGCGGCAAGTGTCGACAAGTCGCAGTATTCACATTCGGGTTCGCAGCGCGCAAGCTCGTCGCGCACCTCAGCGGTAAATGACATGCAGGTCTATGCCTTCGTGTTGGCGCGCGACAGATCGCGGTGGGAGATGCTCACGTGATACTGGGCGCCTTCCAAATAACGTGCCGTGGCCTCGGCAATGGCGACGCTACGGTGCTGTCCTCCCGTGCAGCCGATGGCGATAGAAAGCTGCGGTTTGCCCTCCGCGATATAGCCCGGCATCACCGTATCGAGTAGCTGTGTCCAAGCCTTCCAAAACTCCTGCGTCTTGGGATGGTCCAGAACAAAGTCGGAGACTTTCTTATCGAGACCGGTCATCGTGCGCATCTCGGGATCGTAGAACGGATTGGGCAGGAAGCGAACGTCAATCATAATGTCCGCCTCGACGGGCATACCGTGCTTAAAGCCAAACGAGAACACGTGAACGTCCATGAGCTGCTGGTCGGACAGTTCGGAAAATGCCATACGTAGCTTGTTGCGCAGCGCAGAGGTGCGCAGACGGCTCGTGTCGATGATCATATCGGCTCGATCGCGCACACCCTGCAGCTGCAGGCGCTCGCGCTGAATCGCATCGGCCGTAGTCTCCCCTGGCTTGGCAATAGGATGGCGGCGGCGGTTTTCGCTATAACGACGGATCAGCACCTCGTCAGAAGCCTCGAGAAACACGATATCACAGCTCATCTCGCGCTCCTCGAGTGCGGCAACGGCATCGAGCAGCTCATCGAACAAGCCCTGGCTGCGCAGGTCGCAGGTGACGGCAAGATGCCTGCCCACGCCCGTATTGATGCCGACGAGCTCGGCAAGCTGGGCGATCAGACGCGGAGGCAAGTTGTCGATGCAAAAATAGCCCATGTCCTCGAACACGTGCATGGCCTGTGTGCGGCCCGAACCGGACATTCCGGTGATGATGACGATATCGGGGATGCGCTCCGAGCGCTCCGCCGCATCCATGGCATCTCCCTTTTGCATGTGCTGCCTCCCAAAAACAAGCGCGGGACCCAGCAACCCGGATCCCGCGCGGTCAATTGCCTATATTGAGTATACCGCCCCGAGCGGATACGAGGCCCGTCTTACGCCTCAAGCGCAGCCTTGAACCAACTCGTAATACTCGTGGGGTGCGTGATGGCGGTGCCGACGACAACGGCCCAGGCGCCAGCATCGATCGCGGCGCGAGCCTCCTCGGGCGTGTGCACGCGGCCCTCGCAAATGATGGGAAGACCGGGGAATTCCTCGGTCGCCTGACGCAGGAGCGGCAGATCGGGGCCATCGGCCATGGTGCAGTCGATGGCAGCGACACCATGAGAAAGCGTGGTTGATACAAGGTCGAAGCCCATATCAACCGCACGGCGAATGTCCTCGATGGTGGCACAATCCGCCATCAGGAGCACACCCTCCTCGTGCAGCGGACGGAAGGTATCCTCGACCGTCTTGCCATCGGGGCGCGGACGATCGGTGGCGTCGATCGCCACGATATCGGCACCAGCAGCAACGCAGGCGCGGGCGTGACGCAGCGTCGGCGTGATGTAAACGCCCTCGTGTCCATCCTTCCACAGGCCGATGACGGGGATCTCACAGCGACCCTTAATGGCGGCAATGTCGGCAAGGCCCTGACAGCGAATGGCGGCGGCACCGCCAAGCTCGCAAGCGCGAGACATTTGAGCCATGGTCTCGGGCGTACGAAGCGGCTCGCCCATATACGCCTGAACGCTCACGACGAGCTTGCCCTTCAGGGATTGAATCAAAGGATCGACGGTCATAAGGCTGCAACCTTTCTCAGAACAGCCTCCCGAGACGTGTTGTCTCGGGAGGCTCCTACAGCAGATACGTTTACTTCAAAGAGGCAAGAAGATGCTCAGCGGCACCGATGAGCGGAGCATCGCCCTCCAGAGAACCGATGAGGATCGGCGTGTCCTGAAGCGGATCGAGCGCCTGGCTGGCATAGCCCTCGTGCACCGAATCCTTCCACGTCTGCGAACGCCAATCGGGACCTTGGTGAATCACGCCGCCCGAAAGCACGATGACCTCAGGGTCCAGGATGTTAGCGAGCGAGCCCAAGCTGGCACCCAGCGCAAAGCCGGCGTCATGGATGACCTCGGTCGCCTTTGCGTCGCCTGCACGGCACAGGTCGTTCACATCGCGACCGACCGAAGGACGGCTGGGGTCGACGCGGCCAAAACGCTCATCGTACATACGACCAATGGAAGTGCCCGAAGCAACCGACTCCAGATGGCCGGAACGCCCGCAGGCGCAGGGAATGCCGGCGGCAGCCGAGCATTCGATGTGGCCCATATGGCCAGCAGCACCATGGAAGCCCTGCATCACGCGGCCGTTCTCGACATATGCGCCGCCGATGCCCGTACCGATGCCAAGACACAAGACGGAGAACTTGCCCTTGCCGACGCCCCAGTGGGCCTCGCCCAGAGCATGAGCCTGCACGTCGCCTACAACGGCAACGGGAAGACCGAGATCCTCGCGCAGACGCGGCCCCAACTGAACGCCGGACCAGCCGGGCATGATCTCATTTGCATACGCGATGGCGCCCGTCTTGGGATCGACGACGCCGGCGGCACCGATACCGACGCCAAGGACCTCGACATCGGGATTCGCCTCGAGAGCAGCCTTGATGGACGCCTCGATACGCTGGAAGACGGCCTCGCCGCCCTCTTGGGCCTCGGTGGGAACCTCGGCCTCAAAAACGGGATGGGGCACACTACCGTCAGCCGGGTACTCCATGATGGCAGTCGCGATCTTAGTTCCGCCGATATCGACAGAACAGACGTACTTGTTCTCCATGTCGCTCTCCTTCGGAGATAAAAAACAACTATAGGAAATGCGCCGTCAGGCTAGCCGTCACAGCGCAGTAAAGGTTTCCAGGTGCCCAAGATCGCCGAGAAACCGTGTGGCCATTGACCTAATAGTCATGGCCACACGGTTGAACGGCGAGGTCGGGTGCCCGGGAAAGCTTTACAGGAGGCCGTTGTCCTGGAGGACCTTCCTAATAGCCTCGACGTTCTCGCCGGTCATGGCCTTCACCGGGCGCGGCATGGTCGGGCTGTCGAAGATACCCATGAGGTTCATAGCGGTCTTGAAGGCGCCGACGCCACCGGCATAGCCCTGGACGCCCGAGGTGACATCCCAGATGTGCGAAATCTCATTGAGGCGATCCTGCTCGGCCTTGACGGTAGCCCAGTCGCCGGCCTGAGCGGCCTTCCACTGACGAACGTAGCCCTCGGGCTCAACGTTGGCGAGACCCGGGACGGAACCATCGGCGCCACCGAGGTAAGCGCCGTCGACAACAACCTCGTGGCCGGTGAGGATGCTCATCGGATGGCCGTTCTTCTCGTTCTCCTGAACGAGGTAGCGGAACGAGATGTCATCACCCGAGGAATCCTTGACGCCAGCAAGGACACCCTCGGCGCCGAGCTTGGCAAGGAGCTTCCAGGGGAGCTTGGTGTGAACGCAGACGGGAATGTCATAGGCAAAGATGGGCAGGTCAAGCTCCTCGTGCAGGATGCGGAAGTGCTCCTCGACCTCGGTCATGCCCTGCAGGGCATAGAACGGGCAGGTGGCGACGAGGGCATCGGCGCCCAGCTCCTGAGCGACCTTGCCGTGCTCAATCATGCGCTCGGTCTCGGTATCGATGATGCCGACCAGAACAGGCACGCGGTGGTCGACGATGCGGACGGCCTCGGCGATGATCTGGCGACGACGCTCGTCGGTGGAGAAAACGACCTCACCCGAAGAGCCCAGGAAGAACAGGCCATCGACGCCGGCATCGATCATGCGGTTGATGCTGCGCTCAAAGGAGGCAACATCGAGCTGGTGATCTTCGGTATCGGGAACAACGACGGGAGGGATAACGCCGGTGAATTTCTGAGTTGCCACAAGAATCTCCTTAGTTGTCTGGCGGGTGGCCCTATGCCACCCACTTTTGTTGGCAGTGTCCAGGCCGTCTAGGCCAAAGAACACGAGTAGAACGTTTGGTTAAAAAAGTCTACGACTTCGTTTTCGAACGCATTGATGCGCTCGTGAGCGTATTTTGCATAGATGATATGCCTCCGGTCACACTCAAGACCGTTGAATACGGCAAACTGATCCTTGGGATCGCTCACGGTATCCATAAGTGATGTGCCCATGAGCACCGATCCGCGCACCCGAGACGACAGCACCTCGAGGCCGCCAGGAAGCGGATTGGCAACCGCCGTGCAGGCGAGGCCCCGCTCGTCCAGAGCAGAAACCGCCAGCGCGACTCCGCCGCCAAGACCCTCGCCCCATGCAAAGATGCGGTCGGGGTCCATACCATCAAGATTGCGCGCGACCTCCGCCAACGCGCAGCCCCAACGGACGCGCCTGACAAAAGCAGGCGAGGTAATCCCCTGCCGCAGATCGCTGGGTCCAATCGCCTCATCGTTCAGCGCAAGCACGGCATATCCCATGGCCGCAAACCTCGTCATGTGATGCCATCCCCGCACGGGTCGGTCGATGTCGTGAAACATCAGACATAGCGGCACAAGCTCGGATGCTCGGGCGCAACCGGCAGGCTCGATCAAACGTGCGTGGACCACATCGCCACCAAGCTCAAAGGAAACCTCGGAGTAGCGGGCATACGGATTGGCGAAATCGATCGCCGTAATACTCGGCCCGCAAACCTCAAGGTCCGAAGCGGCTATCTCTAATTCGGAAACATCCGCAGAAGCATCACCACGCCAATCCCGGAAATCAGCGAGCCTTGACGAGACCGTTCCGGGAATCCCCACAAGGTCGGAGACAATCAGCTCATTGACATTGCTCTCGCACTTAGACATGAGCCTCCCCTCCCTTGCAGAAAAACGGAATGATCAGATCGTCAAAATCCTGAATCTCCTCGTGGCCAAAGCCTTCAAAGAACTCATGACGCTTTTCACAGGTCAGGTTGTTATAGACCGCAAACTGCGTCGCTGGCGGACAGACGGTATCGGCTGTGCCGGTGCCAAACAGCACGGGGCATTTGACCATAGGGGCAAAGTTCTTGGAATCGAAGTACGCAAGCTTGGCATAGGCTTCGTCGATACGAGTCGAGTCCTCGTCAAACCAGCGAGACCAATAGCGCAGGCCCTCGTAGGCAATGTCGTCGGCATCCAAATCCCAGACCAGGCGGAAATCCGACAGGAAGGGATAGAGGATGGCGGCGCGATTGATAAGCTCGCTGTTAAGTGCACAGGTCGCAATGCCCAAACCGCCGCCCTGCGACGCGCCGTTCACAAACACACGGGCAAGATTGATGCCCTCGAGCTCGCGAACGATGCGACACAGGATGCGAATATCTTGGTGCAAGCGGACATAGTAGAGGTTGGCCGGGTCGCCGTCGATACCGGCGACGATATGGCCCGCGACCGTTGTGCCCTCAAATCCACCAATGTCCTCGGAGGGACCTCCTTGACCGGGGCAGTCGAGGGCGATGAGTGCCATGCCCATGCCCGCAAACGACGCCTGCTCAAACCAGCTGCGGCTTGCACCCGGATATCCATGGAACTGAAGTACCAATGGCACGGGCTCGTCCGAGACGGGTTTAAGGTACTTGGCATGCAGGCGAGCGCCACACATGCCGGTATACCAGAGGTCGAAAAGCTGGCAGGTCACGGCATCTGTGACCGATGCCGTCTCGATCGCATAGTCAAGCCCGACCGCGTCGGCCTCGGCCATGCGGTCCTTCCAAAAGAGATCGAAATCTGATGGACGGGGCATGGCGCCTCGATATTCACCAAATTGATGTTGTAGCTCCTGAGCACTTGACATGGCTCGTGAACCCAACCTTTCGAAATCGCAACGGAGGTGCGCCCGGCAAGGGAACCGGGCGCACGGGAGGGAAAGCGAGGCTACTCGCCGAGCTTGGGATGCAGCAGCGACGGCGCAGCGCCGAGCAGCATCTTGGTGTAGGGGTCCTGGGGGTGCTGGAAGACCTGCTTGGCCTCGCCCTGCTCGACGATCTTGCCGCCATTCATAACGATGATGTCGTCAGAGATATAGCGGACCGTCTGGATGTCATGGCTGATGAACACCATGGCCAGGCCGAGCTCCTTCTTAAGGTCGGTCAGCAGGTTCAGAATCTGCGCGCGGACCGAAACGTCCAGAGCCGAGGTGGGCTCGTCGGCGATGATGGCATCGGGGTTCAGCGACAGGGCACGGGCAATTGCGACGCGCTGGCGCTGGCCGCCCGAAAGCTGGCCGGGAAGAACCTCGGCGGCGGAGCTGGGCAGACCGGTGAGCTCCAAGAGCTCCTTGACGCGCTTCTCCTGCTCGGCCTCGGTACCCAGGTTGTGGACGCGCATGGGGTCGAGCAGTTGCTCGCGAACGACCATGCGGGGGTTGAGTGCCGTGGCCGGGTTCTGGAACACGACCGAGATGACGCGACCCATGTGGCGACGGTCCTCGGCGGTACGTTTGGTAACGTCCTTGCCCTTAAAGTAGACCTTGCCGCTCGTGGGGGCCTGCAGGCCGCACATGACGTTGGCGGTAGTGGACTTACCGCAACCGGACTCGCCGACGATGCCGATCGTCTGACCGGGCATGAGCTTAATCGTTACACCCTGGACGGCGTGAACCAGGTTGGGGTGCAGAATCGAGCCGGTACGGGTCCTAAAGGTGACGTGGACGTCATCAAGGAAGATGATCGGCTCGACGCCGTTGACTGCGGTCTCGCTCATCTACATCACCTCCGCGTGAGGGGTCAAACCATTTGCCTTGAGCACCTCGTCGGGGAGCTCGGAATAGAAGTGCTCGGTGCCGGGCACGCGCTTGAAGACCGGACGGGTGTCCAGGCCAATACGCGGATGGCTCGAGCGGGGCGCGAAGCGATCGCCCTTGGGGAAATCGCGCGGGCTCGGAACGGCACCGGGCACCTGGTGCAGGCGGCCCGAACCGCTCTCGATGGACAGAACGGAACCCAGAAGACCGCGGGTGTACTCGTGAATCGGGTTCGTGAGCAGCTCCTTGGTGGGCGCCTGCTCGATAACCTGACCGGCATACATAACCGTGATGTTATGGGCGACCTCGGCGACCAGCGCCAGGTCATGCGAGACGAAGATCATGGCAAAGCCGAGCTTGGCCTGAAGGTCGTTGAGCAGCTTGATGACCTGCTTCTGGACGGTAACGTCCAGAGCGGTCGTGGGCTCGTCGCAGATGACCAGCTTGGGGTCGCGGGTAAGGGCCATAGCAATCAGAACACGCTGACGCTGGCCACCGGAAAGCTCATGCGGGTAGCTCTCGAGCGTACGCTTGGGGTCGAGGCCCACGAGCTCCAAGAGTTCCTCGGCGCTGCGGGTGCCGCCGCGCTTGGTGAGCTGCTTCATCTGGGCAGAGATGAGCATGGAGGGGTTAAGCGAGGACAGGGCGTCCTGATAGACCATAGCGATATCGGTACCGCGCAGGCCGAACCACTCCTTCTTGCTCATCTTGAGCAGGTCGCGGCCCTCCCAGAGGACCTCGCCGGAAAGGTGCTCGTCATCGTCGGTCAGGCCCATGATGGCCAGCGTGGTGATGGACTTACCGCAACCGGACTCGCCCACCAGGCCCATGGTCTGACCAGGACGGACGTCAAAGTTGACGTGGTCGACGACGTTGATGTCACCGTGGTGCTCAAACTGGATGCAGAAATCGCGGACCGAAAGGATCGGTTCGACAGACTCGTCAGGCACATGGCGATCGTCACGCTTGAGCTCGACATCGCGCAGGGCGCCAAGGCGAGCGGAGAGGGACTGGGCCTGCTCCTTGTAGGCGCGAACGGGGTCGGAGACCAGCAGGTCGGCCTCGCGGCGCTTGGAGGAATCGGTCGGATCCAGGGCGGCGGAGGGAGCAGCGGCCATGGCGTCGGTAATGCCCTCGGAGAGGATGTTGAGCGCCAGGCAGGTGATCATGATGGCCAGGCCCGGGAACAACGCCTGCCACCAACGACCGGCGAGCACGCCGCCGCGGGCGTCGGCGAGGATGTTGCCCCAGGTAGCGGTGGGCTCCTGGATACCAGCGCCGATGAAGGTCAGCGAGGCCTCGAAGATGATGGCGTCGGCGACCAGGGTAACGGTGAAGACCATGATCGGGGCGATGCAGTTACGCAGAACATGCTTGATCAAAATCCACGGAGCCTTGGCGCCGGAAACGATGACCGCGCGGACATAGTCCTCTCCGTACTCGGACACGATGTTGGCGCGCACGATACGGGCAATCTGCGGAGTGTACATAAAGCCGATGGCGAAGATGATCGACGGCACGGAGTTGCCCAGGATGGAGACGAAGACGGCCGCGAGGGCGATGCCCGGGATAGACATGATGATGTCCAGGATGCGCATGATCGTCTCGGAAACGGCCTTGCGCGAAACCGCCGCAAGGGCGCCCACGACCGAGCCGCAGACCAGAGCCATGGCAGTGGCGCCAAAGCCGATAATCAGCGAGTAACGACCACCGTAGAGCATGCGCGACAGAATGTCGCGACCCTTATCGTCGGTACCGAAGATAAATCCGTTGCCGGGAGCCTGGCGAGCCGTAAAGATCTCGACCGGGCTATAGGGGGCAAGAAGGGGTGCCAGAATCGCAGTCAGGGCGACCAGCACCAACACGACGGCGGCAATCTTAGAAGACAGCGTCATCTTCTTCCAGCCACCGAGCTTGAGCCCCTTGGAGGCAGCCTTCTCAAGCTGCTCGGTTTGCTTTTCTCGAATCTTTACCATAATCTACACCGTCCTGATGCGCGGGTTGATGAGCAGGTAGAGCATGTCAACCACGATGTTGATGATGATGAAGGCAAGAGCAACGACGATGACGACGCCCTGAACCAGGTTCGCCTCGTTGCCCTGAACGCCCTGCAGGATCGCGGTGCCCATGCCGGGGAGGTTGAAGATAACCTCGATGACGACGGCGCCGCCCATGAGGTAACCGATCTTAAGACCGAGGGTGGTGACCGGGGTGATCAGCGCATTGCGAAGTACGTTGATGCCGACGACGACCTTCTCGGGAACGCCGGCGCCGCGAGCCATACGGACATAGTCCTTGTCGAGCTCCTCGACCATGGCCGTACGCACGATACGAGTCATCTGACCTGTCAGCGGGAAGGCAAGAGCAATGGCGGGCATGATCATACGTCCCAGATAGCCAGCCGGGTTGGTGGTGAAGTGAGGCAGAGCACCGGACGCCGGAAGCACCTTAAGGTAGGAAGAGAACAGCAGAATCAACAGAACGGCAAGCCAGAACGACGGGGTTGCCAAGCCGGCGATGGAGAAGACGCGGATCACTTGGTCCGGCCATTTATCGCGATACAGTGCCGCGATGACGCCGAGTAAAAACGAAACGACCGCACCAATGGCAAGACCGATGAAGGTCAACTGCATCGTGACGGGCAGGGCCGTGGAGATGCGCTTGGCAACGGAGTTGCGAGCAGCACCATAGGTGCCCATGTCGCCATGGATCAAATCGCCCATGTAGCGCACGTAGCGCACGGGCCAGGGGTCGTCCAGACCATACTTCTCATGGTACTCGGCAACCGCCTCGGGCGAGGCACCGTCACCCAACGCCGTGTAGGCGGGGTCGGTCTTGGAGAACGACATAAGGAAGAACACCAGGACGGTGACGCCCAATGCCATGATCGGCAGCGCCACAAGACGCCTTCCAATCAAACGTAGCAAGTTGTTCACGTTCTCTCCCCTTTCTTTTGTCGGTAGGACCAACTGGTATATGAGTACGAATACTCATTACAAGACCCGAGCGACATCGTTGCCGCCCGGGTCTTTGTTTCAACTATGAGGATACGGTCCCAACGACCGACATCCTGCATACAGACTCAAGCGAGTCTTACGCCTTGACGGTCGCAACGCCCCTGAAGGACATGCTCGTCGTGCCGATGCCCTTGAAGCCATCGAGGGCCTCACCGTTGGGCGCAGTGGACGGATCGTCCCAGGAAGCGGAGACGGTCTTGACGTGGACAACGGGGTACAGAACGGCGTTGTCGGCAATGATGTCGAAGCACTCGTTCCACTTCTTCTGCTGCTCGTCGCCCTCGGCGGCAAGAGCCTCGTCCATGAGACTGTGGAGCTTCTGCCACTCAGCGGACTCCTTCCACGGGCAACGGGTCTGCATCCAGACGTTGTCGCCGTACCACCAGTTGAGCAGCAGATCGGGGTCGGCGCCGAAGCAGGAAGGATCGCCAGGGGCAAGGAGGATATCGTAGGCCTCGCCGCCGTCGATGGCAGCGTAGGTGGCCGGCGAGGTATCGGTCTGGATGGTCACATCGAAGCCGAGAGCGTCGAGGTCGTTCTTGACCTGGGCGGCCATGCCCTTAATCTGCTCGTTGTCGGTGGTGCGCAGGGTGATGGCACCCGGGGTGATGCCAGACTCCTCGATGAGCTTCTTAGCCTTCTTGGCGTCGGTCTTGTACACCGTGGAAGCCTCATGATAGTTGGTGAAGCTCTTGGGCAGGTAGCAGCTGGCAGCGGTGGCAAGGCCGGCGAAGGTGTTGCTGACCATCTTCTCGGTGTCGAGCGCATACATGACAGCCTGACGGACCTTGACGTTGTTCCAAGGCTCCTTGGCGACGTTGAACATGATGAAGCGGGTGCCGAAACCCTGAACGTTATCGATCTTGCAGCCGGCGCTCTCGAGCTGGTCGACGGCATCAGCGGTAACGAGCTCCATAACGAGCGTGGAGCCCTCCTGCTGAGCGGTAACGCGAGCGGTGGGGTCGGTCAGGATGCTGTACTGGATCTTCTTATCCTCGGCGGCATACTCACCGTTGTACTCGGGGTTGGGAACCAGGGTGATCTCGGTATCGGAGATAGAGTCGTACATCCAGGGGCCGGAGCCGATCGGCTGCTTGGCGCGATCCTCCTCGGTCTGGGTGGCCGGGGTAACGCGGACGATGGCCAGACGATCCTTGAGCAGGGAGAAGTTGGGGACCTTGGTCTTGACCGTCACGGTGCTGGCGTCCTTGGCCTCGATGGACTCGAAGGGCTGGAAGAACGGAGCATAGGTAGCGGAAGCGGCGCAAGCGGTGTAGGAGGCAACGACATCGTCAGCGGTGACCTCGGTGCCATCGGAGAACTTGGCGCCCTTGCGGATGGTGACCTCGAAAGTGGTGTCGTCCACAGACTTGGGATCGTCGGTGGCGAGCTCGTTGAAGGTGCTGTAGTCGTGGTAATCGATGCCGTAGAGGCCCTCGACGACGTGCCAGTTAGCACCCAGGCCCACAGCGGAGCCGGTGCTGGCGGGATCGAAGCTGGACGGAGCGTAAGCGGAACCAGCGGTGATTACGCCGCCGCCACGGTTGGCGGAATCGGTGGAACCGGAAGCGGAACCCTCGTCGCTGGAGCTGCCACCGCAGCCGGTGAGACCAAGCCCTGCGACAGCAGCGACGCTGCCGGTGAGGCCGAGGAACGAACGCCTGGACATACCCTTGTTGATGATGGCCATGTCTTCTCCTATCAATAGAGAATCTTACCCGGGAGCACCTAGACGTGCCCCCGCGCAACTTGCGGACGATATATACCTTACCTACCGACGAGCCCAACTGAGGTGCCGCGCTCGGCGACCGATACATACATACGCTTGAACGGTATTTACTACCGTTCACCGAATTCATTGACAAACGATTCGCCAGACAGTATGTATCGACGAGGTGAGATATCAGTCTTCGTCAACCCGCAGAATAGCAGGGTTGTTCACCATGGCTAGTCAAACGTTTTAGCGTTAATAAAACCCGAAATCGGCTGGTAATCGCCGTGAAATACATGATTGAAAATCACGCAATCATGTATATCAGTTGTTTAGAGGCGTGTTTAGTTTTCGGATTGCTTTGCCGCCGCCTCGGCGCGCTCGGCATTCCATGCAACGAGCGCCTCGTGAACCGCTTTGGCGACATCGGCAGGAACGCCTCGAACTTCCGCGATCTCTTGCTCGCTCGCCGCGCGCAAACGCTTCATCGAGCCAAAATGGCGCATAAGGGCACGTTTTCTGGTGGGTCCCACGCCTGGAACGTCATCGAGTACCGATACCGTCATGGCTTTATCGCGCAATTCGCGATGGAACGTGATGGCAAAACGGTGCGATTCATCGCGCACCTGTTTAATTAGATAGAGCGACGCGGACCCGGTCGGCAGCACGACTGGAGTCTCGTCCCAAGGCACGAAAACCTCCTCATCGGCCTTTGCCAAGCCACAAACTGGTATATCGAGCCCAAGAGCCTCAAGTTGCTTGATCGCAGCGGTCAATTGCGGCTTACCGCCATCGACAACGAGCAAATCGGGGCGCGAGCCAAAGCGCTCGTCGGCCATGCGCTCGGGAGCATAGCGTCGTCCCAAAACCTCGGACATCGACACGAAGTCGTTTGCCTCGTCCAATTCGGCCTGGATTTTAAAACGACGATACTGGCTCTTGTCGGCGCGCCCGTTGGTAAACACCACCATCGAGGCGACCGTAAAGGTGCCATGCAGCGTCGAGATATCGAAGCACTCGATACGCAACGGCGGCGATGGCAGCGCCAACGCACTTTCGAGCTCCAGGAGCGCTTGATTGGTGCGGTCGTCAGCGTACCCCGTTCGCATCATGTAGCGCATGAGGGCATGGCGCGCATTTTTGGATGCCATATCGAGCAGACGGTGCTTTTCGCCACGCTGCGGCCTATGGAGATGGCAGGAACGCTCACGCTTGCCCGCAAGCCACTCCCCCAGCGCCTCCGCATCCTCAAGCTCGACGGAAAGGTTGACCTCAGCTGGAATATCAGCCGTCTCGTCGTAATAGCGCTTAAGAAAGCCCGACTGGAGCTCTTCCTCGTCAACATCAAGACCCTTGTCGAGAATGAACTCGCAGGTGCGAACTGTTCGGCCCTCGCGAACGACGAAGACGCAAGCGGCGGAGATGGTCTCCTCGCGATAGAAACCGATGACATCGATATCGACACTGGAGGGAAAAATGACTTGCTGACGGTCGTCCAGACCCCTGATGACCTCCAAACGACGTTTGACGCGGGCGGCGCGCTCAAAATCGAGCACCTCGGCGGCCTCCGTCATCTCGGATGTCAGCTCGTCGACGACGTCCTTGCGATGGCCAGACAAAAAACGTTCGACACGTTTGACGTTCTTGGCATAGTCTGTCGGGGAAATCGCGCCGACACACGCACCCGGGCCGCGCCCGACATGGTAGTCAAAGCAGGGGCGCCCGTTTTGCGCGCAAATCATATTGACGATGTCTTCCTCGCCCTTGTGGGACTCGACGATGCGGCGACAACGACGCCACTCCGCACAGGATGCGGAGCAGATGGGGATAACCTTGCGCAGCGTATCTATCGTCTCACGTGCCGCGCGGCTATCGGTATAAGGTCCAAAATAGCGCGTTCCCGGCTTATGACGCTCACGCGTGTATTTGATAGCGGGATACAGGTCGCCCTTTGTAATGGCGATAAAGGGGTAGCTCTTGTCATCCTTGAGGTCGACGTTAAAGTACGGATGGTACTGACCAATCAAATTGCGCTCGAGCACCAACGCCTCGTGCTCGGTCTCCACCACGATATAGTCAAAGCTCGCCACCAGCTGCATCATCAGCGGGATCTTCTGGCGCTCGTCCTGCAGCGTCACGTACTGACGCATACGGGCGCGCAGGTTTTTCGCCTTGCCCACGTAGATGACATCGCCCTTGGCGTCTTTCCAAAGGTAGCAGCCGGGCTGCGTGGGAACGCGCGAAACCTGCTCGGCAAGCGTTGGAATGTTGTCGTGACCGGCCACGCGCACCTACTTGCGACGAATCAGCGCCGAGACCTCGGGCATCTTAAGGACGACGGCAAGGCCAAAGGTAACAGCAAGCGAGACGACACCCGCAACGCAAACGTAGCCAAGAGTAATCAGAATCGAGCCGCCAAGTGCCCCGACAAAGTGCTCAAGCGCCCGCATGACGCCGGCGCCTGCGGCAGCACCCAGGCCACCGAGCAAAAGGCCAAAGAAACCGCCATGCAGGATAGATTTAACCTGAAGACCACGCAGGCGACGACGCAGCCACCACAGCGAGCAACCGACCAAGATCACGTAGTCGACGACATACGAAAGCGCGATTGCCGGCATACCGAAGCCCAGCACAACGCCAAACAGCAGAACCGAGCCGGCCTGGCCGATGGCGGAATACAGACAATAGCGGCTATAGGGCTTCATGTCGAGCAAGGCAGAGAAGCTCTTCTGCATCAGCACGACCACGCCGTAGAGCGGCAGGGAAAGTGCCAGGTAGATAAGGAACTCCGACACCAGCGCCACACCGGACTCATCGAACTTGCCAGCGCAGTAGATCATGTTGAGCGGACGCGCGAAGACAATCAGGTACAGCGCGAATGGAATCAGGAAGAACAGCATCTGGGCGACGCCACGCGAAATGCCCGTGCGGACGCTGTCGTAATCCTTCTCCTGTGCGTCGTGAGAGAGCTCGGTATAGAGCGCCGTCGAAAGCGAGGCGGCAATCAGCGCGTAGGGCAGCGTGTACCACAGGCGCGCATAGGCGATGACGGAAGGACCAGTCTCGGGCTGGACCACCAGCGCAGCAGCATTGGTGATAGAAGTCGAGACAAACATGCACACCGTGGCGAGCAGCGTCGGGATACCGAGCGCAATCGTCTGGCGCAGTGCGGGGTCCTTAAAGTCGATATGGATATGGGGATGCACGCCGTGCTTGCCAAGCGCGGGGATCTGACATGCCATCTGAACAAAGACACCGAGGGTCGTACCGGCCGCAATCAAGATGATGCCGGCACGTTCGCCAAACTGTGCGGACACGGGCGCAAAGCCCATAAAGCTCGCAATGACGATCACATTGTTGAGGACCGGGGCAAACGTCGACCAGAAGTAGTCGCGGTGTGCGTTGAGGACGCCCGAAAACACCGAGCCCAAACCATAAAACAGAATCTGGATGGCAAAGAAACGGAACATGAACGCAGCGGTATCCATGCTGCCGCCGTCACCCGAAAGGAACGATTGCGTCCAGATAAAGCCCGGGGCGAACACGGTCCCCAGCAACGAAATGCCACCCAGCACCAATAGCAGAATACCGAGCAGGTTGCCCACGTACTCGTTAGAGGCCTCGCGACCCTGCTCACGCCTCACGCCCATGTACACGGGCAAAAACGCCGTCACGAGCATGCCGCCCATCACGAGTTCGTAGAGCATATTGGGCAGGTTGTTGGCGACCTGATAGGAAGACGAGAGCAGCGACATGCCGATAGCGGCCGCCATTGCCCACGTGCGGATAAAACCGGTGACGCGAGACACGATGGTCAGGATGGTCATAAGCCCGGCGGAACGACCAACCGTGGAGTAGTCCGACGAGCCCATGTCGTCAGTGTCATCTCGCGACGAAGAAGCTTCGGATGAGGGTGTCTGAGGCGCAGATTCTTCTGCAAAATGAGCTCCGCGCTTCAATTCTTCCTGCGGCATCGCTCAGTCCTCTCTCGTAATCGCGGCAACCGTCGCCCCGCAAAATGCAATTAAATCATCGGGTGCAAGCTCGAGCTGATAACCACGCTTGCCTCCCGAAATAAAAATGGTATCCCAAAGGACACATGTTTCATCAATGAGCGTCCGGTAGCGCTTTTTCATACCGACCGGACTGCAGCCGCCGCGAACGTAGCCAGTCGCCGCAAGCAAATCCTTCACATGCATCATGGCCAAGGACTTCTCCCCCGCGGCACGCGCGGCGGACTTTAGATCGAGCTCGTCGGCAACAGGGATGCAGCACACGACGTGGTCGTTGGACGGCGTCACGCAGACCAAGGTCTTAAATCCTTGACCGGGCTCCTCGCCAAGCTGCTCCGAAATCGCGACCCCCAGGCCCGCCGACTCATCACCATCGTCTTCGTACGTATGTAGAACATAGGAAATGCCGGCGCTTTCCAGCTCGCGCATCGCATTGGTTTTTGGCGTCTTTACAGCCTTTGCCATGGCATATCCTTTCCCTCGCATTCGGACGCAAGGATTAAGTATATGTCCAATTCGGCTGCATACGTCACTTCGACACAGCAAGCGCCATCGAATCACAAGGAGTCGATGGCGCCCATAAACTGAATCGCCTATTTATTGAGCATCAAGTTGAGCCTGACGCTCCCGGTCACGCCTGAGCAACGGCGCCAAAAACTTGCCCGTATAACTCTGCGGACAGTCCGCAACCTGCTCCGGTGTGCCCGAAACCACGACGGTTCCGCCGCCGTTACCGCCCTCGGGGCCCATATCGATCAGGCGGTCGGCAACCTTGATGACATCAAGGTTGTGTTCAATCACCAGCACCGTGTTGCCCGCATCGACCAAGCGCTGCAGCACATCGAGCAGCTGGCGGACGTCCTCAAAATGAAGGCCGGTCGTCGGCTCGTCCAAAATATAGAACGTCTTGCCCGTCTGGCGTCGATGAAGCTCCTTGGCGAGCTTCACACGCTGTGCCTCGCCGCCCGAGAGCGTCGTGGCGGGCTGGCCCAGGCTCACGTAGCCCAAGCCCACATCGTACAGCGTCTGGAGCTTGCGCTTAATCTGCGGGATATTCCCAAAGAAGGCCAGCGCCTCGGTGACGCTCATGTCGAGCACGTCCGAGATGGTCTTACCACGGTAGGTGACCTCAAGCGTCTCGCGGTTATAGCGTTTGCCGCCGCAGACCTCACAGGGGACATAGATATCGGGAAGGAAGTGCATCTCGATCTTAATTTGTCCGTCGCCCTTGCATGCTTCGCAGCGACCGCCGCTCACGTTAAAGGAGAAACGTCCCGGCGAGTAGCCGCGCGCCTTCGACTCCGGCGTACTCGCAAACAGCGCGCGAAGATCATCCCACAGGCCAATGTACGTAGCAGGGTTGGAACGCGGCGTGCGGCCAATCGGCGACTGGTCGATATCGATAACCTTATCGATACACTCGATGCCCTCGATTTTCTTATACGGACCCACAGGGCGCGTCGAACGGTGAATGGCATTCGTAAGGGCAGGTGCGATGGTGTCGGTAACCAGGGAGCTCTTACCCGATCCCGACACGCCGGTAACAACCGTAAGCGTACCAAACTCGATCTTGGCGGTAACGTTTTTGAGGTTGTTGGCTCGGGCGCCCGTGATCTTAAGGCAGCCGCGACCGGGCTTGCGGCGTTCATCGGGAACCCGAATCATTCGCTTGCCGGTCAGGTAGGCACCCGTCATCGAATCGGGGCACGCCATGATATCGGCAGGCGTTCCCGCGGCGACCACGTGTCCGCCGTTCACGCCCGCGCCGGGGCCCATGTCGATCACATAGTCGGCAGCACGAATCGTATCCTCATCATGCTCGACGACGATGACGGTATTGCCGATATCGCGTAGGCGCTCAAGCGTCTTGATCAGGCGCTCGTTGTCACGCTGATGAAGACCGATCGATGGCTCGTCCAAAATGTACAGGACACCCATGAGGCCGGCGCCGATCTGCGTTGCCAGGCGAATGCGCTGGGCCTCGCCTCCGGAAAGCGTCGCCGAGGCACGGTCGAGGGTCAGATAGTCGAGTCCGACATCGACCAGAAAGCGCAGGCGCTCCAGGATTTCCTTAACGATGCGCCCGCCGATAAATTGTTGGCGCTCGGTAAGCTCCAAGCCCTCAAAAAACTCGAGCGACTCGCGGCACGATAGGCAGCAGACCTCGTAAATGGACTTACCGCCTACGGTAACGGCGAGCATCTCGGGGCGCAAACGAGCACCATGGCAACTCGAGCACGGCTCCTCGCGGATGTACTTCTCCAAGCGCGCCTTGGTGTTCTCATTCGTCGTCTCGGTATAGCGCTCGTACAGGATATTGCGCACGCCCGAGAACTTGGTGTCCCACTGGCTGCGGCGCCCATCGAGCTTTTGATAGTCGACCGAAATCTTCTGGTCGCCCATGCCGTCTAAAAACGCACGACGCACCCGCGGAGGCAGATCCTCCCACGGCGTATCGACGCTCACCTTAAAGTGTTTGCAGACCGCAGCGAAAATCTGCGGATAGTAGTTAGAGTTGCCAAACAGGCCGCCAAAGACCCCGTCGGCGATCGACTTCGAGGGGTCTTCGATTAGGGCCTCGGCATCGACCGTCTTCTTAAAGCCCAGGCCATCGCACTCGGGGCACGCGCCATAGGGCGCGTTGAACGAGAAATCACGCGGCTGAAGATCGTCAATGGAGTGTCCATGCTCCGGGCACGCCAGGGCCAACGAATACTCCAGCAGCTCGCCCTCGGTCCCCTCGGGAGCATCACGATCGGGCAGCATGTACACGTTTACATTGCCATGAGCCAGCGCAGTCGCTTGTTCAACGGACTCGGCAATACGGCCCAGCGAGTTCTCGCGAATCACGATGCGGTCGACCACGACCTCGATATCGTGCTTGAATTTCTTATCCAAATCGATAGGGTCATCAAGCGAGCGAACCTCGCCGTCGACACGCACGCGGCTAAAGCCCTCGGCGCGAAGGTCCTCAAACAGTTTGGTGTACTCGCCTTTTCGCCCGCGTACCACCGGCGCCAGCACAAACGCACGACGACCCTCTCCCGCCGCCAGGACCTTATCGGCGACCTGGTCGGTGGTTTGGCGCTCGATAACCCGACCGCACTCGGGGCAGTGCGGCGTACCGACGCGAGCAAACAGCAGTCGCAGGTAGTCATAAATCTCGGTTACGGTGCCCACCGTCGAGCGCGGGTTCTTGGATGTCGTCTTTTGATCAATTGAGACAGCCGGCGAAAGGCCGTCGATTGAATCCAAGTCGGGTTTGTCCATCTGGCCCAAGAACTGGCGCGCATAACTCGAAAGGCTCTCGACGTATCGACGCTGGCCCTCGGCATAGATAGTGTCGAATGCCAGCGAACTCTTGCCCGAGCCAGAAAGACCGGTAATGACCACGAGTTGGTCACGCGGAATGGAAACATCGATATCCCGGAGGTTATGCTCACGAGCGCCGCGAATAACGATAGAAGAATCAGACATGGAAGCTCCTTGCCTCCTATTGCATCGAATCATACTGCCGATGAGTTTAGCGCACTCGACGCGCACAGATGTTCGTAATACAAGATTCGCAGACCTTTAGCTTTGCGTATCGGGCGCTTTGTTTCTCGAAATGCCGTGGAAAGGTTACAGTAATCTAATACTGAACTTAATTTGCTGTACCAGAGGAACGTCCATGACCGAAGATATCCCCCTTGAAATCACTTCGAGCGACATGGCCAATCTGCCCATATTCATCGCCGTCCTTATCGTGGCCGCCGTCGTCGTGCGCGTGTATTTTTCAATCAAACGCAACGAAAAGCCACCCATTGCCCGCGTCTTTTGGTGCGCGACGCTCCTCATCCCGCTCGGCGTGGTAGCTGCATGGGTTACGAATCAATTGCTCGTAAATGAGGGCAGCTCCCTATGGGTCCTTTCTTATTCGGCGCTCGGTGCTGCCGCCGTCATGCTTCTTGTCGAGCCCTTGGTTTCGGGACTTATCGACCAAACCGACCTTACGACGGGAACGGTTGCCTGTATTTGCCGTGACATCCTTGTCATCGCCGCTGTTTCAGCGCTCTCGTTCGTTTCACTCGAAATTGCCTGCAACGAAACGTTCTATCGCATTCCCGCCAACTCATTCGGGTTTTCCGTCGGGCTGCTCGCGACGGTTCTGCTCTCCCTTTATTTGCTGGGACAGCGTCATGGAGGCGTCATGGCCCTCGTGCCCGTCGTCTGTTGCATCCTTGGCATTGCCGAGCACTTCGTCATAACGTTTAAAGGCGAAGCCATCCTGCCAAGCGATATCTTGGCCCTTGGCACCGCAATGGAAGTGAGCGAGGGATACGAGTTTACCTTTACCGCCGGAATCGTAACCTCTCTCGCCCTGCTGGAGATTTCCCTGGGGCTTCTTTCGCTCATCCGACCGCGAAAGCTCCGTACGCCCACCCATGTCTTCCCCGCTATCGCCGCTAACCTCTGTGCTTTTCTGCTAGTGACCGTTGTGGGGCTCTCAGGCTTTTCCAACATCGACTTGGAGCAGGCGCTGGATTTTGGATTTGACCGTTGGCAGCCCATCACCACGTATGCGTCTCAGGGTTTTATCACTTCGTTCACCGAAATGGTCAACGAGTTGCCCATTGAGAAGCCCGAAGACTATACGCCCGACGAGGCGCAGAGCATCGAGCAGGAGCTCGCCGCCGTCTACGACAGCACATATGGCTCGAGCGAACAGCGCGCGTCGGCCGTTGCCCAGTTCAATGAAATCAAGCCGACGATTGTTGCCGTCATGAACGAGAGTTTTAGCGACCTTTCGTGCTTTGAGCAGCTCCAGACGGCCGGGTACACCGGCCCCGCATTCTACAACTCGCTTCCCGACACACTTGTTCGCGGCACCATGCTCGCTTCGGTCGCCGGTGGCGGAACGGCGAACTCCGAATTCGAATTTTTGACCGGAGCGACAACGGCCTTTGTCGGATTAGGCAAAATCCCCTATCAGCTGTATCAGATGAATGGCGTCAACAGCCTGGCAAAGGACCTTAAAGAGCTTGGGTATACCGCTACCGCCATGCACCCGCAAAACCCCGTCAACTACCATCGCGATAAAATCTATCAGCAGCTGGGCTTTGGAGACTTTCTTTCAATCGGCGATTTCGAAGGTGCGCCCTATTACCATGCCGGCGTATGCGACTACGCCACCTACGACAAGATACTCGACCTGCTTAGAACCGACGAAGCCCCGCAGTTCATCTTTGACGTCACGATGCAAAATCACGGCGGCTACGACTATGGCACCGTTCCCGCCGAAGAGCTGACAAACTATTGGGTCGAGGGAGCCAGTGAGGGTGCCAACAGCGCGCTCAACACCTATCTCACCTGCATCAACGCATCCGACCGGGACCTCGAGTACTTTATCAACGAGCTCCGCAATATCGGCAGACCGGTTGTTCTTGTCTTTTTTGGCGACCATCAGCCGAGCGCCGCAACGACTCTCAACGACGAGCTGTACCCTCAGGAAGATACGGCAAGCCACGCTTTCCGTATCTATCAGTCGACATATCTCGTCTGGGCTAACTATGAGATCGCCGGCAATACCGAGCTCAACGTCTACGACACCGTCGGGGCAAACGAGATTGCAGCCATTACCCTTAATAAGATCGGCGCCCCGCTCACCAATTACCAAAAGGCCCTGCTTGCGACAAGGTCAGATGTGCCCACCATCAATGTCGCCGGCTATCTCGGTGCCGACGGGCTGCGCTACGACTTGGAATCGGAAGACAGCCCCTACGCCTCGACGATCGACAAGCTGCAGCGCATGCAATACCTCGAGTTCGCCAGCAAAGTTCAGTAAGCCCGCCCATTCGCTTGGGCCCATCGTATTGCAAGCACGCTCGGCCCAAACGCATCGCAAATGACTCCCGCTCGCAAACGAGGGTACAATGACGCTCGTGTCACATCGCGGGGCCCCGGCCCCAGCATATACAAAGGAGTCATACATGGGTTGCGAACACGCACAGGCCGCCGGCGGACAAACGTCGCCGTCGCAATTTGAGGAGAACACGCTGTCCGAGGTCAAGCGCGTCATCGCCGTGCTTTCCGGCAAGGGCGGTGTCGGCAAGTCATTTGTCACCGGTGCCATCGCCACCGAGCTTGCCCGTCACGGCCACAAGGTCGGCGTCCTCGATGCCGACATCACCGGTCCCTCTATCCCCAAGATGTTCGGTATGAGTGGACGCCACGTCCATGCCCTTGGCAACCTTATGCTGCCCGAAATCTCCGAGCACGGCGTCAAGGTCATGAGCTCCAACCTGCTGCTCCAAAACGAGACCGACCCCGTCCTTTGGCGCGGCCCGGTCATCGCAGGCGCCATTAGGCAGTTCTGGAGCGAGACCTCGTGGGGCCCCATCGACTACCTGCTGGTCGACATGCCTCCGGGAACAGGCGACGTTGCGCTCACCGTCTTCCAGTCGCTGCCGGTCGACGGCATCGTCATCGTCACGAGCCCACAGGATCTGGTCTCGATGATCGTCGCCAAGGCGGTCAACATGGCCGAGAAGATGAACGTCCCCATTCTGGGCATTGTCGAGAACATGAGCTATATTGAGTGCCCCGACTGCGGCAAGAAGATCGAGGTCTTTGGCAAGAGCAAGCTCCCCGAGGTCGCAGAGCGCTATAACCTCGACATCTTGGGTCAGCTTCCCATTAATCCGGCACTCGCCGAGGCCTGCGATAAGGGCGAGGTCGAGACCGCACTGCCCGATGGCATGTTGCCCAAGGCAGTCTCTGCCGTCGAGGCCATTACCCCGCACGAGACCGACGAGGCCTAAGTGAACACGAGCGCCTTCTATGACGTCCTGGTAATCGGCGGCGGGGCTTCAGGCCTCGCCGCCGCCATTACGGCCGCACGCGCTGGCAAAAGCGTCTGCATCGTTGAGCGCGATGTCGCCTGCGGCCTTAAGCTCCTTGCGACCGGCAACGGCCGCTGCAACCTCTCCAACGAATCGATTGATCCACAGCGGTATAACCACCCCGCATTCGTCGAATCCGTCATGGGCCCCCAGCCCGAACAAGAGCTTATGGGGTTCTTCTCCTCGCTGGGTATCATGACAACCTCCGAGGAAGGCCGGCTGTACCCGCGCTCCCTTCGCGCCGAATCGGTGCGCGACGCGCTTCTCAGCGTTTGCGACCGCCTAGGTATCACCTTAATCTGCGGAGCCAACGTTGCCTCGGCGCACAAAGCTTCCGAAGGCTGGGCACTCCAAATAGACCGTCCAGCGCGGGCGCTCAAGGCAAAAAAGCGCGATGACCGAAAATCGGAGCTCCGCTCGCTTCGGAAAGCGCTCGCCGATGTCCCTCGCAAGAACGAGGCCCTGCAGGCACATGCCGTAATTATCGCTACGGGCGGCAACCCCACCGGTATCGCCGATACGTTTCGCCTTCCCCTCACTTCGCTGCGCCCCATCCTCTGCCCCGTATCGGCAACGGTCGTTGGCGATCGGGCGGCACTCAAGACGTTGGATGGCCTGCGCGTCCGTGCCCGCTTGACGCTCGCCCACAATCATAATGAGCTCTGGCACGAAGACGGTGAAGTGTTGTTTCGAACCTTCGGTATCTCGGGCGTCGCTGTCTTCAACCTCTCTCGTCGTATCCAGCACGGCGATACGATCCTGCTCGACGTTTTCCCCGACCTCTCCAAAGACGAGTTGCTCGATATGCTCAACCGGCGCGTTGAACTGCTCGGCGGCTTTTCGCCCCGCGATCCCCGTTGGCTCGACGGCATGCTCGCCCCGCAACTCTCCCGCGTCGTCTGCACAACGTTCGAGCAGTGCCATCCAGGCTCCAACGATGTCATCCACCTGGTCTCGATCCTCAAGCACTTTAAGTTGCTCGTCGAGGGAACAGCCGAGGAGCGCTCGGCGCAGGTCACGCGTGGTGGCGTATCTGTCGAGAGCATCTCAACACCCAGTCTACGCGCGCGCAGCGTTGTCGACGCCCCGCTTTACGTCTGCGGCGAAGCGCTCGACATCGACGCCGATTGTGGAGGCTTTAACCTTGCGTGGGCCTGGCTCTCGGGCATTCGCGCTGCAAGCAGCTCTTAGCCGCGCAGTCTATAATCAAAAACGCATTCGGGCCGTCTGGGATACCGGACGGCCTCTTTCTTGCCTCTAAGGAGACCTCGATGATTGAAATCACCCAAGTCAACGCGTCGCTCGATGAAGCCGGCGATGAAAATGCCTGCCTCATTGTTGGCAAGCGAGTCGCCAAGCGCGTCCTACGTTGCAAGGACTCCGAGATCAAGTCCATCGAGCTCCACCGCAAGTCAATCGACGCTCGTAAAAAACGAGACGTCCATTTTATCCTGAGCTTTCGTGTTGAGCTGACTAGTCCCCACCTCGAGCGAGAAGCGGTCGACAGCGTTGCCGAGCGTGACCGCTCGCGCGTACGCGCGATAGAAGACGATGAGCCTTCATTCCCCTCCCCCGCCTCCGACGCACCTCAAGAACGCCCTGTCGTTGTCGGCGCCGGATGCGCCGGCCTTTTCGCTGCGCTTACGCTCGCCGAAGCAGGTCTTAAGCCCTTGCTCATCGAGCGCGGCGACCCGGCATTTCGCCGCTCGCAGGCGATCGACCTCTTTCTAAAGGAGCGCATCCTCGACCCCGAGAGCAATATCCAGTTTGGCCTGGGCGGCGCGGGGACTTTCTCGGACGGCAAGCTCAATACGGGAACCAAAAATCCCGCCCATCGCCTTATCCTCGAAACCTTCGTCGAGGCGGGTGCGCCCCGCGATATTCTGTGGGATGCCAAGCCGCACATTGGCTCCGACATCCTTCCCACGGTTGTCACCGCTATATCCCAGCGCATCGAGCAGCTCGGAGGTGTCGTCCGTTATCGAACGAAGCTCGTCGACATTCGCATCGACGCGTCTGGCGCCATCACCGGTATTGATGTCCAATCGTCCCAAGACGCCGCTTGCGAGCCAATCGAGACAAAGCACCTCATCCTCGCCTGCGGGCATTCTGCTCGCGATATTTTTGAGCTCCTTAAGGGCCACAACGTGGCCCTCGCACAAAAGACCTTTGCCATGGGCGTTCGCATCGAGCATCCGCAGCGCGACATCGACCGAGTCCAATACGGAGCCTCGGCGGGACATCCTGCCCTCGGAGCAGCCCCTTACAAGCTCGTCGCCCATCTTCCCAACGGCCGCAGCGTGTTCTCGTTTTGCATGTGCCCCGGCGGGCAGGTTGTCGCCGCCTCTTCCGAGCAGGGCCACCTGTGCGTCAACGGCGCCAGTCTCAATGCCCGCGACGGACGCAACGCAAATGCCGCCCTGCTCGTTAACGTCACACCCGAGGACCTTCCCAACGATGACCCGCTCGCCGGCATCGAGCTCCAGCGTGCCTGCGAGGCGGCCGCCTATCGCCTGGGCGGTTCCAACTGGAACGCACCGGCACAGCTCGTCGGAGATTTCCTCGCAGGACGTGCCAGCAAGGCGCCCGGAAAGGTAAAGCCCACCTATCCGCTCGGTGTGACCTGGACGGCAATTGACGAAGCCCTGCCGCAGCATATCGTCGAGTCGCTCCGCCTGGGACTTCCCCTACTCGGAAAAAAGCTACGCGGCTACGACCGCCCCGACGCCGTTCTTACCGGCGTGGAGACTCGTTCGAGCTCACCGGTCACTGTCACCCGAGACCGAACGTGCCATGCCGTGTCGACCCCGGGCCTCTACCCTTGTGGTGAGGGAGCTGGATATGCCGGCGGCATCATGAGCGCGGCCACCGACGGCATCCGTTGTGCCGAAGCCTTGATCGCAGACCTCTAACGCACGAATTCCAGCGCGCAAAAGACACAGGCCCCAAGCTCCACAGGGAACTCGGGGCCTGTTCGCTATTTCTTAAACCGTGCACCCTGGCGTTTTCTGCCCGATGCGAACGTGGAACCCTTGCGGGCCTGCGAACGTAAGCGCTCAATCGTCTCGTCCTCAGACGCACCCTCGAGCATCGCCCGAATCTGAACGACGGCATCGCGCAGGCGCGCCGCCTCCTCAAAGTCCATGGCGGCAGAAGCGTTACGCATATCCTCTTCCATGGTTTCGACGATCCGCACAAGCTCGTCATGCGGCAGTTCTTCCAACTGCTCCGCAAGTGTCTGCTCGGGCGCCACCGTTTCCGGCACGCCACCCTCGCCCGACTCATCGGGCGTATAGAATGCGCCATGGCCAAGAGAGTCGCCCTTCGAGCGCCCCTTGGAACCCACGGTTTTTTCGGCCTCGGCAATAAAACTTGAGATGTCGTTGATGGCCTTGCGCACCGTCTTGGGCACAATGCCATGCTCTTCGTTATATGCCATCTGAATCTCGCGACGGCGCTGCGTCTCCTCGATGGCCTCTTTCATCGAATCGGTCACAACGTCCGCATACATGATGACTTCGCCATCGGCGTTACGGGCCGCGCGGCCAATCGTCTGAATCAGCGAACGGCGGTTGCGCAAGAAGCCTTCCTTATCGGCATCGAGAATTGCCACCAGTGAGACCTCGGGAAGGTCTAGGCCCTCGCGAAGCAGGTTAATGCCAACGAGAACATCGATCTTGCCCTCGCGCAGCGTTCGCAGGATCTCGACACGGTCCATCGTCGCTGTATCGGAGTGCATGTAATTGACCTTAATGCCGGCATCAAGCAGATGGTCGGTCAGGTCCTCGGCCATGCGCTTGGTGAGCGTGGTCACCAGCACGCGCTCCTTGCGGGCAACGCGCTCGCGAATCTCGTCCTCAAGATCGTCAATCTGCCCACGAACCGGACGCACATCGATCTTGGGGTCGAGCAGACCGGTCGGACGAATAATCTGCTCCACGTCGTTTTGGCTCACCCGCAGCTCGTAATCGCCCGGCGTGGCCGAAACATAGATAAACTGGGGTATCCTTGCCTCAAACTCATCGAAACGAAGCGGGCGATTATCGAGTGCCGAGGGCAGGCGAAAACCGTGTTCCACCAGCGTTACCTTACGCGAGCGGTCGCCTTCATGCATGCCGCGGATCTGCGGCACCGTCACATGGCTCTCGTCGATGATACAGAGCATGTCCTTAGGAAAGTAATCGATCAGGGTAAACGGCGGCTCACCCGGCTTGCGACCATCCAGATGACGCGAGTAGTTCTCGATGCCGTTGCAAAAGCCCATCGTCTCGAGCATCTCAAGATCATAATCGGTGCGCTGCTGCAGACGCTGCGCCTCGAGCAACTTGTCGGTCGCCTTGAGCTCCGCCACGCGCTTCTCGCACTCTTCGCTGATCGATTTCAGAGCCGCCTTGACCTTTGGCTTCTCGGTCACGTAATGCGAGGCCGGCCACACGGGAATTGCTTCGTACTCACGCAGCATCTCACCGGTGACCTCATCGATCTCGGCAATCAGCTCGACCTCGTCACCAAAGAACTCAAACCGCAACGGATGCTCGGCATAAGGCGGATACACGTCGACGACATCACCGCGCACGCGGAACGTGCCGCGCGCTAGGTCATAGTCATTGCGATCATATTGAATGTCGATAAGTGCATGGATAAAGTCATCGCGCTCGAGCGGCACTTTCTTGTCGACATTCGGCGCCAGACCCGCATAGTCCTCAGGAGAGCCAATGCCATAGATACACGAGACCGATGCGACAACGATCACATCGCGTCGAGAGAGCAGTGACGCGGTCGCCTGATGGCGCAGCATCTCGACCTCTTCGTTAATCGAGGAGTCTTTCTCGATATATGTATCGCTTTGCGGCACATACGCCTCGGGCTGATAGTAGTCGTAGTACGAGACAAAGTAGACCACAGCGTTGTTGGGAAAGAACTCTTTGAGCTCGCTCGCAAGCTGAGCGGCGAGCGTTTTATTGGGAGCCATGACCAGCGTCGGCTTCCCCAGGGCCTCAATAGTCTTAGCCATCGTGAAGGTCTTGCCCGAACCAGTCACGCCCAGCAAAACCTGATAGCGATCTCCGTCCCTCACACCCTGCACAAGCGACTCAATGGCCTTAGGCTGAGAACCTGCAGGCTCATAAGGAGATACAACCTTAAATGGCACCTCAGAGCCCTCAACGCCAAAACGTTTGAGCTCTCCTCCAACACGCTCAACTTCAAATTCCGCCATGGATACTCCTAACTCATATATCTGCAGTATACGCAGGCGGCAGGCATAGTCCTATACGAACCGATCGGGATAGAGGGTCTTATAGCGAACCCAGGCATTATTGACACGAATCAGATACGCCTGCGTCTCGGGAAAGGTGATTGCATTATGAAGCGACGTGCTCTGCTGCGCCCATCCGTCGACATTGCCCATGCCGGCGTTATAGGCGGCAATGGCGCTGTCAGTCGACCCGTTAAAATACGTTAGAAGATACGAAAGATACGCACAGCCAAACTCGATGTTCGTAGCGGGATCGTTAAGGTTGTCGGCGGAATACTCGCTACCATCGACAAGACCCTTGGCAATCATATCCTGGGCAGTCTCGGGCATCAGCTGCATCAATCCCCGAGCGCCTTGATTCGACTCAGCCTCGGGATCCCAATTCGATTCCGACTTTATGACAGCACACACCAGATATGGATCAAGATTGTGCGAAATGCTCGATTGCTTTACATATGCCTCGTAGTCAATTGGATACAAAGGCTTAAAGAAGGCGGCAGGAGCATACGAGTAGACGAGCGAAATAAAGCCGAAGACGAGCACAACGGCAAGTGGCGCAACGCGATACCACGTAAAGAAACGTGTCTTAGGCATCGACCTCCTCCTTATCCGTTACATCCCCGAAGCCATGGCGCACAAGCCATGCGTCCAGTTGTTCAAAGAGCGAATTATCGCCTCCCGCATTATCGATTACCGTCGTAGCGAGATTGCAAAGCGAAGCCTCATCAGGTTGGCATGCAGAGCGAGCATCAAAATCAGAGGACTCCATACCACGATGAATGGCACGCTCGCGACGAACTGCCAAAGGAGCACTGATAACCAGAATTTCATCAGCCAGGCCAAAAGCATCCTCAAAACCAGTCGGGGCAGAAACCTCGACAACCGCAAAGGGATAACGGGGGGACGAAACCGTACAACAAACCGGATCGAGAATCCTAAGCGAAAGCTGTTCAATGAGAACGGGGTGCACAAGGTCATTGAGCCGTGCGACCGAATCAGGAGAAGCGAAAGCTCGAGAAGCGAGGATGCTGCGGCGAATGCCGCCCTCCTCATCCAAAATATCCCAGCCAAATTCTTCCGCGAGGGCATTGACGATATCGGAGCCTGGCACATACAGCGATTTGGCAAGCTCGTCCAGATCGATAAGCATGGCGCCATGAGATTCGAGATAGCGGCAGGCAGTCGACTTACCCGAAGCAATATTGCCCAAGACAAAAACGGTAAACATCAAGTCCTCCCTAACGCCAATGGGAGTTATTATCGCGCAAATACAAAAGAAGGACTCAAAATACAGCCAAACAGTAAGACAAGCTAAAAGAAGGCGAGTTCTTGTATTACAGCTCTTTATAAAACGCAAAAAAGGGGAGGCCGCGAGGCCTCCCCCTTCTTCAAGTCATCAGACGGCTCGGTGCCGTCCACCGGTCAGCGGCGCCCTGGCCTCCCACGGGCTGGCCC
>JAJXHK010000003.1 GCA_021639365.1 Collinsella aerofaciens
ATTTATTCAGTCCAAGTTTCGGGGTGCAGTTCACAGGCACCTTTGTGGTGGTTTTTGCCGGCTGCGGACTCGGCAAAGCGCGACCGCATCGACGTCCTGCCTGCGCTAAACTGGAGGGCACGTACGCGATTACGAGAGGAGCCCGCATGGAGGCTTACAAACAAGAGTTCATCAAGTTTATGGTCGAGTCCGACGTTCTTAAGTTCGGCAGCTTTACGCTCAAGAGCGGCCGTCAGTCCCCGTTCTTTATGAACGCCGGTGCCTACGTGACGGGCTATCAGCTCAAGAAGCTGGGCGAGTATTATGCCCAGGCCATCCACGATAACTTTGGTGACGACTTTGACGTGCTGTTCGGGCCGGCCTACAAGGGTATTCCCCTGGCCGTCGTGACCGCGATCGCCTACCACGAGCTGTACGGCAAGGAGGTCAAGTACTGCTGCGACCGCAAGGAGGCCAAGGACCACGGTGCCGACAAGGGCAATCTGCTGGGCTACGAGCCCCAGGACGGCGACCGCGTGATCATGGTCGAGGACGTCACCACCAGCGGTAAGTCTATCGACGAGACCTATCCCAAGGTCAAGGCTGCTGCCGATGTCGAGATCAAGGGTCTGATCGTGTCCCTCAACCGCATGGAGGTCGGCAAGGGTGGCGTGACCACCGCGCAGAAGGAGATCGAGGCCAAGTACGGCTTCCCCGTCGCGAGCATCGTTTCCATGGCCGAGGTCGTCGAGACCCTCTACAACCACGAGATCGACGGCAAGGTCGTCATCGACGACGAGCTCAAGACCGCCATCGACGCCTACTACGAGCAGTACGGAGTCCGGGAGTAGTTACGCGGTTTTACCAAACCGCGTAACGGCTCGACGCTGCAAGCCCGCCAGAGCGGCAATCTGCCTTTCAACTTCGGCGGCATGACCAGAAGGTCAATGCCGCCTCGTTTCAAGGCACCTTGCTCGCTCTGGCGGGCTTTCGCTGTCGGTACCAAAACATCGGCGTTGCCAGAGTAGTCATTGGGGGCGTTCTTGTTTGACTAGTCGTTTAAGAACGTCCCCAACGACTACTCGGAAATGAGCGTGGATAATCTCCCGTTTTTGGCCTGCGTTTGGGCTCAAGGTGGGAGATTATCCACGCTCGTTATAATTTGCCCGGGCTGCGATGCTACCTAATCGGATCAGCGTCTTCCCTAAGAATCGAAAGATACTCTTCATATCCGTACTGTCGATATCTCTGTTTTGATTCATCGAGCGGACAAAGGATGTTCAATTCTTCAAATGATTTGACGAGTGAACTTGCGGTACTCCTGCCGATATCGAGTTGGGCCGCGATGAATGCGGTGTCGACGATAGGATGCTCTTCAAGAAGGCTCAGCAGCCTTTGCCCATTTACGACAGCTTTTCCAAGTTTTTCGGTAATGACTGACGTCGAACGGTTGTGGAGGTCAACAAGACTCTTTAAAGACCCTACCGAGTCCTTCGCACTCTCGAGAAGACTGGCGCAGAAAAATTCTATCCATTCCTCGAAAGTGCCTCGTTCTCTTACGGATGTGAGTTGTCGGTAGTACTCGCTTCGATTTTTCTTGAACTGGAACGATGGATAGAACAAGCAGGAATGAAGAACGCCATCATTGATGAGCATAAGTGTAATGAGAAGCCTGCCTAAGCGCCCGTTTCCGTCAAGAAATGGATGGGCAGTTTCAAATTGGTAATGGACGAGTGCCGCCCGCACGATCGGATCCATTTCGACTTGAGGCTCATTGATAAACCGTTCGAGATCCTGGAGCGTATCGCTCAAATCTTCGACATTTGGGGGGACGAACGATGCGTTTGCAATGGTGCAACCTGAGGGGCCAATCCAGTTTTGGGAGGAGCGAAGCTCGCCAGGATTTTTCTCCGTTCCGCGCACTCCGTCCAGCAGGACCGCATGAACTTGCCTAAGAAGTCTCGTGCACAAGGGCATGTCTTTGAGCAGCTCTACGCCTCGGTCGACGGCGCGAACGTAATTCACGACATCTGCGACATCTTTATGATGGAGTTGGGGTTGTGATGGACTAAGCAGGTCGTCAAACGTGCACTGGGTTCCTTCAATTTGCGAAGAGAGGAGGGCTTCTTTGCGAACGTACATTGTCAGATACATGTCGGCATTGGGAACAAAGTAAAGCATGCCTTCGAGCTCTCCGAGTTTTCGCGAGCATGCGGAAAGCGTGCGATAGGTTTTCTCGGTGAGGTTTAGCTGTCTCAATGATTGCAAGGGCGTCGGCAAAAACGAATAGTACGCCAGTTTTCCCGATAGATTATTGCGGAGCGTCCCCTGCCCGTTCTCATCAATTTGCATCGCGCCCTCCATATCTTTAGTGCCGGAAACTCGTTATTAGGCTTATCATATCAATTCTAATAACGAGTTTAAGGCGTAAATAGTTATTAGAATTGGTATGAGTAATCTAATGACGAGAAGTCGTGCTTACAGGAGCTACAGGGGCGCCGGAAAAACGTGCCGTCCAAAACGAGCGTGGATAATCTCCCGTTTTTGGCCTATGTGTGGGCTCAAAGTGGGAGATTATCCACGCTCGTGATTTGAGTGTCCAAAAATCCACGCTCGTTCGGTCGGTGCATGTCTACGCAGCGTAGGTTGTCGAGGACAATCTTCAAATGGATACTGGCTTTTGAACCGGTTCGCTCCATTTCTTCAATCTGATTGGACATCTCATGAACCAGACACCGCAAAGCAATGTCCCCCAAACTTTTTTGGCCGCGTCTGCCATCAAGCGGCTGCGTGAAGAGCGCGGCCTCACTCAGCGCGCCTTGGCGGAAAGCCTTGGCGTGACCGATAAAGCCGTCAGCAAATGGGAGTCCGGCCGCGGCCTTCCTGACATTTCCCTTGTTGAGCCTCTGGCCCAGAAGCTCAACATAAGCGTGGCCGAGCTTTTGGCTGGTGACATTCGGGCTAATGCCAATCGCGCGGGCAACATGCTCAAAGGCGTGTTTTATGTTTGTCCTATTTGCGGAAACGTGGTACATGCGCTCGGGGAAGGCAGCTTTAGCTGCTGCGGTTCAACGATGTTTCCCCAGGAGGCCGAAGAGCCGGATGCGGACCATGCCTTTTCCATCGAGCGCGTCGAGGACGATTGGTATGTCACGCTCGATCATCCCATGACCAAGGACCACTACATTAGCTTTGTAGCCTATACGACCATGGACGGCATCTGCCTCAAAAAGCTCTATCCCGAGCAATTGGTGCAGCCGCGATTTCATATCACAGGGCGCGGCAGAATGTATCTCTACTGCAACCAGCACGGACTCTTTGTTTTGCCGACGCCTCGCAAGTAAAAGCCCGCTGTCCGCCCGATGCCCCTGCGCCAACGAGTTGCGGTGGAATAGTTCCTGAAAGTGCTGGTCTAGGGCCTAAACAGGAACTATTTCACCGCAACTTAGGAGGGCGTTCGGAGACGCGGTGGGGCCGGATTGTTACTTCAGGCCCGGCAAGCGGGTGTAGGGGAATGAGCGCTCTAGGAACTCGGCGCAGCGGGCGTAGTCTTTGGCGAAGTAGCTGCTGTAGAGCGAATCGAGCACGTATTGCACGGCGATGTGGCTGGCGAACTGCGTGATACGGTGCGTCATGCTTTCGTGGTCGCTCACCGTGAGGTAAGCGGCAAAGCCGGGGTGGATGCGCGCGCAATAGGGCGTGCCGATGACGATGACCGGGACATGCCGGCTGCTGAGAATCGGCAAGATCTCCCTGAGGTTGGGGGCAAGGCCGCTGTAGGAGATGACGATGGCCGCATGGCCGGAATCCGAGGCGAGCGCTGTGCGCACCTGGGCCTCGATGCTGCCGTAGCACGTGGCGCTTTTGCCGGACGAAAGCAGGCGGTCGCGGAACATCCCCGCTGGATAGAGGTTGTGCGAGCCCGTGTAGATATCGACCTGCCGTGCCTTCGCGATCAGTTTGGCGGCGTGGTCGAGCTGCATGGGGTCGAGCATCTCCTGTGTCTCGGCCAGCGTGGTCTGGTAGAGCCCTTCCATGCGTTCCATAACCTGTGCAGGCGTGGATGTGGCATCGAAGGGAAAGTTGATATCCACGTCGCGGCGGTTGCCCGCCTCGGTCGCCAGGCGGATGAGCTCGACCTTGAGGTCCTTAAAGCCCTCGAGGCCGAGCTTTTTGCAAAAGCGGTGCACGCTCGCGACCGAAACGTTGGTGCGGGCAGCAAACTCCTTAATGGACAGTCCACGGATTTCCTCGCCCATGGCAAGGGCCGAGATGCCGAGCTGTTGCTCGGTAGGGGTTAGGCCCTGCGCCTCGGTAATCTTGCGTTTGATATCCATTCGAACTCCCGCACTCGCCAAACCTGCCAAAAAGGGACAGGTTTATTTTGGCAGGTTTTGTCCGCGAAGGGTAACGGGGCCAAGGATGCCGCTGGGGGCGATGGGCTCGGTGAGGCCGAAAATGTCGGGAATCGCATGATCGAGTGTGTTGATGGCGTCGATGGTGAGTTCGTGCGTGCCGGCGGCAAGCGGGCCGGCGGCAAAGCGGTAGCGCGGGCAGATGCGCGTGCCGAGCGAGTGCCCGTCGAGCGTGAGCGTCGCGACTTCGTAGGCATCACCCAGGTCAATGGCGGTGTCGGCGAGGTCATCGGCCAGCTCGAACGACGTGCGGTAGCGGTATGTGCCGCAGGTGCCGGCGAACTGCTCGGCCGTGAGGTCGCACAGCTGCTCGAGCTTTTGCGGCTCGCCAAAGGTTCCGTCGCTGCCGGCGGGGGAGAGGGCGACGGTCCACGGGCCGTCGATGTTGAGGATGAGCGCACTATCCGCGCCTGCGCTCGTGTCCGCGCAGCTATCGGACTCGACTTCGCCGTTTGCCCCCAGAACAACAACGCAGCTCTCGGCCGGCGCCAGCTCCAGCACGCCGTCAAACACAACGGGTTCGGTACCGTTCAACAGGTCGAGGCGCGTGCCGCGCAGGCGCTCGCCTCGAGCAAGTGCAACCGTGCAGCGAATGCTCTCGCGCGGATGCTCGTTGACTAGCATCACATAGGTCTCGCCAGCGCGCTCGTAGCGAAACGCGCGCAACCAGGGCTGGGGCGTATCGGTCACAACGGTCTGCAGTCCCGCGGCTGCCAGCACGTCCGCCACGCCGGCAAGCGGCGTCGCCGTAAGCCCGTCCAGCTCGGCCGCGCCATCCGCGTCATAGAGCGCACTCGGCACCTTGTCGACGGCAAGCACCATAACGCCCGCGGCCATCATGCGTCTCGCCGCCTCCGTCGTGGCAGCGCCAATAAACGAGGCTCCGGGCAGAACAAACGCCTGATAACGGCAGCCATTAACGGCAAACGTCCCATCGGCAATCGAAACCTCGTAACGCCCCTCATCCTCAAAAGCCTCTGCCGGCACAAAATCAAAGTCAATCTGCGCTCGTGTGAGCTCTGCCGCTACGCGCTCGATGGGCATGGCGTTGCCGGCCCATTCGGCATCGGCATGGTACAGAATGGCGACGGGGCGAGCGGCGTTGCCTCTCGAAAGGAGCGTCGCCGTGCGATTCATATAGCGCATGAGCTGGCCAAAGTGCGGCCATTGCGGGTTGTTGCCGTGCGCGTAAAAATGCGGTGGGCAGTCCCAATCGGGGAAGGGCGCCATGCTAAATGCGTGTGGCGTAAACCAGTTAATACCGCGGACGAGCATATGGTCGGCAATCCATTTCATCTCGCGCAGGCCCTCGTGCCAGCCAAAGGCGCCAAAGACCTCGGCCATGCAACGCCCCTGCTTTTTGGGGTCGAGGCGCGCGGCCGAAGAGCCCAGCTTGGCAAGCGCGTACGTAAAGAACTCCATGTTCCACGCGCCGTGGAAATAGCTGTAGTGCCCACGGTCGACGCCGGGCACGAGCTGGTTGACGACCACATCCACGCCGGCCATGTCCTGCCCCGCGACCGCGCGGAAGTAGTGTCCCGCGCCCTGACCCAGACGTGTGTGGCAACTCTTGTCCTCGATCACGTGGCCAATGTGCATGACGCCGTGCGCGCGACACCAGTCGCCGATCTGCTCGTCAAAGCACGCACGGTAGAGCTGCGTGGCAAGATCCATATAGGCGTGGCGAACCTGGGCTCCGTCTGCCTCGCGTGTCCAAAGGCAGTGCAACTTGGCAAGCCAATTCGCGCCAAGCGCATCGTGCAGGCGGCGGGCAAGCTCGTCCGACCACGGCAGCGCTAGGTCGCCTCGCCCGATAAAGCTACTGGTAGAAGCATCGTCAAGCGTGGTGCCCTTCTCGTTCATAAAGCCGGGCTCATCGGTAAAGAAGCCCAAGACGGTCTTGCCGAACTCGTCGCCCAGATGCTCAAACGTGGGCTCGTAGACGGCATCGATCAGCACGCGGCACGAGGCGGCGTCGACCATGTTGATGTACTCATCGCGAAAGCCGATCTTTTGGCTGGTGACGTAGAGCTCAATCGTGGTAACGCCGGCGGGAGCGTCAAAACGCAGGCGGGTAGGGGTGCCGTCGTCGGCATGCTCAACAGCAAGCGCAAGATCGAGTGGCATACCGGCGGCGTCAAAAGCCGCTGCGCCCACAAAGCGCTCCGTGGGATCCATGAGATTGCCGAGCTTGATAGTCGTGGACGGCTGAGGACCGATAACCGTTATTGTGCGATGCTTGAGCACGGTCTTCCTGAGTGCGGGATCGACGCCCTCGCCCTCAAGCGAGCCGTTGGCGTAGCCCGTGGGGAAGTGCGCGTCGTCGAGCAGCCAGATCTTTAACCCCAGGCGCTTGCACTCGTCGATAATAAACCGCAGGTCGGACCACCAGCCGTCGCGGCAAAAATCGGGATGCGTGCGCGACTCAAGGCAGACCTCGCGGATGTCCGCGCCGGCAATCTGCTCCAAATACTCGGTGATCGTCTCGCGCGCCTCGCCCCTGAGCCACAAGAACGGAAGCACATGGTTGTCATAAGTGCCGCCAAGCACCTGCTCAAAATACGCCGCCATACCCACTCCTCCAAAACCAACCTTTCAAATCCATTGAAGTCAGAGTACGTCGAGCGCGTCGTCCTGCTAATATCAAAACCACGGCAGAATATGACCGAATCAACGATGGTGATGTAATGGAAATCGCACGGCTGGACAACCTGCTACTCGAGCTGACCGACAGCGAGCGAGCCTACCGTGCGGGTGCCCATTACGACTGGAACGATGCACTCGGTCAAACTAATCAAGCAGATGTTGATGGTCGGCATATCCGTAAAATCGGCAACCCAACGCTCATCCTGCACCAAGAAGGCATGCCCGAGGGCCTATCGATTGTACGCAACTCGCGCTTCAATCCTGCGCCGGAACACGTGCACGATTATGTCGAAATCAGCTATGTCTATCGCGGTCGCGCTCCGCAAGTCGTCAACGGTGCGGCGCTCACGCTTGCTCAAAACGAGGTGCTCCTGCTCGACGCCGCCTGCCCGCATGCCGTAGGCGAGCTCGGCGAGCACGACATTATGCTGAGCGTCATCATTTCGCGGCCAATGCTCGGCCGCAGCCTGGAGCAAAGCCTTTCGCCCGCAAGCGCGGTCTCGAGCTTTTTGCTCAACGCCCTCACGGACGAAACCGACCACCGAGGTCACGTGCATTTCCGTACAGGCAACAGCCGCCGCGTGCGCCGCTACATGCAGGAGATGCTGTGCGAGCGTCTGGAGCCCACGCCGGCGAGCCCCCAGATTGTGTCGAGGCTGTTCGAGCTGCTGCTGGTTGAGCTCATGCAAAGCTACGAAGCCGGCCTGCTGCAAACGGACGCACCCGCGCTGCCATCGGCGCAGGTCGCGGCGGCGATGGGCTACATCGAGCGCCATGTCCGCGACTGCACGCTCGATGACCTCGCCCGCCATCTGCACCTGAGCCCCAACTACGCAAGCGCGCTGCTCAAGCGGCAGACAGGCCGCACGTTTATGCAGCTGGTGCAGGAGCGCCGCCTGGCACGTGCGGCGGCGCTGCTCGACGCCGGTGCTACCGCGGAGGCGGCCGCACGCGAGGCGGGCTATGTCAACATGAGCTTCTTCTACAAAAAGTTTGCCGAGCGCTATAGTTGCACGCCGGCTGCCTATCGTCAGCGTTTGCCCAGATAAAACCAACCAAAATAAACCTGTCCCTTTTTGGCAGGTATCAGGAAGTGTCAGGGGCGGGGCGGCGGCGGGTTGCGGGCGCGAAAAGAAGTGTCGGGTTTGGCGCGCCCGCCCCCGCATGTCTCCCGCGTGGGCGATACTCGGCTTATCGACCCACGATGCAAAGGAGATGCTCATGGCAAACATCAAGTTCCCCGAGGGTTTCTATTGGGGTGGCGCTACCGCCGCCAATCAGTTTGAGGGCGCTTGGAACGTGGACGGCCGCGGTCCGTCGGTCGACGACCACTTCTTGGGCGGCAGCTACAAGGAACCGCGCCAGATTACGATCGACATCGACCCCAACCGCTTCTACCCCAATCATGACGGCATCGATTTCTACCATCACTACGAGGAGGACATCGCGCTGTTCGCCGAGATGGGCTTCAACATGTTCCGCATGTCCATCTCTTGGAGCCGCATCTTCCCCAACGGCGACGACGCCGAGCCCAACGAGGCCGGCCTCGCCTTTTACGACCGCGTCTTCGACTGCCTGCGCGCTCACAATATCGAGCCGCTCGTGACCCTGTCGCACTACGAGATGCCCTATCACCTGGTCGAGAAATACAACGGCTGGGCGAGCCGCGAGCTCATCGGCTTCTTTGAGAAGTACTGCCAGACCGTCTTCGACCGCTATCAGGACAAGGTCAAGTTCTGGCTCACCTTCAACGAGATCAACTGCGGCACTCAGGACATGGGCAACCTCTTTGAGACCAGCATGATTCAGGGCTTTGAGGGCCCGGCTTCGGCGGTCCATACTACGCCGCAGGCTCGTATGCAGGCGCTGCATCACCAGTTTGTCGCCAGCGGCCGCGTCGTGCGCTATGCCCACGAGCACTACCCGCAGTTTAAGATGGGCAACATGGACTGCTTCATCCTCTCCTATGCCGCCACGTGTGATCCGGCCGACGTGTTCGCCACGCAGCAGGAGATGAATACCATGAACTGGTACTGCTCCGACGTGCAGGTGCGCGGCAAGTACCCGTTCTATGCCAAGCGCTTCTGGGCCGAGAACGATGTCGAGCTCGTGATGGAGGACGGCGACCTGCAGGATATCGCCGACGGCAAGGTCGATTTCTACACCTTTAGCTACTACATGTCCGGCACCGTGGGCACCCACAAGGATCACGAGATGACCGAGGGCAACATGACCTTTGGCGGCAAGAACCCCTATCTGGAGTCCACCGATTGGGGCTGGCAGATCGATCCGCTGGGCCTGCGCATCGCCCTCAACGAGATTTACGCCCGCTACGAGATTCCGCTGATGGTGGTCGAGAATGGCATGGGCGCCTACGATGAGGTCGAGGAGGACGGTTCCATCCACGACCCGTACCGCATCGCCTACTTGCAGAGCCACATCAAGGCCATGGGCGAGGCCATTGCCGACGGCGTCGACCTGATCGCCTACACCTGGTGGGGTCCCATCGACCTGGTGTCCGCCGGCACCGGCGAGATGCGCAAGCGCTATGGCTTCATCCACGTCGATAAGTACGACGACGGCACCGGTACCTACGAGCGCCGCCGCAAGGACAGCTTCTACGCCTACCAGAAGATCATCAAGTCCAACGGTGCCGAGGGCCTGGATTAATCGACAATATGAGTGCCACCGGGGAAAAGCGTTGGGATGGGCTCGCGATTCGAGTCCCCACCTTAGCATTTGAACCATTTGGCACTATAATCACCATAGGCATGCGCATAACGTTGCGCTTAATCAAGAGGAGAAAACGTATGGGTCTGTTTGACATGTTCAAGAAGAAGGCTGAGCCCGCGGCTGCCGCTGCTCCGTCCTCCATCTCTGCTTCTGCCGGCGCCGACGTGCTGTGCTCACCCGTCAAGGGCAAGGTCATCAAGATGGCCGACGTGCCCGATCCCGTCTTTGGCGGCGAGGTCCTGGGCAAGGGCTGCGCCGTGTGGCCCGAGGACGATCTGGTCTACGCTCCCTGCGACGGCAAGGTGACCGTCACCATGGGTCACGCCGTGGGCCTGCAGTCCGATAGCGGCATCGAGGTCCTGGTGCACGTTGGCGTCGATACCGTCAACATGAACGGCGACGGCTTCGAGGGCTTCGTCAAGGCCGACGACGTTGTGAAGGCCGGCCAGCCCATGCTCAAGATCGACCGTGCCAAGATCGCCGCTGCCGGCTACAAGGACTGCGTCGTCGTTGCTGTGTCCAACACCGCCGAGTTTGCCGATGTCGAACTCGCCGTCGAGGCCGACTCCGCTGTCGCCGCCGGTGACGCCATCGTTAAGGTCGTCCGCAAGTAAACTGCGGCATCCAAAGGATGTGCAAAGGTGGTCGGGTTTTCCGGCCACCTTTTTTATTGCACCGCGGGGAAGCGTTTTATTGCACGTTGGGCGGGCTTGCAAACCGTTCGGACGCTAAAACGAACCGACCGCGCCTTCGCGTTGCCGAGGGTGTTCATAAGCGGATAGTATGGGCTTACTTATTACAACGTGCGCCGCGTCTGGGAAGCGCAGTGCCGCTCATTGGGAGGAACAACATGAAAAAGAAGCTGCTGCTTGCGCCCCTCATGGCCGTCTTGGTTGCATGCGTGGTCGTGCTTTCCGGTTGTGGAGGCCCTTCGATCGAGGAACTCATCACCGAGGATCTTACGACTCAGTTTGACGAGGTCAAGAACGGTGGCGACGAGTTCCTTTCTGGTCTGGAGGAGGCTTCGGGCGACGAGTTCGAGCAGTTGGGTATCGATCCCAAGGAGTATGCCAAGACCTATCTCGAAGGCTTTGACTACGAGATCGGCGACGTGACGGTCGACGAGGACAAGGGTGTCGCGACCGCCGAGGTCTCTATCACATGCAAGTCTATGAACAAGATCGTCGAGGACTTCTCCACTCAGTATCAGGAGAAGGTCGCTGCGCTTGACACGGTTCCTTCCGATGACGAGCTGTACAAGATGGCCGGTCAGGTTATGGTCGATGTGACCAAGGCCACCGAGCCCAGGAAGACCACGGTTATCTTCAAGTACACCTGCAACGACGACGGCGAGTGGTCTGCCGACGACTCCGTCAACTCCGAGATGATGGATGCAATGCTGAACTAGTTTGTTGCGGCGTTTTACCAAACGCCGCAACTGCTCGACGCTGCGCGGGCACCAGAGCGACAACTTGTCATTCAAAGAGGACGGCATGACCAGAAGGTCTATGCCGTCCTCTTTTCATGCCAATTTGTTCGCTCTGGTGCCCGCTCGCTGTCCGTCCTCTACCTGCGGCGTTGCCATGGTAGTCATTGGGGCGGCACTTGGGGACGTTTCTTTTCTGCCGGCAGTTGGGGACACTCCTTGAGCCTGTGTCGCATCGAGCGGTCGGGAAAATACGAGCCGGTATTTGGCCGAATAGCGGGTCGCGGTTTCCGGATGGGGTGGGTTGTGGAAAGTGCGACCCGGAATATTGCTCTGAAACGGGATGCCGTTTCCCCGACAAGGCTCAACCGGAAAGCGCATCCCATTCTGAGGCGGCAAAACGGGATGCGCTTTCCGCGCGACAGAATCTGTCCAGCCGTGTTGAGCGACAGCCCCGCTACTCGCCCAGAATCAGCGCCGCGAGCTCGTCTTGGGTGTCCACCACGTAGTCGGCGCCGGCGGACTCCAGCTCTGCGCGGCCGCGGAAGCCCCAGGTGACACCGGCGCTCTTGAGGCCGGCGTTGTGACCGGTCAGAACATCGACATTGGAATCGCCCACATAGAGTGTGGTTGCCGGGTCGGCGCCTAGCTCTTCCATAACATGCAGCGTAACAGGCGCCTCGGGCTTGGGAGGAAACGCATCGACGCGGCCCTGCACCAGCGCAAAGCGCTCGGAACCAAAGTATTTCTCGATAAGCGGAACCGCCGAGACGTGGTCCTTGTTAGTGAGCACGGCAAGCTGCACACCCGCGGCGCGCAGGCAGTCGAGCAGCTCGATCGTGCCGGCGTACGGTGCAGTGTGGTCTTCCTTGTGCTCGCCGTAGTAAGCCCTAAACTCGGCAAGCGTCTGCTCAAACATACGGCCGTCGCCCGCATACTCGGTGGGCATAAAGCGCTCGACCAGCTTGAGCATGCCGTTTCCCACCTTGTAGCGGTACTCGTCTACGGCAAACGTGGGCCAGCCGTGCATCTCGCAGGTATGGTTGCTGGCGGCCGCCAGGTCCTCGAGCGTGT
Source organism: Collinsella aerofaciens (assembly GCA_021639365.1). Lineage (GTDB taxonomy): Bacteria > Actinomycetota > Coriobacteriia > Coriobacteriales > Coriobacteriaceae > Collinsella > Collinsella aerofaciens_AH. Next base: position 12,274 of record JAJXHK010000003.1, read on the forward strand.
TGAGGATGGTGCCATCCAGATCAAAGATCACATGGGAAAAAGCTGCTGCCATGGGTGCTCCTGCCGCTTGAGTTGTAAAACGCACCCCATGATACTGGGCATGCGTGCCGGGCATGTTTGGAATCTGAATATCTTTAATAGCCCTGAGCCTTTGTCGTTAGCAAATCCTCGGCAGTTGTTCTCCCACAAGCATGTCGAGGATACGGGTCGAGCCCCAGCCGGTGCGTACGCGCACGGCGGGACGGGCGCCCTCGGCAAGTGGCAGCACGCGACCGACGATGGCGGCATTCTCGCCGTAGCGGGCGGCGCGCATGGCGGCCAGTGCCGCATCTGCCTGTTCGGCCGGCACCACGGCGACCATCTTGCCCTCGTTTGCCACCTGCAGCACATCGTAGCCGAGCATCTCGCAGGCGGCCTGCACGTCGGGGCGCACGGGCACGGCATCCTCGTCGACCTCCATGGCAACGCCGCTGGCCTGCGCAAACTCGTTAAGCGTCGAGGCCAGGCCACCGCGCGTGGGGTCGCGGAAGCAGCGTGTGTCGGGTGCTGCGGCAAGCACATCGGCAATCAGGTGGTTGAGCGGCGCGGCATCGCTTTCGATGGTGCTCGAAAACGCCAGGCCCTCGCGTTGGCTCATGATGGCGATGCCGTGGTCGCCGAGTGTGCCCGACACCAGGATGACGTCGCCGGGCCGGCAGTTGGCACCGCTGAGCGTCACGCCTGCGGGCACCTCGCCTACGCCAGCGGTATTGATGTAGACGCCGTCGGCACCGCCACGCTCGACCACCTTGGTGTCGCCGGTGATAATCTTCACGCCTGCCTCATGTGCCGTTTCGGCCATGGCCTGCACAATCTGGCGCAGCTTGTCCATGGGATAGCCCTCTTCGAGGATAAAGCCGCATGAGAGGTAGCGCACGTTAGCGCCCGAGGTCGCGACGTCGTTGACGGTTCCGCACACGGCGAGTCGGCCGATATTGCCGCCGGGGAAGAACTGCGGCGAGACTACAAAGCTGTCGGTCGACATGGCGATGCGCCCGCTCGCGGGCAGCGCAGCGACGCCGGCATCGTTGCCCTCGAGCAGTTCGGGCGACCCAAAGGCATCCAAAAAGACCTCATCGATGATGCGTTTCATCATCTGGCCGCCAGAGCCGTGGCCCAACAGGACAGTGCTATCGGTGGCAGTACGGGACATATCGAAAACTCCAATCGAGGACGGAATTATATGGGTGAGGTGCAGCGTCGACCGGTCCGCCGTTCGTTAGAACGGCGGAACCTAACAGCCTCGGTAGCGGAAATATGCTGCACAGCTGCCCTCGGAACTCACCATGCAGGGGCCGATGGGATGCTCGGGTGTACAAGCGCGGCCGAACAGAGGGCAGTCGCTCGGCGTAATGGCCCCGCGCAGCACGTCGCCGCAGCGGCACCCACGCGGCTCGACCGTCGTCTCAACGGGCACGTCAAAGCGAGTGCGGACATCAAAGCGCGAGAACTCGGGGCGGATGGAAAGGCCCGAGTTGGCAATCAGCCCCAGCCCGCGCCATGTGGTGTCGCACGGCTCAAATACCTGCTCGACTAGCTGGCGTGCCACGGGATTGCCGTCGGCATTGACGCCGCGACGGTAGGCGTTGTCGATCGCGGGCCTGTCCTCGACAACCATCTGGACCAGCATGCAGATGCCCTGCAGGATATCGACCGGTTCAAATCCTGTGACCACGCCCGGGGTCTTAAACTCGTCGACCAAAAAGCCAAAGGGCGCCAGGCCTGCGATGGTGGCGACATGGCCCGGCAGGATAAAGCCGTCGATGGTCGTCTCGGGGTCGTTGGCAATCGCGCGCAGCGCCGGCGGCGTGGTCTTGTGGGCGCAATAGACCGAGAAGTTCTGGAGCCCGCGCACATCTGCCTCCAAAATGGCGGCGGCGATGGTGGGCGTCGTGGTCTCAAAGCCCACACCCATAAAGATGACCGGGCGGTCGGGGTTGTGTTCGGCAATATCGAGCGCGTCGAGCGGGGAGTATACGATGCGGATGTCGCGCCCCGCCGCCTTTTGTGCGGCGAGCGAGGTAGACGACCCGGGCACGCGCATCATGTCACCAAAGGTAGTGATGATGGCGCCGTCCATCTTGGCGAGTGCGATTGCGTGGTCGATGTCGCGGTTCGCGGTAACGCAGACGGGGCAGCCCGGACCGCTCAGCAGCTTGAGCCCCGTCGGCATAATGGAGCGAAAGCCATAGCGACCAATGCTCACGGTATGCGTACCGCAGACTTCCATCAGGTTGATGGTGCGGTCGCCGACAAGCTCATGAATGCGGTCGATGAGCTCGCGAGCGAGCTTGGGATCGCGGAATGCCGAAAAGTCGATACCGGAGCGAGCCGGCTGCGCCGCCGCCACTAGTACGCCTCGGCCGGGTTGGTGGCGAGCTGATCCTCTTCGACCAGCTCGGTCATGGCGTTGACGAGCTCCAGCGTCTCTTGAGCTTCCTGCTCGTCGACAATCTGGATGCCAAAGCCGGCATGAACGAGAACATAGTCGCCTACCTGCGCCGTCGGCACGAGGCGCAACGAAACGGAGCGCTCGATGCCCATCATGTCGACGGTCGCCTTTAGGTCGTCGTCGCGTTTGACCACTTTACCGGGAACGGCAAGGCACATAATGTTCCCCTTTTATACGTTTTGCGCTGGATAGGCGCCTAATTACCCATCAGTTGATGGTAGCGCTCGCGGGAGTCACGAGCAAACGCGTTACACCTGTGAGACGGCGGCGCGCAGGCTGGCAAAACAGCCTATCGCGATGCTGTCTGCGCGAGGCGAGCGCGAGCGATGGCGGCCTGACCGTAGGCGATGCAGCCGTCGTTGACGGGCACGGCGTGGGAGACCAAGACGGCAAGACTGGCGTCTTTGAGTTCGTGGGTAAGGAGCCGAAGCAAAAGTCGGTTCATGAACACGCCGCCCGAGAGCGCGACGGTGTCGAGGTCTTCACGGACGCAGATCTCGCTTGCGATGCGGGCCGACGCGCGTGCGATGGTGACATGGAAGTCGAGCGCGAGCTTGCCGGCGGGCACGCCGGTCCTGATTCCCTCCAAAAGCGCCTCAAAAAGCGGTCTGGAGTTCAGAACATGGAAGTCGTCCGGACGGGATGATTCGGTTACGGAAAAGCTGGCCATATTGCCGGTGGGGCAGGCACGTTCACTGCTGAACGCGCGCCAGGCGGCGGCTTCGAGTTCTATGGCAGGCTCGCCCTCGTAGGTTGCCTTGTCGCAGATGCCCAGAATTGCTGCCGCGGCATCAAAGAGACGCCCCATGCTGCTGGTACGCGGGCTGTTGATGCCGCGCTCGATCATGGTGGCTGTCACGCTGCGCGTTTGCTCGTCGAGGCTGTCCAAAAGCCGAGCGGCGCCTGGGTGCTCGAGCAGACCGAGTTCACTGAGCAGGGCAAAGGCGTTGCGGCGGGCGTCGCGCACGGAGGCCGCCCCGCCGGGGAGCGCCCAGGTGAGCAAATGCGCGGCGCGCTCAAAGCCGCCAAGGCCGGCAACAAGAAACTCGCCGCCCCAAATGGTCCCATCGGTGCCGGCGCCGGTGCCGTCAAAGGCGATGCCAAGGACACGCGCGTCGGTTGTAAGCTGGCCCGCGGCGATGGCCTCGGCCATTACGCTCGCGATATGCGCATGATGGTGCTGCACCTCGACGAGCGGCAGATTGTGCTCCCGTGCCTGCTCGCGCGCCCACTGGCTCGATAGATAGCTGGGATGTACATCGCAGGCTAAGGCGGCGGGCGCCAAGTCAAAGAGATCTTCCAAGCGCGTGCGCGCGGCGTTCCAGGCATCGAAGGTCCCGCCGTTTTCAACATCGCCGATATGCTGCGACACAAAACAGGTTGCCTCGCCGTTCGCCCCTTCACGTGTGAGCGCAATCGTGGCCTTTTGTTGTGGCCCGCAGGCGAGCACGCAGGACGGAGTGCCGTCGAGCGCCGGCAACGGCAGCGGCTGGGGTGCATATCCGCGAGCGCGGCGCACGGGCATAACGGCGCCGTCGACCACGCGTACCACAGAGTCGTCGTAGCGCGACAGAATTGCGCGGTCGTTACCGAGCAACGCGTCGGCGATGCCGGCGGCAACGAGGTGTTCCCAGGCAAGATCGTCGTCGGTCTCGATGGGCTCTTCGCTCAGGTTTCCGCTGGTCATGACGAGCGCGTGCATACCGCGGGCTTCTGCCGCGGCAAGCAGCAGATGCTGAAGCGGGGTGTAGGGGAGCATAACGCCGAGCTCGGGCAGGTCGCGCGCGACGGACGGTGCGAGCGCGAGGGCGTCGGGAGAATCACCGCTCTCGCAAACGGCACGTCGGCGCAGCAGCACAATGGGGCGAATGCTGCCGGCCAGCAAGCCGCGCTCAACGTCGTTGATATGGCACAGGCGTTCAACGTCGGCAAGGCTGCGCACCATAACGGCAAGTGGCTTGTTGCTGCGGCGTTTACGGCGGCGAAGCTCGGCTACCGCCTGCTCGTTGGAGGCGTCACAGGATAGATGGAATCCGCCCAGGCCCTTGATGGCGACGATGCCACCAACGGCCAGCAGCTCAACGCAGCGGTCGATAATGGCGTCGCTGGTCTCGCGCGTGGTGCCGACGGCCAGCGGCGCGGCGGCTTCGCCCGGCTCATCGCCCACGCTCGCTTCGCGCCACATGATATGCGGCCCGCAATCAAAGCAGGCATCGGGCTGCGCGTGAAAGCGACGGTCGAGCGGATTGGCATACTCCGCGGCACACTCAGGGCACATGGGAAAACGGTCCATCGAGGTAGCCGCTCGGTCATAAGGCATCGATCGGATGATGGTAAAGCGTGGGCCGCAGTTAGTGCAGTTGATAAAGGGGTAGTGATAACGTCGGTCGGCGGGATCGAACAGCTCGCGCAGGCAATCGTCGCAGGTGGCGATATCGGGCGAGACGAGCGTCGTGTGCGCGGTCTGGTCCTGCGATGCTACGATACGAAAACCCTCTTCATTGGCGGCATCCCAACCGTTGGCTGCCAGGTCCACAACCTCGACATGCTCTACGCGGGCTGCCGCGGGCGCATGCTCGGAAAGCGCAGCGACAAATCCGTCAACCGCCTCGGCACAGGCGTGCGCTTCGATATGCACGCCGTCGCCCGCGTTGAGCACCCATCCGCAAATGCCATGCGCCATGGCCTCGCGATACACAAACGGCCGCATGCCGACGCCCTGCACAATGCCCGTTACATGAATATGCACATGCCGCATGCGACACCCCTCATCAAAACCGACCAAATAGGGACAGGTTTATTTTGGTAGGTAAAACTTCTAAACCTGCCAAAATAAACCTGTCCCTTTTTGGTAGGTGCGCTACAGCCCCAGGCTCTGCTTGGTGGCGGCGCACGTGAGCTCGCCGTGCTTAACGCCGCGCAGGCCCAGCAGACGGTCGGCTAGTTCGTAGACGCGCTCGCCGCGACCCTTGAGCGCCAGAATCTCCAAGCAGTTGTGGTGATCCAGATGCACGTGCATGGTCGATACGATCTCGTCGGTGTAGTCGTGCTGCACCTCGTCCAGACGGCGCGTCAGATCGCCGGTATGGTGGTCATAGATCATGGTGAGCGAACCGATGACCTGCTCGTCGGGCGTGCGCATCTGCTCCTTGGCGATTGAGGCGCGAATCAGATCGCGTACGGCCTCGGAACGGTTGGCCACGTCACCGCGGCGCGCGATCTGCTCGTCAAAGCGGCGCAGCAGGTCGTCGGGCGCGGTGACCGAAAAGCGGACCAGCTCGGAGCTGGGGCCGCCGCAGCGGCAGCTCGCATCGTCGTCCGCACCGTGGTCGTGCGCGTGTTCGTGCTCGGCCACGTTACACCAGCTTCACGGAGCCGACGGAGTTGTGGTCGGCCTCGATGGCCTCTTCGTAGCCCTCGAGTGCGTCGTGGGCCTCGTGCAACGCGGCCATGGCTGCCTCGAGCTTGGCGCCGATGCGCTCCATGTTAAAATTCTCGGTCGCATGCAGCAGCTGATGGCTCCACTCGTGAGCGAGCTCGATGGTGTCGTCGACCTGCTTGACGCTCATGGCAAGCTGGCTCATGTTCATTCCAACGTCATGCATGGGAAATCTCCTTTTGTATGGGGCAGTTCAGTGGTTCAGATTTTACTACGCCCGCTCTGTGCGCAGCTGCATAAGAAAACGGGTGCGAGTCTGTGCGACTCGCACCCGTTCACTGGGGGCTGTTTGTAACTACCATACTATCCATGGTCGCACGCGCCGCACCCGGCAGTCCGGCGAGCGGTGCAAAACCGCTCATGGACGGCGGGTAAGTAACAAGCGTATTACAGATGCTTCTCCAGCAGCGCCTGCAGCCTCGCCTTGGGCAGAGCGCCAACCGAGCGGTCAATCTCCTCGCCGTTCTTAAACACAATCAGCGTGGGGATGCTCATGACGCCATACTTCATGGCCAGGTCCTGGTTGTCGTCGACGTTGCATTTGGCAACGGCAAGCTTGCCGGCCAGCTCGTCGGCTACCTCGTCAACGATGGGCGAGAGCGATCGGCAGGGCCCGCACCACGGTGCCCAAAAATCGACCAGCACGGGCAGGCTGCCGTTAACGATGGAATCGAAGTTCTCGGGGGTAATCTGCTTAATGTCAGCCATGGTGACCTCCATAATGTGACGCGGCTCAGCCGCGTAAAACTCAGTACGACCGTGCTTATACCCAGCCGCCCGCAAAGCAACCACTCGCAGGCGGCTCTTTTATATAATGGTGGGCACGCAAACGATTGGAGAGCGCATGTCCACGTCACAAAGCCAGAAAAAAGAAGCCATCGCCCAGGCGGCCGAGCAGGAGCTCACATCGCTTGCGGTCCGTGGCGTGCGCATCGTGGGCAACGCGTGCTCGCCGATCGTGCTGGTCAAAGGCGATTTGGACGAGGCCGAGCGTTCGGGTGGCGAGCTTGCCGCCGGCCCGGATGGCGCGGCGTTGCGCAAGGCGCTTGGGGCCATCGGCTACGCGCCCGAGGATTTTTGCGTGCTGGCAAGCGTCGCCGGCACAGGCGACGGAGCGGTCGCGGTGGGCGAGACTCTGCCGTGCGAACTGTTCCGCGAGGCGCTTGAGGCCTTGGACCCCGAGGCGGTGCTACTGCTCGACAACAACGCGGCTGACGCCATGCGCGAGACCTACGCCGATATGCTCGTGGCGATCGATGACTTCGACACCGCCATGCTCAAGCCCGGCCTGGTCGCCCATGTGCAGGGCCGCCGCGTGCTCGCGCTCGACGGCTTTGAGGCGGCGCTGACCGACAAAGCCGCTAAGCAGCGCATGTGGGCCTACATCAAGCAGCTGACCCCGGCGGCCGCGCCGCTGTAGCGAGCCCGCGTCGACAAACGACCCCGAGCGGGCGAGCCGTACCCGCGGAACGCAAATCCGTCGCGCCCGCGCCCTTACATCACAGCGCGCAGCTCAAACCGATCGCCGTTAATGCGGAACTGGCAGTTACCGTTCATGCGTTCGACGGCAAGTTTGATACTCTTGGTGCCAAAGCCGTGACCCGCATGCTCGGTCACGGGCATGCCGTCGACCATGCGCGGCGCGCGGCCAAACGTGTTGGAGACTAACAGCAACAGCTGGCCGTCCTCAAGTCGCAGGTCAAGGTCGACGAATCGCTTTCCTTGGGATGCGGCGCTTGCGGCGGTGATAGCGTTTTCCAAGGCATTTGAGAGCACGCTAAACAGGTCGGCGTCACCTACGTGGATGGTTTCGGGTACGGCGGCGCGCAGGTTGGCGGTAATGCCGTTTCTATTGATATCCGAGTTAAATGACGAAAGCGCAATGTTTACGGTCTCGTTGGCACAGAAGCGGCGTACGGCGGTTCGGTCGCCGGCTTCGCAGAGCTCATCGATGCGTTTGAGCGCCTCGTCGGTGTGGCCCTCCTCAATTAAAGTGGCCAGGCCGCGTAGGAAGTGGCGCATATCGTGGCGAAGAATCGACAACTCGCGCCCAGATTGACGCCAAGCCTCGAGCTCTTTGATGGCGGCGCTGTCGCGGGTTTCGAGCATCCAACGCTCTCGCTCGGCGGTTTCCTTTTCTTCGTATTCGCGCAGGTAAACGGCAAGAAACATAAGATAGAAGGCACAGAGCGCAAATGCCAAAAACTCAACTGTCACCACCGAGCCCGAGTGGAACAGCGTGGTGTAGACTTTGGTGGCGTAGTCAAAGATGTAATAGACGAGCGGCAGGATTAAAAGGATGCCCAGCTCGGTGGGGCTTTTAATCGCCAGGCAGGGTCCAATGTCGCCGGCCCAATGCAGCAGGACGGCAAAGACGGCGAGCGTGGTAGCGATGCGTGCCAGATAGTACGCGATCTGAGAATCGGTTGCGGCAAAGGCGGCGATGCCCATCCAGTTGCTGAACTGACAGCTCAGATAGGCGCTGGTGACGCCCAATGCCGCGAGCAGCGGGCTCAGGCGGTAGCGCGCACACAGGTAGACGGTAAGCGGCAGGTGCACGACGAGCGGATAGACCTGACGGGCAAAAAGCTCTCCGCCAACGACATTGGCGATCGAAAAGGCAGCGCCGGTTGCGGCTCCGACCCCCACCAACTCGAGTGCATGGCGTCGATTGATTTCGATACCGCACAGCGCCGCCGAAGCAAAGACGCCAAAGAGTAGCGTTGTGGCGTGGTGGATTGCCCAAAGGACCATTTCGACCGAGGAGATCATCAACGCCTCCCGCCCTCGAAGCGCACCGCAAAGTAGGCGTCTTGGAACCCCTGCTTGCTGCTGCGCGACAGCGGAATGCACACGCCGGAGCGCATGACGATGTCCGTGCGATCGAAGTGGTCGATGTTGCGCAAGTTGACCTGGTAGCTACGGTGGCATTTAAAGAAGGTGGCATTTTGCGCCAAACGGTCCTCGACGCTGCGGAACGACTCGAGTGCCTCGATATCGCGTCCGTCGCGCAGGTGGAAGACCACGTGCTTGTTGCGCGCCTCGGCATATTCGATGTCGGACAGGCGCAGGGCGTGGTAGCCAAAGGACGTTTTGATCACGAGCTCGTCGGTTGCCGCCGGGCGCATGCTCGAAAGTTCGTCGAGTAACTGCGCCAGGCGTTCGTAAGTCACGGGCTTGAGCAGATAGTCGAAGGCGCGGACCTCGTAGGACTCCAGTGCAAACTCGGGCGACGAGGTAAGGAACACCAGGCGCACGGCGGTGTCGGCCTGGCGCAATTCGCGTGCGGTGTCCATGCCGTTGACGAGCGGCATGATCATGTCGAGCAGGATGATGTCGGCGCGCGACGCGGCATGGCGCGCCAGCAGGTCCTCGCCGCGCGTAACGAACGCAACATCGACCGCCGTGCCCTTCTCGGTCGACCAACGGTCGATCATCCGGTGCAGTCTATCTAGAAAAGCGACGTCATCGTCGCAGGCAATAATCTTGAGCATTCGGGCCCCCTTAGTAGTTCGATTTTGCCACATTGGGCGCGTGCCGCTCGCGGGGGAGCGCCCGTTCGTGCCTCATGGTGCGCAACTCGCGCCGAGCGGTATTGCGGTGGCGAAAGATGCCTCCTGCGCTATCGAGAGCTCGGCTATCCTCAGCTTGCCAGTTCGAAAATGGACCTGCCGCATGATTGAATCTTTATTTCAACTTTACACCTAGGTTTACAGCTGTCTTGTCAGCTGTAAACCTAGGTGTCATACTAAAGCCCCAAGATTCGCCAAAAGAGAGGGGCCTTGATGGCACAGAGCGCGAACATGGATGCATCGGAGCTTGCACGCGACATTGCGGCCGGCCTGGCATCGGCAACGACGGCAACGGAGCGCGCGGCATTGGTGCCCGCAGAGCTCGTCGAGGCCATTCAGCAACTTAAAACCCAACGTGACGCGGTAATCTTGGCGCACTACTATGTGGCACCCGAGGTCCAGGCCGTTGCCGATTACGTCGGCGATAGCTTCTACCTGGCAAAGCTCGCCAAGAGCCTACCGCAGCAGACCATCGTGCTGTGCGGCGTGGAGTTTATGGGCGAGAGTGCCAAGCTGCTCAACCCCACCAAGACCGTGCTGCTGCCCGAGCCGGGCGCGGACTGCCCCATGGCTCACATGGTCAAGCGTGAGACGGTCGATGCGGCGCGCGCCGAGTACGGCGACGACCTGGCCGTGGTCTGCTACGTCAACTCCACGGTCGAGATCAAGAGCTGGAGCGACGTGTGCGTCACCAGCTCCAACGCCGTCAAGATCGTGTCCGAGCTGCCGCAGCAGCATATCCTGTTCATTCCCGACCAAAACCTCGGCCGCTTCGTAGCCGAGCAGGTGCCGCAAAAGCACGTCATCCTCAACAACGGCTACTGCCCGCGCCATCACATCATCACCGTCGAGCAGATCGTCGACGCGACGGAGGCCCACCCCGACGCGCTCGTGCTGGCGCATCCTGAGTGTAAGGCCGACGTCTTGGCCGAGGCCGACTACATCGGCTCCACCGCCGGCATCATCAAGTACGCCGAGGAGTCCGACGCGAGCGAGTTCATTATCGTGACGGTCCGTGGCGTGCTCTACGAGCTCGAGCGCCGCTGCCAGGGCACCGGCAAGAAGTTCTACTTCCCCGCGGTGCAGCCCACCTGCGTCAACATGGATCTCATCACGCTCGAAAAGCTCGTGCGCTGCCTGGAGACGGGTGAGGGCGAGGTGCAGATTGGCGTGTCGGACGAGGCCGCCGATCAGGCCAAGCTCACGCTCGACCGCATGCTCGAGTACGCAGCGCGCTAGAACAATGCGGCATGAGGGACGGTCCCTTATGTCACATTCAAGGGAGAGGATTCCTGTGGAAACCAAGCAATACCACGATATGGAGTGCGACGTCGTTATTGCCGGCTGCGGCGTAGCGGGCCTGTATGCGGCTCTCAACCTGCTGACGAGCATGCGCGTGATCATGCTCTCCAAGGGCGCTGTCGACGAGTGCGATTCGATGCTCGCGCAGGGCGGCATTTGCGTGCTGCCCGAGGGCTCGGACTACGATGCCTTCTTTGAGGACACCATGCACGCCGGCCACTACGAGAACCGCCGCGAGAGCGTCGACATCATGATCCGCTCGAGCCGCTCGGTCATCAACGACCTGCTGGCGATGGGCGTGGACTTTGAGCGCAAAGCCGATGGCGGCCTCGACTTTACCCGCGAGGGCGCGCACAGCCGCCCGCGCATCGCCTTCCATGCCGACATTACGGGCAAGGAGATCACGACCAAGCTGCTCCAGGCCGTCCGCAAGCTGGATAACGTACAGATTCTTGAGCATGTGGCCATGACCGACATCCTGACGGCCGAGCGCGATGGGGCCACGGTGTGCACTGGTGTCGTCGCTGTTGCCGTGGACGAGGACAACTCGGTTCGCCCCGCCGACGAGCTGACAAATGCCGCCGAGGGCGTGCATACCGGCGAGCCGTTTGAGATTCATGCTCGCCATACGCTGTGGGCGACGGGTGGCATCGGCGGCGTGTACGATCACTCTACCAACTACCCGCAGCTCACCGGCGACGCCTGCTACATCGCGCAGGAGCACGGCATTACGATGGAGCATCTGGACTACGTGCAGATTCACCCCACGGGACTGTTCTCGCCGCAGCCGGGCCGCACCTTCCTGATCAGCGAGAGCTGCCGCGGTGAGGGCGCGATTCTGCTCAACGCCGCCGGCGAGCGCTTTACCGACGAGCTGCAGCCGCGCGACGTGGTTGCCGGCGCTATTCGCGAGCAGATGAAGCAGGACGGCGCCGAGCACGAGTGGCTGAGCTTTGCCTCCGTCGAGCGCGACGTGGTGACCGGGCACTTCGCCAACATCCGCGCGCGCTGCCTGGAGGACGGTCGCGACATCCTGGATGAGCCCATCCCCGTCACGCCCACACAGCACTACTTTATGGGCGGCGTGTGGGTCGACAAGGACGGCCGCACCTCGATGCCCGAGCTCTACGCCGCCGGCGAGACGGCCTGCAACGGCGTTCACGGCAAGAATCGCCTAGCTTCCAATAGCCTGCTCGAGTCCCTAGTCTGGGGTCGCCGCGCTGCTTGGCGCATGCGCACCGGCGAGTCGCTTGCCGTGGAGCAGGCGGGCGAACCCGCGCTCGATGGACGCCATCGCGCTCTGAGTTCCGATACCCTTGCAATCGATGATCTGGCCCGTGCCGCCGGCACGCAGGCCGTGGAGGAGTAGGCCATGAATCCCATAACTATGAAACTCGTCGTCGATGATCTGATCCTGCAGGCCCTGCGCGAGGACATTACGTTTGAGGACGTGAGCACGGCAAGCGTGTGCCCCACGGCGCGCCCCGCTACGGTGGAGCTTATCGCCAAGGCCGACGGCATCATCGCCGGTCTGGACGTGTTCGCTCGCACCTTTGAGCTGCTGGATCCGCAGAGCTCGGTGCTCTTTGATGTTGCCGACGGTGACGAGGTGCACGCCGGCGACCACGTGGGCCAAGTGCGCGGCGACGCGCGCGTGCTGCTTTCGGGCGAGCGCGTGGCGCTCAACTATCTGCAGCGTATGAGCGGTATCGCCACCTACACACACAATATGGCAGCGGCGCTCGAGGGTACCAAGACCGTGCTTGTCGACACGCGCAAGACCACGCCGGGCATGCGCGTCTTCGAGAAGGCCGCGGTCGAGATCGGTGGCGGCAGCAACCACCGCTACAACCTGTCGACGGCCGTCATGCTCAAGGACAACCATATCGACGCCGCCGGTGGTGTGACGCGTGCGATCGAGATGGCGCGCGCCCATGCATCGTTTACCACGACGGTCGAGATCGAGTGCGAGAGCCTGGACATGGTGCGCGAGGCCGTGGAAGCCGGCGCCGACATCATCATGTTCGACAACATGACCCACGACGACATGGCTGCCGCGATTGAGCTTATCGCCGGCCGCGCCAAGACCGAGTGCTCGGGCAATGTGGACGCCAGCAATATTCGCGCCCTGGCCGATCTGGGCGTCGACTTTATTAGCTCGGGCGCGCTGACACACTCCGCCCCGATCCTCGACCTCTCGCTTAAGCACCTGCGTCTGCTGGACGGTAAATAATGAACGCCCGCGAGCGCCGTCGTGCCATCATGGGCGTGCTCGAGGGAGCCAGGGAGCCCGTTTCGGGCAGCGCACTTGCCCGCGAGGTTGGCGTGAGCCGCCAGGTCGTGGTTCAGGATATTGCCCTGTTGCGCGCCGATGGGCACGATGTCGTGGCAACCAACCGTGGCTATGTGCTGCAGGAGGCCCCCAGCAGCCCCGCCGTGCCCACGCGCTTGGTCAAGGTTCGCCACGGCGTGGAGCAGGCAGGCGATGAGCTCACGAGTATCGTCGACGCCGGCGGCGCCGTGCTCAACGTGATCGTCAATCACCGCGTGTACGGTAAGATCACGGCCGACCTGGACATTCGCAATCGTCGCGATGTTGAGCGCTACCTGCACGATATCGAGAGCGGCAAGAGCTTTCCACTACTAACGGTGACGAGCGGCTATCACTTCCACCGCATTGCGGCAGAGGATGAGCAAACCCTCGACGAGATCGAGGCCATGCTCAAGGAGAAGGGCTACCTTGCCGATTTAATGCCTTACGAGGACGATCTATCGTAGCCGACGCTGCAAACGCCCCTAAGCGGCAATCTGACGTTCAATCGTCGGTCGCGTACCAAAGTACGCTTCCCTCCTCTTTCACGTCACCTTGCTCGCTTAGGGACGTTTTCGCTGACGTGAGCTCAACCTGCGATGGTGCCTAATTGGTTATCCGCACAAAAAAGGAGGCCTCCGCGGCGATGCGGAGGCCTCCTTTTTGTGCACGGTGTACTTTTGAGTGTGCAAGTGCGGGAGTTGTTACTCCTCGACGATCTCGGTGATCGCGCCAGCGGGGCAAGCGTCCTGGCAAGCGCCACAGGCGACGCAGGAGTCCTCGTCAGCGACGGTAGCGACGTCCTGGAGCTCCAGAACGCCAGCGGGGCAGGAGTCGACGCAAACGCCACAAGCGATGCACTCGTCGGCATCAATTACGGGATGAGCCATGGTAGTTTCCTCTCTGTTGACCGACGCTACAGGCGATGCGCGCCGGTTTGATTCGGGCAAAAACATACCACGGGAGCGACCGTTTGCAATACCCTCTGACCGGCATCTTCATACCGTTCGCCGAGTATGCCAAGGTTTACTAAAAAACGCGCAGGTGGGGCCGTTGAGCTGCGCAAATGTTAGCTAAAGGTGACTTGAAATATAGGGCGATTGAGCGCGCTTGCGGAAGCTGCATCCCGTTATTTGGCCGAAAAACGGGATGCAGCTTCCGGTTGGGCCTTCAGATGGAAACTGCGACCCGGAATCCACGCTCAAACCGGGACGAGCTTTCCATAAGGCAGCCCCAGGCACTCCCGGATGCAAACCTTAGCCATCTCTACATAGATCTCAATAGATTTGCTGAGAACTCAATCGGCGCATCTACCTGCGTATTTGAGAACCTAAACTCTCAGCAACAAGAAATCTTATATGAATTGACTTAGATTTTGTATATTCCGGCCCATAAGGGGATACACTACATCCTGAAAGACAAGCCGAAACACCGCGCGGCAGACCGCCGAGTCGGTGCAAACGCACAAGAGAGAGGGAATTTCTAATGAGTAAGATTCTTGGTATCGACCTTGGTACTACTAACTCCGCAATGGCCGTTCTCGAGGGCGGTTCTCCGACCATCATCGTGAACGCCGAGGGCGACCGCACCACCCCGTCCGTCGTGGGCTTCCGTGCCGACGGCGACCGCGTTGTGGGTAAGGCCGCTAAGAACCAGGCGGTCACCAACCCCAAGAACACCGTGTTCTCCATCAAGCGCTTCATGGGCCGCAAGTACTCCGAGTGCACCTCCGAGATCAAGACCGTGCCGTATGAGGTCAAGGAGGGCCAGGGTGGCCGTGCCGTCGTCGATATCGAGGGCAAGGACTACACCGCCGAGCAGGTGAGCGCCATGACGCTCGCAAAGATGAAGGCCGACGCCGAGAAGTATCTGGGCGAGACCGTCACCGACGCCGTCATCACCGTCCCGGCCTACTTCAACGACGCCCAGCGTCAGGCCACCAAGGATGCCGGTAAGATCGCCGGCCTCAACGTCAAGCGTATCGTCAACGAGCCGACCGCTGCTGCTCTGGCCTATGGCCTGGACAAGCAGGGCACCGACCAGCGCATCCTGGTCTTCGACCTGGGCGGCGGCACCTTCGACGTCTCCATCCTCGACCTCGCTGACGGCGTGTTTGAGGTCCTGTCCACCTCGGGTGACAACCACCTGGGCGGCGACGACTGGGATCAGCGCGTCATCGACTGGATGGCCGATAAGTTCCAGCAGGAGAACGGTGTCGACCTGCGACAGGACCCCATGGCCCTGCAGCGTCTGAAGGAGGCCGCCGAGAACGCCAAGAAGGAGCTCTCCGCCGCCCAGCAGACCACCATCAACCTGCCGTTCATTACCATGAACCAGTCCGGCCCGCTGCACCTCAACTACACGCTGACCCGCGCCGAGTTCGAGAAGATCACCCGCGACCTGCTCGAGCGCTGCAAGCAGCCTGTCACCAACGCCCTGCGTGACGCCAAGCTTAAGCTCTCCGATTTGACCGAGGTCATCCTCGTCGGCGGCTCCACCCGTATGCCCGCCGTCCAGGAGCTCGTCAAGACCATGACCGGCAAGCAGCCCAACATGTCCGTGAACCCCGACGAGGTCGTTGCCGACGGCGCTGCCGTCCAGGGCGGCGTGCTCACCGGCGACGTCGAGGGCATCCTGCTGCTCGACGTTACCCCGCTGTCGCTGGGCGTCGAGACCATGGGCGGCATCATGACCAAGATGATCGACCGCAACACCACGATCCCGACCTCCAAGACCGAGGTCTACTCCACCGCTGCCGACAACCAGACCAGCGTCGAGATCAACGTGCTCCAGGGCGAGCGCGAGCTTGCTCGCGACAACAAGTCGCTCGGTAAGTTCCAGCTGACCGGCATCCCGGCTGCCCGCCGCGGCGTGCCGCAGATCGAGGTCACCTTCGACATCGACGCCAACGGCATCGTCAAGGTTTCTGCTAAGGACAAGGGCACCGGCAAGGAGCAGCAGATCACCATCTCCGGCTCCACCGCGCTTTCCGATGACGAAGTCGATCGCATGGTCAAGGACGCCGAGGCCCATGCCGAGGAGGACAAGAAGCAGAAGGAGGAGGTCGAGGTCCGCAACCAGACCGATAGCCTGTGCTACTCCACCGAGCAGACCCTCAACGAGCTGGGCGACAAGGTTTCCGCCGAAGTGAAGTCCAAGGCCGAGACCGCTATCGCCGACGCCAAGAAGGCGCTCGAGGGCTCTGACGTCGAGGCCATCAAGGCCGCCGGCGAGTCCCTGCAGTCCGTGGCCTACGAGCTGGCCCAGGTTGTCTACGCCGACGCTCAGCAGCAGACCGACGGTGCCGCCGGCGCCCAGCCTGCCGACGATGACGTGGTCGACGCCGACTACGAGGTTGTGGACGACGAGGACAAGTAATCATGTCCGCCCGTAAAGCTCGCACGGAGGCGGCTGCCGCTGGCGCCGCCCCCGTTGACTCTGAGGAGAAGGACGTGAAGATTCCCGTAGAGGCCGTCGACGATGCCGAGGCCAACGAGGCCGAGGCCGCCGAGGCTGCCGAGAACCAGGTAGAGGATTCCAACAAGGAGGCGACGATGACCGAGGACGAGATGGTGGAAGCCGCTATCCGCGCCGGTGAGGAAGCCGCCGACAACGACTTTAAGCTCAAGTTCGAGCAGGCCCAAAAGGAGCTTACCGACGTGCGCAGCGAGCTCGATGCTGCGGCAGAGGCCCAGAAGGCCGCCGAGGACAAGGCGAAGGACGCCACCGAGCGCACTGCCCGTCTACAGGCCGACTGGGAGAACTTCCGTCGCCGCACCGCCAACGAGCGCATCGCCGAGCGCGAGCGCGCGACCGAGAAGCTTGTCACCGCGCTGTTGCCGGTGATCGACGATATCGAGCGCGCGATCGACCATGCCCGCAGCCAAGAGCTTTCCGACGACTTTAAGCAGTTCGTCGACGGCGTCGATGCGGTTCATGCCAAGCTGCTCGATGTGTTTGCGCACGAGGGCGTTGAGCCCATCGACCCCAAGGGCGAGGCGTTCGATCCGCTCGAGCACCAGGCTGTGGGTCGCGTCGAGGACGCATCGCAGTATGACGAGACCGTCAACGACGTGTACCAGAAGGGCTACCGCATGGCGGATCGTATTCTGCGTTCCGCGATGGTGACGGTGACCTACGGTGGCGAGAAGCGCCTCGCACCGGAGCCCGAAGCGGCGCCCGAGGATGCTACGGCCGATACGGCCGAGAGCACCGAGGAGTAATTGAGAAGGGCCCCGGGGCAACACCCGGGGCCCTTTCTGACCTAGTGCCATATGAAAGCATGAGCCGTCGTCTGCATGGACGGCGGACGTAACAGGAGAGGAGCTACGATGGCTGCAGGCAAAACCTTCTATGACATCCTGGGCGTATCCAAGAGCGCCTCCGACAAAGAGATCAAGAGCGCGTTTCGCAAGCTCGCGCAAAAATATCACCCCGATGCCGGCGGCGACGAGGCCAAGTTCAAGGAGATTAGCGAGGCCTACGAAACGCTTTCGGACGAGAAGAAGCGCAAAGAGTACGACCAGATGCTCATGTTTGGCGGCATGCCGGGCGCAGGCGGCGCGTATGGCGGCGGCTACGGTGCCGGCGCGGGCGCCAGCGGCTGGGGCGACATCTTCGACAGCATCTTTAGCGGCAACGGCGCCTGGGGCAGCGATTGGGGCTCGGGCTTTGCCGGGGCCGCGGGCGCTGCCGGTGCGGGCGCGGGCCGCAACCGCGCGCGCAAGGGCGGCGACCTGTCGCTGACTGTCGACGTAACTGCCGAGGATGCGTTTCGCGGCGTGACGCACAAGGTCACCTATCGCATTCCCTCGACAGGCGAGCAGCAGACCATTACGGTCTCGGTGCCCGCGGGCGCGGTCGACGGCGGCAAGCTGCGCTACAAGCGTCGCGGCGAGTATGGCGTTGCGGGTGGCGAGCGCGGCGACCTGGTCGTGACCACGCATGTGGAGGAGCACCCGCTGTTTAAGCGCAAAGGCGCCGACGTGACCATGGAGGTACCGGTCTCGGTCTACGAGGCGGCGCTCGGCTGCACGGTCGACGTACCCACGCCCGGCGGTGCGACGGTCCGTTTGAAAGTGCCCGCGGGTACCCAGACGGGCAAGAAGTTCCGCTTTAAGGAGATGGGAGCGCCCGACGTTAAGCACCGTGGCCGTACGGGCGCGTTGCTCGTCGAGATCAAGGTGCAGGTCCCCACGAACCTATCCGATGACGAGCGCGATGCCATGACCAAGCTGCGCGAGGCCGACACGCGCGACTATCGCGAGAAGGTCAACCGTTACAAGGCGACGTACTAGGGCGGTCGTGGCGCACGCCCGCGCCCGCGGGCTTATGATGGACGATAACGAGACGGAAAGGGGTCAGGTAGCATGGCCGAGGACAATAGGAACAAACCGCTGTACATGATCAGCGTGGCGGCCGAGCTGACCGGCATGCATCCGCAGACTCTGCGCGTCTACGAGTCCAAGGGCTTGGTGAATCCTCAGCGCTCGGGCGGTAACACGCGCCTGTATTCGCGTGCCGATATCGAGCGTCTGGAACTCATCAATCAACTTACCGACGAGGGCATCAACCTTGCCGGTGTGGTGCGCATCCTCGATATGAAGGAGCGTGCCGAGGAGCGCGAGCGCGAGAATGAAAAACTCCGTGCCCGCGTGCGCCAGCTCGAGGACGAGCTGCACGAGTACAAGATGCAGAAGAAGATCACCGCCCTGGCTCCGCGCGATGGCTCGGTTAACCCCGAGCAAGTCATGCGCAAGCTGCTGGGCGCCGGCGGGGATTTGTAGTTACGCGGTTTTACCAAACCGCGTAACGGCTCGACGCTGCGCCCTTAGGTTCCGCCGTTCTGACGAACGGCGGACCAGTTGACGCTGCGCGCCGCCCAGAGCGACAATTTGTCATTCAAAGGGCAAGGCATGACCAGAAGGTCTATGCCTTGCCCTTTTCATGCCAACTTGTTCGCTCTGGACGTCGCTCGCTGTTCGTCCTCTACCTGCGGCGCTGCCTTGTTCCGGATGCGGTAGGGTAGTCATTGGGGACGTTCTTAAATGACTAGTCGAAAGGGACACTCTTGCGCCAAATCTGCCGGTCCTACACTGGGCTCGTCTTATGCTTTACTGAGATAAAGTGAACGTGTAGATTCGTAACCCACTCGCAACCGTTCTATGGCACGATATTGAACGAATGTATGCTATGCGCCCAAATCGTTTTGGGCAGAGTGGGAGACAGTATGGTCAAGCTGTACGAGGACGGCATCTACCTGCGCGGCGGCAGCGAGGTTGTGCCTGAGGCCGAGGCTGCTGAGCGCGGCATTACGCAGACGCCTGAGGATGCCAAGCGCGGAACCATCGCGTATTCGATCCTTCAGGCACACAATACGTCCGGCGACCCCGAGGCGCTCAAGATTCGCTTCGATGCCATGGCGAGCCACGATATTACCTTTGTCGGCATCATCCAGACGGCGCGCGCCTCGGGCATGGAGCAGTTCCCGCTGCCCTACGTGCTCACCAACTGCCATAACTCGCTGTGCGCCGTGGGCGGCACCATCAACGAGGACGACCACGTCTTTGGCCTCTCGGCTGCCAAAAAGTACGGCGGCATCTTCGTTCCGCCCCATATCGCGGTCATCCATTCCTTTATGCGTGAGAACTTCGCGGGCTGCGGCAAGATGATCCTGGGTTCCGACTCGCACACCCGCTACGGCGCCCTGGGCACCATGGCCGTGGGCGAGGGCGGCGGCGAGCTGGCCAAGCAGCTGCTGCGCGACACCTACGATGTCGCCTACCCCGGCGTCGTCGCCATCTACCTCACGGGTTCCCCGCGCCCCGGCGTTGGTCCGCACGACGTGGCGCTCGCCATCATCCGCGCCGTCTTTGCCAAGGGCTACGTCAAGAACAAGGTCATGGAGTTCGTGGGCCCCGGCATCTCGAGCATGACGACCGACTACCGCAACGGCGTCGACGTCATGACCACCGAGACCACCTGCCTGTCGAGCATCTGGGCAACCGACGAGGACACGCACGCGTTTTTGACCATGCACGGTCGCGGCGACGACTACCGCGAGCTCAAGCCCGCCGATGTCGCCTACTACGACGGCTGCGTCGAGGTCGACTTGTCGAGCATCAAGCCCATGATCGCGCTGCCGTTCCATCCCTCCAACGGCTTTGAGATCGACGAGCTCAACGAGAACCTCGAGGACATCCTGCACGAGGTGGAGCTCGAGGCCGCCAAGATCGGCGAGGGCAAGACGCACTTTAGCCTGCTCGACAAGATCGTCGACGGCAAGCTGCACGTGCAGCAGGGCGTTATCGCCGGCTGCTCGGGCGGCAACTACGACTCCGTGGTCCAGGCTGCCCGCGTGCTCAAGGGCGCCAACACCGGCTGCGGCGAGTTCTCGCTGTCGGTCTATCCCACAAGCCAGCCCGTGGCGCTCGAACTTACGCGCCGTGGCTATATCTACGACCTCATGGAGGCCGGCGCGATTGTGCGCACGGCATTCTGCGGCCCGTGCTTTGGCGCCGGCGATACGCCCGCCAACAACGGCCTGTCCATCCGCCACACCACGCGCAATTTCCCCAACCGCGAGGGTTCCAAGCCGGGTAATGGCCAGCTGAGCGCCGTGGCCCTGATGGACGCCCGCTCCATTGCGGCGACGGCTGCTAACGGCGGCGTCCTGACGCCGGCGACCGACCTGCCCGAGGACACCTGGGACGAGGCCTGCGAGTACACCTTTGACGATGCGCCGTACAAAAAGCGCGTGTACTGGGGCTTTGGCAAGGCGGAGCCTGCCGACGAGCTGGTCGAAGGCCCCAACATTAAGCCGTGGCCCGCGATGGAGCCGCTCGGCGACGACATCTTGCTTAAGGTGTGTTCCAAGATCATGGACCCGGTCACCACGACCGATGAGCTCATTCCCTCGGGCGAGACGAGTTCCTTCCGCTCCAACCCGCTGGGTCTGGCCGAGTTTACGCTGAGCCGCCGCGACCCGGCCTACGTGGGTCGCTCCAAGGAGGTCGACGCCGTGGAGAAGCGCCGCGTTGCCGGCGAGTCCGCGGGTGACCTGGCGGCGCTCGACACCGAGCTTGCGGGCGTGTTTGAGGCGCTGACCGGCGCGGGCGTCGCGGCCGATGCCAAGGCGACCGAGTTTGGCTCCATGATCTATGCCAAGAAGCCTGGTGACGGTTCTGCCCGCGAGCAGGCGGCGAGCTGCCAGCGCGTGATCGGCGGCCTGGCCAACATCGTCCACGAGTACGCCACCAAGCGCTATCGCTCCAACGTGATGAACTGGGGCATGGTGCCCTTCCAGATGGAGGCCGAGCCCAACTTTGAGGTGGGCGACTACGTCTTCGTGCCGGGCATCCGCGCCGCGCTCGACGGCGATCTGCAGAACATCGCTGCCTACGTGGTGCGTGCCGACGGAGCGGTTGAGCAGATTGAGCTCTACATCGCCGACATGACCGCCGAGGAGCGTGCCATCGTCAAGGCCGGCTGCCTGATCAACTACAACAAGTTCAAGGCCGCTGCCGAGTAACGCTGCTGTACGCCCCGGCCACACCTTTCCCTCGTGCTCACGCGCTTCGCGAGGGTCGCCCGAAGGAAAGGTGTGGCCGGGGCTACCGCGACGTTCTCGTTGGGTCTTGAGGGACGCCAAAAAGACTGGGACCACCACAAAGGGGACAGGCACCATTGTGGTGGTTCCGTTTATCTCGATCTGTAACAGCTAGGGGCCAAAGTACGCCGCTAGATGTTACAGGTCGAGATTTTCGTACGGGGCTCTACACTTCATCTCGACCTGTAACAGACAGGCCCCAATTTGCCGAATAACTGTTACAGATTGAGATAAACGGTCGTCGCAGCTCGTTTCATCTAAATCTGTAACACCTGGGACCGAAAAGGGCCGCTAACTGTTACAAATTGAGACAGCGGGGCGTCGGAGTCGAAAACCACCACAAAGGTGCCTGTCCGGCGGGTTCTTATTTCGATGGGGTCCAGGTTATCTCATCGTCAAATAGCCAAGTGCGTGCTGAGCCGCTGTCGCGCGCTGTCTGCGGATCGGGCTCGCAGGTTTGTTCGTAGGCATCCTCGGTACACCGATCCATAAAATCGACGACTGCCGTCTGGTCGCCTTCCATGACGTAGATCACGTTGCCATCCGAGATATAGACTCCCAGCCCTTCGTTGTCCACGTAGCCGGGGTCGTATGAGACGTTGCACAGTCTGCTCCCGTTTGCTGCATCGAGTTCAAGGGTCGAATGATACCCGCCATTCATTTGGCTATTCTTGACTCGATATATTACGGCGCCGTACCACCGCTTAAACGTCTTGCCTTTGAGCAACTTGGCTGCCTTACCGATAAGCTGCTCATCTTTGGTATAGCGCGTGGCCCCAAGTTCGATACGGGGATAGTTGCTGACCCCAAGCGCTGCGGGCGTACCGTCAAAATCGACGGTGATCGAATCGGGTTTGACGATATCGGTGAGGATTTCGATGGGATAGCTTACGGTCTCAATCACCGCCTGCGTTGCAGAGGCGGGGAGAAATGCGAGATAGATAATGCCCACGCCGACTGCGGTAATCGCAAACGCTAAGACGAGTAGGCCGATATAGGTGGAGCGTTTCACGGTGGGGCACCTCGCTTACAATATGCAATCATTAAGATAAATGATACAAGCTGACAATATTCAAAAGAAAGCGATCGTTCGAAATGGGGGGCTAAAAGGCCCTATTGGGCTTCGATTTGGGATCGCCAAACGTAGACTGGGCTTGATGCTGCCTCTTTTAATCGGGGCTGATTCTTCTCTGGACCACCACAAAGGTGTCTGTCCCCTTTGTGGTGGTTTGCATGTCATGAGAGCACTCAGAAAATCTTATATATAGAGACTTAGATTTGTGTATAAGATCGTACAAAGCTGGCAACAATACTTCTCGAACAACGTGAAGCCGCCCCGTAGGGTGGCCACCCCAAGAGAGGTGATTCCATGAGAATCGATAAGCTAGCAATGACGTCGCGCGAGGCGCTGCAGACCGCCATGAGCACGGCCGCCGACGCGCAGGCCGGCGCGGTGGAGCCGATCCACCTGCTGTCCGCTCTGCTCGGTGCCGGTGAGCGCAATATCTCCGTGATCATCGAGCGCATTGGCGCCGATCCCGCCCAGCTCGCGCGCTCCACGCAGGATGCCATCGACCATGCGCCCAAGGTTTCGGGCGAGGGCCAGCAGATGGGTCTTTCCAACGAGCTCGTCCGCGTCATCGAGAAGGCTGAGAAAAAGGCCACCAAGATGGGCGACAGCTTTGTGGTGACCGAGCATCTGCTCATGGCGCTTGCCGAGGACAAGGGCGAGGCGGGCCGCGTGCTGCGCGACGCCGGCGTTACCAAGGAGCGCATCGAGCAGGTCTACGAGGAGCTGCGTGGCGATGACCGCGTGACGTCTGCCGAGGACAAGACGCAGTTTGAGGCCCTGGAGCAGTACGGCCGCAACATCTGCGACCTCGCCCGCGCCGGCAAGCTCGACCCGGTCATCGGCCGTACCGACGAGATCCGTCGCACCATCCAGGTCCTGTCCCGCCGCACCAAGAACAACCCCGTGCTCATCGGCGAGCCGGGCGTCGGCAAGACGGCCATCGTCGAGGGCATCGCCCAGCGTATCGTGGCCGGCGACGTGCCGAGCACCCTGCGCGACCGCGATCTCATCGAGCTCGACATGAGCGCGCTGGTCGCCGGCGCCAAGTATCGCGGCGAGTTCGAGGACCGCTTGAAGGCAGTGCTCAAGGAAGTGCAAAAGTCTGAGGGCAAGGTCATCCTGTTCATCGATGAGCTCCACACCATTGTGGGCGCGGGTGCCACCGAGGGCTCCATGGACGCCGGCAACATCCTCAAGCCGGCGCTCGCCCGTGGCGACCTACACGCGATCGGCGCGACCACGCTCGACGAGTACCGCAAGTACATCGAGAAGGACGCGGCGCTTGCCCGTCGTTTCCAGACCGTTCTGGTGAGCGAGCCTACCGTCGAGGACACCATCTCGATTCTGCGTGGCCTCAAGGAAAAGTACGAGATCTTCCACGGCGTGCACATTACCGACGGTGCGCTCGTGGCGGCCGCCGACCTCTCCGATCGCTACATCGCCGACCGCTTCCTGCCCGACAAGGCCATCGACCTGGTCGATGAGGCGGCAAGCCGCCTGCGCATGGAGCTCGACAGCATGCCGGTCGAGATTGACGCCACCACGCGTCAGCTCACTCAGCTGCAGATCGAGGAGCAGGCACTCATGAAGGAGACCGACGACGCCTCTAAGGAGCGTCTTGAGGCCCTGCGCCAGGAGATTGCCGAGGTCCAGGAAAAGCTCAACGTGCAAAAGGCCGGCTGGCTCAACCAAAAGAACGCCATCGACCACGTGCAGGAGCTCAAGGGCCAGCTCGACGAGGCCAAGAGCGAGGAGGAGCGCGCGACGCGCAACGGCGATCTGGGCCGTGCGTCCGAGCTGCGCTATTCCGTGATCCCGGGCCTGCAGCAGCAGATTCAGGAGTCCGAGGCCGCGCTCGAGGCGCAGAAGGAGCAGGACGGCGAAGGCCTTAACGAACAGGTGACCTCCGATGAGATCGCCGAGGTCGTGAGTGCCTGGACCGGCGTGCCCGTTTCCAAGATGATGCAGGGCGAGCTCGACAAACTCAAGGGTTTGGAAGGCGAGCTGCACAAGCGCGTCATCGGTCAGGACGAGGCCGTCACCGCCGTCGCCGCGGCCGTGCGCCGCAGCCGTGCGGGCCTTTCTGATCCGGACAAGCCCATCGGCAGCTTCTTCTTCCTGGGTCCCACCGGCGTGGGCAAGACCGAGCTCGCCAAGGCGCTGGCCGAGTGCCTGTTCGACGACGAGCGCGCGCTTGTGCGTATCGACATGTCCGAGTACATGGAGAAGTTCAGCGTCCAGCGCCTGATCGGTGCGCCCCCGGGATACGTGGGCTACGACGAGGGCGGCCAGCTCACCGAGGCCGTGCGCCGTCGCCCGTACTCCGTGATCTTGCTCGACGAGATGGAGAAGGCTCACCCGGACGTCTTCAACGTACTGCTGCAGGTGCTCGACGACGGTCGTCTGACCGACGGCCAGGGTCGCCAAGTGTCCTTCAAGAACACGATCATCATCATGACGTCCAACGTGGGCTCCAAGGCCATCGCCGACCTGTCCGGTAAGGACGAGGAGGAGATGCGCCATCAGGTCGACGCCGCCATGGCTCAGACTTTCCGTCCCGAGTTCCTCAACCGTATCGACGATATCGTGGTGTTCCATCCGCTTGGCATGGCGCAAATCGAGAAGATCGTCGACATCCAGCTCGCCGACGTCCGCGCACGTTTGGCCAAGGAGCGCATGACGCTTGCCATCACCCCGGCGGCCAAGCAGATGCTCGCCGTGGGCGGCCTGGACCCGGTCTTTGGCGCTCGTCCGCTCAAGCGCCTGGTGCAGCGCGAGGTCGTGGACGCCATCGCCGCCGCCATCATCGATGGTACGGTGCGCGAGGGTGATCAGGTGACGGTCGATGTCGACAAGGACGGCGCCTTTACCGTCGTGTGCGACAACACGCCGTCGGCCACCTACGAGGTCCCCGACGCCGAGTAGATTTTTGGGACATGCCTTAAAATCTACCCTTCATCGCAAAACGCCAAGGGCGGCGGATCCAATTGGGTCCGTCGCCCTTTTTTCGTGCGACAATCGATGATGTTGAACGTGAGCACATGGCAAGGAGATATGCAGATGAAAGACGAGACCAAGACGAACAAGCCGGCGACCGATGCCGCGCCCGCCGCACCCAAGCCTGCGCCCAAGCCGGCCCCAAAGCCGCGCGACCCCTTCATTCGTGCCGAGAACGAGGACGACGACGGCTACGATCCCTACAGCGATCGCCGCCCCGAGCGCGAGCCGATGTTCGAAGCCGATCCCTGGCGCTAGGCAGCAGAATCTGGGCAGAAACAGAAAAACTTGCTTAAGCATTAATCAAGTTACACGCAATCTTGCTCTCTAGCTAATCAAGAAACAACTTAATCTTGATTAGCTAGAGAGCAAGTTTTTTTCTGGGACGGGGATAAAAAATCATCCGGCAGGTAGTGGCAGCTAAAAAGCCCCGTCCAAAAAAGACTGCCCTCGTCGTAGGAGGTTAGCCCTGGGCCTTGATGCTTGGTAGCAGGATCTGGGCGAGGTAGTCGGTCTCAAGTTTGGTCGCGGCGTCTGCCTTGCCGTCTTTGCCGACCAGCACGTTCTTGATCTGGCTATAGGTATAGCGGTTGCCGGTCGTGAGCTCGACAAGCTCAATGGCCGTGTCCATGGGGTAGGTTGACACGGGATTCTGCGTCCGTCCGTTGATGGTCTGGGGCACCACGTACGGATAGACGGGGCCGCTGGCGTAGACGGTATAGCCGTTGCCTAGATTGGCCGCACCCAAAACCGTATCGCCCTCATCGGGCGTAAAGCTCTCACCCTCGCGCACCGCGACGAGCGTCACAATCGGCGTATCGCTGTCGCCGGCAAGATAGATGCATAGCGTGCTGCCATTTTGCCAAGTCTCGACCTTGCCGTACCACTCGACGGGGATATCGAGCTGGTAGAGGTCGGTTGCCTTGTGGCGAGCGTCAGCATCGCGGGCTGCCTGTGCCTTTTGCGCGCTCACGGCATTGACGGCGGCGTCGCGCCGTGCGGTTGCCGCCTGCTGGAGCACTTTGGCAGCCGCGGCGGAGCTCGTGCCTCCCTCCTCGGCATACTTGGCGGCGGCATCGATCTGGTCGTCAGTCACCGTGTCGGCCGAAGGCACCTTGAGCTTAAAGGTGGCCTGGGCACTCAGATCCTGTCCGTCGCTCTTGATCGTGACCTGCGCCTTGGTGGTCGGCACGGTATAGACGGTGCCGTCGGACGCGATGGGGGAGGCGGCAATGGAGAGCGTGTAATCGCCGGGCAGCAATTTGATGCCGCGGCCGTGCTCGTCAACATAGAGCGTTTCGCTCACGGAGGAGCCATCAGCGTCCTGACCGCTCACCTGTACGGGAATCTTGGAGCCGGTGGAACAGTCGAGGCCCGCGGCATGCATGCCAATCTGCACTGACATCATCGTGTGGGCATTGGCGGCGGCGATGGCAGCCTGCTCTTGCCGGTATCCGTTCCAGGCAGCATAGCCTGCGCCGCCGGCGACGAGCGCGACGGCCACAACGCCAGCGACCATCAGATTGCGGCGCTTGGGCGACATCTTGCGATGACGAACCTCGGCCTCGCGCGCCGAGGGAACGGACGGCAGGGGAATATCGCCCATGGCGATGGTCTCGTCCACGGCAGGCGCGGAGCCTAAGCCAGGGAGCTCGCGGGTCAGCGAATCTTCGGCCGGCAAGCTGTCGAGCAAGATGGTTTCCTCGCTCGTGTCGGATTTGGGCTGGTCGTCGGCCTCGCATTCGGATTCCTCGTGCCTCGCCTCGTCTTCGGTGGGCGCGGCGCCATCGTCTTTTGCATCCTGATCATCGGGCTGCGCCTCGATTTCCGGCTCATCCTGCACATCAACGCTCGAATCGTCAAACGCAATCTCGGCCAGCGCGATCTGGTCTAGGCTCTCCAGGGCCTCGGCGCATGCTTCTGCATCTTGGGCCGCATCCTCTTGGTCCATCGTCTCATCTTTCATATATCCCCCAAGCTCAATATCGGGACAACAATGTACCCAAAATTGGGGTCACATAGGGCTGTCAGGCGGTTGGAAATCTGATTTTATCTGTGCGAGAGGTTTTGAATGTGTGCGCGAATGGAATATGCGCGGGAATGCGCGCAACAACAAAAAGCCCCGGAAAGCGGGCGAATCGCTTTCCGGGGCTGCGCATGACGCGCGATTGCGGCATCGGCTAAGTTTGCCTACATCCAAATGTGGACGGGATAAATATGTTACTCGGCGTGTGCGTAATCCACCTTGGCGCGGCGGGCGGTAGCCTTCTCCCAGTCGCTGGTGCCCTCAAAGACATCCTGCTTGTAGGGATTGCGGCCGAGCTTCTTGGCGCGGTAGGCGATGTAGATGATCGCGGCGACGTTGGCGATCAGCGCGGCGATGGAGACCGCGGTGGCGGCGCCGGGGTCGAGTGTGGAGTGGGTCACAAAGATGGACTCCTCCTGGAAGTAGGGGAACACCTGGGCAAACATGCACCAAATAGCAAGCGTAAAGGCGCGGTTCTGGATCCAGCCGCCCTTGTTCCAGATAAAGGCGGCGACGGTGGGCGCCAGCAGCAGCGCAAAGCCGCAGAACCAGGAGTGGGTGGGCAGGCAGTTGTAGGTGTAGCAGAAGTTCCAGATGTCGTAGGCGATGATGTAGACCCAGGTCATGTCGGGCCACAGCATGTCGGTCTTGTCCTCGGAGGCGTAGACGCTCCACCAACCGGTCATGCAGAAGATGTTGATGATTCCGGCGATGCCGTTGAACACGTTATTCCAACCGGCGAGCTGCGTGGCGCCCTCGGAGGTGACCCAAGTGGACTGGCCCAGGACAAAGAAGTGATAGGCGCTCTCGAAGTCGGACACGACGGCGATCATGATGTTGATGGCGACGATTACAAACGGCCATGCGCGGAACCAGTGCGCCCTGCCGATCTTGCCCCACTGATACTTAATGGCGATGAAGCCCCAGCAACCGGCAAGCGCCGCGTATACCTTGGCGTAGTGGAACCAGCTGTTCTGGTACACATGGGTGGGGTTGGTGAGCGCCCACTCGGCACCCTGCGAAACGCCGACGGCGATGGCGACGCAGTAGATGGTCATGGCCAGCGGAGCCACGCCAAAGATGATGGCCGCGCCCAGCTTGGTGCGGCGGCCGACCTCGTTGAGCACGATCAGGCCAATAAAGACCATGGCCCAGCCGGCCCAGTGGATAAGGGTATCGCTACCCCAAACATCGAACAGCATGCTGCTCTCCTTTCACACGCCCGCGGCCCCTCTTCTGATCGCGGGCAGTTTGGCCAAATGTCGTCAGTCCTGGGGCTTGCGCTCCGGATACTTGGCGGTATAGCCCTCGATGTGGAGTGTCGAGGCGATGATTTCCTTGACCGTCTCGTCGGGCACATCGGGGTGCGTGCGGATATACATCAACAACCCCATGATGAGGGTGTAGAACGTCTCGTAGACATGGTCGATGCGTAGCTCATGATGGGCGACAAAATCCACCACGGTGGTGTCGCAGATATACTGCGCCACACGCTGGACCACGTTGTGTAAAAAGCCGCCGTAGAGCGCGCCACTGCTTGAGGTGAGCGTACTCGGCAGCTCGTGGCCGCTGGCGACCAGGCGCTTAAAGAGCGGGGCGACGGTGTCGAGTGCGCCTTCGATGTCGCCAACCGTGCGGCCGGCGTTCCACTGCTCGAGTTCGGAGATAAAACCGTCGATTGCCTCGTCCATGACGGCGGTGACAGCGGCGTCCATATCGGCGAAGTAGTGGTAGAACAGCGAGCGCGTGCAGCCGGCTCGCTTGGTCACGGCCGAGACGGATAGATGCGACACGCCCAGCTCGGAGCTTACGGTGCGCACGGCATCGAGAATCTCGCGACGGCGTTCGTCGCCCGTCAGGCGCTTTGCCGCGCTATCGGACGCAAGAGTGGCGTCGGCCACAGGGATATCTGCGTACGTGTTGCCCATGTTCTGCCGCCTTTCATCCTCTTTTGCCTGACCGTTCGCCTAACAGTCTTGAATATTGTTGACGGTTCGTCAATACTATTTTTGACACAATGTCAACAATGGCGGGTGAACGGCATGGGGGCATGCCCGGCCTGCAAAAAAAGAGGGGCGCTGCGGCCTCGTCGGGCTGCGGCAAGAGAAGGGACAACCATGATTCTCAACGGACCGGGGATTAGCTACACCGAGCCCGACATCGGTTCGGAGTTCGTGCCGCCGCTGCCGGAGCATCCGCGCGAGGCCATCGTCAAGCTGTGCGAGCACTGCACCAACCGTCTGCTGCATCGCGACGAGCTGTTGGGCTACGAGTACTGGTCGTTTGCCGAGGCCGCAACCGACGAGCAGGCCGAAGTGCTCTGCAAGATGAAGATGCGCCGTCCCTATACACTGCCCGAGATGGTCAAGCTCACCGGCATGCCCGAAGCCGATATCGAGAAGATGCTCGACGACATGAGCTACACGGGTCTGCTTGAGTACAACTGGGAAAACCCCGAGCGCGCCAAGCAGTGGGTACTGCCCATGCTGGTGCCGGGTTCCGCCGAGTTCCTCAACATGCGCGTGAGCCAGCTCGAGGAGCATCCGGTCTATGCCAAGTTCTTTGAGCAGGCGTCCAAGGGGCCGCTGTCCAAGGCTACGCCGATGGTGCCGCCCGGAGGCGCCGGTATCGGCATGCACGTCATTCCGGTCGAGAAGGCCATTGACGCCGCAAGCACCTCGGTGCCTATTGAGCATATCGAGCATTGGCTCGACAAATACGAGGGTAAGTATGCCGCTAGCACCTGCAGCTGCCGTGCGAGCCGTCGCGTGATGGGTGAGGGCTGCGCCGACGACCCGGCCGATTGGTGCATCGCCGTGGGCGATATGGCCGACTACGTGGTCGAGACCGACCGCGGCCACTACGTGACCCGCGACGAGGTTTACGACATCTTGCGCCAGGCCGAGGACAACGGCTTTGTGCACCAGATCACCAACATTGACGGCGAGAACAAGATCTTCGCTATCTGCAACTGCAACGTCAACGTGTGCTACGCCCTGCGCACCTCGCAGCTGTTCAACACGCCCAACCTGTCGCGCTCGGCCTATGTCGCCAAGGTCGAGAAGGACAAGTGCGTGGCCTGCGGTCGCTGCGTTGAGGTGTGTCCGGCCGGCGCTGCCAAGCTCGGCCAGAAGCTCTGCAGCAAAAAGGCCGGCGGACAGGTGCCCGAGTATCCGCGCCAGGAGTTGCCCGATGCCACCAAGTGGGATCACACCAAGTGGTCGCCCAACTACCGCAACGACAACCGCATCGAGACGCATGAGTCCGGCACCGCTCCCTGCAAGACGGCCTGCCCCGCGCACGTTGCCGTTCAGGGCTATTTGAAGCTCGCGGCTCAGGGTCGCTATGACGAGGCGCTGGCGCTCATCAAGCGCGAGAACCCGCTGCCCGCTATCTGCGGCCGCGTGTGCAACCGCCGCTGCGAGGACGCCTGCACCCGCGGCCGTGTGGACGCCGCCGTGGCTATCGACGAAGTCAAGAAGTTTATCGCCCAGCGCGATCTGGACGCAGCGACCCGCTATGTCCCGCCCGTGGTGACTCCGACGCGTGCCGGCGGCTTCGATCAGAAGATCGCTATCATCGGTGCCGGTCCGGCCGGCCTGTCTTGTGCCTTCTATCTGGCCGAGAAGGGCTACAAGCCCGTCGTGTTCGAGAAAAACGAGCGTCCGGGCGGCATGCTCACCTACGGCATTCCCAGCTTTAAGCTGCAGAAGGATGTTATCGAGGCCGAGGTTGAGGTCATTCGCCTGATGGGCGCCGAGTTCCGCTATGGCGTGGAGGTCGGTCGCGACGTGACGCTCGACGAGCTGCGCGCGCAGGGCTTTAAGGCCTTCTACGTTGCCATTGGCTGCCAGGGCGGCCGCCTTGCCGGTATTCCGGGCGAGGATGCCGAGGATGTGACCGTGGCCGTCGACTTCTTGCGCGAGGTCAACAGCGGCAAGATTGACGCGCTGCCCGGCCGCACCATCGTGGTGGGCGGCGGCAACGTGGCCATCGACGTGGCCCGCAACGCCTGCCGCCTGGGCTCCGAGCACGTTGAGATGTTCTGCCTGGAGAGTGAGGCCCAGATGCCCGCCAGCGAGGAGGAGCGTCGCGAGGCCATCGAGGACGGCGCGCACATCAGCTGCGGTTGGGGCCCCAAGGAGGTTCACCTGGACGAGGCCGGTCATGTGCGCGGTATCACCTTCAA
This sequence comes from Collinsella aerofaciens, assembly GCA_021639365.1. Taxonomy (GTDB): domain Bacteria; phylum Actinomycetota; class Coriobacteriia; order Coriobacteriales; family Coriobacteriaceae; genus Collinsella; species Collinsella aerofaciens_AH. Next base: position 44,281 of record JAJXHK010000003.1, read on the forward strand.
GCGCTGCACGCGTGTCTTTGACGACGAGGGCCGTTTTGCGCCCGAGTACGACGAGAACGACCTGCGTCGTGTCGACGCCGACCGCGTGGTCATGTCGATCGGTCAGTCCATCGTGTGGGGCGACCTGCTGGCTGGCTCCAAGGTGGAGCTTGGCCGCGGTCAGGGCGCCCTTGCCGATCCTCAGACCTACCAGACCGCCGAGCCAGACATCTTTGTGGGCGGCGACGTCTACACCGGTCCGAGTTTTGCCATCGATGCCATCGCCGCCGGCCACGAGGCCGCCGTGTCCATCCATCGCTATGTGCAGCCGGGGTCCACGCTCACCATCGGCCGCAACCAGCGCCGCTACACCGCGCTCGACCGCGACGATGTCGTGATCGAGAGCTACGACAACGCGAGCCGTGAGGTTGCCCACGTGGACCGCGAGCGCGAGAAGGCCGCGCCGTTTAGCGAGTACGTCGAGACCTTTACCGAAGAGCAGGTGCGCGCCGAGACCGCCCGTTGCCTGGGTTGCGGTGCCTCGATCGTCGACCCCAACAAGTGCATCGGCTGCGGCCTGTGCACCACCAAGTGCGCGTTCGACGCCATCCATCTGGATCGCGACCGCCCCGAGTGCTCAACGATGGTCAAATACGAGCAAAAGCTCCCGAGCCTGGGTAAGTACGCCCTCAAGCGTGCCATCAAGATCAAATTCGGTCATTAGGTTCCGCCGTTCTAACGAACGGCGGCACTGCCGACGCTGCGCGGCGCCCAGGCACCCCATCTTGCCCCTCAACTTCGGCGCCGCGGGCAAAAGCCCAGCGGACGCCTTGTTTCGGGGCAACCTGGGGCACCTGGATCGCCGCTCGCTGACGTTTGGCTGACATCGCATCAACCATTGTTGAAAGGTATTCGCCTTGCATGAATTAGGGATTGTGTATCACATTATTCGCGATGTCGAGAATGTGGCGCGCGTCAATGGCGTGCGTCGCGTTTCGAGCGTGACGTTGCTGCTGGGCGAGGTCTCGGGCGTCGTTCCCGACTTGCTGCTCGACGCTTGGCGCTGGGCAGCAGATAAAAAGCCTATCACCGAGGGCTCGGAGCTTATCGTGGAGCCCGTTGAGGCCGTGACACATTGCGAGGCGTGCGGCCGCAACTACGCGACGGTCGAGCACGGCAAGACCTGCCCTTATTGCGGCAGCGACGAGACATACCTGCTGCAGGGCCAGGAGGTCGTGATCAAGCAGATCGAGACCCCCGACGAGGACCCGGCAGACGCTGCCCCCGACGGCCTCTCCGACACCCCCGACGCCGTCGACGCCGCCAACCCTCTCCACATCGTCTAGCCCCTAGTCGTTGGGGACGTTCTTGTTTGACTAGTCATGCAAGAACGTCCCCAATGACTATTCTGTCAGAGCATAACTAACGAAATAAGTCAAGTCATGTCTGTTTAAACAAAGTATCGAAGAGTCAAGCAGATTCTTGTCCGCTATAAACCGGTATTAATGAACGCTGCACTTGTACCTGTTCTCTAAGAGGGTCAAAATAATTATGCTTAGTGAGGAATAGCTGAAAACCAGCGATGTAACCAACTTGTAACAAAAGCAGGACGTTTAAACAAATAATCCAACCATTCACATTTTTTCCTATAATTTTCCCGCGCTTGCGGCTATACTCTGTTTTGTCGTGTAGGAAATACGTAGACAAAAAGGAGGTTATGTGATGGTAAGTATTGTTCTTGCTAGCCATGGTGACTTGGCGGCTGGAATCAAGCAGACGGGCTCGATGGTCTTTGGCGATCAGCCGTCTGTAGCCGTGGTCTCGCTCGAGCCGAGCATGGGCCCCGACGACTTCCGTGCCAAGGTCGAGGAAGCAGTCGCTTCCTTCGAGGACCAGGAGCAGGTGCTCTTCCTCGTTGATCTGTGGGGCGGTACGCCGTTCAACCAGATCAACGGGCTCATCGAGGGCCACGATTCCTGGGCTATCGTCACCGGTGTCAACCTGCCTATGCTCATCGAGGCATATTCGCAGCGCTTTGACGCAAAGAACACTGCACATGCGATCGCAAAACATCTCGTGACTGAGGCTAAGGCTGGCGTGCGCGTCAAGCCCGAGTCTCTGGAGCCCGAGGAGAAGAAGCCGGCTGCGGCCGCCGCTGCTCCTGCAGGCGCCATCCCTCCGGGAACGGTCATCGGCGACGGGCACATCAAGATCGCCCACGTCCGTATCGACACCCGTCTGCTTCATGGTCAGGTGGCCACCACGTGGACCAAGCAGATCAACCCCAACCGCATCATCGTGGTTTCCGACGGCGTTGCTCACGACGAGCTCCGCAAGACCATGATCGAGCAGGCTGCCCCTCCGGGAGTCCATGCCAACGTCGTGCCCATCAAGAAGATGGCCGAGGTCGTCAAGGACACGCGCTTTGGTGACACCAAGGCCATGCTGCTCTTCGAGAACCCGCAGGATCTGCTCAAGGCCATCGAGGCCGGCGTCGACATCAAGGAAGCCAACATCGGTTCCATGGCTCACTCCAAGGGCAAGGTCGTCGTCACCAACGCCGTCGCTATGGGCGATGACGACGTTAAGACTCTCGAGGCCCTCAAGGCCAAGGGCGTCAAGTTCGAGGTCCGCAAGGTTCCTTCGGATTCCTCCGAGGATCTCGACGCCATGTTGAAGAAAGCTAAGGCCGAACTGGCCGCTCAAGCATAGTAAAGGAGGGTCCGATACATGTCTGCAATCACTATTCTGCTTGTTGCGATTGTCGCGTTGCTTGCCGGTATGGAAGGCATTCTGGATGAGTTCCAGTTCCATCAGCCGCTCGTGGCATGCACGCTTATCGGTCTCGTAACCGGTCACCTTCAGGAGGGCATCCTCCTGGGCGGTTCGCTCCAGATGATGGCCCTTGGCTGGGCTAACGTCGGCGCCGCCGTCGCGCCTGACGCCGCCCTGGCCTCGGTCGCTTCTTCGATCATCATGGTGCTCGCCCTCAACGGTGGCGCCACCGATTCGGCCAAGGCCGTTACCGCCGCCATCGCCGTCGCCGTCCCGCTGTCGGTCGCTGGTCTGTTCCTGACCATGATTTGCCGTACCCTGGCTACCGCTATCGCTCACGCCATGGACGGTTGCGCCGAGAAGGGCGACTTCGCCGGCATCGAGCGCTGGCAGTACGCTGCCATCCTCATGCAGGGCCTTCGTATCGCCATCCCGGCAGTGCTTCTGTGCATCATCCCGGCCGAGGCTGTTACCAACGCGCTTAACGCTATGCCCGACTGGCTGTCCGGCGGCATGGCTGTCGGCGGCGGCATGGTCGCTTCCGTCGGTTACGCCATGGTCATCAACATGATGGCCACCAAGGAGACCTGGCCGTTCTTCATCCTCGGCTTTGTCCTTGCTGCCATCCCTCAGCTCACGCTGATCGCCCTTGGCCTCATCGGCATCTCCCTTGCCCTCATCTACCTTGGCCTTAAGGATCTGGCCAAGCAGGGTGGCGGCATGGGCGGTGGCTCCGGCGACCCGCTCGGCGACATTCTGAACGATTACGAGTAGGAGGGGAGTGATACATATGGCAGAGAACAAGATTCAGCTCACCAAGGCTGACCGCAAGAAGGTTTGCTTCCGTCATCAGTTCCTTCAGGGCTCGTGGAACTACGAGCGTATGCAGAACGGCGGCTGGTGCTTCGCAATGATCCCTGCGATCAAGAAGCTCTACACCAGCAAGGATGACCAGATTGCCGCTCTTAAGCGCCACCTGGAGTTCTATAACACCCACCCTTATGTTTCCGCCCCCGTCATTGGCGTTACCCTCGCTCTCGAGGAGGAGCGCGCCAACGGTGCTCCGATTGACGACGTCGCCATTCAGGGCGTCAAGGTCGGTATGATGGGCCCGCTCGCCGGCGTCGGCGACCCCGCCTTCTGGTTCACCCTTCGCCCGATTCTGGGCGCTCTGGGCGCTTCCCTGGCCCTGTCCGGCAGCATCGCCGGTCCGCTGCTGTTCTTCTTCGCGTGGAACATCATCCGTTACGCCTTCCTGTGGTACACGCAGGAGTTTGGCTACAAGGTCGGCTCCTCCATCGCCAAGGACCTCTCCGGCGGTCTGATGGGCAAGGTCACCGAGGGCGCTTCCATCCTGGGTATGTTCATCATCGGCGCCCTGGTCGAGCGCTGGGTGTCCATCTCCTTCACCCCGGTCGTCTCCAAGGTCACGCAGTCTGCCGGCGCCTTTATCGACTGGGCTAATCTGCCCTCCGGTTCTGAGGGTGTCAAGGAAGCACTGACGATGTATAACTCCATCGGTGCTAACGCCCTTGATCAGGTGAAGGTCACCACGCTTCAGGCTAACCTCGATCAGCTCATCCCCGGCCTTGCCGCCGTGTGCCTGACCCTGCTGGTCTGCAAGCTCCTCAAGAAGAAGGTCAGCCCGATCGTCATCATCCTGGCTCTCTTCGCCATCGGCATCATCGGTCGCGTCTGCGGCTTCATGTAAGCACGTTTCGGCTTAAGACCGAGAATTGCTAGGCAAGGGCTTTTGAGCCATTGAAACGGACCGCACCCGGTGGGTACACTGGATGCGGTCCGATTGTTTTATTTGGAGGGCGAGGCGCGCATGGCGCAATCTCAGAACAGCACGGTCGATCTGGCAACGCCGGCAACCTGCCTGATGGGGCTTACCAGTCACGGTAACGTAATGGTGGGCAATAAGGCGTTTGAGTACTATAACGAGCGCAATCCCGAGGATTATATTCAAATCCCGTGGGATGAGGTCGACTATATTGCCGCTGAGGTTTTGCGCGGCACCAAGAAGATTACGCGTTTTGCCATCTTCACCAAGGACAATGGTCACTTTACGTTTTCGACGCGCGACGACAAAGAGACGCTTCGTGCGGTCCGCAAGTACGTTGACGAGGATAAGCTCGTGCGTTCGCCTGACTTTATCGATGTGACGGCCAAGGGCGCCAAGAGCATCCCCTCCGTTATCAAAAACCTTTTCCACAAAGGCAACTAGTCGTTGGGTAGTCGTCTGCGACGCTCTTAAACGACCAGTCATTAAAGAACGCCGCAGACGACTATCTCGAAGAGCGGCTATGCGCTGCATGGTAGTGGCACAAATCTGCTACACTAATACAACATGCCTCCGTAGCTCAGGGGATAGAGCACCGCTCTCCTAAAGCGGGTGTCGACGGTTCGAATCCGCCCGGGGGCACCAGAGGAATATCGAGTCCGGTACCGCTACGGTGCCGGGCTCTTTTGGTCTAAGGGCAGGATTCGAGCCGTCGACACCCGCGTCACCAATTTCCCCGCGGGGGGAGTTTTCGAATCCGCCCGGGGGCACCAGAGATTTGCCGAGCCCGGTACCACCACGGTGCCGGGCTCTTCTGGTCTAAAGGCCGGATTCGGGCCGTCGACACCCGCGTCACTCATTTCCCCACGGGGGGGATTTTCGAATCCGCCCGGGGGCACCAGAGGAATATCGAGCCCGGTACCGCTACGGTGCCGGGCTCTTCTGGTTTAAAGGTATGCCGTGGTTTTCGCTACTTCAGATGAAGAAAGCGCCCGTTTGCAGGGGGAGCAAACGGGCGCAATTGAGCGAATGTATTTGCGTCAGCAGCCGCTGTGGGCAACGTCTTGATGATCGCGTCGGAAATGTTGGTGTAAGCGCGCCGACGGCTGACCGCCAAACGCAAGCGGCCCCTGTCCTAGAATCTGGAATTGCTACATAACACAGGTTCTGGGAAAGGACAGGGACCGCTATGGAGATATTAGCAGACGCGATGCCGGATAAGGCCGCCATCCCGAGGTCGACCGACGGGATGGTCGACATCCAGTCGCTGCTCAGGCTGCTCGCCGAGCAGGTGGTCAACGCCATCATGGACGAGGAGGCCGACCAGCTCTGCGGCGATGGGGCCAACAGCAGGAACGGCTACCGCAACCGCACGCTCGAGACGTGCGTGGGCACGCTCAACCTGAGAATCCCCAAGCTCAGGACGGGTAGCTTCTTCCCCGAGGACGTCCTCGAGCGCTACCAGCGCGTCGACCGCGCGCTCGTCGCGGCGGTGGCCGAGATGTACGCCACCGGCACCAGCACCAGGAAGGTGCAGAGGATAGTCGAGAAGATGGGCATCGAGAGGCTCGGCAGGGACCGCGTGAGCGCGATCGCCGCGACCCTCGACGCCGAGATAGCCGACCTCGCGGAGGGGCCGCTCGATGCGCGCGCGATACCCTACATCTGGCTCGACGCGACCTACGTCAAGTGCCGCCGCGGGGGCCGCGTGGCTTCGACCGCGGTGGTCACGGCGATAGGCTGCGACGAGTCCGGCTGGAGGCGGGTGCTGGGGGTGTCCGTGGTGGACACGGAGTCCTACGAATCGTGGCTCGGTTTCCTGCGAAAGCTGCGCGACCGCGGCGCGACCGGCACCGAGCTCGTCGTATCCGATGCCCACGGGGGCCTGGTCAGGGCCATAGGCGAGGTCTTCCAGGGGGCGGCCTGGCAGCGATGCGCCGTGCACCTGATGCGCGACTGCATGCGCGAGGCCGGCTCCTGGCAGCTGAGGCGCCGCGTGGGGCGCATCGTCTCCTCGGTCTTCCGCGCCGGGGACGCCGCCACCGCCGTGGCCATGTACCACGCGGCATGCGAGATGCTGGAGGGGTGCTGCCCGAGGGCGGCGAGGGTGCTCGAGGAGGCGGAGCCCGACGCGCTCGCGTACCTGGACTTCCCGCCGTCGCACTGGAAGCGCCTGCGCACCAACAACGTGCAGGAGCGCGCCAACAGGGAAATCAAGCGCCGCTCGCGCGTGGTGCAGGTCTTCCCGTCGGAGAGTTCGCTGCTCAGGCTCGTGGGCGCCGTCATGTGCGACCAGGCCGAGACATGGTCCGGCTCGCGCTACTTCTCGGAGAGGAAGATGGCCGAGATGCATGACGCCGCGTTCAGAATGGGTGCCGCGGGCGAGCACGACTGGGCGGAGCTGGAGAAGGCGGCCAGGAAGATGCTCGAATCCAGCCTGGAACTTGCCGACAGCGTGGAGGCGGCCTAGGATATCAACTGATTCCGGATATCGGACACAGGGGCCGCAAGGGCCCTTACACCAACTTTCTCGACACTACCGTCTTGATGACTAGTTGGTCGTACCGGAATCGTCGCCTGAATCAGTACCAGAGCCAGAAATCGAAACCGTCAGCGTGATCGTGCTGTCGGTGGACTGCTTGCCGGTGGGGGAGACGCCTGTAACGGTGGCGTTCTCGTTACCGCTCACGGGGTTACCGTTCTGATCGCAGAAGGCGATGTTGTAGAAGCCGGCGTTGTTGAGCGCGGTGACGGCGGCGGAGATGCTCTTGCCGTACAGGTTGCCCGGGACGCTGGCCTTGCCGGACTTCTTGGCGATGACGACGGTGATCGTGGCGCCGGGCTTCTGCTTGCCGCTGGGGTTCCAGCTAATGACCGTGCCCTCGGTAACGGAGTCGTTTTCCTGATAGCTCACGTCAACGCCAAAGCCGGCCATGTCGAGGGCGTTGCGCGCCTGAGCCTCGGTCATGTCGGTCAGATCGGGCACCGAGGTGGTATCAGGGCCGCTGGAGACCTTGTACGAGATGGTCGTGCCCTTCTCGACCTCCTTGCCGGCGTCAGTGCCCTGCTCAAAGACCTGGCCCTCTTCGGCCTCGTTGGCAGCCTCGGTAGCGCTGCCCTTCAGGCCCACGCTTGCCAGCGCGGCCTCTGCCTGGTCCTTGGTCAGGCCGACGAGCTGCGGGACCTCAACCTTCTCGGAAGGCTTGGGGCCCTTGGAGATCACCAGGTTCACCCTCGTGCCCTTGGCCTTCTTGGTGTTGCCGTTGGGGGTCTGCTCGGCGACCTTGCCCTCATCGACATCGTCGTTGTAGCTCTGGTCGACGGTGCCAACCTCAAGGCCGGCCTCCTTGATCAGCTCAATAGCGGTTTCCTGGTCCTTGCCCAGCACGTCGGGCACCGTGACCTGTTCGCCGCTGAACATGCCCGTGGCAAAAGCCACCACAACGCCAATCACGGCGATGGCGGCAACCACGGCGGCGATGATCTTGTTCTTGTTGGACTTGGGCTTCTCGACCTCGTAGGAACCCGTGGAGCCCGAGACGGCGCTACGTGCGGTGTTCTGGCCGCTCACGCCCGAGACGGGACGAACCATGGCGCGCGTGGAGTCGGAAAGCTCGCGCGTCTTGGTGGCGCCCAGGTCGCCGGCGGCACCGATGATGCGCGTGGGCTCCGAGACGTTGACAGCGCGGCCGGACAGGTAGTTGTTGAGCACCTGGCGCAGCTCATCTGCCGTCTGGAAGCGATTCGCCGGGTCCTTCTCCATGCACTTGAGGATGATGCGCTCAAGGTCGGCGTCGACACCGGAGTTGATCTGGCTCGGCGGAATAGGCAACTCGTTGACCTGCTTGAGTGCGACCGAGATAGCGTCGTCACCGTCAAAGGGAACGCGGCCAGTGGCGCACTCGTACATCACGACGCCCAGCGAGTAGATATCCGAGGTGGGGCCGAGGTCCTGACCGCGGGTCTGCTCGGGGCTGACGTAGTGGGCGGTTCCCAGCACGTTGTTGTCTTGCGTGAGGTGGCTGTTCTTGGCGCGCGCGATGCCAAAGTCCATCACCTTGATGTTGCCGTCGGGCAGCACCATGATGTTCTGCGGCTTAATGTCGCGGTGGATGATTTCGTGCTTGTGGGCGACCGAAAGCGCGGAGCTGATCTGCGAGCCGATCTGGGCGACCTTCTTGGGGTCGAGGGCGCCGTGGCTCTTGATGCCGCTCTTAAGGTCGGTGCCGCGCAGGTACTCCATGACGATGTAATAGGTGTCGCCGTCCTTGCCCCAATCGTAGACGCCCACGATATAGGGGGAGGAGAGACCGGCTGCTGCCTGGGCCTCCTGCTTAAAGCGTGCGGCGAAGGTTGCGTCGCCAGCATACTGCGGCAGCATGATCTTGACGGCAACCGTGCGGTCGAGGACCTGGTCCTGTGCACGGTAGACGGTCGCCATGCCGCCTGTTCCCACCTTATCCTTGAGGAGGTATCTTCCCCCGAGGACCCTCTGTTCCATTCCTGCTCCTAACATAACTATTCGCTCAACGATGTGTGTAGTACCTACGATGTGGCCGCTGGGGCCGTGTGGCGCGTTGCCGCTAACTCTTCGGCCGCGGCGCGCCTCGGGTGTCCGATTCGATCATGGGCATCACGCTCCCTGTGCGGCAAGCGCCGCGGTCAGGACGATACCGGCGATCTTGGCGGCCTCGACGTCATGCTTGTCGAAATCCTCCAAGGCCACCGAGATGGCGACCGTGGGTGAATCGTAAGGTGCAAAGCCAACGAACATCGAGTTGACGTGGGTGCCGCCGGTCTCGGCCGAGCCGGTCTTGCCGGCGACCTTGACGCCGGGGATCTGGGCATCGGTGCCGGTGCCGGACTGGACGACGGCAAGCATGGCCTGCTTGACCTGGTCGGCCGTGGCGGAGCTGACGGCCTGACCAAGCGAGCGCGACTGCGTGGTCTTGACCACGGTTCCGTCCGGGGCGAGTACCTGGGCTACAAAGTACGGGTCCATGACCACGCCGCTGTTAGCGATGGCGGCGGCAATCACGGCGTTCTGCATGACGGTGGTCTGCGGGCCGGGCGTGTGGTCCATGCCGACAGGCTGGCCGGCGCCGGCCCAGGCGGTCTCCCACTCGGTCATGAGCGACGGGTCGGCCATGATGGAGGCCGCGGAGGTCAGGTCCTGGCCGAGCTTTTGGCCGTAGCCAAAGGCGTTGGCAAACTGCACGAGCGTGTTTGCGCCAACTTCGTTTGCCACCTGGCCAAAGACGACGTTGGAGGACACGGCAAAGGCCTGCTGCAGGCTGATGGTGCCGTAGCTCTCGTTGGCAGAGTTGGTGACCGGTGCGTTGCCGATGTCCATGGAGCCGGGCGCCTGGTAGGTGCTGGTAAGGCTGGCGGTACCGGTCTCGAGTGCCGCGGAAAGCGTAACGACCTTAAACGTTGAGCCCGGCGTGTACAGCGCGTCCATGGCGCGATTGTACATGGAGCCGTCCTCGCCGCCGCCCGTCTGCAGCAGGGCATCGATGTTGGTGTTGTCGTAGGTGGGCGAGCTGGCACATGCGAGCACCGCGCCGGTACGCGGGTCGATGACCACTACAGCGCCCTTAAAGCCCTTGAGCGCCTGCTCAGCAGCCGTCTGGATGCGCGAGTCGATGGTGAGCTTGGCGGTGTTGCCCGGCTGGGTCTGGCCCGCGAGCGACGCGATGGCGTTGTTCCAGCTGGAGTAATCCTTAGAGCCGGTGAGCGTGTCGTTCATGACGCTCTCGATGGCGGTGGTGCCATACTGCTGGCTCACGTAGCCAACCACGTGCGCTGCCAGGTTACCGTTGGGGTAGGAGCGTACGTAGGTGCCGTCCTCCTGCTGCAGCGACTCGGCCAGCGTCACGCCGTCGGACGTGATGATGGAGCCGCGCTGGATGTACTTGGAGCGGGCGATGGTGTGGTTGTTGGTCGGCATGTCCTGATAGTCCTTGGCCTTGATGACCTGGACATAGGTGAGGTTGCCGATGAGGATGGCGAACAGCGCCGTAAAGGCGAGCACCGCACGGGTTAGACGGTTGGCGAGCGCAACGCGGCCGAGCACACCGGATTCGGGCGTGTCAAGCAGGCGACGGCGCATGCGCGAGGCGGCGGAGTGGCTGCCACGGGCGTACGAAGACGAAGTGGCGAAGCGCGTGCCGGCCGGGGAGGCCGCCGAGGCGACCTGGTCGTCGGTGATGGCGGCCATGGTGCCGGTGCCGGTGAGCTCGGCCTCACGACCGGTTGCCTCGTCACCGGCGCGCAGCAAAAGCGCGACGATGATAAAGCTTGCCAGCAGCGAGGAGCCGCCCTGGCTCATAAAGGGCAGGGTGACGCCGGTCAGCGGGATCAGGCGGGTTACGCCGCCAACGATCAAGAAGGCCTGGAAGCTGATGGCGGCCGTAAGGCCCGTGGCGCTAAAGGCAGCGAGGTCGGATTTAGCACGGGCAGCCGTGGTGAGGCCACGCACGGCAAAGAGCATAAACAGGATGAGCACGGCGCCGCCGCCCAAAAGGCCCATCTCCTCGCCGATAGCCGAGAAGATAAAGTCGGACTCGACGACAGGGATGTTGTTGGCCATGCCGTTGCCGATGCCAACACCGACCAGACCGCCGTCGGCGAGCGAGAAGAGCGACTGGACGATCTGGTAGCCCTGGCCCTGGGCGTCCTTAAACGGATCGACCCAAACCTGGAAACGCACCTGAACGTGAGACAGGAACTTGTAGGCGCCTACGGCTCCGACGGCTAAGAGCGCAAGGCCGATAACGACATATGAAAAGCGCCCCGTGGCAACGTAGAGCATCAGCAAGAAGATGGTGTAGAACAGCACGGCCGAACCCAGGTCGCGTTCGAAGACGACGACGAGCAGGCACACACCCCACACGGCAAACAGCGGCAGCAGCAGTCGCAGGCGAGGGATCTTAAAGCCCAGGATCTTGCGGTTGGAGATGGAGAGCAGCTCGCGGTTCTCGGCCAGGTATCCGGCCAGGAACAGGACGATAAAGACCTTGGCGAACTCGCCGGGCTGGATGGTAAAGCCCGCGATGCGAATCCACAGCTTGGAGCCCGAGATCGTGGTGCCGATAAAGATAGGCAGCATCAGCAGGATGATGCCGATGATGCCAAAGGTGTACTTGTAGCGCATGACCACGTCGAGGTTTTTGACCAGTGCGAGCGTTCCCACCATCAGGGCCACCGAGACAAACAGGATGATGAGCTGTGAGATGGCGAGAGCGGGGGCGAGACGCGTCACGAACGTGATGCCGATGCCCGAAAGTATAAATACGATGGGTAGGATGGCGGGGTCGGCACCGGGCGCCAAGATGCGCACGGCAATGTGGGCCGCGGCAAAGGCGGCAAAGAGGCCGATCGGTACGGCGAGCGTCTCAAAGGAGATGGCGGCGCCCGCGGTGAGGACGTACATCGCATACAGCAGGATGACGGGGAACGCCGAGGCGATGAGCAAGAGCAGCTCGGTGTTGCGGCGACTCATAAGCGGCACTCCCTTTCTAATTCTTATCGGAGGCTTCGGCCTCGGCGGACTGTTCGGCGGTTTTCTCGGAATCTGATTCGGAGGTCGATCCCTGATTGGTGTTGTCGCGAATCGTTTGCGCGTCGATCACCTGGCGGGTCTGTTCCTCGTCGATCTGGTGGCGGTACTTGGATATCGTGTCCTGCGCATCGTCGACACTTGTTTGCGGAATGCCCGCCTTGAGGCGGTTTTGCGTGTCTTCGGGCAGGTCGGACAGCTTAATGCTGGTTTCGCTTTCGAGCCAGTGGAGCTTGAGTCCGAGCGGCTTGCCGGGCAGGCCGCGCCAGACGGCGACATTGCCCTGGTAGGTACCCAGGTAGTACGAGCCGGTGACACCCGTGTAGGCCCAGATGCCAGCTGCCAGCACAAAGACGAGGGCCAGGATGGCGGCGATAGTAATGTTGCGGCGACGCACGCGTTGCGCTTCGCGCATAACGCCATCGTCAACCAGGTCAACGACTACTACGGTCACGTTGTCGTGGCCGCCGGCGGCAAGCGCCGCGTCCACTAGGTTGTCGACGCAGATTTGCGCGGTTGAGGACTGCGTGGCGATGTTCTCGATATCGCTATCGGGAATCATGCTCGAAAGGCCGTCGGAGCACAGGATCAGGCGGTCGCCTTCCTCGATATGCAGAGTGAAGTGGTCGGCATACATGGCGGGGTCCGAGCCCAGCGCACGGGTGATGACCGAACGGTTGGGGTGGACGCGAGCCTCGTCTGCCGTAATCTCGCCGGCGTCCACGAGCTCCTCCACGTAGGAGTGGTCGCGGGTCACGCGGATGAGCGTGCCCTCGTGGAGCAGGTAGGCGCGAGAGTCACCCACGTGGGCGATGGCGAGCGTGTCGTTTTCGATATAGGCGCAAGTGGCTGTGCAGCCCATGCCGGGCTTGCCCAGGCCGTTCAGGGCCGCCTCGATTACGGCGGCGTTGGCTGCCTCGACGGCTGCGGCCAGGCGTGCTGCGTCGGCGGACTGCGGGGCCGTCTTGGCAATAGTCTCGACGGCGATGGAAGAGGCTACCTCGCCGGCGGCGTGACCGCCCATGCCGTCGCATACGCAAAAGAGCGGCGACTGCACCAGGTAGGAATCCTCATTGTGCGGGCGTACGCAGCCAACGTCGGAGCGGGCGCCCCACATGAGTTGCGTGGTGGTGCCGGCATCATAGGTCGAGTCGGTCTCGATGCGCTCCTCGGTCAGGGGCTCAAAGCTCATGGTCGAGCCGGGGTCTTTGAGCTTGGCCTCAACGGCGGCAACGTCGATCTCGGCTGTATCACCGGGAGAGACGGTGTCGGTCTCGGCGTTTGATTCGGAATCGCCGGTGTCCGGGGAGCCGGGCTCCTCGGACACGCGGGCGGTCGACTCGCCGTCTTGCGGGCTGACGTCTATAGGCTCGGGCGTCGCAAAGTGCGACGGCGCGGGCATGCTTTGCGACTGGGCGGCGGGCTCGGCCACGGCATCGGACTCGCTTGCGGGCGCAGACTGCGGGGTCTTGGGTGCAGGGCCGTCCTCGGGGGATGGCCCCGCTTCGGGCGCCGGCGTAGACACGGGCGCAACTTCGGATGCCGGAGCTATGGGAAACGCCGGCGCGGCGGGCTCGGGTGCTGCAAACACCGCAGCGCTCTCGTTGATTGCCGCGGCGACGGGCTCCGCAAAGTGAGCTGGCGCCGAGGTTGCTTCGGGTGCTGTGGGCTGTTCCGCAGCATGTGCGCCGATGGGCGCCGCTACGGCATCCTCTTCGTCCTCGTTATCGGCGAGATCCGAAATATCATGCGTTACATGCGAAAGAGGCAGGGAGAACACGGTGTCCTCGGGTTCCACGGGTGCGGAGCCCGCCGGAGCGGCGTGGGCCGGCGCAGCTGTGGCAGCAGCCGGTGCCTCGGTCATAGTCGCGGACTTGTTCTCCTCGTCGATCATCGACGGTTCACCTTCATGACCACATCGCCGATCTGGACTTCGTCGCCCTCGCGCAGCGTTGCGGGCTCCACAAGCTGGCGGCCGTTGACGAGCGTGCCGTTAAGCGAGTTGAGGTCCTCGATGATGAGCGCCGGGCCCTGCAGCGAAAAGCGCGCATGCGAGGCCGAGACGAATGGTTCGTTGATGCAGATGTCCGAAGATGGCGAGCGACCGACGATGACGGGGCCGAGCATATCTACGTGGATGCCGCGGATACCGCGCGGACCCTTGTCCACATCGATCGTCCAGATAGCCGAGTCGCGGCGCTGTCCGCGCACAAGCCCCACGCCGGTCTTCATGACGGCGAACAGGAAGATATAGAGCAGGGCGACCAGGACGATGCGGCCTGCAAAAAGGACGATATCGATGTTCATAAGCGACTATCCCCTAAATTCAAAGGTGCTCAGGCCGAACGTCAGCAGATCGCCGTTGCGCAGCGGGCAGCGCGTAATGCGGCGGTTGTTGACGAGTGTGCCGTTGGTGGAATTGAGGTCCTCGATCGACCAATCCGAGCCCGTAAAGGTGAGCTGGGCGTGGCGGCGCGACACGTTGGGGTCGCGCAGGGCAATGTCGGAAACTGAGCGCTCGCGACCGATGGTCACCTGCGCGGAGGTGATGCTATGGCTCTCGCCGCTCACGACGTCGACGAGCTGGGCGAGCGGGCGCTGCGGGGCGCGAGTGCTCGCCATGTTGGAGGCGATGCCGGCTGCGGCGCCTAGGCCCACGGCGGCACCGGTCGCGGCGGCTCCGCCCATGCCGGCAAGCGCGTCGCGCGAGACGGTCTGCGGCACCGGGATGGGTGCGGCGGCGGGGTCGGGGACGCTAGGCGCGAAGGGGTCTGCCGCGGCAAGCGGGTCGGGAGTGGCGGCGCGAGGCGTCGGCTGCTGCTGGGGCATGGCGGCGGGGCGCTGCTGCGGGGCAGCAAACTGCTGCTGGCCGGCGCGCGGGGCGCTGGCGGCACGGCTTGCCGCGGAGTTGTTCTGACCCAGGCCGTTTTGATAGGCGCGCTCTTCTTCGTATAGGCGGCCGAGCGTGGGGGCATCGACGTTCTCGGCAAAGACCGAGAACTTGCCGGCGCGCAGCTGCGGATCGATCATAAAGCGCACGAGGGGCTCGCCGACAAAGACATAGCGGCGCTTTTCGGCCTGCGCTTTCACAAACTCGCGGACCTCGCGCGAAAGCTCGGGGTAGAACGGGGCGAGCATGGGATCGTCGTCGGCGGCGATCAGGATGGTATAGAGTGCCGGCGCCGTGTTGACGCCGTTAATCACTAGAGTCTGATCCTCCATGTCGCGAGCGGCCTGCTTGGCAAGCTTCTTAAAGGAGAACGGGGCACGGGTGGCACCGAAGATGCCGGCCACGTGGTCCTCGAAGATGTTCAGGAAGTTCACGAAAGATCACTCTCCGTATAGGTTCTTTGGTATCCGAGCAAATATAGGCATATCCCAACGATTATAGAGGATAGGGTTCCCGCAACTGCCGCCTTGGCGGCGACCGCGGCTGCAAGGCTGGCAATTTCCATATGGTGTGCAAGACAGGATGCCACTGCGCAGCCGATGCCGGTGACGGCGATGGCGGCGATTGCGGCAAGGTTTGAGCCCTGGTCGGCACGCTTGGCATGGGCATTGAGCAGCGCAGATGACGCCGCGGCAGTTGTTGCGACCAGCACAAAGGCAGCCCAAAGGAGCGGGTCTTCCAGCGCTGCGGCAACGTTACCGAGCCCCAGCACGCCTCCGGCAGAGAGAGCGACCGTGGCCAGACGGGCAAAAAGCACGCCCATGCCCGTTGCCGCGGCGGCGCTTGCCGGGCCGAGCCAAAATGACGCGACGCCGGCGGCGACCCCAGCTGCCAGGAAGGTATTGCCAGTCAGACAGCCAAGCGCGAGTGCACAGGTGAGCGCGGCGCTCGCGGCAGCCTCGGTGCGACCCCAGGCGATCCACCAACCGGACATGGCGGCGGCAAAGATCACCGCGACGGGCAACATCGACAGGATGCCCTGCGCCTGCATGGTGGCGTTGGCCATGAGCACCAAAAAGCCCACAGCCGAGATGGCCGAGCCGATCTGGGGGGCCAGGCCAGCCGCCGCTCCGATCGCGATAGCCGCAATGACCAGGCCGGGAAGCGCCGCGACCCCGGCCGTTTGCATCAGTAAAAAGCTAAAGGTGCCGCACGTTAGCGCCGAGATAGCGTGCATGGTGTAGTCGCGCGCATGGCTCCAGCGCGTGCCCGCCCAGCCGAGCGCGGGGTCGACCTCGATGGCGTCGCCCTCGTAGTGCGACGGCTCGATATCGTCGAGCTCCTGCTCGTCATCCGAAAGCTCGCCAACCATTTGCTCCAGGCTGCGACGGCCTTCGCGCACGCTGCCCAGACCGGCAAGGAGCTGGTCGCAAAATGCCTCGATGCTGTTGGGGCGGTCCTGCGGCATGGGGGAGAGCGCGCTCATGAGCGCGGCCTCGGCTCCCGGGGGAAAGTGTGGTATCAGCTCGCTGGGATAGGTGGCGCCGCCGATGATGCGGCCGAGCGAGTCGGCGGGCGTGGCCGCCATAAAGGGAGCGCTGCCGCACAGGCCCTCGTAGATCACACAGGCAAGGGCAAAGACATCAGCGCGTTCGTCGACCGTGCCGGTCTCGATATCGAGCTGCTCGGGCGGCATGTAGCCGATGGTGCCGCCGCGCGAACCGCCAAAGCCACCGGCGGACGACAGTCGCGCCATGCCAAAGTCGGTGAGCTTTACATTGCCCGAGTGGTCGATGAGCACGTTGGCGGGCTTAATGTCCAGGTGGAGTACGCCATTACTGTGGGCGAAGGTGAGCGCCTGGCCCAGGGCATCGGCAATGGCCGCGGCCTCGTCAAAGGTAAGTGAGTGGCCGTCCACGCGGTGCAAAAACTCGGCCAGCGACATGCCATCGACATATTCCATAACCAGGTAGGCATAGGCTGTGTCGTGCGTAAAGTCGATGACCTGCACGATATTGGGATGTTGAAGCATGGCGGCAGTGTGCGCCTCGCGCAGGACATCCATGATGTCGCTGGCGGGCATGCCGGCACCGTTGATAAGGGGGATGCGCTTAATGGCGACGCGGCGGCGCAGGTGCGTGTCGCGGCAGATCTCGATGGAGCCAAAACCGCCGGTCGCAAGTGTCTCGAGCGGCTGGTACCGCTTGAGCAGCTCGCGAGAGCTGGTGCCCTCCAAAGGAACGTCCGGCGAGAACCGGGCGGTATGTTGCGAGAAAAGCGGCATGGCCAACCCTCGTGCGTTTAAAGTTCGTTTGCGAGTGGCGGGCGCGGAGCCGAGCCGTTCGCGGTGGCATAGATGCTGCTAGTGTAGCACGCTCGGGTGCATGGGGAGGATAGCGGGATGCGAGGTTGCCTGTCTGGCTTGGCCTTAGCGCTTCTTCTTGTTCTTCTTCTGCTTGCGCTTGGTCTCCTGGGGCTTGTCGCCCTGCTTGGCTTCGGCAGCGGCCTTCTCGGCCTTCATTTTCTTCTTCTTGGTCTCGATGCGGAGTTTTTTGTTGATGCGCGCCTTGAGGAAGGGACCGAACTGCTCGGCATCGCCGCGGACAAAGGTGTCCTTAGGGATCGTCACGCCCTGGTCGGCGAACATGGCCACAAAGATGCGCTCGCCGTCGAGCACGTGGTCGAGCTTTTCAAACGGGAAGAACTGCGACTTGCCGCTCTTGCCCCAAACCATCAGGCCGTCCTCGTTGGCGGCGACGCGGCGATAGCGGCCACCCATGGACTCGTCGGCCTCGACGGCGTCGATAAAGTCGCGGGCGAGGGTGTGGTGCAGGTTTTTGCTCCACCAGGCCAAAAAGGCGCCGAATACGATCAGGACGACGCCAAACTTGATCCAGTTGCCGCCGGCCACCAGCATGCCGATGCCGATGAGCGCGGCAATTGCCGCGGCGACATACAGCGAGCCGCGACGCCTGGGCGAGGCGACCAGGCGGGCGAAGTCGGTGACCAGGTCGTTTTCGTACTGGTACTCGTTGAGGTACAGGATGCCGTCGTCGGCTGCGGCCTGCTCCTCGAGCGCGACCTCGACCTGGTCGGCTGCTTCGGAGGGAACGAGGTTGCTCTCTGCGTCTGCCATGCTCTTTGGACTCCTATCGCGGCGGGCTCGCCGTACGGGTTATTATGGAATGCAGTATGCCGTGCGACCGCATGGCCGCCGCGGCAACAAGACTCAGTATACCCGGGGGAGCACCCATGGAATCGTTGTACCGAAAGTATCGCCCGCTCACCTTCGACTCCGTGGTGGGCCAGCAGCATATCGTCTCGACGCTCGAGCACGCCATCACCGAGGGGCGCCTGTCCCACGCCTACCTGTTCTGCGGACCGCGCGGCACGGGCAAGACCACCATGGCGCGCATTCTGGCCAAGGCGCTGCTGTGCCGCAATGCCGAGGCGGCGCGCGCCGAGGGTGCAAGCGGCTGCATGCCCGACGGTACTTGCGAGGAGTGCGAGCTCATCGCCGAGGGCAACCACCCGGATGTCTACGAGCTCGATGCCGCAAGCCGTACCGGCGTGGACAACGTGCGCGAGGAGATCATCAGCTCCGTCAACTTTGCCCCGGTGCGCGGCAAGTACAAGATCTATATCATCGATGAGGTCCACATGCTCACGACGGCGGCGTTCAACGCGCTGCTCAAGACGCTTGAGGAGCCGCCGGCACACGTGATCTTTGTGCTGTGCACCACCGACCCGCAAAAGATTCTGGAGACCATCCTCTCGCGCTGCCAGCGTTTCGATTTCCATCGCATCGGCAACGAGGATATTGAGCATCGCCTGGCATACGTGTGCGAGCAGGAGGGCTTCGATTACGACGACGAGGCGCTGGCTATCGTGGCGCGCCATGCCAAGGGCGGCATGCGCGACGCATTGTCCACGCTGGAGCAGCTGAGCGTCTTTGGCAACGGTTCTGTGCATGCGGACGACGCTCGCTCGCTTTTAGGCGAGGTTTCGGACCAGATCCTGGGCGAGTTTGCCCGCGCCATTGCTAATCGTGATGTCGCCGAGCTATATGGGCTTATTCGCGCGCAGGTCGAGGAAGGCAACGATCTGCTGGAACTGACGCGCGACCTGGTGGCGCACGTGCGCGACGTGTATGTTGCCTGCGTTGCCGGTGCCCGTGCCGAGTTGTTTGAGGGCGGTGCCGAGCAGGCCGAGGCGCTTGCTGCCGAGGCCGCTGCCTTTGGCGAGCATCCTGCCGACCGCCTGGCCCGTGTGCTGACGGTGCTCGACGATGCCGCACTGGAGATGAGGGGCGCGAGCGACGTGCGCCTGGTGCTCGAGATCGCCTGCACGCGTCTGGCGCGTCCCGAGGCTGATTTAACGATTGAGGCATTGGCCGAGCGCGTGGCACGCCTGGAGGCCATGGTTGCCAATGCCGCGGTGCCGGCGAGCGTGGCTGCTGCTCAGGCCGCCGCGCCTACAGCATCCGTACCCGCTGCCGCCCAGCAGCCGACGCTTATCTCGGGTGCCCGAGCTGCCGCTCCGGCGGCATCTGCTACCCCCGCTGATACGTCCACGCGCCAGGGCGGTATGCCTTGGGACCGTGGTGCTGCCGCTCCGGCGGCTCAGCCTGCGCCCCGTTCTGCGTCCGTGTCGGCTTCCAAGCCTGCAGCGTCTGCACCTCAGTCTGCGCCGGCTCCGACGCCTCAGCCCGTTGCGGCCCCCGCGCCTGCCACCGCTCCGGCACCTAAGCCCCAGCCCAACACCGCCGCCCAGGTTGCTGCCGCCGGTGCCGCCGAGACGCCCGCGGTTGAGGACGCCGGCGAACTCCAGCGCAAATGGGCCGAGGTTGTCGAGCGTGTCAAGGCGCGTCAGGCTTCCTACGCAGGGCTTTTGCTCAACGCCCGCGCCACGGCCGACGACGGCTCCAAGCTCACGGTCTCGTTCCCCGCGGGCTCGACCTTTGCCATCAAGATGCTCGGTCGCGCCGATACGCAGTCGGTGGTCCTGCCGACGGTCTGCGCGGTCTTCGGTCGTCGCACCGTCGACTACGTCCTGGATGGAGGTGGCACGCCGGCTCCTCAACATGAGGAGCATTCTCCATCTGCACGGGCTGCGGCATCTGCGGACCCGCAACCCGTGTCCTCGGCGGCCCCTGTATCCTCAAGCGCCAGCGCGCCGCAGCCAAAAGCGGCACCGGTAGCGGCATCGACCCCGTCGGTGCCTGAACCCGCTACGCCCAAACAAGCTGCTCCGGTCCCCGCGCCCAAGCCCGCCGCCGCGCCTGCGCCCAAGTCATCCGACCTGGGCAAAGCCCCCTGGCTGCGCTCCGACAACCCCGCTGGCGCTCCTGCCACGGGCAAGCTCCCGACCGAGCCCGCACCCCGAGCGCCCGAGCGCGCGTCCGCTCCCAAGGCTCAGCCGTCTGCGCAGTCTGCACCGTGGGAATCCGAGCAGGTGCCCTACGACGACGCTATGGTCGGCGGCTTCGCTGGCGATGCGAGCGGGGACGATCTGCCTCCGTTCGACGTGCCGGGTGCGACGCCCGCGCCCAAGTCCGCTGTAACTGCCCCCAAAGAGGAGGACGCTCCTGCAGCTCCCTGGGAGTCCAACCCTGGTGCGGGCAGCCCCTTCGGCCATCAGGGCGCAGCCCCAAGCATCCCGCAGACCGAGGACGAGGCCAAAGACCTCATCCGCAGCGTCTTCGGTCAGGCCACCATCTTCAAACCGGTGGAGTAGCTGCGCAGGCGGGTATACCGCTCAAGAAGAGGGCTCAATGTCCGGGCGCATCTGTGTTTCGGACATGTGTAGCGTGGTGCCGCGTATCTCGCATTCGAGCAGACAGGTACGTGACGGTCGGCCTAGGATGCTGAGGTCGATGCGATACGTCGCATGGCTGTCCGTGTACTCGACTTGTTCGGCGTTGACGGTTGCTCCGATTGCCAAATAAACGCCTGGCTCGGCATCGACAATCTTGGCGTCCTCTATCTTGACCTTGAACTCCTGGTAGAGGGACGGGCTGTTGTAGTAAATGGTTCGGGTTCCGTCGGTGCACTCATCGGTCGTTTCCCATTTGACGGCGGGCTGGTCCGAGCTGGCTACTAACAGTTCTGCTCCAAAGGCTATAGCGTGGGCGACGACAACCAGCAATGCCCAGCCGGCAAAGAGATAGATAACCAAATATAGAGCGGGGTGTTTTGAGCGGATGTTTTGGAGCACGTCGGGGGCATTCATGGGGCACCTCCAAATTGCTATCTATGGCAATCAAATTATACCCCGCCGTCATGAGCGCCGCCTCGAGTAGTGGCTCGGCATTTAGCCATTTAGTGGTACGCATTAAATGCCGGATTCCGGCTCTACAAGATTTAGCTTTCAATATTATGCAGATGCGAATTATTCAACTTTGCATAATCTTTGGGCGCGGCTTGCACTCCAGGACATGTATATCGACTGAGGGAACACGTCCGCCCCGCTTGCTTGCCCCGCGCCGTGGTACGATTTTTGAGTTTGAAAGTCCCGCCGTGCTCCGGCTGCCCTTGCAGCTTGTCGCGCGGCCGCACGTAAAGGAGTCATCATGGCCGGTATGAACATGCAGCAGATGATGAAGCAGGCTCGCAAGATGCAGGAGCAGCTTGCCGCCGCGCAGGAGAACCTCAAGTCCCAGACCGTCGATGCCTCTGCCGGCGGCGGCATGGTCAAGGTGACCGTTAACGGCGAGATGGAGCTCGTCAACCTCACCATCGATCCCGATGCCCTCGATCCCGAGGACGTCGATATGCTGCAGGATATGATCATGGCTGCCGTCAACGAGGCCGTCCGCGGCGTCAACGAGCTCGCCAACAAGCAGATGGGCGCCATCACCGGCGGCCTCAACATCCCGGGCATGCCGTTCTAAGACACGCATATATGAGTGCGAATCACAGTCTGCAAAAACTGCTCGATGAACTGGGTCGTCTGCCGGGCATTGGTCCCAAGTCGGCCCAGCGCATCGCCTATTACCTGCTCGAGGCCGATGCCGAGGAGGCCCGCCGCCTGGCCGAGGCCATCCTGGAGGTCAAGCAGGAGGTCCACTTTTGCAGCCGTTGCTTTAACTACGCCACGGCCGACGAGTGCTCCATCTGCCAGGACCCGATGCGCGATACCACTCGTATTTGCGTGGTGGGCGAGCCGCGCGACGTCCAGGCGATCGAGCGCACGGGCAGCTACCACGGCCTGTACCATGTGCTGGGCGGCGTGATCAGCCCCATGGACAAGATTGGCCCTGAGCAGCTGCACATCCGCGAGCTGCTGGCGCGTCTGGGCCGCGAGGACATCCATGAGGTCATCATCGCCACCAACCCCAACATCGAGGGCGAGACCACGGCGAGCTATCTGGCCCGTACCATCAAGCCGTTGGGCGTCGAGGTATCGCGTCTGGCAAGCGGCCTTCCCGTGGGCGGCGACTTGGAGTATGCCGACGAGCTTACGCTTGGCCGCGCCATCGAGGCTCGTCGCGCGATTTAGGTGGCGAGCCTGCTCCTGCCGTATGTTTTCCTCGCGACGCACGGGGTAGTCATAATTTCCCCGTGCGACTGTGAGTTTGTTGTGCAGCAAAGATGCTTCGTATCCGCTTATCGCATGGATGCTTCCGCTCGCATCCTTAATTTGCCCATTCGTTGCGCAACCTTTTGGGTTCGCTGATACACTCAAATATGGATTTGAATGAATGCGCCGCTTCTGAGCGGCGTGTTTTTGTTGGAGGAGAACGCATGCGGCCCGGTGGCACTCAGACAAAGCGCGGCGCCGCGGTGCGCATGCGACGCCGACTGGGCTTGGCGCCGCGGGCGTACGCACTGCTATCGTGCTCGCTGGTGCTGGTCATAGCTGGCGTTTCTGCCTATGGCATGACCGTGCCGTCCATGATGCAGGCACATGCCGCACGCGAACCGCGCGTGGGGCATGAGGTCAAAAGTGACCTGGGCACCACGACTGGATATGCTTGGGCAAGTGTGGTCGCGCATATTGTGTTTGGCACCGACGACGCGGACGGCGCCGAGGCCCCGGACAACGAAGTCACGCTTGCCAATGGCAAAACCATCGTGCTCACCAACACCAAGATCATCGATCGGTTGTCCAACAATAGCGTGGCGGCAACGGTGAATAAGGTCGAGCAGCAGAAGGAGCAGGACGCCCAGCAGTCCGGAAAGCCCGGTAGCTCGGATACTTCTGGCTCCGGCTCGGATTCGTCGAGTTCGGGCGGCGGCTCTGGGTCGGGTTCCTCTGCCGGAGGGTCTGGAAACGGCGGCTCGACGGGCGGCAACACTGACAACGATGCAAACTCCGGTGGCCTTTCCGCTGCTGAGGAAGAGAGCATTCACAGTTGGCTTGTGACCAAGTACAACATGCTCGACGGCTATGTTTCTCGTGCCAATGACGTGGTTTCGACCTATAACTCTACGGGAGATCCCAGGCCGTGCGACAGCCTGGTCGGGGAGATGTTTGTCATTCGAGCCGAGTTCGGTCGTCAGACATTCTCGCCCCGGTCAAAGTGGTATCAGCAGTATGCCAATCTGTGGGGCTGTTACACCAACCTATGTCAATGGGTCGGCCATTACGGCGATGATGACGTCGCGCTCGGTAACTTCAACAATAACGTGGCGGCGCTTGCCCTATGATGACCGATCTTGCATCCACCACACCACAATCGCTCGGTCGCGATCCCATGGTCGGCCTGCGCCTGGCGCGTGTCGACGGGTTTGAGCCGGCCATTGCGCTCGGCCAGGACGAACTGCCTGCCTATCTGCGTCGTTTTACGATACTGTTTGCCGACGATGCCACCATGCGCCGTGGCGGTATCGGCCGCGTGACGCGTGCTGTCAACGCCCAAGGCGAGGCCGTAGCACTCAAACAGCTCATCTTGCCGACGCGCGATGAGTTTGACGACGATGCCGCCCATGAGTCGCTGGTCGCCAAGTTCAAAGCGGCATTTCGCGAGGAATATGAATGCCATCGCGCCCTTTCGGGCCTTAAGGGCTTTCCCCGCCTCTATGGCTGGGGCGAGGTTGACGGTGTGCCTGCAATTGTCATGGAATGGGTCGAGGGCGAGACACTTGCCCGCTTGCGTTCGCGACTCGCCGTGGACGATGCCGGACGCCTGTCGCCGCTTGTGGCGGCGCGTCTGGGTCGCGACCTGTTCGATCTGCTCTGCCGTATGAGCCTGGTGGGCGAGGGCTTTGTCCATCGCGATATCTCGCCCGCTAATATTATGGTGCGTACGGCGCGTCTACCGCTTGACCGGCAGCTTGCCGAGGGCACCTTTGACCTGTGCCTGATCGACTTTGGCTCGTCGCTGGCGCTTGAGCCTGCGTCGGCCGTGGCCGGTACCGGCGGCAAGGCGTCGTTTACGGAGCGTTATGCGACGCTGCGTCGCGCGACGGTGGCCTACGCTCCGCCCGAGATGCTCACCGACGATATCCCCGACCTGCGCGCTTTGCGTATGTCGCCGGCGATCGACGTCTATGCCGCAGCAAGCACGGTTTACGAGCTCATTGCCGGCGTCGCGCCATACGAAGCCGCGCCGAGCACTTCGGGCACCTCGGGTTCGCGCAAAAAGACGCGCGACATCGCCAGCCCCTACCGTCTCAAGATGGACACGCGGCCCGACTATCCCATTGGTGCCCATGCGCCCGGTTGCGATTTGACTCAGCTGCTTCGTCGTGAGCCCGATGTGGCGCTCGCCGCGGCCGAGCAGGCCCAGCAGCTAGGGCTTGAGCCGGATTCCGAAGAGCTACGCGATGCGCTGGCGTTTGTCGATGCCCAGCTGTTCGACGTGGTGATGGCCTGTTTGTCCAGCCATCAAAAAGATCGTCCCGAGCCGGTAGCGGTCGAGGCGGCGCTCTCGGCGTTTTGTGACCACTATGCGCAAAATGTCGGTCGTTCGCTCCGCGGCGAGCCGCTCACGCCGTGCCCCATGGATGCGTCTGGCCGCGCGGTTCGTCGCGCGCTGATGGTCGGCGCGACGGTCGTCTGTGGCGTGGTTTGGGCTGTGGTCGTGGTTTCGGCCGCACTGCTGGCGTCGGGCGCTCGCGTGACGGCGACTTTGGGATCGCTCGTGTGGTCTGGGTCGCTACCGGGTATTATTGCCGCACTGGCGTTGGCACTGCCAGGTATAGCCGGCGTTGCCGCGGGGGCACTTGCGCGCGATCGGCGCTCGGGCTTCCTGCAGGGTGTGCTTGCGCTTTCTGCCTGCGAGGTTCCGGTGCTGGTTGTGGCTGCATGTAGCGTATTTTCCCAACGCGCCGTGATGGGCGGCCTTGTTGCCGCTCTGGTTGCAACCTATACGCTTACGTGGTTTTTGCTTGCGATGGGCTTTGCCTTTGAACTTCCCGTTTCGGCACCGCGACGCACAAAAGCCCAGATGGCGACTCCGCTTGCCGGTGGAGCCGCAGCTGCCCGTACTTTTGGCGGACCTGTCGAAGTATCGTCCGATTCTATTTCTACGACCAAGGAGGCCTAGGTCATGGCATCTCAAGTTGAGCTCACCCCATGCGGGGCCATGTTTGACATCTTTAAGCGCGCGGCGCATCTGAGCCATATCGAGCTGTGCGGCTTGGTGCTTTCGTCCCGTCCGCTCGCCGACGGCCGCAGCCCGCAGAGCCGAGCCGCCGATCGCTCTTGGGTTTCCCGCTTTATCGTTCGCGCGCCGGTCGGCACGCTTCAGCAGCGCTACTTTGCCGAATACGGTACCTCGGCTGCGCGTATTATGTCGCAACTGGCCCTGCGCCAGCGCAATCCCATGGACTCCACGGCTGTGATCAATATGGTGTGCGGTCCTGCAGGTGAACCGATGGTACGCGCGCTCGAAGAGTGCCACCAGGACACGAATCTCTATCGCAACGCGCTCGATCGCCTGTCCCAGGCGGCGGAACTCATGCCCGCCGAGCGCGCCGAGGCCGTGCTGGTGCTGTTTGTCGCCGTCGGTTGTTCGGCGGATGTGCGGTCCTCGGTGAACTATGCCATCGACTACGCGCACGCGACCTGTGGCGGAGGCACATCCACGCCGCGTTCGCTTGGCATGTCGCTGACTGCGGGCGAACGCGAACCCGCCCCGGCGCACCCCTTGGGCTTGCTGCGCGTGCAAAACAGTTTTGTCGTGAGCGCCCCGCGCTGGATTCAGCCGAGTGAGCAGGGTGTTGAGATTGGCGCGCTGGCCACTGGTGAGGGCGATATTACCGACGTCGGCGACGATGTCTCGGCCCGCCATGCCCATATCTGGTGCGATGCTCAAAATATCTGGCACGTCGAGGACTTGTCGTCCACCAACGGAACCGTGGTGGTAAACGGGGCCACGCGCGTCTGCATTCAGGTCGAGCCCGGCCGTTCCGCCCAACTCAATCCCGGCGACGAGCTCAAGCTCGGCGAATCCACTACCTACGCCATCCTCTTCGGTGCTCTCTAGCCGGCAGATAGGGACGTTCCTTTTCTGCCGGCACTTGGGGACACTCCTCGGCGCGCCAGAGCCAGTCGCCCGGGGATGGAGGGGCCATTTTGGCCCTTGGCGGTCAGTCGGGGCGAAACTAGAAGATCTTTCCGATTCGCGGTTGTTCATGCTTGTAGAGCATCTAAAACAATAGGATGTTATTCTGGAATATGCCGGGTGCGTGAACTTGCCTGTCTTAGCCTTAATAAGGTATAGGGGAGTTTGGCTCAGGGGTTCCGTCTTGTTCTTCAGCGCAGTGTTGTGGGACAGATTTGCTGAGATTGGCGCCTTACACCGCAGAGCGCACGGAAGGCTCTCGATTTGTGTTCTGGCCCCAGAATACAGGGCCTGATACTTACCAACTGTGGCATGGATGTAACATCTGTAGAAATCAACCCTTTTGTTGTCGACCTTTGTAAGAAGAACACTGCCATCAACTCTTTGGATGACGAAACTAGGGTGCTTGAGGGGAGCCTTTACTCCCCTCTGAGAGATGACTCATGTTTTTCGCTTGTCGTTGTGAATCCTCCGTTACTGCCGATTCCGGATGAGATTCCTTATCCCTTCGTTTGAGATGGAGGACAATCGGGTCTGGATAAAACACTTCGTATTCTTAAGGGTGGCGATACGCATTTAGAGAAAAACGGTAAATACTGCTAATAGGGGTGACGACGATGGTGCAGGGGCGACCCGCGATGCTCTCATCAATACGTCGGATACTTGGGAAATCAGGTCTAGATGCATGTATGATGATGCTGTGTGGCTATTCAATTAATCCGCGTTCCGAATGGGTGCAGGGTATAGCTGCGACATCGTATGCTTTTGACCCGGCGCGATACTCAGATATTTCTGAGGCGGTTGACGAAGTTTATACGCACTATGCCGCGCAAGGCGTTTCGGAAGTTTGCACATCTACGTTACGGGCTTAGGTTTCTTCAAGCGAGCAGGCCGGTTGCGTTATTTCGAGCGATTTTTCTAGTCTAGACGACAAAAGGCAAAGGATTTGATGGGTGTAAAACGCGGACGTTTGTGGGCGGATGCTCAAATCTATTGTGGCAATCGGGCGGTTGAAAAAGATATTTCAACCGCCCGATTGCCAGGTTCGTCGGAGGAGATGTCCGATTCCGACTCTCTTGTAGGAAGAGCTTGAGATCGTATTGGCCCAAGGCAATCTTAAAGCAGTCTCATTGGCAAATCTTCGCTCCTGTTGTGTTGAGGTGTAAGGTATCAGTGATTGATGTTTTGTGGCGGGTAGATTGGGGCCTTCCTTGATTCGATGCGTTCTCTCGAGGTTCATCAGAGCAAAAGGGGCTTTCGTCTTCATTGCTATCACGGTGATTGGAACCGCTCTCTCCTATGCCATGCCATACGTGAACGGGAAATTCTTAGATTTTCTTCTCGGTAACCGCAGCGAAAGAGACGCCGTACTCTTCGCGCTCCTGGTTGCGTCAATAGGAGTTTTCTCCACCCTCTTTACTTATTTTGCAGGAACACTTTCCATTCGCATAACCACGAGACTTTCCTTTGATCTTCTCAGGGAGGCCGTCTTGCGTTTTGAAAGAGACGATTACTTGGTGAGTCGGACCATCGATCCAGCCTATACAACGCAACGGATTATTTCCGACTCCAGCGTGGTCTCATCCTTCGTTTTGGCGAATTTTATCAGTGCGCCGCTGTCCATTGTAGCCATTCCCATCGTATTGCTTATCATATGGTCAATTGATTCAACTCTCGCGGTGTTTTCCATCATTCTCCTCATCGTGTATTTCTGTGTAATTACTGGGTTGAGGAAACTTTTGTATAGGGTCACGTATGAGAAGAAAGAGGCGGACAGCGCCTTTTACGCCGCAATTGCATCGCAGCTTAATCAGATTCTCAACATTCAACTGACATCTTCGTACGGCAAGAGCGAACAAGCGCTCGACGCTGGGTTTAAGAGCTATTTTCCCAAAGTTTTGCGCTCCGGAAAGCTATCATATTCTCTGACATCGCTCGATGGTCTTTTCGCAGCGTTGTTTCAAGCGGTGATACTTGTTGTTTCCGGAGTACGAATCATTAACGGAACTATGTCAATAGGCGAGTACACTATCATCGGTACATACTTCGCGGTTCTCTTTAAGACTTTGAAAAGTATGATGTCATTGTTCAAATCCTATCAAGATGCCAAAGCATCATGGGATAGGACGGCTATCGCGACGAGAGAAAAGGAGAGATCGGGGTGGAATCGGACCGATTTAGCTAAACTCGATGAAATAAATGACATTTCGGTATCTGATTTGGAATTCTCGGTTGCCCTTCCAGACGGATCTGTCCGAGAGGTCCTCGGCGGGTTTTCTTTCAAGTTTTCCGGTCCTGGTACATATTGCATAGTTGGGGAAAACGGAAGAGGCAAGACGTCACTTCTTTACTTGATGCTCGGGCTATACTCATCGAAAGGCAAAGTAAAATACAACGGTGTGCCAATCGAAGAATGCGACTTGGATTACATACGTGCGAGAGAGATATCGTGCTGCCCACAGTCGTGCTTCGCGCCGGACGAAACGGTGAAAGAGCTGTTAGAGTATTTCGACACGCCCTTTTCTTCCTATCACCGGGGTGTAGATGGCCTACTTTCGCTGGAAAACAGCGTGAAGGAGTTGCTCGGGAAACGTTGCTCCGCGCTTTCGGGCGGTGAGCTGCGCCGAGTGTACTTATGGTCGGCGATTTCACGCAAGTCGTCAGTTTTGGTACTCGACGAGCCCACGACTGGGTTAGACGCTGTAAGCCGCGCCGAGCTTGCGGCCTATGTTAAGCGCAACAAGCAAAGCCAGCTGATCATCGTTGTCTCTCACGATGACGAGATGGTCGGCGCGGTAGAAGGGGTAGTGGATTTAGACAGCATGTACCAGGGTAAATGATGACAAGTGTAGTGCTACCCAACTGGCAGAGATAACAAAAAGGCGATGCAGATGCACGTAGCATTCAGGCGGTTCGGACTCGGTGCCTTCACGCCATCGCAACGCTTTCAGATATAGTTCTCGTTCTCTTACTAAAGGAAACTTTAGTCTACGTCATCTTGTCGAGACAGAGGTGAAGCGAAGTGTTGTCGCGACGTATCTTATTCCAGGTGGCTCAGTATCAGCGTGAGAATCGCACCAAAGTGTACTTACGATTCTCGTGTCCCACGGACAACATGAGCTGAGCATTGAGGTTCCACCCTTTGCTGCAACTACACGGGGTTGGACGGCAATGAATATGCCGGGCCGCATACCACGCGCAGCGGGGGTCCATGTCCCAGTATGTTGCCTACAGCAGCCTCGATGTCCACGCACACATCATCTCTGCCTTCGCGTTCAATCCATTTGCCGGAGAGTGCGAGGGTTGCCAGGCCGTAGAATTCGAGCCGAACAAATGAAATGCGGTATCAGCGCATAGGATTAAACTGACGATTGCTTTGCACTGAGAATACGCTTGGAAAGCCGCTATGGGTGGCGGCCCAGGTTAAATAGAGAAGCCCGTCCGATCACTTTCATGTGGCGAACGGTCGGGCTTCATATTCCACTTGCCAATGCTCGGCTCATATTGGAAGAAAGCTACGCTAATGTTTGCGTGACACTCCTATTTTCTCCGAAGAAAGAGTCGGATAATGAAGAATAGAATTAAAAAAGGTGCCAGATATAACGCAAGTATAAAGGCTAATCCAACGAGACCTTGCAATAATGGCATAACTCCTCCCAGACACGAGATTTTGGTATTTGTTCCCATCTTATTCTGAATTGGACCAAATAGTTCCTAGCCACAAAACTACTCGTCAACTGGATCGCACCAATCTGCTGGCAAAACACAGCTTGATTCTTTATCGACATAGCACCAATCCGCAACAGGGCACTCGGCGATGTCGTAAAAATTGCATATATCAACTCCAAGACAACAAGGCTCAACGGGAGGATGTTCATTTGAACCAACAGGATGGATATGCTTCATAACAGCTCCTCACCTTAATCCAATTAGAGACTACGTTTGATCAATGCCACAGTGATCTACAACGCAGATGCTGCCGCCATCCATGTCATAGTCGCAGTAATCGTATGCACCACAGCCATCTGCTTTATCATAAACAGTACAGATGTCAGTAATGCCCAAGAGGCAGTCAAAAGACATCGGCTTCACGCCTGCCTCGTCGCCACTTCCTGGATTAATCGGATGAATATGCTTCACGACTACCTCCCTTTGAGTGCAGAAAAACCTCAATATTGTGTATAACAAACCAAGATGTCTAGTTCACCATATTTCTAGAATGGTTTCGGCGAACGTAGCAATAAGCTTTGCAGACGGTAATCAGAAGAACGAACACCTCCACAATGGTGACAGCAATGCGCTGAACCGCTTATTCCGATACAGTAGCTTCTCGTTGATTTTTCTCCTGCGAAGATGAGTGGCGGGAAATAAGGTCAAAAGCCATCTCGTAGCACATTTTTCTATATTCACATGATGCAGGGTGTAGACTCTTGGGCAAGTAGCCGTGCTCGTCTGCAGCCTCCCAGCTACAGCCCCCACCACAGAAAGACCGAGCCCAACAGTCCGTACAGTCAATTCTTTTTTCGACACCCTGACTCCAGTTTTCAATATACCTAGTTTCGTCAATTCCGGTGACGATGTTGCCCATTTTGAATCGCATCATCCCGACAAACCTGTGACAGGGGTATACGTCCCCTTCGGGAGTCACGGAAATAAAACGCCTGCCAGCCCCGCATCCGACAAAGGCGATCCTGTTGCTCATAATCAAATCAACTGCAGTTTTCAATGTTCTAAACAAGGGCTTTTCCCCTTGATCAATCTGTTTGAGATATTGATCCGCCAAATCTATTAGGCCCGCCCTGATTTTGTTTAATGAGTGTTCGTCGAGTTTGATATTCTCATCGAATGAGCTCACGGGCGAGAAGTAAATCCTTCTGAAGCCCATCTCTTTAAACTGAAGATAGTCTTCAACAAGGTTACAGTTATTATTTGTTAAGGTCGCTCTTGCGCCGAAGGGGAACGACTCGGAAAAACGACGAACGTTTTTGTCGATATCGGAGAAAGAGCCGCCTCCCGTCTTGTACGGGCGCGATGCATCGTGCTTGCATCCTGTACCATCGAGACTAATCAGAACAGAAAACCCGTGCTCCTTGAAAGAATTCACAGCAGTGTCATTCAAAAGCGTTCCGTTGGTCGTAATAGAATAGGTAAAGTTTCTATTGGGGTATATTCTTTTTGAATAGTCGACCGTTTTCCATATCAGCGGCTCGTTAATCATGGGTTCCCCACCAAAAAAGACGATCGCAAGCGTTTCGTTTTCCGATGAACTTGCGACGAGGTAGTCGACCGCCTTGAAGGCTATCTCGTCTGTCATCAGCAGAGGAGACGTTCCATAATCTCCTTTACCGGCAAAACAGTAACTACAACCAAGGTTGCATGCATGTGAAACGTGGAGTTCGATGGATCTAAGTTTTCGAGGCGTGTCTTTTGTTAAGAAAGTCCGCTCAGACAATCGTTGATACTCATCAATGTCGTCTTCAAGTTCTGCTATGGTCGTTTGGTCGTAGCCTTTCGCAGCAAGTGACTTTGTTAGCAACTTCGAGTTGACCGTTCTTCCCGATGCTTCAAATATGCGAAGCGCATCTTCTGATGCTTGGTCAACCTGAAAGCAATTGCGAGTGACCTCATCGAAGCAGTAACGACGATCACTTACTGAGAAAAAATGCATACGTTCCTCAATTTCATGCTGGACTGGCACTAACCTTGTTTATTGTTGCGCAGCTATAAAAAACCACCAGCGGGGATTCGGTGTGCGGCCCAATCGGACTCCCAAAAGGTTCTATTTGAGACTGGCAAGCTTTGTGTTGTTGGCACTTCGACAGCGCTCTTTATTCCAACATGGAGCCTCGCAGTTTGAGTCGACTTGCCTCTGGAAGGTCCGATCTTAACTTGATTTAGGATGAAAACAGATTACAGGCGCGCTCCTCTAGAAAGAAAGGAAACCAATCGCCGCCTTTCACCAGGAAAGTTTTTATAGCCCACCTCGAGCAAAATGAAAGATGCGAGAGCGATTGGGGAACAACGCGAATCTCCCCTTTTGGGTGGGAGCGAGCCTTCAGCCACCGGCGAACGACTCGCCCTGGTCAGAATCTGGAAGTGGTGCCGGGCCGCTTGGGCCTCCCCGGTGACTTCGTGGGGCTTACCTGCCTGACGTCGAGGAGTACATCCGCAAGATTCGTTCCCTATGCCGTTTGCTCTCACGCCCGCCTTAGTTCCAAGTCGGGCGAGCCGCCGCGCTCATGCGACCCGTGGCGGCGACACGTCCACGCCGCGTTCGCTTGGCATGTCGATGACCGCGGGCGAACGCGAGCCCGCGCCGGCACATCCGTTGGGCCTGCTGCGTGTGCAAAACGGCTTTGTGGTGAGTGCCCCGCGCTGGATTCAGCCGAGTGAGGAAGGCGTCGAGATCGGCGCGCTGGCAACGGGCGAGGGCGATATCACCGACGTCGGTGATGACGTCTCGGCTCGCCATGCCCACATCTGGTGCGATGCTCAAAATACCTGGCACGTTGAGGACCTGTCGTCTACCAACGGGACCGTGGTGGTAAACGGGGTCACGAGCGTCTGCATCCAGGTCGAGCCCGGCCGCTCCGCCCAGCTCAATCCCGGCGACGAGCTCAAGCTCGGCGGCTCCACCACCTACGCCATCCTCTTCGGCGCCCTCTAACCAACCCTCAATAAGTTGCGGTGAAATAGGGACTGTTTAAGGCTCTGAGCAGCAAAAACAGTCCCTATTTCACCGCAACTGCCGTATGGTTCCCGGGGAATATTCTGGTCGGCACTGAGCGTTCGATAGTCACCCAAGGTAAACCTTTACCGCCCACCTATATTTGTCGAAATTACACTTGACGGCGGGGTACAATAAACCCGCATGCGGATTTCCGTTGCGGGCGCTTCCCATCGCCGGGGCGTGCCCGGGAGCATCCGGCATGCGGCCTTTGCGGCGCTCGGTCATGTGCAAGACGGGTAGCTGGGCCTGTGGAGCGCGTGCAGCCGCCCCTCGCCTCGGCATGCCTTCTCTCCACGCCATGTGCCTGCTGCTGAGTCTGCCTGCCAGATGATTGGAAGCAACAACGAAAATCCCATCACGCCAACATCCCGGCGATCGCCGGGGCCTGTATACCTATATGAGAGGAGAGGGGTATATGGCGCGTAAGTTTAAGTCTATGGACGGCAACGAGGCGGCCGCATATGTTTCGTATGCGTACACCGAGGTAGCGGGAATCTATCCCATTACGCCGTCCAGCCCGATGGCCGACCATGTCGACCAGTGGGCGGCCCAGGGTCGCAAGAACATCTTCGGCACCCCGGTCAAGGTCGTCGAGATGGAGTCCGAGGCAGGTGCAGCCGGTACCGTTCACGGTTCGCTGGGTGCCGGTGCTCTGACCACCACCTACACGGCTTCTCAGGGCCTGCTCCTGATGATCCCGAACATGTACAAGATCGCGGGCGAGCAGCTCCCGGGCGTTTTCCACGTCTCCGCGCGTTGCGTCGCTTCGCACGCCCTGAACATCTTCGGTGATCACTCCGACGTCATGGCCTGTCGCCAGACCGGCTTCGCCATGCTCGCCGAGGGCAACGTCCAGGAGGTCATGGACCTCTCGCCGGTGGCTCACCTTGCCGCCATCGAGGGCAAGACCCCGTTCCTTAACTTCTTCGACGGCTTCCGCACCAGCCACGAGATCCAGAAGGTCGCCATGTGGGACTACAAGGATCTGGCCGAGATGTGCGACATGGACGCTGTCCAGGCTTTCCGCGACCACGCGCTCAACCCTGAGCACCCGCACACCCGCGGCAGCCACGAGAACGGCGACATCTTCTTCCAGAACCGCGAAGCCTGC
The DNA here is from genome assembly GCA_021639365.1 of Collinsella aerofaciens. Classification (GTDB taxonomy): domain Bacteria; phylum Actinomycetota; class Coriobacteriia; order Coriobacteriales; family Coriobacteriaceae; genus Collinsella; species Collinsella aerofaciens_AH. The sequence continues at coordinate 78,625 of JAJXHK010000003.1, forward strand.
AACAAGGTCTACGACGAGCTTCCCGCCGTCGTCGAGGGCTACATGAAGAAGATCAACGAGAAGCTCGGCACCGATTACGGCCTGTTCAACTACTACGGCGCTCCCGATGCTGATCGCGTCGTCGTGTGCATGGGCTCCTTCTGCGACGTGCTCGAGGAAGTCATCGACTACCTCAACGCTCACGGCGAGAAGGTCGGCCTGGTCAAGGTTCGCCTGTTCCGTCCGTTCTCCATCAAGCACTTCGTCGACGTTCTCCCCGAGACCGTCCAGAAGATCGCCGTCATGGACCGCACCAAGGAGCCGGGTTCCATCGGCGAGCCGCTCTACCAGGACGTCGTCTCCGCTCTCTACGAGGCCGGCAAGACGGGCATCAAGGTCGTCGGCGGCCGTTACGGCCTGGGCAGCAAGGACACGCCTCCCGCGTCCGCGTTCGCTGTCTTCGAGGAGCTCAAGGCCGACGAGCCCAAGCGCGAGTTCACCATCGGCATTGTCGATGACGTGACCAACCTGAGCCTGCCTGAGGCCGAGGATGCGCCCAACACCGCAGCCCCCGGCACCATCGAGTGCAAGTTCTGGGGTCTGGGTGGCGACGGTACCGTCGGCGCCAACAAGAACTCGATCAAGATCATCGGCGACCACACCGACAAGTACGTCCAGGCCTACTTCCAGTACGACTCCAAGAAGACCGGCGGCGTCACCGTCTCGCACCTGCGCTTTGGTGATTCCCCGATCCGCTCGCCGTACTACGTGACCAAGGCCGACTTCGTCGCCTGCCACAACCCCAGCTACATCGTCAAGGGCTTCAAGATGGTCCGCGACGTCAAACCGGGCGGCACCTTCCTGGTCAACTGCCAGTGGAGCGACGAGGAGTTCGCCGAGCACATGCCCGCCGTGGCCAAGCGCTACATCGCGAACAACAACGTCAACGTCTACCTGATCGACGCTATCGACCTGGCCGCCAAGGTCGGCATGGGCAAGCGCACCAACACGGTGCTCCAGTCCGCCTTCTTCGCGCTGGCCAAGGTCCTGCCCGCCGAGGACGCCCTGCAGTACATGAAGGACGCTGCTACCAAGTCCTACATGAAGAAGGGCCAGGCCATCGTCGACGCCAACCACAAGGCCATCGATGCCGGCGCTACCGCCTTCCGTAAGTTCGAGGTTCCGGCCGACTGGGCAACCGCCGAGGATGCCGCCCCCGTCGAGCTCTCCGAGGAGACCAAGTCTGCCATCGCCCAGCAGGTCAAGAACCTGCTCGAGCCCATCGATCGCATGGATGGCGACAGCCTGCCCGTTTCCGCCTTCGTCGATTGCGCCGACGGCCAGTTTGAGCTGGGCGCCTCCGCATACGAGAAGCGCGGCGTTGCCGTGGTCGTTCCCCACTGGGACGAGACCAAGTGCATCCAGTGCAACCAGTGCGCCTACGTGTGCCCGCATGCCACCATCCGTCCGTTCGCAATGACCGAGGACGAGGCTGTCGCCGCGCCCGAGGCTACCCGCACGCTCGACGCCATGGGCCCCAAGGCCAAGGGCATGAAGTTCACCATGGCTGTGTCCCCGCTCGACTGCATGGGCTGCACCAACTGCGTCAAGGTCTGCCCCAAGGGCGCCCTCGAGATGGTTCCCACCGAGCAGGAGATGGACCAGCAGCCCGTTTGGGACTACATGGTCGAGAACGTCTCCGAGAAGAAGGAGCTCATCGCGGCCAACGTCAAGGGCAGCCAGTTTAAGCAGCCCTACCTGGAGTTCTCTGGCTCCTGCGCCGGCTGCGCCGAGACCGCCTACGCACGTCTGGTGACCCAGGTCGCCGGCGACCGCATGTTCATCTCCAACGCCACCGGCTGCTCCTCCATTTGGGGCAACCCCGCTGCCACCGCTCCTTACTGCAAGGACAAGGACGGTCACGGCCCGGCGTGGAACAACTCCCTGTTCGAGGACAACGCCGAGCACGGTCTGGGCATGGCCGTGGGCTACGAGGCCGTTCAGCACAAGCTGATCGCCGCTACCCAGGACATCATCGCTGCCGATGGTCCGTCCGATGAGCTCAAGGCCGCTGGCCAGGCTTGGATTGACTCCGTCAACGACGCCGAGGCCTCCAAGACCGCTGCCGCCGCCTACGTTGCCGAGCTCGAGAAGTGCGGCTGCGACGCTTCCAAGGCAATTCTCGCCGACAAGGCTTACCTCACCAAGAAGTCCTTCTGGATCTTCGGTGGCGACGGCTGGGCCTACGACATCGGCTTCGGTGGCCTGGACCACGTTCTGGCTTCCGGCCACAACGTCAACGTCTTCGTCTTCGACACCGAGGTTTACTCCAACACCGGCGGTCAGGCCTCCAAGGCCTCGAACCTGGGCCAGGTCGCTCAGTTCGCCGCTGCCGGTAAGGTGACCAAGAAGAAGTCCCTGGCCGAGATTGCCATGAGCTACGGCTACGTCTACGTGGCGCAGGTCGCCATGGGCGCCAACCCGGCTCAGACCCTCAAGGCCATTCACGAGGCCGAGGCCTACGACGGCCCGTCCCTCATCATCGGTTACAGCCCCTGCGAGATGCACTCCATCAAGAAGGGTGGCATGCAGAACTGCCAGGCCGAGATGAAGAAAGCTGTCGAGTGCGGTTACTGGAACCTCTTCCGCTTCAACCCCGAGGCTGCTGCCGGCAAGAAGTTCTCGCTCGATTCCAAGGAGCCCGCGGGCGGTTATCAGGAGTTCCTGATGAACGAGGCCCGTTACGCTTCGCTGACGCGTTCCTTCCCCGAGCGTGCCGAGGAACTCTTCAAGGAGAACGAGCAGGCCGCCATGGACCGCTATGCTCACCTGCTGAAGCTCAAGACGGTGTACAACGAGGCCTAAGTCTCCCACCGCAGGATCTGAGGGCTGACCTTCGCGGACGTCCTCGGACATGAAAGAACCCCCGCTGCGCACTACGTGCGGCGGGGGTTCTTTCGTCCTGACACTCCTATATGGCAAGGCCTTTTTTAGAATCCATTTTTCGCTCCGCCTCGAAGGCCTGCCTGTCCCAATCGAGCGGAAGCCCCGCCTCGACCCAGGCCTCATAGGCCCTCCTTATGGGCTTGAGCTCCCTTTGGCCCCTCTCCAGCATCGAGATGTACTTCTCGCTGGTTCCCAATATGGACGCCGCCCTCACCTGGCTGACCCTCGCCGCGCGCCTTGCCGCCACGAGGGCCGACGCGTCCGCCGGCCTCCTTACCTCGTGCGGGTGCATCAGCGCCCGGTACGCCTCCCTGGCCACGTAGCGCTTGAGGCACCTCATGACCTCCCTGTCGCTCTTCCCCCGACCCCTGGCCCTCTCGGCGTACTCGGCGGTCTCGGGGTCGCGCATGACCCTCTGCCTCGCGATCTCGTGCAGCGCGCTGTTCGCCTGCCGGTCGCCGCCCCTGTTGAGCCTGTGCCTCACGGTCTTGCCGCTCGAGGCGGGGATGGGGCAGGCCCCGCATATCGCCGCGAACGACGCCTCGGAGCGCAGCCTGCCCGGGTTGTCCCCGGCCGCGACCGCGAGCTTGGCGGCGCTCGCGGGCCCGCACCCGTACATCGCCAGCAGCGCGGGGCAGTTCTCCTCCAGGGACGCCTCGATCGCGCGCTCCATGTCGAGCGCGGCGTCGCGCGCCGCCGCCCACAGGTCCGCCAGCGCGCCGAGCGCGGCCCCCAGGGCGCCCTCGGCGCGCACGGAGGGGAGCTCCTCCATCAGCCTCGGCCCTCCCATGCCGCGGAACCTCGACCTGAGCCCCTCCGGCGCGGTGGTGAGCAGCGACCTCGCGGTGTTGATCGCCGAGGTCCGCGCCTTCACCGCCCCGGATCGCGCCGCGAGCATGCAGCGCACCCCGTCGACCCAACCGTCCTGGCTCTTGGGGGTCCCGAGCTTTGAGCCGGACATCGCCGCGCGGGCGGCCCTCTCCGCGTCCGCCTCGTCGCACTTGCCCTGCCCCGGGCGCCTCCTCTGCGTCCTCGCCGGGGAGAGCGCCTCGCGCACGGGCATCCCCAGCGACGCGAGGTGCCTGGTGAGGCCCGCCCCGTAGGACGGCGTCCCCTCCATCGCGACGCAGGCCGGCTCCCCGGCCGCCGCGATCGCCCCGGCGAGCGCCTCGTAGCCCGCCGAGTCGGCGGGGAACTGGCGGGACAGGACCTTGCGGCCCCTCCAGTCCAGGACGCACAGCCAGTGCGAGTCGGCGTGGGTGTCGACCCCGCAGAAGACCGGCCCGCGGGCGCCGGGTATCGATTCGGTTCTCATGTCTCGCTCCGTTCTTTCCGTGCTCGCCTGGACCGGGCAGACGGCACACTGACGGGGCGCGATAGAATGCGGTTGTTCGGGTCCGCGGTATCGCTCCATGCTCCTATTAGGTCATGCGGCGGTCTCGGCTCGCCGCGGCCCGCGCGGGACATGTCAGGAAACGAGGGCAGCCCTGTGGGCGCCAGCGGAATGTGGGGTCACCGCGCGGTCCGCATCTGATGGTGTCGACGCCAATGGTATATGGATGCGCCATCGACGTCTTCAATTAAGAAGATATCAGTGCGGAATGTCCGCGAAGGTCAGCCCTCAGATCCTGCTACGACTACGTCCTCGGATTGTGGGGCTGCATGAGGGACGTGGTTGTGGGGGCCTTTTGTCCCCGTCGCTGTTTCGCGGCGCGGCCGCGAAACCACGCGTTACTTTGGTTATGGAGGGGGCTTGGTTGTTGGTTCAGATGATCTAGAGAGATATGGGTGCAAATGAGAAATCGTTGTTGGGGTCGTCCTTTTCCATAAACTCATCGAGGCAGAATGTCATATAGATTGGAACGTACAGGATCTTGCCCTCTTCGCTAAGGTTTTCGTGGCTTAGCACAACGGCCTCGGGAATCTTGTACTCGCCCACACTCATCAGGCGATCGAGGGCCGCATGTGCTCGAACTTTCTTGCCCGATTTGACTTCGATTGGGACAACATGTCCTCGGGCGCCTTCGATTACAAAGTCGACTTCACCGACCTCACGTGTTTGGTAGTACCACGTATCTGCTCCGAGGGCAACAAGCTCCTGCGCGACCACGTTTTCATAGAGACCGCCGAGGTTGGGGGTTTTCATATCTAGATATACAGCGCGTGCCGTGCTACCGGGATATCGCGATGCGAGCATTCCTGTATCGGACTCGTATAGTTTGAAGGCGGCTGCCTTCTCTGTCCTCTTAAGAGGACTCCGGGCCTCCGTCACCTGGGGGACCATCAATCCAACGCCTGCGTTCACCAGCCATAGGAAATCCTGCTCGTATTTTTGAAGACGAGCTCCCTCGCCTAGAGACGAGACGATAAAGCGATGGGACTCCGCCTCAAGCTGAACGGGAATTTGCTCGAAAATGGAGCGAACGTTAAACGCTCGAGTCGATGCATATTTAGAGATATCGCTTTTGTACTGATCGACTAGCTGAATTTGAAGCTCACGCGTTCTCACGAGCGAATAGCCCGAATCGATATAGTTCTGAACGACCTCTGGCATGCCGCCGCAAACGATATAGGCTCTAAAGTTTTTGAGCATCGCCTCATGAATATAGTTTTCGACGGGACGTCTCTCGACAAGGCAGCTGCGAATGTCTGCAAGCACATTCTCGCTGATGCTGTTTGCCCAACAGAACTCTTCAAAATCCATCGGTCGCATAACAATGTGCTCGACATACCCCACCGGAAAAGAAGAGATCCCCTTAAACTCAGTCCCAAGCATAGACCCCGAGAAGACATAGCTAAAGCGTCCGTCCTCGACCAGCGCCTTCATAAGTGTAACGATCTGCGGATACTCCTGAATCTCATCGACGAAGATAAGCGTGTCTCCTTCAACAAGCGGTGCATCCGCAAGAAGGGCCACACGGTTGATGAAGTCAATGGAGTTCTTAGCGCCAACAAGTACGTCTCTTGCCTCGGCATCGAGTAGCAGATTGACCTCATAATACGAGGCGTAGTTGCTCTTTCCAAACGCGCGAATTGCATAGCTCTTGCCAATCTGACGCGCGCCAGTAACAAGCAACGCTTTATTGGATTTGTTCTTCCAGCTCAAAAGCCTGTCAGTGACCTTACGGCGTAGCATTAAAACCCCTCAATGACAAAAATTGGCAAATAGATTTGACCCTAATCATACAAAAATTGGCAGATAGATTTGACCCAAATCATACAAAAATTGGCAAATAGCAAAGCTCGCTTAGGCCTCAAAGCCAGCGAGCCAGCACGGTACTTTGCGAAAAGGCTGGCGGCGCCGTTGTTGAGGGTGGCCAGGTTGGCAGTGGCGCCGTTAGCGTTCTCGGCTGCTTGGGCGCGCAGGAGCGAAAGGGCGTCGGCAGCGTTCATGCAGAAGCCGACGGTAAAGTTCCATACTGCGAACTCGCAGTCGCTTGCCGCGGGGTGAAGCGCGATCGGCTATCCCTTATGTTGGATGAAAAGCCCCATGTTTTTGCAGGGGTGCATACTCGTCGTATAAGTGCATAGAATCTCGTATAGTGCGAGTAAGATTTTGCGTTGTCCGTTTTGTGTTTAGCAAAGATATAGTTTGCATAATCCCGCCTAATCCCCGCTCTATTTAAATAAAGTCGCACGTAAATGGCATAAACGTGTCTGAGCTGGGGTTCTGTACGCTGAGCGGATAAAAACGACCGTTCACCGTTCAACTATTTTCAAAATGAATAAAATGAGCGATAAAGAGAATATAAACCTTAATAAACTCGCGTATCGCACGGACGCGGGTTATTAATGGGTTGTAGGCCTTTTACAGAAAGGATTCCAGCAATGTCTAAGCCTCTTGGCAAGCCCGATCGTATTGTCGTCGCCCTTGGCGGCAACGCCCTCGGCAACAACCCCGTCGAGCAGATCGAGGCCGTGAGCAACACCGCCCACGCGCTCCTCGGCCTCATCGAGCAGGGCAACGAGATCATCATCACCCACGGCAACGGCCCGCAGGTCGGCATGATCCAGAACGCCTTCGCCGCCGCCCACGATGCCATCGGCACCCCCGAGATGCCGCTGCCCGAGTGCGGCGCCATGTCCCAGGGCTACATTGGTTATCACCTGCAGCAGGGCATCGGCCGCGAGATGCACAAGCGCTATAAGCGTTGGCACGCCGCCACCGTCGTCACCCAGATCGAGTGCGACCCGGATGATCCCGCGTTCAAGAACCCGACCAAGCCGATCGGCCCCTTCTACACCGAGGAGCAGGCCAAGGAGTTCATGGCTGAGGATCCCTCCAAGGTCTTCGTCGAGGATTCCGGCCGCGGCTGGCGTCGCGTCGTCGCCTCCCCCGATCCCAAGAAGATCGTCGAGGCTGACTCCATCCTCAACCTGCTCGACAACGAGTTCATCGTCATCGCCTGCGGTGGCGGCGGCATCCCCGTCGTCCGCGACTACGAGAACAAGGGCTGCTACAAGGGCGTTCCCGCCGTCATCGACAAGGACCTGGGCGGCGAGCTGCTGGCCGAGGACTGCGACGCCGACGTTCTGTTCCTGCTGACCGCCGTTGAGCACGTCGCCATCAACTTTGGCAAGCCCAACCAGGAGGAGCTCGAGGACCTCACCGCCGACGAGGCCGAGCGCCTGGCCGACGAGGGTCAGTTCGGCAAGGGTTCCATGGAGCCCAAGGTCCGCGCCGCCATCAAGTTCGCCCGCTCCCGCAAGGGCCGCACCTGCATCATCGGCGCCCTGGACAAGGCCGCCGAGACCATGGCCGGCCTCTCCGGTACCCGCATCCACGAGTAGCCCCTACTCCGTTGCCTCTCCCGTGGGCGCCAGGCAAAGCGCCCACAAACTAGCCTCTCTTCATGAGCCCCGCGGTCCGCTCCGACTGCGGGGCTTTTGCTATTCACCTAGTCATTGGGGACGTTCTTAAACGACTAGTCAAACAAGAACGTCCACAACGACTACTCATTTAAGTCTGTCCCCAATGACTGTTAAGTCTGTCCCCAATGACTGCGGAAAGCGCATCTCACACCGGCACATGGCTTTCGGGCCCTTTCTCCGTGCTCCCTATAAGTTCGGCTGGACTCCCCGCAACCTGTTCCGAGTTGGCGGAACGAGCGCGACGTGGAGTGTCATTCTTTACCGCGTTAGACTAGACGCAGGGAAAGGAGGAGGACATGGATGCTCGCGTCAAGCAGCTTGTAAATATGATCGAGGACGCTCAGCCTGTCGCTGTCGCGGTACTTGCCAAGCGTCTCGAGGTAAGCGAGCGCGCCGTGAGAAACTATATCCATCGCGCAAACGACAACCTTGCAGGGGTTGCACGCATCGTTGGCAGCAAGGGGCAGTATCGTATCGATGTTGCACGTGCAGATGAGCTTGCTCGCTTGCTAGACGGTGCGGCTCTGGCCCATCCGGGCATTCCTGATACGCGCGACGGCCGTGTGTCCTTCCTTCTTAACGACCTCCTCATGCGGTCCCAGTGGGTGACGATTGAGGAGTATGCGGATTTACTCTACGTTTCGGCGCGAACTCTGTCCAATGACATGCGTCTGGTAGAGCAGAAACTCGCCCAATTTGACTTAACGCTCGAAAAGCGCCCACGCTACGGAATCCGCGTTGCGGGCGGGGAGTCGCAGCGGCGCCTGTGCCTGGCCTCGCTGGTGAGGCCCGTGTTGCCCGACACCGACGATGCAAAGCTCGCCGAGCGCCTGCGGGCCATCGCCGCATGTGTGGACGATGCTCTGACGGCCTCGCCCGTCACGGTGAGCTCGCTGGCATCCCGCAATCTCATCATGCATCTTTACATTGCTCTTGGCCGCATCGAGCAGGGCTGCTATGTCCCAGCTGCAGAATCGGACGTTCAAAAACTGGAGGGAACGCGCGAATACGCCGCGGCTTTCCAGATTGCCGCAAACATCAAGGATGCCCTGGGCGTGAGCATGCCCCGAGAAGAGGTTGCCTTTATCGCAATCCATTTGCTCGGCAGGGGCACGGGCGTGCCCGAGAAGGGCTCTGCCGTTATCTCGGACGAGATGTGGGAGATTGCTTCCGAGATGGTACGTGCGGTCAACGATGAGTTTAGGTTTGACTTTAGCGGCGATCTTGAACTTCGCATGAACCTTGCTCGGCATATCGGCCCTCTGGGCTATCGCCTTGAATATCACATGCATATGGATAACCCCATGCTGTCCGATATCAAGACGAGGTTTCCGTTGGCCTATTCGATGGCAGCTGGCACCTCGCAGGTACTCGAGCGTCATTTTGGCAGCCAGCCCTCTGATGAAGAGCTCGGCTACATCGCCATGGCATTTGCCCTGGCCCTCGAGCAGCAAGCCGACCAGCCGCGTCGCAAACGCATCCTGATCGTGTGCGCCTCGGGAGCGGGAAGCGCCCGTATGCTCGAGCACCAGTACCGCAAGCAGTTTGGCATGTATATCGATTCGATTGAGACATGCGATGTCGCCCGCGTGGGAACGTTCGATTTTTCGCATATCGACTACGTGTTCACAACGGTGCCGCTCAACGTCAAGTTGCCCGTGCCCGTCCGCGAGGCCGATTTCTTCTTGGAGACGAGCGATGTCAACGCTATCCGCAAGGTGCTGAGCGACGACACTGCGCAATCGGACTCCGTGAGCTCTTTCTTTAGCCGTGCCCTGTTCTTCAACCGCGTTGAGGCGTCGTCGAAGCAGGCCGTTCTCCGATATCTCTCCGAGCGCGCCGTCGAGAGCGGCCGTGTCGATGCCCAGTTTGCCCAAGAGGTCGCCGAGCGCGAGAGCGCGAGCGCCACCTCGTTTGGCAATGGGGTAGCCATGCCCCATGGGATGCATCCCTTGAGCGCCGAGGCCTTTGTTACCGTGGGCCTGCTCGAACATCCCATTCTTTGGGACGAATACGGCCATGAGGTCGATATCGTCTTTATGGTGTCGTTTGCCCGGTCGGGCGGCGATGAGGCGCGGATCTTGAGCTCACTGCTCGCCGAGATCTTTATGGACCGCCAGGGGGTCGAGCGCCTACGCGAGCGCCGGTCCTGGCATGAGCTGATGGCGCTTGTGCAAGCGCATACGGCTTAAGACTTCTTTTGTCGATGACCCTGTCAGTCTACCTGCAATAAACCTCGAGGATTGCGGGCGGGAGATAGGCGTTTCGAATATTCAAGTACAAACCAAACATCACGGGAGAGGAGACCGTTATGGACGATCAGGGAACCGAGATGGTTTCGTTTCAGCTGGTCGCTGCAGCGGGAGAGGCACGCAGCCTTGCCTTCGAAGCCCTTGAAAAGGCAAAGGCGGGGGATTTTGACGCCGCCGCCAAACTCATGAAGCAGTCAAAGGATGCGGGAATCAAGGCTCACCACATCCAAACGCAGCTGCTTTCGACTGAGGCAGCGGGCGAGCATCTGTCGGTGGATGTGTTGCTGGTCCATGCTCAGGACCACCTCATGTGCTCCATGCTTGCTCAGGAGCTCGTGCAGGAGCTGATCTGCCTGTATGAGCGCACTGCAACCAAGAACGCCTAGCGGCGTGCGGTGACTATCCAACCAATCAATGCGAAGGGAATCCCTTATGAAGATCCTTCTTGTTTGCGCAGCTGGTCTGTCTACAAGCATTCTGATGAAGAAACTCGAGAAATATGCGGAGCAAAACGGCATCGAGCTCGATATCGATGCGGTGGGTATCGGCGAGTATCAGGAGACGTGCGCCAATTATGACGTGCTGCTCTTGGGGCCGCAGGTGTCCTACCAGCTCAACACCGTCAAGCAGGGGAGCGGTAAGCCGACCGCGGTCATCCCCGCACAGGACTACGGCATGGGCAACGCCGCCAACGTGCTGGCACTCGCCCAGTCGCTGTTGGGTTAGGAGGCAACCATGGAGAAGTTCATGACCCTGCTTCAGGAAAAACTGACCCCTATCGCCAATTTCTGCGGCACCGAGCGCCACTTTGCCTCCATGCAAAAGGGCTTTATGAGCGCGATCAGCTTCATCTTGGTATCTGCCGTCTTTATGATCCTCGCCAACCCGCCGGTCACGGCCGACCTGGTGGCGCAGGGCGGGTTCTGGTCCGTCTTTGGCCCTTGGCTCGATTTTGCCACGGCCAATAAGCTCACGCTGCTCATTCCCTTCAACATGACGATGGGCATACTGTCGGTGATCGTGACGTTCGCAATCGCCTATAACCTGGCGGGCACCTACAAGATGCCCAAGCTTAACGCCGGCATGACCTCGCTGGTGATGTTCCTGATCGCCGCGGCGCCGTCGTCCTACTACCAGCTTGCTGACGAGTCCGTGCTCCAGGCGGTCCCCTGCACCTATCTGGGTGCGCAGGGCCTGTTTACCGCCATCATCGTTGCCTTGGTCTCCGTCGAGGTCACGCGCTTCTGCCAGACCAAGGGCATCACCATCAAGATGCCCGATGGCGTGCCGCCGTTTTTGTCCGAAACCTTTGGCGCCATCGTACCTATGCTCGCCAACATCCTCATCTTCTTTGGCGGCAACCTGCTGATCCAGATGATCGATCCCGCGCTGTCCATCCCCTCGGTTATCGAGAAGCTGCTCGCTGCCCCGCTTTCCGTCGCAGTTGACTCTGTGCCCGGCGCACTGCTTATCTGCTTCATGACGCTGCTGTTTTGGTGCTTTGGCGTCCACGGCAACATGATCGTAATGCCCATCACCGCCCCGGTCACGCTTGCCGCCTTTGCCGCCAACGCCTCGCTCTATGCTGCCGGGCAGCCGCTTGAGTTCCACCCGGCGCTCATGTCGTTGGCCATCAACCTCATCGGCGGCACGGGTAATACGTTCTCTTTTGTGGCGCTCTGCGCGTTTAGGGCAAAGTCGCAGCAGCTCAAGGCATTTGGCCGGGCATCGATCGTGCCGAGCTTCTTCCGTATCTCCGAGCCCGCGATCTTCGGCGCGCCCATCATCTTCAACCCGATCCTCATGATTCCGTTTGTGCTAGGCGGCATGATCTCGGCCCTGCTGTATTGGGGTGCGGTCTCACTGGGTCTTGTCTCTAACTTCTACATCTTGGTGAGCGGCACGTTCCCCATCTTCGTTCAGGGCTTTGTCCAGTGCCTCGACCCGCGCATCTGGGTGTTTACGATCGTTTTGATCGTGGTCATGGCTGTGGTCTGGTACCCGTTCTTTAAGGTGTACGATAACCAGCTCCTGGCTCAGGAGCAGGAGAACGCCGCGGCAGCTTCTGCCGAGGATGCTGAGTAGCATGAGTTACTTTGACAGAACGTCTGCCGCCGGTATGCCCGAGGGCTTTTTGTGGGGTGGTGCCCTCGCCGCCAACCAGGCCGAAGGGGGCTGGAACGAGGGCGGCCGCGGCATGTCGCACTCCGACCTGATCCCACAGGGTTCCGACCGCTGGGATGTAATGTTTGGCAGGCAAAAGCCCGTGGACGATCCGGACAGGCTGTATCCATGCCGCTGGGGCAACGACTTCTTCCATCATTGGCACGAGGATGTCGAGCTCTTTGCCGAGATGGGCTTTAAGTGCCTGCGTCTTTCAATTTGCTGGAGCCGTATTTTTCCCACAGGGATGGAGACCGAGCCCAACGGCGAGGGCTTGGAGTTTTACCGTCAGGTATTCGAGGCGCTGCGCGAGCATGGAATCGAGCCGCTTGTGACGCTGTCGCACTACGACTATCCGTTGGCTCTGGTCGAGCGCTATGGTGGCTGGCAAAGCCGAGAGATGATCGAGCGGTATGCGCACTACGTCGAGACCGTCGGACGCGCGTACCAGGGCCTCGTGCGTTATTGGCTTACGTTCAACGAGATCAACAGCGTGGCGCTGTCCTATCTCAACGCGGGTGTCACGCTCGAGGATGAGCGTGACCGTGCAGCCGTGACCGCGGCGTTCTCGCACCATATGTTTATGGCGAGCGCTCGCGCTGTCGAGATTCTGCACAAGATCGATCCCGCAAACAAGGTGGGTTGCATGGTCGCTGCCGGTGCGACCTATCCGTACCGTTGTGCGCCCGAGGACGTATGGCTTGCGTATGAGGAGGACCGCGGCCGCTACTTCTACACAGACGTGATGGCTGCGGGCGCCTATCCTGCTTGGAAGCTGCGTGCACTCGAGAAAGAGGGTGTTCACGTGCCCTTTGAGCCGGGCGATACGGAGTATCTGGCAGAGCATACGGTCGACTTCATCTCGTTCTCGTACTATTGCTCGCGCTTGGTGTGCGCCGATGACCAGGTGATCGCTGAGAAGGCGGAGGGTAACGTGTTCCCGACGCTGCGCAATCCGTACCTCAAGGATAAAGAGACTGCCTGGAAATGGCAGATCGATGCGCTGGGTTTGCGCGTGACGCTTGCCGGCTACCACGATCGTTACCATCTTCCGCTCTTTATCGCTGAGAACGGTGTGGGCGGACTCGATGCGCTGGAAGACGGCAAAGTCCACGATGCGTATCATATTGATTACCTGCGCAGGCATATTCTTGCGCTACGCGATGCAATTGTCGAGGACGGTGTTGACCTGATGGGATACACGCCGTGGGGCTGTATCGATCTGGTATCGGCCTCGACGGGGCAGATGAAGAAGCGCTATGGCTTTGTTTATGTCGATGCCGATGATGCGGGCAAAGGCACGTTCGATCGCTACCGAAAGGACAGCTTCTGCTGGTATCAAAAGGTCATTGCATCAAATGGCGAGGACTTGAGTTAACCCTTGCAAGTCTGCTGCCCCCGCGGCCCGTTTCGGCCGCGGGGGCTTTTGCTATTTACCTAGTCCCCGATGAGACCCTCATTCTGTGGGTAGTCGTTGGGGACGTTCTTAAACGACTACTCATTTAAGTCTGTCCCCAATGACTGCGGAAACCCGGCACTTGGGGACGTTTCTTTCCTGCCGGCAGCTTGGGACAGTCCTTAAAGGCCACTGTCGATCAACTGCGGAAAGTGCATCCCAGGATGAACGTCCAAAACGGGATCTAGTTTCCCTTGAGGTCCTCAACGGGAAAATGCATCCCGGAATTTGGCCGAAAAGCGGGATGTTGTTTCCCAAACGGACCGCTAGCGGAAAGCGCATCTCACCATTGAGTTCCAAAGTGGGATGCGCTTTCCGTACCGGCGGTTCCTGGCAATCTGGGACTACTCATTTAAGTCTGTCCCCAATGAGTGACCACTCATTTAAGTCTGTCCCCAATGACTAGTAGTAGGCCCACATGGCTTCGACTTCGTTGAGGACCTCTACGACGCCCCAGCGGCGGGCGCTGCGACTGGCCGAGTTGGGGTCGTAGACGCCAATCTGGTTGGCGTCGTCGATACCGTAGAGCACGATGTAGTGACCCACGTTAGTAAAGGTGCCGGGGCGCACTGCGGCGATGATGGGTGCGCCCGAGCGAAGTGCCTGGGTCATCGAGTCGCGATCGTTATAGAGCTGCGTTCCGTTGAGTCCCAGCTGCCACGCGCCTCCTGTCATAAACGACCATTCGGTGGCGCCGGTGGGGGCGTAATTGCCGGCTTCGGCCAGTGCGCACATATCGACCGGCGTCTTATCGGTGTGGCCGGTCTTAAATATGTAGACCATGGTGAGGCAGGTGGGGCCGCAGGCGTTTTCGCGAATGGTGCCGCCGGCGTAGGGCAGCTCCGACCATGCGGGGTCAATTTGGTAGATGTGGGGCATGGTGCCGGCTTGCCATTGCGACCGCGGGGTCGAGAACGCAAACGAATAGCCGGGAGCGACCGGGGCCTTGAGCAGCTTATCCTCGGCGGTCGGTTCAAGGCCGGCTGAGCCGTGAGAGATGCAGGACCCCAAGAACAAAAAGGCCAGGCAGGCAGCAATGGAACAAAGCGCAAGGCGGAGGCGCCGGACGGGCAGTCCATGGCTATTGGCATGTGGTGCGGGACGAGAGCCCGAGCTGCCGCGGCCGCGTTGGGGTTGCGAAAAGGAGCGCTTAACGTAGTAGTCGGTCTTACGGCGATCATAGCGGCGTGGCTGCGATGCGTCGGTCTGGCGTTGGCGCGTGCTCGTGCTCGCGCGGTTTGACTGCTGCGCGGTGCGGCTTTGTTGTCGCGAAGAAGCCCCAAGCTGCTCTTGTGGCCGTTGCGGGCTGTCGTTGTCGGAGGTGCTTCTGGGCGTTGGCGTAGTGCGACCGGCAAGGCGCACACTTTGTGGCCGCTGGTCGCCATCGTTGTATCCGTATGCCATTCGAATCACCTTGCCTCATGTGTAACTTGTCTATCCTACATAAAAAGATGCACGACACATGGGCATGTGCGCCAAAAGCCTGACAAATGGTATGAACGTTGCCGCGCCGCGCGCCAAGCGTCACGGCAACAGGTCTTCAAAAGCAGACAAGATGAAAGCGTCCAAGACGAATGACGCCTTCCGCCGTTCGTCCCAAAAACGGCGCCGCTCGTTTTACAGTTCTGCCTTCGGTCGAGCCACAAGCGGCGCTGCTGTGCCAAGGCCGTATCTTAAAGCCACGAAATAAAAGCGCGCGGCAAAACAGACCGCGCAAGGGGTGACGCCAAAGAGGCGTCAATAAGGAAAGGAGGGGAACAATGGCGGACAAGAACGCAGAAGTTGCAGTCGAGGGTAACGGCGGCATGAAGAAAACGCTTTCGCTCTGGAACTTCTTCACCATCGGTTTCGGCGCCATCATCGGAACTGGCTGGGTTCTGCAGGTCGGCGACTGGATGGTCGTGGGCGGCGGTCCCGTTCCCGCTATGATCGCATTCCTCTTGGGTGCAATCTTCCTCGTGCCCGTCGGAGCTGTTTTCGGTGAGCTCACGGCTGCTATCCCCATCTCGGGTGGCATCGTCGAGTATGTTGATCGTAGCTTTGGCCGTACGCTGAGCTACATCACCGGATGGCTTTTGGCCCTGGGCAACGGCATCCTGTGCCCGTGGGAGGCCATCGCCATCTCGACCCTCGTGTCCGAGATGTTCGGCAGCCTGCCCGGTCTTGAGTGGCTGCGTGCCGTCAAGCTCTATACCATCCTGGGCGCTGACGTTTACCTGTTCCCGACGCTGATCGCGCTCGGCTTTGCAGTCTACGTCATCTTCCTCAACTTCCGCGGCGCCAGCTCGGCCGCCAAGCTCCAGGCCTTCCTGACCAAGGCCCTGCTCTGCGGCATGCTGCTCGCCATGGGTGTCTCGCTGTTCACTGGCTCGCCGGACAACGCCATGCCCGTGTTCTCCCAGGTCGCCGGCGCTGGTGGCGGCAAGGCCGCTACCGAGAGCACCAGCCTGTTCGCCGGCATCGTGTCGGTCCTGGTTCTGACCCCGTTCTTCTACGCCGGTTTCGACACCATTCCTCAGCAGGCTGAGGAAGCAGCCGAGGGCCTCAACTGGAACAAGTTCGGCAAGATCATCTCCCTGGCCCTGCTGGCCGCCGGCGGCTTCTACATGGTCTGCATCTACTCGTTCGGCACCATCCTCGACTGGCATGAGTTTGTTAAGAGCCCGGTTCCCGCGCTTGCCTGCCTCAAGGGCATCAACATGCTTCTGTACCTGGCCATGCTCGTCATCGCCACGCTTGGACCCAT
Source organism: Collinsella aerofaciens (assembly GCA_021639365.1). Classification (GTDB taxonomy): domain Bacteria; phylum Actinomycetota; class Coriobacteriia; order Coriobacteriales; family Coriobacteriaceae; genus Collinsella; species Collinsella aerofaciens_AH. The sequence continues at coordinate 95,039 of JAJXHK010000003.1, forward strand.
GGGCCCGATGAACTCCTTCTACGGCGCCACGAGCCGCATCATGCTCGCCATGGGCCGCAAGGGCCAGCTGCCCGAGAAATTCGCCGAGGTCGACCCCAAGTCCGGCGCTCCCAAGCTCGCCTGCGTCGTTCTGGGCGTCATCACCGTCATCGGTCCGTTCCTGGGCAAGAACATGCTCATCCCTCTGACCAACGTGTCGGCTCTCGCCTTCATCTTCTCCTGCGGCATGGTCGCCCTCGCCTGCCTGCGCATGCGCTTCACCGAGCCCGACCTGCCTCGTCCCTACGAAGTTCCCGGCGGCAAGTTTGGCATCGGCCTCGCTATCGCTGCCTGCGCCATCATCATCGGCCTGCTCGTGATTCCGTTCTCTCCCGCCTCCCTCAACATGGTGGAGTGGAGCATCGTGATCGGCTGGTTGACTATTGGCCTGGCCCTCATGGCTTTCACCAATTCCCGCAAAAAGTAACGCCGAGCCGGGGCGGATCGGGTGCGCGGGACCCTCTCTCCCGCGCACCGAACCCGGCACCACTTGGGTAGCTTTGTGAGGCCTTAACCCAGCACGGCCTCGCCCACTATATGGATCCATAAGGAGGAACCATGTCCACTAAGTATGCAATCGTTGGCGGCAAGCTCATCGACGGTACCGGTGCCGAGCCGGTCGAGAACTCCCTCGTTCTCGTCGACGACAACGGCAAGATCGAGTACGCCGGCGCCATGCAGGACCTTCCCGAGGGCGTTGAGGTTATCGACGCCGCCGGCAAGACCGTCCTTCCCGGCCTGATCGACACTCACCTGCACTTCTCGGGCAACTTGACCGACGATGACACCGACTGGGTCATGCAGCCGCTCCTCGAGAAGCAGGCCGTCGCCGTCAAGCAGGCCTACGACTGCCTCACCCACGGCCTCACCACCGTCTGCGAGATCGGCCGCTTTGGTATCCAGATCCGTGACTGCATCGACAAGGGCGTCTTTAAGGGCCCGCGCGTTCTGGCCACCGGCCTCGGCTTCTGCCGCGTTGCCGGTCACGGTGACTCCCACCACTGCACCCAGGAGCTCAACAAGGAATCCCACCCCTGGGGCGACCAGGTCGACGGTCCTTGGGATCTGCGCAAGGCTGTCCGTCGTCGCCTGCGCGAGAACCCCGATGCCATCAAGATCTGGGCTACCGGTGGTGGCATCTGGCGCTGGGACTCCGGCCGCGACCAGCACTACTGCTCCGAGGAGATCCAGGCTGTGGTCGAAGAGGCCAAGATGGTCGGCATCCCCGTGTGGAGTCACTGCTACAACAACCACGCCGCTGCCTACGATTCCGTTCGCTTTGGCTGCGAGCAGCTGATTCACGGTTTCGATATCGATGAGCGCACCATGGACCTTATGGCCGAGCAGGGCACCTTCTTCACCCCGACGATTGCCTTCCTGCCCACCTGGTACGCCACCTATCCGCCCGTCTACGTCCCCGAGCTGCACGACAAGTACGAGGGCACCCTGGTTGAGAAGGAGCTGCAGCGCAACTACGACTGCCTGCGCGAGGCCAAGAAGCGCGGCGTCGTCATGACGATCGGCTCCGACTCCTTCTCCTTCGTCACCCCGTATGGCACCTGCTCCATCGAGGAGATGTACGAGTTCGTCGACAAGATCGGCTTCACCCCGGTCGAGACCATCACCTGCGCCACCCTCAACGGTGCCAAGATGTGCCACATCGAGGACGAGACCGGTTCCATCGAGGCCGGCAAGTGCGCCGACCTGCTGGTCGTCAACGGTGACGTCGCCGCCGACATCCACGTGCTCAACACCGACAACATGGACGTCATCATGAAGGACGGCTGGATTGTCGAAGCCGGCAGCTTCGGCGAGGCAAACAAGTACAGTGCCTAAGCTACCGTTCATCGATGGCTGGATGTAAAACACAGTATTTGATTGCATAATGCAATGGAGAGGGTCGCTTGCGGCCCTCTTTATTGCTATGGGGTGCGTCAGTAAGAAGGGGATGACGGTGGATCTCAATAGGCTGATTCTGGGCAAGAGCTACAACTCTACCAAGGTCTTTCGTACCGCTCAGCATGTGGTTCAAGCCATCTTGCTCGGTATTGTCGTTCCGCTGCTTATCCTGCTGCTCATCTGGGATCTAACCGATAATCCCAATCCCGTTCCGGCCGTTGTCGTCATCGCCGGCTTGGTCATGCTGTGCTTCTTCTTCTCGTACGTCTTTGTCGTTCCCGACGACCTCACATCGAGCGCAACCGACCGCACGCTCGCCATCGCTTCAAAAATATTCGCCTACACGTCGCGCGGCCTTACGCCCGAAGCTGCCCTGGGCGCCTCTAAGATCATCCTGTCCGAAACTATCGCCTCTGCCATCTGCTTTACCGACGGCAAGCAGGTGTTGGCAAGCTGGGGCGAGGATTCGGCAAAGTGTCCCGCCGGCACCCCGGTGGTGCTCAAGACCACGCTCAACGTGATCAACAGCGGTGAGCAAAGCGTGTTTTCGCGCGACGCCTCCAATGAGACGGGTGGCTACTTTCCGCGCCTGCGCGCCGGTATTGTCGCACCGCTTACCGTGCGCGGGCATTGCGTGGGCACGCTCGAGCTGTATTATCCCCGTCTGAGCAGCATCGATATGCGCCAGACGGCGCTTGCCTCGGGCTTTGCCGACCTCATTTCCACGCAGCTTGCGAGCTTTGAGCTCGAGCGCCAGGACGAGCTCACGGCCCGCGTGGAGCTGCGCGCCTTGCAATCGCAGGTCGATCCTCATTTTCTGTTTAACACCATCAGTACCATCGTGTCGCTCGTTCGAACCGAGCCCGACAAGGCGCGGTCGCTGCTGATCGACTTTTCCAATTACTATCGTCAGACGCTTTCTGATTCCGATACGCTCACCACGCTCGAGCACGAGGTGGAACAGGGCACTCGCTATATCAATCTAATGCAGGCTCGTTATGGCGACGGCCGTCTGCGCGTTTCGGTCGACATCGACTTTGAGGTGCGCGACAGCCTGGTGCCGCCGTTTATCTTGCAGCCGCTGCTCGAAAACTGCATCAAGCATGCGCAGCGCGAGACCGAGCCGCTTTCTATTCGTGTTAGGGCTTTTGAGACCGATGACGGCTTGGAGATCATCGTCGAAGATGACGGCATCGGTATGAGCGAAGAAGTCTGCGCGCATCTGTTTGAGCAACATCGCCGAGAGGAGCCCGAGAGCATTACCGCCGACGGCTCCATCAAGCGAGGTTGCGGCCTGGCGCTCTTCAACGTGCTTCAGCGCATCCATTTCTTTTACGGAGAAGATTCCGGCATGCGCGTGGAGTCCCAGGAGGACGTGGGGACGCAGGTTATCGTCGAGCTGAACGGCGAGCCGCATGAGCCGGCGCCGTTGACGGCGTAGCACGCGAGTATATTGAGGAGAGAGAGGAAGCGCACATGTCCGAGGGCTGGAACATCCTGGTGGTTGATGACGAGCCTCCCATCAGGGCTGAGCTACGCTATCTATTGGAGAAGGACGCGCGCGTGGGGCATATTGCCGAGGCGGGCAATGTCACCGAGGCCGTGGAGTCGATTCTCTCGAGCAAGCCCGACGTGTTGTTTTTGGACATCACGATGCCCGGCCGCTCGGGAATTGAGCTTGCCGAGACGCTGCAGAACTTAAAGACGCCGCCGGTGGTTGTGTTTGTGACGGCGTTTGCCGAGTTCGCCGCCGATGCGTATAACCTCGATGCGGTCGACTATATCGTCAAGCCGGTCGAGGATGCACGCCTGTCAAAGGCGCTCGACAAGATCGAGGCAGCCTTGGGTGCCCGTCGTGTTGTCCACGCTCCGCGCCAGCCTTTGCGTCTGACGGTGGATCGCGGGGGCAAAAAGGTGTTCATTCCCGCCGCAGACGTCTGCTACTTTGAGGCGCGCGCCGATTTTTGCAACGCCATCTGCGCCGAGGGAACCTACCTGATCAATGAGTCGATCTCTTCGCTCGAGCGTCGCTTGGGCTCCGAGGGCTTTATTCGCGTTCATCGCAGCTATCTGGTCAATTTGGAAGACGTGCACAATGTTGAGATTGGTTCCACGGGGTTGATGGAGCTCAGGCTCGACCGCGTGAGCTCGACGGTGCCGGTGTCCCGTCGTCGTGCCGCCGAGGTCAAGTCGCACCTGGGGCTTGCGTAAGAGGCTTGCGTGTCGTCGTTTACCATCGCAGGTTTGGCATGGGCGCGCGGTGGGCATAATGGGTGGAATCGAATGAAATCGAAAGGATCATTATGCCCGCGCTTATCACCCATCATCTGTTTGGCGAGGAAAGCATCGACCGTCTTCCGCAGGGCGTCATCACGTCCGATGAAGAGCGCATTGCCTTTATCTTGGGCAACCAAGGCCCCGACCCGTTTTTCTTTCACATTCTGACACCGCGTGTTTCCGACTGTACGCTGCTGGCGCAGGTCATGCATCGCTCGCGCATGTCTCGCCAGTTCGCGTGCCTGCGCGACGGCGTGTCCCATCTGCTCCCGCGCGACGCCAGCTTGGGTCGCGCCTTTGCGCTGGGCCTGCTGTCGCACTATGTGCTCGACCGTAATGCCCATCCCTTTGTCTATGAGCAGCAGTTTGGCATCGCGGAGTCCGATCCCGAGCTGGAGGATTCGGGCAGCCAGGTCCATGCGGTGCTCGAGAGCGACCTGGATGTACTGATGCTGCAGCTTAAGCGCGATGGCGCTACGGTCGACGATTACCCGCCGGCGGGCGAGATCGTCACCACCGATCGCATCAATCGCGTGGCCGGCGTGCTGATGAGCTATGTTGCCGGACGCGTGTACGGCATTGACATTTCGGCGGGGGAGTACGGTGCTGCCGTTGCCAATATGCAGCGACTTTACCGTGCGATTGAGCCGGCCGGCTCCGTAAAGACGCGCGCGATCTCGCTGGTTGAGGGCTTGGTGCACGACTACTCGCTGCTCGACGGCCTTGCCCATCGCGTGACGACGGAGCTGCCCGAGCGCACCGGTAACCTGGGTCATCTGACATGGAAGAATCCCTTTACCGATGAGGTCTCGAACGAGAGTTTCCCCGAGGTCTTTGATCGCGCGCTGGTCGATTACGAGTGCACGGTCGCGCGTTTTATCGAGACCGGTGACATGGAGGCCGTGACCAGTCACGTCAACTACAGCGGTCGCGTGCTCGATGCCGATGAGGAGTTCGACCGCGAGGAATAGGGTCCGCTCCTGTCTCTTTGCCGAATCCTTACCGGCGCCTCCGTGCAATTGGGGTACGATGAACTAGCTGCATATCGGGCGAATACGAAGGGTCCCTGTCCATGAAATACACCAAGCTCGAGCGTAACTGGGTCATGTACGATGTGGGAAACTCGGCCCTCGTGCTGCTCAATACCTCGGTGGTGCCCATCTACTTTAACGCCATCAATACCGGTGCTTCCTCGGCAGACCTGGTGGTCGCTTGGGGCAACGCGCAGACGATTGCCTCGCTGGTCATTGCCATGCTCATGCCCATTCTGGGCGCGCTTGCCGATTACGCCGGCAACAAGATCAAGTTCTTCTTGGGCTTCTTCCTCACGGGCCTGGTTCTTTGCCTGGCGCAGGCTATCCCAATGTCCGCCATGGCATTTTTGACCGTGTACGTGCTGTGCACCATCGGCCTTAACTCTTCTATGACGTTCTACGACGCCATGCTGCCCGACATTACCACCGACGAGCGCATGGACGCCGTGTCCAGCTCGGGCTATGCCTGGGGCTACATCGGTTCCACCGTGCCGTTCATCATCTGCCTGGCGCTTATCATGGGTGGCTCCGCTCTTGGTGTCCCCACCATGCTGGCAACGCGTCTGTCGTTTGTCATCACTGGTGCCTGGTGGCTCATCTTTACCCTGCCGCTCATTCGCACCTATAAGCAAAAGTACGGTCGCGAGCGTGGTCCCGAGGACACCATCGGCCACATCGTGGGCGGCGTGTTCTCCGAGGTCGGACACACCATGCGCGAGATTGCCCACAACAAGACCGTGCTGGTCTACATGATCGCGTTCTTCTTCTACATCGACGGTGTGCACACGGTCATTTCCATGGCAACCAGCTATGGATCGGCTTTGGGCATCGACTCGACCCAACTGGTGCTGGCTCTGCTCGTTACGCAGTTTGTGGCCTTTCCATCCGCCATCATCTACGGCAAGCTTGCCGGTCGCGTGGGCACACTCAATATGATCTTGGTGGCCGTCGCCGCCTATATGGGCATCGTGCTCTTTGCCGCGTTCTTCCTCAAGACCGCCTTTGAGTTTTGGGTGCTTGCCATTTTGGTCGGCCTGTTCCAAGGAGGCGTGCAGGCGCTGAGCCGCAGCTACTTCGGCCGCATTATTCCCAAGGAAAAGTCCAACGAGTACTACGGCTTCTTTGATATCTTTGGCCGCTATGCAAGTGTTATGGGCACCTTCTTGGTGTCGGTCGTCACCTCGCTGACCGGCAACCCCTCGCTGGGCGTCCTGTCTATCGGCGTGCTGCTGGTGGTGGGCTTTGTGCTGCTGGTCCGTCTGTCCCGCATGTCTCAGACGGCAGAGCAGGCCGCATAGGAACTTGCCGGTAATTGCGTCCGCCGCGATGCTCTTTTGGGGTTATCCGCAATAAACATTCTGACTTTCGAACAATGATTAGCCCAAGTGGGTATGATGGAGTCAGCTAGGTCGCGGGGCGTCGCCTGTGTTTGGCGGCGTCCCGTTTTTGTGTTGCAGGGAGGGTAAGGCATGAACGCCACGGTCGTGATTCCAACGTATTGGGCGGGCGATGACGCTCGCGCAAACGCCCCTGGCACCTATGACCATTCGACACGACTCAACGCCGACAATCCCGAACTCGACCGCTGCCTGGCCTCGCTTGAGCAGGTGCGCGACATCCCGCGCATCATCCTTTTGGTGGTCTGTCCCGTTTCTGCCACAGCCGATGTGTCCCTGCGCGTGCACGAGATTGTCGACGCGCATCCCACGCTCAAGGTCACCGTTGTCACCAACACCCAGGCCTCGCGCATCGCAGACCGAGTTGCTCAGATCGCGCCCAAGGGTTCGGGCGAGTGCGTGAGCCTGCGAGGCTACGGTGCCATCCGCAACATGGGGCTGGCCTGCGCCGCGGTGCTGGGGCATGACGCGGTTATCTTTTTGGATGACGATGAGACTGTCATCGACGCCGACTTTATGAAGCGCGCGACCTATGCGTTGGGGCAGCAGACGCGTCAGGGCTTGCCGATCTTGGTCAAGAGCGGCTATTTCTACGATCGCGACGGCTCGCCGCTGGCTCCCACGGACAAGGCGGGCATCTGCCATCGTTGGTGGACCAAGCGCATCGAGTTCAACCGTTGGATGAAAAAGGCGCTCTCGGGCACCCGCATCTCGCGCTCCAACTACGTGTGCGGCGGCCTGATGGCCCTGCACGCCCGCGCCTTTACGCGTGTGGCCTTTGACCCGTTTATCACCCGCGGCGAGGACTTGGATTACCTCTTTAACATGCGCATGTTTGGCTACGACGTGTGGTTCGATAACGAGTGGACCGTGCGCCATCTGCCCCCGGAGTCCGAAAAGCGCTCACCGCGCTTTATGCAGGATGTATACCGTTGGTACTACGAACGGGCCAAGTTGACATTCGCCGCGCATCAAAAGGAGCTCATTCCCGTTACGGCGGCATCGCTCATGCCCTACCCGGGCCCGTGGATTTCGCGCGAGCTCGACGACCGCGTGCGCAAGACCGCTATGGTCCGCAGCGTGTTTACCCGCGAGCATGAGGGCTACCTGCGCATCTGGCGCCATGGTATCGACGAGGCAAAGGCCTATGCACGCCAAAACGCTGCAAGCTACCTGCGTTTCCAGAGCTTTTGGCCCAAGATCATGGACGGGCTTTGGCGTGACGCACAACTGATCAGTATCCTGGAGGGGGCCGAATGATCGACCGCCGCGCCCAGCGCGATAGTTCAATATCAATCTTTCGCATCATTGCCGTTGCCTGCGCCATTTGCGTGCTGGTGTACTTTATTTTTGCCCTGGTGACCGGTATCGAGCCGATCGCCACGGTGATTGCCTGCGCGCTGCTGTGCATCTTTCTGTGCATCTTTATCTTTTTGACGCTCAATCCCGATTCGGTGCGCTCCCAGTACACCGAGGAGACGCTCTCGGTGGCCTCGGCCATGCTCGAGGACATTAAGGGCGGTTTGACACAGGAATCGGCGCGTTTGGTGTGCCAGCGCATTTTGCCCGAGACGCGCGCCATGACGGTGGCCATCACCGACGAGGACAACGTGCTTGCCTGCGCGGGCGAGTTTGAGGAAAAACTACTGCCGGATTCTCCCATCCACACGCTTGCCACACGCTACGTTATCGAACATGGCATCGTGCAGTCGTTCAACCGTATGGTGGATGTCGTAGGCTCGGACGGCTCGCACAACCAAGTCCCCGCCGGCATTATCGCCCCTATCAAGGTGGGAGATCGTACCGTCGGCACGCTCAAGTTCTACTACAAGACCCCGCGCGCCGTCGACCGTACCCAGTACGCGCTTGCCTCGGGCTTTGCCGAGATCTTGTCCACGCAGCTCGCCATCCACGAGCTCGAGGTGCAAAAGGAGCTCACGGCGCGCGCCGAGGTGCGTGCGCTGCAGGCGCAGATTAACCCGCACTTCCTGTTCAACACGCTGAACACCATTGCATCGTTTACGCGCACCGACCCGCTGCGGGCCCGCGAACTGCTTCGTGAGTTCTCATCGTTCTATCGTGCCACGCTCGACAACTCGGGATCGCTTATTCCGGTCTCGCGCGAGGTCGCACAGACCAAGCGCTACCTTACCTTTGAGAAGGCCCGCTTTGGCGAGGACCGCGTGCTTGCGACGTTCGATGTGTCCGAGGACGTGGAAGATACGCTGGTGCCGGCGTTCGTGATCCAGCCGATTGTCGAGAACGCCGTGCGTCATGGTATGGGCGATGACGGCGCCCTGAGGATCGACGTGACCGTTCACCAAGACGGCGAGGATGCAATCTTGATTGCCGTGGCCGATAATGGCGTGGGCATGGATGAGGGTACCGCCGCCAGACTGTTTGACGAGCGCTCCGCCCGTCCCGACGCCAGCTCTCCCCAGGGTGGCGGCGCCGGTGTGGCCATGCACAATATTTCGGAGCGCATTCACCGCTTTTATGGGCCGCATTCCTATACGCGTGTCGAATCGGCGCCGGGCAAGGGCACCAAAGTGCTTCTTCATCTTGATTTGTCAGAGAGCATCTTTGACATTCAAGAGTAGAATAAAAAGCTACGGGCTCAACGTCATGCGACGGATGCCCGGCGTAGTTAGTTGACGAAAGGTTTTATCCCTATGCTGCGTGCGATGATTGTGGATGATGAGGCGCCGGCTCGCTCGGAGCTTCGCTTCTTGCTCGAGCAAACGGGCAAGATCGGCACGATCACGGAGGCGTCGAGCGTCCGCTCCGCCATCGAGATGCTTATGGAAAGTCGCGTGGATGTCGTGTTTCTCGATATCTCGATGCCCGGTGCCTCGGGCTTGCAACTTGCCGAGGCGCTGCATAAGCTCAAAAATCCGCCGGCGATCGTGTTTGTGACTGCGTATAGCGACCATGCGGTCGAGGCATTCGACGTGGATGCCGTCGATTATCTGATGAAGCCTGTCGAGGAAGCTCGCTTGGACCGCGCGATCGAGAAGGTCATGCAGCGCGCCAAGCCGGTCACGGACAGCAAGGTGACCATCGAGCGTATCCCGGTGGAAAAGGGCGGCCGCAAGGTGCTCATTCCCGTGGACGACATTCGCTTTATCATGGCCAAGGACGATTACTCCTGCATCTATACCGTCGATGATCGCTTTTTGTCGACGACCTCGCTGGCGCAGTTTGAGGCCAAGCTCTGCGACTTTGGCTTCTTCCGTGTTCACCGCCGCTATATCGTCAACCTGGCGTGCGTCACGGACGTTGAGACGGTGCCCTCGGGTGCCATCCAGCTGGGCATTACGGGCGTCGACGAACGCGTGCCGGTTTCGCGCCGCCGTGTCGTGCCGCTCAAGAAGGCTCTGAGTCTCTAGCACACTGGCCCCGCAGCCCTGTAGACCCATCGTCTGCGGAGCCGTGGGGCCTTTTTTGTATGTATCTGCCGAATCGTTTTTTTGCGGAAGGGATCCCATGAACAGCGCAAGCGCCAAGCGCATCGACATCATCTCGGACACCCACGGCTATTTATCGCCTGCGCTCTTGGATGAGCTTGAGGGCGCAGACCTGATCATCCACGCCGGCGACCTTACGTCAGAGATGGACTACGAGCACCTATGCACCATCGCCCCCGTGCGGGCCGTATTGGGCAACAACGATTACTACCGCGACTACGGCCCCGATGTAGACCGTCTTGCGCTCTTTACCTACGAAGGCCTCAAATTCGCCGTAGCCCACTACCGCGAAGACCTTCCGGTGGGATCCGTAGACGTAGCCATCAACGGCCACACCCACGTAACCAAAGAAGCCCAAGTGGGCCGCTGCTTAGTCCTCAACCCGGGCAGCGCCAGCTACCCCAGAGGCACCCGAGGCCCCACCATGGCCAGAATGCTCGTAAAAGACGGCAAGATCATAAGCACTAAATTTATTGACTTGGACTAACCGCAACAAAAACGGGGGATGCAGATGCGTCCCCCGTTTCCATTTGAGCCAAAGGCAGAGCTTCAACAAAAACAATCAGACCAACCCCGCCGAGGAGCACGCGGGCTAGCCGCGCAGCGGCGCACGCCCGCAAAACTGGTTGAATAATGTGACGGCAGGGAGGGCTTCCGGGGCTGAGGGCGGGGGTTAAGTTTGTCGCGAGTTCCGCACGCAAAGGAAAGCACTTAATGTGCTTTCCGTCTTGCGCAG
>JAJXHK010000026.1 GCA_021639365.1 Collinsella aerofaciens
CGAGGTAGCCCTCCTGGTCGAAGTGCATGATCTCGATCTTCTCGGTCTCCTTCATTCCCGCTCCTTTCACGAGCAGTTTGAATTGTCGCACGGAATGGACGGGCTTGCCGCCCCGTCTCGCCGCTTAACCTTGTGGACATCTTGGTCCCAAGCTCAACAATTCAAAGGTTCTTAATACCAGTGAACGATTACAGGTTAGCCGTTTTTAATACCGATTTTTTGATTTCATCCTCCCCTCTCGGTAGACGGTCAGTTTTTGCCGCTCATCGGTCATGCGACACATGTCCGTAAAAAATGAGCACCTCGCCGTGCACGAGGATGCTCTAGACGCTAATAGTTGTAGGTATATCCGCCGGCATCGCCGCGGTTAAAAGACTTGGCATGCTCGATCGCCTGCCCACTCGAGTCATAGGTCAGGCATTCCAGTACGAGCGCCAGATCGCCCGGCTCAAGATTGAGCAAACTCGCATCGCGTGCGCCCAGCGCTTCAATATCGAGTTTCTCAATCGACTTGTCCGGCTTGCGCCCCAACATGTCGTAGGTCTCGAACAGGCTGAAGACCGAAATGTCCACGTCTTCGATGCCCGGAAACAGCAGACACGGAATCAGTGTCATCTCGATCGACACGGGCTCCCCATCAATGCAGTTGAGACGGCGCACCGAGTAAAGCAGATCGTCCTCGGCGATGCCAAACAGGTCGGCGTAATACGGCCCGGCGTAGCGTTTGGAGCGCGCCAGAATGCGCACCGACGGCGTCGCGCCCGACGCCAGAACCGACTGACGGAAGCCGCCCTTGCGTTCGTGCTCGTCAAACCATTTGTGTCCCACAAAGGCGCCCTTGCCCTGCACGCGACGAATCTGGCCACTTTTGACCAGCTCGTCCATGGCACTTCGGATTGTCAGGCGCGTCGTGCCAAACTCCTCGGCCAGCTCGTTTTCGGACGGAATCATCGAGCCCGTCGGGTAGTCGCCGCGCTCGATTCGCTCCGCAATGCAGCGGCGAATTTGTTTGTAAACCGGCAAGTCTTCTACTGCATCAGCCATTCGACACCTACCTTCGTCGCAACGCCGTCTGCCTCGCCGTTATCGGCAAAACGATACTTGGTCGGCAGAATCACGGACTTGCAATACTCGACAAAGCCATCGTTCTCGTCACGCTCATGCGAAGCCTTATAAAACACCGGCGTGCCCTCCTGAGCACCCAGCAACTTGGCCTCGTCGGCGTTCAGACGGCTGATGGAAATATGCTCCTTGCCGTGCGTCACATGGACATTTCCTTCTTTGAGCAAAACGTCGTAGAGGCTTTCCTGCTCAAAATCGTGATCGGGAAGCGAGGGGCACAAAGACAGATTGACGTGGGCCGTCTCGATCGACGCCGGGGAGCCATTAACCACGCGCACACGTCGAATGCAGAAGAGCGGTATGCCTAGGTCGATCTGGGCCTTTTGGGCCAGATCGATATCGGCGTACACGACCTTGGACCAAACCAGGCGTGCGGTCGACTTTGAGCCAACCCTCTCCACCGCCTGCGTATAGTTCCATGTTTCCTGAAAGATGTTCAGCGGTTTGGGAGGACACACATAGGTGCCCGAACCGCGGCGGCTTTCCAAAGTTCCGCACGAAATAAGGCGCGTGATCGCAGCGCGCAACGCCGTGCGCGACACGCCCAGCTCTTCACAGAGCACACGCTCGGCGGGCAGCCGGTCGCCACCCTGCAGGTCATAATGATTGATATACCAAAGAATGCCCTCAAAGGCGCGATCTTTGGGCGGAATCGCATATAGTTCACTCGGCATGGGCACGGCTCCTCAACCGCTTGATGCTGCGGGCGTCATTGCTCCGGACGCCCCATGGCGTCGAAGGCTTCTTTGATCTGCTCTGCAACGTTCCGATACGACCGATATAGGCCGGAGTCTCGCTTGACTTCGCCCGCGGTCACCGGAATCTCAAGCTTCGAAATCTCATCCTCGCCGGTTTGCACGGCAACGATGACACCCATACCAAGGCACATATTACGCTTGACAGCGTTGTTTTTGGTAGCCTGAGCTGGATTAATCAGAATCTGCTGAGCGAGCTCACGATTGCTGAGCTCTGGCACATCCTCGGGATTTCCAGTCTCAACGATCTCGCATTGCAGCACATCCGCATAGTCAAAGACCTTTGGCTCGGCACCGCGCTGATGCACAGCCCACTTGCGGCGCGTGGCATCCTGGTAGATAGCCGGCAAAAACGTAAACCGCGGCGGGTCCAAAATAGTATCCGTGATGGTAAACACATCGGGATCAAAGGCATCCTGCGGGTTTTTCTTCTTGAACAGTCCCATATCAGCCTCCCGTACTAGCATTAAACAACTCAAGCCGAATATAGCACCAATTTCAAGCCGCTGCTTTAGCGTATCGGCGCGTGGCGCCTTTAGCTCGCTCAGCGGGGTAATACGGGCGAGGGCCGGGGAGACATACTTTGTTTTGAGAAGTGGGCTTCGCGAACTTCTCAAAACAAAGTATGTCTCCCCGGCCCCGGCGATGTAACCTTGGCTGACTAAAGGTAGATGCGCTGTCTCCAAGGCAGCAACAGCAAAGTCCCCATTACATTAAAAATAATCAGACCCGCAGATCGAAACGGTCGAGAGGGCCTGCTCCGGGCGGGTGCCCTTCCTCGGGGAAGTTCGCGAAGCCCACTTCCCCGAGGAAGGGCACCCGCCCGGAGCAGGCCCCAGCGCGAGGCCGTCCCGGATGCCTACTTACTCGTTGTCGCCGGCGGTCATTTGGGTTGCGGAGAGTGCACCGTCGGCTGCGGTTGCGGCAGCGGCGTCGGGCCAGACCCAGTCGGTGAAGGCCGGGTGATCGTAGCCCTCGTCGCAAGCGAACTCAAAGGCCTCGGTGCGGAAAGCCTCCCACTCGTTGATCTGCTCGGCAAACTTATCGGCGTCGACCATACGCAGCACGTCGGCAGCCAGGGCCCAACGGTCCATGTTGTTCAGGCGCAGCATGTCAAACGGCGTGGTCGTGGAGCCCTTCTCCTCGTAGCCGTGAACGCGGAAGGCGTCGTGGCCGGGGCGGTTCCAGATCAGACGGCGAATCGTGCCGGCATAGGCGTGGAACGCGAAGAGGACAGGCTTATCGCCGCAGCCGAACAGCTCAGCCCAGCGCTCGTCGCTGATAGCCTGGTCGTTCTCGCAGACGTTCTGGATCTTGAGCAGGTCGACCACGTTGACGAACCACACCTTGATGCCCAGCTCACGTAGCATGTCGGTTGCGGCCAGAGCCTCGAGCGTCGGAACGTCACCGCAGGTGGCAACGACGACGTCGGCCTCGGCGAGCGAGTCGGCGGTCGATGCCCACTCCCAGGTCGCGACGCCCTCGGCGAGTTCGGCCTTGGCCTCGTCGACCGTCTGGAAGGTCGGGGCGGGCTGCTTGCCGCAGAAGATGGCGTTGACGCAGTCGGTGGACTGGTAGACGCGCTCGGCCACGGCAAGGGCCATGTTGGCATCGGCCGGATAGTAGGCGTTCACGATATGCGTGTCATTGGCCTTGTTGAGCAGCAGGTCGATAAAGCCCGGGTCCTGGTGCGAGAAGCCGTTGTGGTCCTGACGCCAGACGTGGCTCGACAGCAGAATGTTGAGACCGCTGATGGGGGCACGCCACGGAATCTCGCGCTTGGTGGCCTCGAGCCACTTGCAGTGCTGGTTGACCATGGAATCGACCACATGGACAAAGCTCTCGTAGGAGCTCCACACGCCGGAGCGGCCGGTGAGCACGTAAGCCTCGAGGAAGCCCTCGCACTGGTGCTCGGACAGCTGCTCGACGACCTTACCGGAGCCGGCAAGCAGCTCGTCGTTGGCCTCGTCCTCGTAGAAGCCGGCGTCCCACTGCTTCTTGGTCACCTTGTAGGCAGCCTGCAGACGGTTGGACGCGGTCTCGTCGGGGCCAAAGATGCGGAAATCGTCCATGTTCTTGGCCAGGACGTCGGCGGTGTACTCACCAAAGACGCGGGCGGCCTCAGTGGAGCCCCAGCCGTGGCCCTTCTCTGCAACGGGAATCTCGTGAGCGTGGACATCGGGGAGCTCGAGCTCGCGACGGACCTTGCCGCCGTTTGCGTTGGGGTTGGCGCCAATGCGCAGCTCGCCGGTCGGCATAAAGGCCGTCACCTCGGGGCGCACCTGGCCCTCGGGCGTAAAGAGCTCCTCGGGCTTGTAGGAACGCAGCCACTCGCGCAGCACGCGGAAGTGCTCATGGGTGTCCTTGGCGCTCGCTAGCGGCACCTGGTGTGCACGCCAGGAGTCCTCGGTCTTCTTGCCGTCGATCTGCTTGGGGCAGGTCCAGCCCTTGGGCGTGCGGAACACGATCATGGGGTAGGCCGGACGAACAACGGTCTCGCCCGCGGCGGCCTGGGCCCGAGCGGTGGCCTTGATATCGCAGATCTCATCGAAGACCTGCTCAAACAGGACGGCGAAACGCTCGTGGATGCTCGCGTGGCTCTCGTCGTCAAAGCCGGCGACAAAGAAGTGCGGCTTATAGCCCATACCCTCAAAGAACTTGGTGAGCTCCTCGTCGGACACGCGGGCGAGGATGGTGGGGTTGGCGATCTTGTAGCCGTTGAGGTGCAGGATCGGCAGGACGATACCGTCGGTTGCCGGGTTCACGAGCTTGTTGGACTGCCAAGAGGTGGCAAGCGGGCCGGTCTCGGACTCGCCGTCGCCCACCACGGCCACGGCCAGCAGGCTCGGATTGTCCATGACGGCGCCGTAGGCGTGGCTGAGCGTGTAGCCGAGCTCGCCGCCCTCGTGGATGGAGCCGGGCGTCTCGGGCGCAAAGTGGCTCGGAATGCCGCCGGGGTAGGAGAACTGTCGGAAGAACTTCTGCAGGCCGGCCTCGTCATCGGTGATGTCGGGGCGAATCTCGCGGTAGGTGCCGTCGAGCAGCGACTGGGCGGTACCGGCGGGACCGCCGTGACCAGGCCCCATCAGGAAGATGGCGTTCTGGTTGTGATCGGCGATGAGGCGGTTGACATGACCGAACAGGAAGTTGATGCCGGGCGTGGTACCCCAGTGGCCAACCAGGCGGTGCTTAACGTCGGGGCGGCCAAAGTCGCGCGTCTCGCCGGTCTTCTCATCGACAAAGTCGGCACGCATGAGCGGGTTGGAGCGAAGGTAGATCTGGCCGACGGACAGGTAGTTCGAAGCGCGCCAGTACAGGTCGACACCCTCGAGCTCGGAAGCGGACACCTCGTGTCCCAGCTTTTGCCATGGCGTTCCCAGTGTTTTAGCCATTGTTTATGTCCCTTCGCTGCGCGGTCGCCCTCCGATACGGCAACCTTTCGTTGGGACTAGTATATTTGCTAAAACGTTTTATCATGGTGAAAAAACGTTTTATCATCGCTATCCATCCTACAGCTCGGCAAAACTGGACACTCACCTGCGGCATTGTCTGTCACAGGTACTCCACATTCGATCTATACGAATTGGTAAACGTGTTTAGTTGTGTTTAGTAAGATTGAGCACACTGCCCTTTACGATGAGCGCAGGCTCCAAAACCACTTCTTCGGCACGCCTACCGCCCTTGCCGGCAAGTCGCTTGGACATGCAGCTAAAAGCATGCTCGGCAAGCACGCCCGGATCCTGCTCAATCGCGGTCAGCGCCGGCTCAAAGAGCACATCGGCTGCCGAGTTGTCATAGCTCACCACCGAGATATCGCCCGGAATGTTCTTCCCCATCTCGTGCAAGCGCTTGAGCAGGCCCAGCGCAATGTTGTCCGAACTTGCGAACACGGCAGTGGCATCGGTTGCGAGCACTGCCTCCGAGGCCTCGTATGCGCTCGGGATGTAATACTCACTCTCAAACTCCAAGCGCGCGTCGATGGGGAGGCCCACCTCGCGCAGCGCGCGCTCGTAGCCGGCAAGGCGTTTACGGCCCGTGTTGGATCGGCGCGCGTTAACGAGACAGGCAATGCGACGATGGCCCTGCTCAACCAGATAGCGCGTAGCCATATAGCCGCCCATCTCGTGATCGAACATCACCTTGTCGCACTCGAGCCCCTCAATGGCGCGGTCGACCATCACGGCCGGGATGGGCAGATGGCTGACCTCTTCGCGCAGGGCACGGTCGTCGGAAAACTCGTCGCCCACGACCAGGAACACGCCGTCGACACCGCGCGTCACCAGCTGGCGCAACAGCTCCAGATCGTCCTCGGCACTTCCGCCCGAGCTGGTAATAAAGAGCGCATAGCCGTCCTCGCGACAGCGCTTTTCCAGGCTGCCAGCGAGCGAGGCAAAAAATCGGCTCTCGATGTTGGGGACGATAAGGCCCAGGGTGCGTGACTCGCGCATAACCAGGCTGCGCGCAATCTGGTTGGGGACATAGTGGTTGCGCGCCGCGACCTCCTTGATGAGTTTGCGGTTTTCTTCCGAGATGCGACAGGGCCGATTGTTGAGAACAAGCGAGACCGACGAGGGGGAAAGCCCCACCTCCTGGGCGATCTGCTTGAGGGTGACTTTGTTGGCCATCTCGCTCCTTCCGGGTTTACGCGCAATCTCTTGAAAGTATAGCGACCGCCCATCTACCTCGATGATAAACACTTTACCAATCCGGTGGACGGCTGTTTTATCGCCGCCAGCGCACCAAATCCGTCCGGGTGGGGTATATTGCAATCGATTGATGACAACGACCACCAAAAGGCGGATATCCGTATGCACGAGAACGATTTTTTTAACGAGGACCTGCTGTGCGCGCTCGCTGGCGTTGCCGGCGAGGACAACGTGCTGATGAGCGAGCCCATGCGCGAGCACACCACGTTTAAGATCGGCGGTCCGGCCGACGTCTTTGTCACGCCCGATACTGAGCAGGGCCTCGTCGCCACGCTCGATACCTGCTATCGCTGCAATCTACCACTCACCATCGTGGGCAACGGCTCCGACTTGCTCGTCGGCGACAAGGGCATCCGCGGCGTCGTCGTAGCGCTGGGCGAGGGCCTCTCCGACATTACGGTCGACGGCACGCACGTCACGGCGGCAGCCGGCGCCTTGCTTTCCGATGTCGCAGCCGCGGCAGCCGAGGCCGGCCTTACCGGCATGGAGCCCATCTCGGGCATTCCCGGATCGGTCGGCGGTGCCTGCTACATGAACGCCGGAGCATACGGCGCTTGCATGGCCGATGTGCTGGAGTCCGTGCGCGTCTATAAGCCCGCACGCATGCTCGACGACGGCACCCGCGGTAGCGGCAGCATTATCGAGTTCGATGTCGATGAGCTCAACCTGGGCTATCGCAAGAGCCGCATTGCCGACGACGGTTTCGTCGTGCTTTCGGCCACTTTCAATCTCGCCCCGGGCAACGCCGCGATGATCAAGGCCGACATGGACGACTACCGCCAGCGCCGCGAGGACAAGCAGCCGCTCGACATGCCGAGTGCCGGCTCCACCTTCAAGCGCCCCGAGGGCTACTTTGCCGGCAAGCTCATCATGGACGCCGGCCTGCGAGGACACGCCATCGGCGGCGCGCAGGTGAGCGAAAAGCACTGCGGCTTCATCGTCAACGCCGACCACGCCACCGCCGCCGATGTCGACGAACTCATCCGCCACATCCAAACAACCGTCAAAGACCAATTCGACGTAGACCTAGAACCCGAAGTCCACCGAGTAGGCGAATTCCTCTAATAAAAAAGAAGGCCCCGAAAGGGGCCTTCGCCATATTTATTCAGACAACCAGTCCGATGTGTGACGCATTGGATCCGAGAGGTCCGTGGCTGCCCGGAAGGCATTAGGTTGATCGCGAGTTCCGCACGAGCCGGAGAGCACTTAATGTGCTCTCCGTGCGAGCAGGACTGTCCGAGCAGGCAACCTAATGCCTTCCGGGCAGCCACGGACCAACTTACTTCAAACCGCCGTTACGACAGCGCGATACCGCCGAGCCAGCCCCAACGCACGCCAGAGCCAGTACCATAAAAGCTAATGAACGAATCAAGCGACTTAGACGTAATGGCACCCTCGTTGCTCATAACGATGCCGCCGCCAACGTAGATACCCACATGACCGTAGATAAGGCCCGGAGCACCCGTGCCGCTGTGCGAGGAATCGGCCACGATCATGCCCACCTGCAGCGCCGAGCGGTCGGAGCTATAGCACCAGGCGTTGAACATGTCACACGCGTTGCCGCCAAAATAGCCCACGCCGGCATTGCGGAAGACGTTGGTAACCCAGGCAGCACACCAGCCCTGGCCGGGAGAAGGCGTCGAGTAGCACGCATTGACGACGGCCTGCTGCTTGCCCGAACCGCCCGTCTGTTGCGGGGTGCCGCCGGCATACGAGCCGCCACCCGAAGAAGAGCCCGTGTTCGCAGAGGCCGCGGCTGCCGCAGCCGCCTTCCTAGCGGCCTCCTCAGCCTGGGCGGCAGCGAGGATCTCGGAATCGCGCTGAGCCATGAGTTCCTTGACGTCGTCGGAAAGACCGTTCAGCACGGTCTGGACTTCTTGCTGCTTGGCCTGCATATCCTGCATCTGAGCCGTCTGCTGGTCCTTGAGTTTCTCCAGGTCGGCCTTTTGTGATTCGAGCTCGGTCTTCTGTGCGTCGAGCTCAGCCTGAATCGTCTGGATATCCTCGATGGCATCGCGGTCGCTCTTGTTGATCTTCTCAACGTAATGCGCGTTGGCGACGAGTTCCTCAAACGAGCCAGAGGCCAGCAGCAGCGACAGGATATTCGTACCGCCGGACTTGTAGCTGGCGGCCACGCGATCGGAAAGGTCGTTGCGCTTCTTCTTGAGCTCGGCCTTCTTTTCATCGATCTGGGCCTGCGTGTCGTCAATCTTGCCCTGGACATTCTCGATGTCGTTGAGGGTCTGGGCATTCTTGTTGGCCAGCGCCGCATACTCATTTGCGATGCTGTCGAGCTGGGCCTGAACCTCGTCGAGTTGGGCCTGGGCGGCATTCAATTTATCGGTGGTTTCTTTGGAAGCCTCCGCCGCATGGGCGCGAGTGGGCAGGCCAAAAAGAACTGCCGCAGAAGCGGCGCCGAACAGGGCCTTAAGGGCAGTGCGGCGCGAGAGCTCCTGGGAAAGGATGGAATCGCTGTTTGGTGACATATGTACTCCGTTACATGCTTATTTATATGTCGCTCAATTCATACATATTAGCGTACATATGGCGCGTCCCAACGATTTCCACGAACGGCAGGAAACTACAAGGTCGGCGGCTCGTAAGCAATTGTCAAATTTGAGGTAACAATTGAGCAAGCTCTTATATGAGTACGTTAACATAATCCTCTGCTTTTCCTACAGTGCACCATTTGGGCGTCCCCGCCTGCGCTATACTCCCCTCTAGAAGTGTTCCTGATTCGATAGGAGACTACATGTCCAAAGCACTCGACCCCAAAGACACCTGCGTCCTCGTTACCGGTGGCGCCGGCTTTATCGGCTCGCACACCGTCGTTCAGCTGCTCGAGGGTGGCTACCAGGTCGTCATCGTCGATGATCTCTCCAACTCCAGCGCCGTCGCCGTCGACCGCGTCAAGACCATCGTGGGCGACGAGGCCGCCAAGAACCTCACCTTCTACGAGGCCAACGTGCTCGACCGCGATGCGATGAACAAGATCTTCGATACCCATCAGATCGACCGTGTCATCCACTTTGCCGGCTTTAAGGCCGTCGGCGAGTCGGTGAGCAAGCCCGTCGAGTACTACCACAACAACATCGAGAACACCCTGGTGCTCATCGACGTCATGCGCAACCATGGCTGCAAGTCCATCATCTTCTCGAGCTCCTCGACCGTCTACGGCGACCCGGACAACCCGCCCGTCACCGAGGAAGACCCCAAGAAGCCCGCAACCAACCCCTATGGCTGGACCAAGTGGATGATCGAGCAGATCCTTATGGACGTCCACACCGCCGACCCCGAGTGGGACGTCGTGCTGCTCCGTTACTTCAACCCCATCGGCGCTCATCCGTCGGGCCTGATCGGCGAGGACCCCAAGGGCATCCCCAACAACCTGGTGCCCTATGTCGCCCAGGTCGCCGTGGGCAAGCTCGAGGCCGTTCAGGTCTTTGGCAACGACTACCCCACCCCCGACGGCACCGGCGTGCGCGACTACATCCACGTGTGCGATCTGGCCTCTGGTCACGTTGCCGCCCTTAACTGGATGAACGGCAAGACCGGCGTCGAGATCTTTAACCTGGGCACCGGCACCGGCACCTCGGTACTCGAGGTCGTCGCCGCCTTCTCCAAGGCTTGTGGCAAGGAGCTGCCCTACGTGATCCGCGAGCGCCGCGCCGGCGACATCGCTGCCAACTGGTGCGATGCCTCCAAGGCCGAGCGCATGATGGGCTGGAAGGCCCAGTACGACATCGCGGACATGTGCCGCGATAGCTGGAACTGGCAGAGCCACAACCCCAACGGCTTCGCCGACGCCGAGTAGCAAAAACCTACATACCGTTCTTGCCCCGATCTCACGTTGTGAAGTCGGGGCTTTTTTCATGGCATGTAGCCATTCGCCGAAAATCGACCAACTTTTTTATCTTGCCTGTACATGTTTAAACAACATGTTTTACAATAGGCGTATCGAATCAGAACATCGGAGGCGGACTGCACACCCATCGGCAGGCCGACCCCACAACAAGAAGGTTGGTGAGCGCATTCATGGAGCGTGCAAGCGGCGTCCTCATGCCCGTCTCATCTCTGCCCGGACCATACGGAATCGGCGGCTTTGGCTGGAATGCCTACGACTTCGTCGATTTTCTCGCCTCGTGCAAACAACATTACTGGCAGATTCTGCCCCTTACGACGACCAGCTATGGCGATTCGCCTTATCAGTCGTTCTCGGCCCGCGCAGGCAACCCCAACTTTATCGACTTTGCCGAGCTTATCGAGGCAGGGTATCTGGAGCAGCGCGATATCGATGGCGTGTATCTGGGATCCGACCCCAGCAATGTCGACTACGGTGCTATCTTTGGCGGCCGCCGTCAGATTCTCGACCGCGCCGCCGAGCGCTTTGCTGCCGACAAGCCGGCCGATTTCGATGACTTTATCCAGGCCAACGAGGACTGGCTCATCCCCTACTGTGAGTTCATGACCGTCAAAGAGGAGTGCGGTCTCAAGGCGTTTTGGGAGTGGCCCGCGGAGCTCCGCACCCGCGGCGAGGCTTCCGCCAAGGTCTGCGCCGACCATCCGGCGCGTATGCTCTACCACCAGATGACGCAGTACTTCTTCGATCGCCAGTGGAGCCGCCTCAAGGCCTATGCCAACGAGCGCGACATTCTCATCATCGGCGACCTGCCCATCTATGTCTCGCGTGACTCCGTCGAGATGTGGGCGACACCTGAGCTCTTTAAGATCGACGCCGCCGGCAATCCCGTGAGCGTCGCCGGCACGCCGCCCGACCAGTTCTCGGCCACCGGCCAGTACTGGGGCAACCCCATCTACGACTGGGACGCCATGGAGGCCGACGGCTTCTCCTGGTGGGAGGGCCGCATTCGCGCCGCCCTCGACATGTACGACGTCATCCGCCTGGATCACTTCCGCGGCTTCGAGGCCTATTGGGAGGTGCCGTTCTCCTCGCCTGATTCGTCCTACGGTTCGTGGACGCAGGGTCCCGGCCTCAAGCTCTTCAAGACACTCGAGGAAAAGCTCGGCACGCTGCCCATCATCGCCGAGGACCTGGGCTTCCTCACCCCCGGCGTCATCGATATGCGCGACAACTCGGGCTTCCCCGGCATGAAGATCCTGCAGTTTGCCTTTGAGGGCACCAACTCGTACTACCTGCCGCACAACTACATTGCCAACACCGTCGCCTACGTGGGCACTCACGACAACGAGACGGCACGCGGCTGGTTTGAAGGAACGGCTACCCCGCGTCAGCGCGAGCAGACAGCCCTGTACACCCATCAGCAGGCCGGCGAACCCATCGCCGACGCGCTCAACCGAACCATCGCAGCCAGCGTGAGCGACACGTGCATCTACACCATGCAGGACCTGCTTAACCTGGGCAATGAGGCGCGCATCAACACCCCTGCCACCCTAGGCGGCAACTGGACCTGGCGCATGCTCGACGGCGCCATCACCCGCGAGCTCGAGCACAAACTCACCGACTGGACTGAGACCTACTTCCGCATCCCGTCGGAAGCCGAAATCGAGCTTCCTCAATAGGAGCTACCGCGCCCGACCCCTCCCCACCGTGCGGACGCGCTTGCTTTTCCCGCGCGAGGCCACCCCAATCCCCTCGCGCGGGATTCTTTTGAATTTCTGACATGTAGTCAACTCACCACAGGAGGAAACATGCCCCGCATCAATCTCGCGGATCTTGCCGAGCAGTCCTTTGGAACTTCGCTCGAGCAACTCGATGACCGCCACATTTACAAACTGCTGGTCAAGCTCGTGCAGGAGCGCTCTGCCGCCTGCCCGCTCAACAACGGCAAGAAAAAGCTCTATTACATTTCCGCCGAATTTTTGATCGGCAAGCTACTCATCAACAACATGATCGACCTCGGCATCTACGACGAGGTTAAGGACCAGCTCACCGCCGCAGGCCACGACCTCAACAAGATCGAGGAGTTCGAGGTCGAGCCGTCGCTCGGCAACGGTGGCTTGGGCCGCCTGGCCGCGTGCTTCCTGGATTCCATCGCCACGCTGGGCTTGACCGGCGATGGCGTGGGCCTCAACTATCACTACGGTCTGTTCCGTCAGCGCTTTGTCGACAACCAGCAGAAGGCCGTCCCCGACGAGTGGCTCGGCGAGCAGGACATCCTAGTCGATGATGACCACTCCTACACCGTCGAGTTCGGCGACTTTGCCGTTACCTCCAAGCTCGTCAACATCGATGTGCCCGGTTATGGCCAGCCCACCAAAAACCGCCTTCGCCTGTTCGACCTGGCAAGTGTCGACGACGGCCTGGTCCCCGGCAGCTCCATCGACTTCGACAAGACCGAGATCGCCAAGAATCTCACCTTGTTCCTCTACCCCGACGATTCCGACGAGCAGGGCCGCCTGCTTCGCATCTACCAGGAATACTTCATGGTGAGCAGCGCCGCCCAGCTCCTCATCGACGAGGCCATCGAGCGCGGCAGCAATCTGCACGACTTGGCCGACTACGCCGTGGTCCAGATCAACGACACGCACCCCACCATGGTCATTCCCGAGCTCATCCGCCTGCTCACCACCAAGCACGACATCGAGTTTGACGAGGCCGTTGCCATCGTGCGCCCCATGGTCGCCTACACTAACCACACGATTCTTGCCGAGGCGCTCGAGAAGTGGCCGCTCACCAGCCTGCAGAAGGTCTCGCCCGCCATCGCCGACATTATCGTCAGGCTCGATGAGATCGCGAAAGCCGAGCACGATGACCCGCGCGTCGCCATCATCGACGAGCACGACACCGTCCACATGGCCCACATGGACATCCACTTTGGCTTCTCCATCAACGGCGTAGCCGCACTCCACACCAAGATCCTGGAGGACACCGAGCTTCATCCGTTCTACGAGATCTATCCCGAGAAGTTCTCCAACAAGACCAACGGCATCACCTTCCGCCGCTGGATCCATGGGGCCAACCCTGCGCTCGCCAGCCTGCTCGACGATGCGATCGGCACCGACTGGCGCAGCACCGGCGATCTGAGCAAACTCGCCAACTTCGCCGACGATAAGAGCATTCATGAGCGCTTGGCCGCCACCAAGGCAGAAGCCAAAACCATCATGCGCGAGTTTATGGCGCTCGAACAGGGCGTGACGATCCCCTCTAACGCCATCATCGACGTCCAGGTCAAGCGCATCCACGAGTACAAGCGCCAGCAGATGCTCGCGCTCTACATCATCTGGAAGTACCTCGATATCAAGAACGGCAACAGACCCAAGCACCCCGTCACCATCATCTTTGGCGGCAAAGCGGCGCCTGCCTACACTATCGCGCAGGACATCATCCATCTGATCTTGACGCTGTCGCAGTGGATTGCAAACGACCCCGACGTTGCTCCCTACCTGCAGGTTGTCATGATCGAGAACTACAACGTCACCGCCGCCGAGCGCGTGATCCCCGCCGCTGACATCTCCGAGCAGATCAGCCTGGCCTCGAAGGAGGCGAGCGGCACCTCCAACATGAAGTTCATGCTCAACGGCGCCCTAACCCTGTGCACGCTCGACGGCGCCAACGTGGAGATTGCCGAGCTCGTGGGCGACGAGAACATCTATACCTTTGGTGCCTCGTCCAAACAGGTCGAGCAGCTCTACGCCGACGGCACCTACAACGCCGGCGCGCTCTACCGCAAGCCCGGCATTAAACTGCTGGTGGACTTCATCACCAACCCGGCCTTTATGGCGACCGGCAACGCCGAGCGCCTGCAGCGTCTGCACGATGACATCAAGGGCAAGGACTGGTTTATGGCCCTGCTCGATATTGAAGAGTACATCCAGACCAAGGAGCGCGTGCTGGCCGACTACGAGGACCAGGATGCCTGGATGCGCAAGGCGCTGATCAACATCGCCAACGCCGGCACCTTCTCGTCCGACCGTACGATCTCCCAGTACAACGACGAGATCTGGCACCTGAGCTAATTTCGTTTCCTTTACCCATCCTCTTGAAAGCGGAGTCGCGGCAACGCGGCTCCGCTTTTTGTGCCCGCGTGTTGCCCGTGGACTGCCTCGACCAAACAATCTCGGTCTGCAACACCTAACCGGCAAAGTTAGGTCTACCTGTTACAGATCAAGACAAACAGAAACGCCCCGCCAAACAATCTTGTTCTGTAACAACTACTCGGATAAAACGGCCCCAGATGTTACAGATCGAGATAAACAGGTTTGTCTTGACGGACCGTCTCAATCTGTAACAGGTAGCTGCCGAAATCGGTCCTTTGTGTTACAGATCGAGATGGAAGGATAGACAGCTCGACGCCATCTCAATCTGTAACATCTAGGCCCAATCTGGCCCTCCTCCTGTTACAGATCAAGACAAACCGACAGATAGACGGCCCCGGTACAAAGAAAGGCTCCCCTCTCGCCCAGTGGACGGGAGGGGAGCCTTATATGTGACCACGGCAAAAGGATGGCAAAGCCGCAGTCGCCCAAAAGGAGGGCCTGATTGGATCGGGCCTAGATAAGGTTCTTGCCAGAGACCTTATCGAAGAGATGGGTCGCGTTCTTCTCGAACTTGAACCAGATGGGGTCGCCCGCCTTGAGCGCACCCTTGGCCTCAAGGTCGACAACGGGAATGATCAGGACGAACTGGCCATCGGGAGCGGTCACGTGGACATGCTCGGTCGAACCCATGAGCTCGGTCACCTCGACAGTACCCTGGAGCGCACCCTCCTCGCCCTTGTCGGCAAGCAGGATCTGCTCGGGGCGCACGCCGGCCGTGATCTCCTTCACGTCGCCGCCGTCCCAGTTGAGGGCAAGCTGAGCGCAAGTCTCGGGGGCGAGCGCAACGTTCATATCCTCGGTCTTGACAGTAAAGCCGTCGCCCGAGCGCACCAGCTGGGCATCGAAGAAGTTCATCTGCGGCACGCCGATGAAGCCGGCGACGAAGATGTTCGCGGGGTGGTTGAAGACCTCCTGCGGCGTGGCGATCTGCTGGACAACACCGTCCTTCATGACCACGATACGGTCACCGAGGGTCATAGCCTCGGTCTGGTCGTGGGTAACGTAGATGAACGTACCCTTGATCTCGTGGCGCAGCTTGATGAGCTCGGCACGCATCTGGTTACGAAGCTTGGCGTCCAGGTTGGACAGCGGCTCGTCCATCAGGAAGACCTTGGGATCGCGCACGATGGCGCGGCCGATGGCGACGCGCTGGCGCTGGCCACCCGAAAGCGCCTTGGGCTTACGGTCGAGGTACTCGGTTATACCCAAGATCTCGGCAGCGGAGCGAACCTTGCGGTCGATCTCGTCTTTGGGGACCTTCTTGAGCTCAAGCGTAAACGCCATGTTCTCGTACACCGTCATGTTGGGGTACAGGGCGTAGCTCTGGAACACCATGGCGATGTCGCGGTCCTTGGGCGCCACGTCGTTGACGCGCTTGCCGTCGATGAGCACGTCGCCCGAGGTAATGTCCTCCAGGCCGGCGACCATGCGCATCGTCGTGGACTTACCGCAGCCAGACGGGCCAACGAGAACGATGAACTCCTGATCGTGAACGGTGAGGTTGAAGTCCTCTACAGCGAGCACACCGTCCTCGGTAACCTTGAGGTTATGCTTCTTCTCCTCGGTCTTCTTTTTGCCAAAGAAGCCCTTCTTTTTGGACTCGGTGTTGGGATACACCTTCTGAACATGTTTGAGAACGATCTCGGCCATGTCTTTACCTTTCGATATGCGGCGCCACGCTGAGGGGCGCCGCAGAAACTTGCAAAACAGTTACGGCATCAGCCCTTGACGGCACCTGCCACCACGCCGTCGATGATGTACTTCTGGCAGAAGATGTACATGATGACGATGGGGATAACAACCATCATGATGCAGGCCATCATGGGGCCGAGCTCGACGTGGCCATAGCCGCCGCGGAAGTACTGGATCAAGATAGGAATGGTCTTGTACTTAGTGGAGTCGAGGGTAAGGTAGGGCAGCAGATAGTCGTTCCAGACCCACATGGTCTCGAGAATGCCGACCGAAAGATAGGTGGGCTTCATGATGGGAAGGACGATCTTAAAGAACACCTGGACCGGGTTGCAGCCGTCGATCATGGCCGCCTCCTCGATCTCGAGCGGGATGTTCTTTACAAAGCCGGCGAACATAAAGACCGCCAGGCCCGCGCCAAAGCCCAGATAGATAAAGCAGATGTTGAACGGCGTGTTAAAGCCAATGCGGTCCGCCAAATTGGACAGCGTGAACATGAGCATCTGGAACGGTACGACCATCGAGAACACGAACAGGTAATAGAAGAAGTTCGAGATCTTGCTGTTGACGCGCACCACGTACCAAGCGCACATGGAACAGCACACCAAGATCAGCACGACCGACGTGACCGTGATGATGAGCGAGTACATAAAGGCCGAGGCAAAGCCCTGCTCGTTAAGGGCGTGCACGTAGTTTGCAAGGCCGTTGAACGTCTCGGGCGTGAGCAGATCAAACGCCGTGGTGGTGCTGATTGCGGTCGCTTTCTTAAAGGAATTGAGCGCAATCATGAACACGGGGTAGATCCATGCGAGCGACAGGATCGTAAAGAAAATCGAGAGCGCGCGGTTAATAGCCTTATCGCGTTTCATTACTGCTGCACCTCCTTGGACCTCGTGGCCTTAAGCTGGATCATGGAAATAGCGACAACCAGGATGCAGAAGATAACTGCCTTGGCCTGACCGATGCCCTGCCATGCGATGCCGGCACGCGAATAGAACGTGTTGTAGATGTTCAGGGCGAGCATCTCGGTGGAGTGCGCCGGGGCGCCACCGGTAAGGGCGAGGTTCTGGTCGAACAGCTTAAAGCCGTTGGTGATGGACAGGAACAGGCAGATGGTGATGGTCGGCATCAGGTTAGGGATCTTAACCTTCCAAAACGTCTGCCATGCCGTGGCACCGTCGACCTTGGCGGCCTCGATGTAGTCGGACGGAATGGACTGCAGACCAGCGATGTAGATGATCATCATGTAGCCGACCTGCTGCCACAGGGTCAGGATGATAAGGCCCCAGAAGCCAGCAGCAGAGTTAAGGGCGATGAGCTGGGCGCCCACGTTGGAGAGCAGGCAGTTGATCAGAATCTGCCAAATATAGCCCAGCACGATGCCGCCGATCAGGTTAGGCATAAA
Source organism: Collinsella aerofaciens (assembly GCA_021639365.1). GTDB lineage: Bacteria > Actinomycetota > Coriobacteriia > Coriobacteriales > Coriobacteriaceae > Collinsella > Collinsella aerofaciens_AH. The sequence continues at coordinate 17,697 of JAJXHK010000026.1, forward strand.
GAAGATCGTACGGAAGACGTTGGTGCCCTTGAGCGCTTTGCGGGTGAGCGCCTGCGCGATGGCGAGGGCAATCACGTTGATGAGCACCGTCGACAGGAAGGCAAACGCCACGGTAAAGAAGAACGACGTGGCAAACTGCGGATCGGACAGTGCGCGCACGTAGTTCTCGATACCGACAAAGTGCGCGTTATTGATGGTAATAAACTGGCAGAACGAGAGATAGAAACCCTGGATAAAGGGAATCACGAACCCGATCATAAACGCCAGGCACGTGGGCAGCATAAAGAGCGGCCACCAGCGCTTGAGTGCTTTGCCCATAGAAGGGTCCTTTCAATATGCAGGGGGCGGGCAAACCTACGTCTGCCCGCCCCCTGTCGCTAATCAGATAGCTTGGGCAGCAACTGCTTACTCGGAAGCAGCCTTCTCGGTCTTCCAGCCATCGACGAAGGCGTTCTTGACGCCGTCCCACTTGGTGTTGTCGGCAGCATAAGCGATGAGAGCCTGCTTGAGGTTCTTCTTCCACTCCTCAGAGGGGATGTAGACGAAGTCCCAAGCGACGGTCTTCTTGCCGTCCTTGGCCATGGCAACGGCCTGCTGCGAGAAGACGTTGGTGGTCTCCTTGGCGCTCTTGAACGGAGCGGTCAGACCCATCTTGTCGGCGATGATGCTGGTCGGGGTGTCAGCGGTGACGCACCAGTACATGAAGTCCTCGGTGGCCTTCTGAGCATCCTCGGAAGCCTGGGAGCTCACGCACCAGTAGTTCTCGCCGCCGGAGCACAGGCCCTGGTTCTCCTCGCCGTCGACACCGATGTAGATCGGCAGCATGCCGAGCTGGTCGTCGGTCATACCGGCCTTGGTGAGGTCGGAGTAGGCCCAAGAGCCGTTCTGGTAGAAAACGGCCTTACCGGTTGCGAACTCGTTGGTGGCGTCGTCACCGGTCTTGGAGGCAAGCTGCGAAGGATCGCAGGTGGAGTCGGTGATATACAGGTCGAAGATCTGCTTAAAGTTGTCGAGATACTCGCCCTTGATCTCGTCGTCCTCCTGGTTGTGCTCCTTCTCGAACTCGTAGTAGAGCGGGAGGTTGGCGAGGTGGGTGGTGTAGCGCCAGCTGGAAGAGTCGTCCATACCGGCGGAAGTGAAGGCACCGTCAACGCCGAGCTCGTCCTTGCGGGCCTGGATGTCGTCAGCGCAAGCCTTCAGCTTGTCGAAGGAGTTGATGTCCTCGGCCTTGTAGCCGGCCTTCTCGAGCAGCTGCTTGTTGTAGATGATGCCGTAGCTCTCCTGAACCCAGTCGATACCCAGATCCTTACCGTCGGACTGCAGCGCCAGGGAGTCGTCGATGAGCTCACCGCGGAGCTTGGTGTCGGAAAGATCGGCGCAGTAGTCCTTCCAGTTCTTAAGGCCGGTGGGGCCGTTGACCTGGAACAGCGTCGGAGCGGAGCTCTTGGACATCTCGGACTTGAGCTTCTCCTCGTAGGTGTTGGAGGCGGCGGTCACGATCTTGACCTCGACGCCCTTCTCCTCCTTGTACGCCTTGGCGATCTCCTTCCACTCCTTATCGACCTCGGGCTTGAACTGGAGGAAGTAGACCTCGGCAGCGTCACCAGAGGCAGCAGAGCCGGAGCCGGCGGAGCCACCGCAGCCCACGAGGCCCAGACCAAAGACTGCGGCCGCGGAGCCGGCGAAGCCCAGGAACTGCCTTCTGCTCATTTCGTTCTTCATTACAATCCACCCTTTCACACCGTGGCGGCACCCTTTGCCGCCGCCTTCGGAGATTGGCTCGGGGACTTTGCCCCTTTTGCTGTTTTGTACAATACGCTATTTGGCTAGTTGTTTGAACAAGTATTACTAGAGCGGTAGAAAACCTTCGGTGAACGGTAATTTCGACTTGATACTTGACAAGTTTTGTATAAACAATTATTTATTATCGAATGCAGAGAAAACGCCCGATCAAGCCGATGCATTGTCGGTTTGACCGGGCGTTTTCGCTTTGAGGGCATGAGTCTCGTCAGGCTGCGAGCTAGCCGGCTATCGCTTGGAGTTGACGCGGTAGTGGAAGATCTCGGGATGCGTGCGGGCATGCGTAACCTCAAACAGGATGCCGTCCGAGGTGTACGACTGGCTCTCCATGACGGCAACGCAGTTGTATTTGCCAAGGTCAAGATAGCTGCAGTCCTCATCGTTGGCGAGTTCGACACTCACCGTACGACGGCTCGCCATCACCTTGACGCCGCGTTTGTGCTCCAGATAGTCGTAAATTGACTTTGCGGCGATCTCTGGCGACAGACCCTTGGCGATCGACTCCAAAAAGTAACCATGGTCTACTTGGCGCGCATTGCCGTTAAGGCTTCGGACACGCACCACGCGAATCAACTCCTCGCCCATCTTAAAGCCCAGGCGACGAGAGAGTTGCTCAGTGCAGATCAAATGTTCAAAAGACTTGACCTCGGTCGATGCGACGGCATTGTTGCGTTTTGCGAACTCGCCAAACGACTCAACCTCTTCGAGTGCGCCCAACATGTCGGTTTCGCCCTTAAGCCAAATAACGCGCACGCCCTTGCCGTGTATGGGCTGCACAAACATCCCGTCGGCCAGCATACCCAAGGCGCGACGGACGGTATTGCGCGTGCAGCCAAATTCCGCGGTCAGCTCGGCTTCGGTTGGCAGCATCTCCTGAAACGCATAGGTCCCGTTAATGATGCGCGAACGGATCTCGCGGTAGATTCCCTCGTATATCGCTTTTGGCATTGTTTCACCTCTACATTATTTATTTCCGGCTAGGCACGATAGCATTTCTTAAAGTTGTTTAAACCGAATATCGGTAAAGCGACAGGATTTAACCGTTGACGGTTTCTGTCGTGCCCAAATCGGTTTCGCTCAAAACTGCCGATACGACAATCGTCTGGTCCTCTACAATGAATCCATTGTTTAAACGTTTCCCCACGCGCAACGCGCCTCGATATTCGGAAGGCAGAACATGCTGCAAAAAATCCAACGCTTTGGCGGGGCCATGTTCGCTCCCGCCATGCTGTTTTCTATATCGGGCCTCATGGTCGGCGTCTCCGCTCTCGCAACGACTGCAGACATCGTCGGCGATCTAGCCGTATACGGAACCCCTTGGTACGTTTTTTGGGCCATCATCCAGCGCGGCTCATGGACGGTCTTTAAACGCCTCCCGCTCCTTTTTGCCGTAGCGCTGCCTATCGGTCTTGCCCAAAAGCAACCGGCACGCTGCTGCCTCGAGGCACTCGTGGCCTATTTTGCCTATTGCTTCTTTTTGAGCGAGATCATTAAGCTGAGCGGAGACAACCTTGGGCTTAAGTACCCGTCATCTTTGACCCCCGCCAACGGTATCACCGTCATCGACGGCATCAAGACGCTCGACACCGGCATTATCGGCCCGCTGGCGGTATCGGCAACCGTCGTCGCCATCCATGACCGCTTCTACGATGCCAAGGTTCCCGATTGGCTCGGCACCTTCTCGGGCTCCTCGCTGGTCTACCTCATCAGCTTTTTTGCCGTGTTTGCCCTTGCCGCTATCTCGGCCGCCATCGTGCCCTTCGTATACGCTGTGACCGAAACGCTGCGCCACGCACTTGCGGGCGTCGGCCCCTTCGGCGTGGGTATCTTTGTGTTTTTGGAGCGAGCACTCGAGCCCATGGGGCTGCACCATCTGCTCTACATGCCGATCTACTACGACAACCTGGTCATTAACGACGGCATCTACGCCACGTGGAGCAGCTTGCTCCCCATCCTCTCCCATAGCACGCGCCCCCTTAATGAGCTTGCGCCGTGGGCCGGTTTTACCGCCACCGGCTGGGTCAAGCTCTTTGGCCTTCCCGCCATCGCAGCCGCATTCTACTCCACCGCAAAACCCGAGCGCCGCGCCGGCCTCAGGGTCATCCTTGTTCCCGCCATCATCGCCTCGGTGGTTTGCGGCGTTACCGAGCCACTCGAGTTTCTCTTTATGTTCACCCACCCCGGGCTCTTTTTTCTCTACGCCGTTTTATCGTCTTGCCTTGCCACAACCATGAATCTCTTTGGCATCGTCGGCATCTTCTCGGGCGGCCTCATGGAGATGGCAGCCTTCAACTTTATTCCGCTCATGCGCATGCATGCCGGTGCCTATCTTTTGGCGCTCGGTATCGGCCTTGCCTTTAGCCTCATCTTTTTTGTGAGTTTTCGAGCACTCATCTTGATCTATGACCTTAAGACGCCGGGCCGCGAGGATCATGTCGCCAATCGCGCGGCAATCGATCATTTAACGAGAAGCGGCTTTGCCAAAGAGCAATCTCCCAATGACGAGGTCAATAGTCAATCCGATCAAGATCACGTCCTCGCTGAGCGGGTAATTCAGCTTTTAGGTGGCGTTGGCAATATTGCGGGCGCAACCAACTGCGCCACGCGCCTGCGCGTCGAGGTCGCAGACCCTTCCATCGTTGCAGATAACGCGTCGTTTGTCGCGGCGGGCGCCAAAGGCCTCATCATTACGGGCAAGACCGCCCAGGTGGTCATCGGTATCTCCGTTCCCCGCGTTAAAGAGCATTTTGACCAGATCATGGGCCTCGAGCCGGGATTTGTGCCCACCGCCTCGGCCTCCCCTGTCGCCAGCCCAACCCACAAGCACGGCGATATCTGCTTCTTCGACATTGACGGCACGCTCGCGTGGCAAGACCCTCGAGTGGCACAAGAGCTTCCCGAGAGCGAGCGAGACCTGTCCCCCTATCCCAACGAGGCGGTCTCGCAGGCCATCCGTGATTTTGTTGCCAAGGGCAATATGGCGTTTATCTGCACAGGGCGCACACTGAGCTGCATCCACCCCAAACTTCTTGAGCTGCCCTGGGCCGGCATCGTCTGCCTCGCGGGTGGCTATGTCGAACTTGAGGGACACGTGATTCGCGATTTAGCGATGACGCCCGGCATGCTGCAGCGCCTTATCCCCTATCTTGAGCAGTCGGGCGAGGTCATCCGCTTTGAGGGCCTCAACGGCGTCGTGCGCATGAGTGCCGATGCCCCCGATGCCCCCGGATACGCGCGCACCCTGGGCGACGCAGTCACGCAGCTGCAACATTACAGTGCCTACAAGATCTTGATGTCTACATCGCTCGCCAGCCGCATCGCTCAAGATAAGGCACTTGAGCCGCTGCTGTGCTTTAACGAGCTCGAACTCGAGGTAACCGAAATCTCGCCCCGCGAATGTACGAAGCGCGGGGGCATCCAGTCTGTACTCGACGCCCTCGATCCCCACCACGGAACCGTATACGGCATCGGCGACGCCAGCAATGACGTCTCGCTGATGAACGCCGTCGATGTCGGTATCGCCATGGGCAATGCGCCGGACTATCTCAAAAAGCGCGCCGACTACATCACCGACTCGGTCGACAAAGATGGCGTCGTCAAGGCGCTCGAGCACTTTAGGCTTATATAAGCAGCCGGCACGCGCACGCGTCCCGTTTTCCCAAATCGCCAAAACAGACGCGCCGGCAACTCCAATGTGGCAATATGGTATCTGCACACCGCAACGATGCAACCTAAGAAAGAATGCGAGAACCCGTGTCCAGTCCGTTTACCAGCTTTTTAGCCCAGCACTTTGACCAGATCAACGACTATCTGGCCACGTTCTTTGACGGACAGGCGACCTCTGCCGATATCGAGCGCTACCTGTATACTCCGCTCTCGACATTTACGGCCAATGCCGGCAAGCGCCACCGCCCGCTCATCTGCATGCTCGCCGCAACCGCAGTGGGCGGTAACTTTGAAAGCGCCCGCAGCGCCGCGGCAGCTATCGAGCATTTCCAGTCGGGCGCGCTGATTCACGACGACATCGCCGACAACGGACAGCTTCGTCGAGGCAAGCCCTGCATGCACCTTACCGAGGGCACGGGCCTTGCCATCAACTGCGGCGATCTGGCGCTCACCATGGTCACCAAGACGGTTCTCGACGACCCCACGCTGGAGTCCGGCGTGAAGCTCCGTGTGCTCCACGAGCTTACCGAAATGATCGTTCGCACCATCGAGGGCCAGGCGCTCGACCTAGGTTGGGTCCGTGACGGGCGCTTTGATATCTCAGTTGATGACTACCTGGACATGGCGACGCACAAGACCGCGTTTTACAGCGGAGCCACGCCGCTTGCCGCCGGAGCCATTATCGGCGGCGGCAGCGAAGAGCAGATTGAGGCGCTGCGCACCTTTGGCCTGCACACGGGCCTTGCCTTCCAGATTCAGGACGATCTGCTCAACTTGATCGGCACCAAAGAGGCCGCCAACAAGGACTTCCGCACCGATATCACCGAGGGCAAGCGCACCCTCGTCGCCGTGCACGCCCTGTCAGACGAGCGTTATCACGACGAGGTCGAGGCAATCCTTTCCTCGGGCACCGAGGACCCCGCGCAACTTGCACGCGCCGTGGAGATCTTCCAGGAGACCGGCTCCATCGATTACGCCCACACTTACGCGCTCGACCTGACCGCCAAGGCTAAGGCCGCCATCGAGGACGTCCAGCTCGACCCGCACGCACGCGAACTGTTCCTCTCCATGGCAGATTTCTTTGTGGAGCGCCTTAACTAGCGGGGGTTATTAAACCTGTCAGCAGCGTTTTTGGGTACAAGTTGCTACACTGTTGAGTGCATGTTTATGCATCCCTTTGCGTTGTCTGTCCGACATACGCTCAAATAGTACGAATGGTACGCCGAAAGGGGTTCGTTCATGGAACCTATTACAACGGGCATGCAAGGAGCAGCTGTCGAGGACGTTCAGTCCCGCCTCCTACAGCTCGGCTATACAATCGATGCCGCTGAGGTCGCCGACAAGCGTTTTGGCGCCGCCACCGAGCAGGCCGTTAGCACTTTTAGGCTCGACAGCGGCCTTGCCGCCGGCCATGCCGTCGATATTCCCTGCTGGAGCGCCCTGGTCGACGCCTCGTATAAACTGGGCGACCGCACCCTCTACCTGCGCATGCCCAATTTCCACGGTGCTGACGTGCAGGCGCTGCAGCGCGCTCTAAACGTGCTGGGCTTTGCCTGCGGCGAGGACGACGGCTACTTTGGCCCGCATACCGAAGCCGCCCTGCAGCAGTTCCAGGAAAACGTCGGCCTGTTTGCCGACGGCATGGCGTTCCAGGATACCTACGCCTACATCAACCGCCTACACCACGTGTGGGAGGGCAAGCCTTCGGTTACCGAAGCCGAGTCGCGCATCGGTTTTGCCCGCGCGGCCAACGTACTCGAGCGTTTCCAGATTGCCGTCATCGGCGAGGACCCCATCGCGCGCAGCGTGGCATCGCGCATGTGGAACATTGCCACGGCAACGACCGACAGCAGCGGCATGATGCTGTGCGATTCCGAGGTCCCGACCGATGTCGACCTGGTGCTCGAGATCGCAAGTGATGAGCTGCCTGCCGACGCCGCACCGCGCGCTACGATCGCCCTTGCCGAATGCCACAACCTGGCCCAGCGCATCCGCACCGCCAATGTCGCCGCGCAGCAAAAGCCCGCACGCATCCGTATTGAGCTCACAGGCATGACACGCTACAACGGCACCTTCACCGCAAGCGACGCGCAGACGCTCGCCGTACGCCTGCTCGACGGCGTTTGCGATGCCCTCGCAGTTTAGGTAAACTAAACGAGTTGCTTTTGGGCAACACCACACATTGGGACGTAGTTCAACGGTAGAACTCCGGTTTTTGGTGCCGGCTGTTGGGGGTTCGAATCCCTCCGTCCCAGCCCCTAAGAACATAGCGCTCCAGGCCCATATGGACCTGGAGCGCTTTTTCGTAGGCGAACGGAGGGATTCGAACCCGCAAGGGTGCGAAGTTGAAGAAACGCGAAGCGTTTTCCAGCGCAGCACGCAAGGAGCGAAGCGACGCAGCGGCACGCGGCCGCCGAAAAGGCGAACGCGAAATCCCTCCGTCCCCACATCGACTATGGGCTCCCTATCATTTAGAAACCATCAGCCCAGTTCCGAATAGAGAGCCGCTATCTACAAAGTGCCGTGCGGTCCCGTCGGGCGGGGGCACCGGCTTAGGTTTATCGCGAGTTCCGCACGAACAGGAGGCCACTTAATGTGGCCTCCGTCGTGAGCAGGACTGTAGAGCAGGAAACCTAAACCGGTGCCCCCGCCCGACGGGACCGCACGCCCTACTTCAGACCAAGCGACCATTTCCATGCGGGAATGACTTCGATAATGCCGTGCTCCGTTTCGATCTGGGTCGCCTCGCGCAGCGTGATGATTTTTGCGTCTTTGATCCCAGTTTTTGACATCGCCATCTCAAGGGAGCCGACTTCACGCCGGCGTGTTTTCTCCGCCGTCATATCGACCGTCGCCTGGAAGAGAGCATAGGGATCTGATGCCAAGGCATCTCCAACCAGAAAATCGACCTTTTCTCGCGTCTGCGTTGGGGCCGTATATGAAGTCACCGTTTCCATGCGACCGTTTGCCGTTCGACGCATGAGCTCGGCATATATCGCAGTCTCCAGACGCTTTCCGATATCCTGCTGATTGGCGCGCGACGTCGCATACGCCATCCCCTGATCGACGGCATAGACTTTATCCATTGTCGTTGTCTTCGGCGATAGCGCCGTCGAATACTCCGGGAGCAAACCAATGAGATGAGCCTGCTGGAACAGGCGCACGAGCTCACTGATCTTTTCCCATGACGCTCGATATCCGACAGACTTTAAAGCATCCAGCAAACGGTTAACCGAGAGGTCGCACCCCGTGTTCCTCAGGCAGAAGAGCCCCACTTGGTTGGCGAGCGCGATATCTGTACGCCCACTTCGCTCAAGAATATCTCTAGCAACAACATCTCGTAGATAAGCCTGAAGCATCTGAATGCGCGAACCGGCATCAAGCTCCTGAACCCCAGGGAAGCCACCCTCTACGAGGTAACGGTCGTATGCCGATTCCAAATCAGTCCGTTGCTGCGGAGAAACAGCTGGAGCTCCAGCATCAGTAGGCATATCCGGCGTTTCAATGTGATGAAACGCACAATACTCGCGAAACGAGAGCGGATGCATGGCATACTCCTGCGAACGACCGCGGAACTGCGTCGCGATTTCATCAGCCGAGAGCTTCGAAGAAGATCCAGTAATAACAAGCGTCACATTCTCATGCTCAGCCAACCGTTGACACACGCCCTGCCATCCATCAGTCTCCTGCACCTCATCCAAAAAGAGATAACAGCCCTTTGACCGCGCAGAGGGAACTTGCCGCCAATATTCTTCCAATATGTCGCTCATAAGCGTGTCCGGCGCAGGCCGAAGACGATCGTCGGCAAAATTGAAATAAAAGATACGCTCGGGATCGATACCGCGATCGATAAGGCGACGAATCCACTGAAACGCATAGAACGTTTTACCGCAGCGCCTGATGCCCGTGATGATATGGACAAGATTGAACGGCTTTGGCTCAGGAAGATCACCGATGACATCGTCTCGATGCACGACATGAGGAATCTCAAAGGAACGGGCCTCGGCAACAATCTCCGCAATACTCAACGCTGTAGGTGCCATGATGCTCTCCTTTCAACATCTTGAGTATATAACTTCTCGTGTAGGACGAGAAGTTATGACCGAAACTTCTCGTCCTACACGAGAAGTAGAAGGTAGATTTTCAGGCATGTCCCAAAAATCGACTTATACAAGACAGGCGCCCCAGGCCCATAACGACCAAGAGCGCCTTACATCTAGAAATAATCAGCCCAGTTCCGAAAAGCGAGCCGCATGCGACAACCACGTAGCCACAGGCCCCGGGGGAGCGGGGACACCGGCTTAGGTTTATCGCGAGTTCCGCACGAACAGGAGGCCACTTAATGTGGCCTCCGTCGTGAGCAGGACTGTAGAGCAGGAAACCTAAGCCGGTGTCCCCGCTCTCCCGGGGCCGAACGCCCTAATTATTAAGCATGCGGTCGAAGCTTCCCGAGTCGCCATCCCGATAGTCGGCGGTCATCAGGATCTCCTGCGGAATTCGCCCGCCCTCGCGCAGCACGTTGCGGAACTGCACGCGCGTGACCATGGGCAGGTCTTTGATCGTCGCCGCCAGGTTCTGCGGCACGCCCTGGTTGGCAGCCGCGGGCTCGCACTCGCCACCGGCCTTCACGCGACGCTTGTGCTCGGCAAGCATGGCGCGATACATGCCGGCATGCAGGCGAATCTCAACGACGTTGGCGTTGCGGGCCTGCTCGACGATACGCGCACCCTCTCGATCGATATCGCCAACGTAGTAGACATAGTTAAAGCGATAGCCAATCTCAGCCAGATAATCATCCAACGCATGCGAGACGCTCGCCTTGCAGCCGCCGCCAAAGATGACGCCGCCGACCTTGGTGCCAAAGAGCTTGGCATGCCTACGACCGCGCAGGAGCTTGACGATCTCGTCATAGGTGTCCAGGTTCTCGACCATAATGAACGGCTTGTCGGCGCCCAGCGTAAAGAAGCCCGTAAAGTGCACGGGGCGGTTGGGCGCGACCTTGATCGCCTGCATGCTGATGCCCTTTTCGGTCATTCGTCTGATCAGACGCTCGCCGTGCTTACCGTCAAAGGCCTTCTCGTCGTTGAAGATCTGATAGGCGCGCTGGCGACGCGAGGCAACCGGCGTGTCGACGCCGCGGTTCTGCTCAATCCAAGCCTGGATGATTGCGATCTCCTCGGCAATCTTGCGATTGGACATCTCGTTATGCTGAGTGCGCTGCGGAGCCTTTTTGCCGTCCTTGCCCTCGACCTTAACGATTTGAGTCTGCTGCTCCTTAATCTTGGAGAGCGCCGTGGGCGTGGGAACGACCTTGAGCAGTTGCCTGCCCAAAACGCGGGCCAGGGCAAACGCCGAGACCTCGCCATGGGCGGTCGGCTCAGACTGCTGGGCAGCCGTATCTGCTGCGGCAGGCTCGGGCTTCTTCTGAGACTTGCGCTTGGAATCGCCTTGGGCATTGCGCTCGCGTTTCGGCGCAGACGCCTGCTTCTGCGAACGCCCGGGCTTGTCTTCCTTCGCCGGCTGGCGCTTGGGCTGCTCCACCGGAGCGTCTACCTTTGCATCTTCGTCGCGCGTCGTCACTTGCTCAGCAGCCGTCTGAGCATTTGAGCCACGACCACCGCGATGACGACGACGGCGAGGCCTGCTCGAGGTACTCTCCCCTGCCTGCTCACCCGCAGGTCGCTGGCCCTGAGCCTCCACATCGGACGCAGCCTGCGGCTCAACAGGCTTCTGCTCACGAACTTCCGGCTCGGCAGGCTTCTCAGACACTTCCGCTTGCGCCGCAGGAGCCTGGTCGGCCTTCTCCTGACGCTTTACGGGATACGCACGTCCCGCAAAACCGCGTCCGGGACGGCACGAACCCGGAGCCTTCTTGGCCGGCTCCCTGGAATCGCCCGGGACCTCGGTAGCCTCTTCGGCCTCGTGCGCGACCTCCTGCTGCTCGGCCTTAAAGTGGGCACCGCGGCGACGCCTGGGCTCCTGAGGCTCAGCGGGCTTCTGTTCTTTCACAGGCTCCTGCGGCTCGGTAACAGGCTCATTCTCGACAACCTCGGCATCCGCCGCATCCTTTTGAGCCACGGCGCGACGGAAACGCTCCTGCTGGGCACGACGTTGCGCATCGCGCTTGCCGCCTCCGCCAAAACCGCCTCGACCCGCCTTGGCGGTGAAGGCACGCACGACATGCTCATCGAGCAGCTCGTCAGTATCGACATGCTCACGCGGGGCAGCTTCTTCCGCAGCAGGCGCCTCAACGGAATCATCGACGGAAACCTCTTCGGCAACCTCGGCAGGCTGCTCCTGAACATCATGAATCTCGGCATTGATGGTATAAAACGCCGGGCGCCCGTTGATGCCGCTGCCCTCGATCTTGGTCACGATCTTCGCCGCGATGAGCTCATCGCGCATCGCCTTGGTGTCACATTCCTTATCGACGGAGCGGAAAATCTGCGCCAGCGCGCTCGATTTAATCTTGAGCGCCTTGCGGCAGAGCAGGTCGTAGGCAACGAGCTTGGCCCGCTCGGCAGAAAGCGACGTCTGGCTGCTCAGACGCTCAGCCAGAGCATCGACATTGTTTTGGTTATCGGAATATACCGTCTTGGCCACGGGGCCCCTTTCATATGCACACATATACGTCTACATGGTACAACGCACGCCCCTATCCACGCAAAACATCTGCGAGAACGCCCTCCGCGTTGCCTGCCCACGCAAGAAAAAAGACCGGGCCCGCGTAATTGCGGACCCGGTCTTCCGAGTCATATAGATGGAGGATTCTGTCCGTCCGATCGACTAGGCCTTGGCGGCCTCGGCGTCGGCAGGAGCCTCGGCGGCAGCGGCGCGGCCATACTCGGCCTTGCCCATCTCGGACCACTCGGGCTCCTCGTCGGGCATGGAGCCGGCCTCCTTGCCGAAGAACTCCTTGAGGCAGTTGACGGCAACGATGAGGCCCAGGACCATCAGCAGGACGGCAAAGACGAGCTGCAGGCCCTTGGTGGCGGCGACGGAGACGGCAGCCGTGGTGGCGGTAGCCGGGATGGTGCCGAAGAAGCCGTAGGCCTGGACGGCGGTCATGCAGCCCATGGCGCTCTGGACCAGCGAGGTGAAGGTGCAGCAGAGCAGGAAGGCGACGGGCACGTAGAGCATCCAACCCTTGCGGCCGGTGCACTTGCAGAACACGGCGAGGGTGATCATGGTCATACCGCCGAGCAGCTGGTTGGAGGCACCAAAGAGCGGCCAGATGTTGGCATAACCGCCAAAGGCGAGGGCGAGACCGGGAAGCAGGGTGACGACCGTGGCGAACCAGGGGT
>JAJXHK010000004.1 GCA_021639365.1 Collinsella aerofaciens
TGGAAAACCTCCCATTTCCCGATGTCCAAGAAATGGGAGGCAGTTCACTGTCCCCTTTGTGGTGGTTTTGGGCGGGCGCAATCGACGAGCGCAATCCCGCAAGCGCAAAAAGGCGGGCCATCTCCCGCAAGAGATGACCCGCCTCTCCAATCAGTCCCGTGGCGACCGTGGCCGCCGCGGGCCTCAAGCATGTCCCGGACTAGGAGAACATGCCGGTGAGGTAATCATTCAGCCGCTTATCCTTGGGCCGTTGGAAAATCTCGTCGGTCTCGTCGTACTCGACCATATCGCCCATGTAGAAAAACGCCGTGCGGTTGGACACGCGCGACGCCTGCTCCATGTTGTGCGTCACGATGACGATGGCGCGGTCGGCCACGATCGACGACATGAGGTCCTCGATCGCCAGCGTCGAGATGGGGTCGAGCGCCGAGCAGGGCTCGTCAAACAGGATTACGTCGGGGTTGAGTGCCAGCGTGCGCGCGATGCACAAACGCTGCTGCTGACCGCCCGAAAGCGCGTAGGCGCTCTTGTCGAGCTTATCCTTGACCTCGTCCCACAGCGCCGCGCCGCGCAGGCTCTCCTCGACCATGCGGTCGAGCTCGTCGCGGTCGGTAATACCGTGGCGCTTGGGCGCAAACGTAATGTTGTCGCGAATGGACTTGCGAAACGGGTTGGGCTGCTGGAACACCATGCCAATGGAACGACGCAGCTCATACGTGTTCTCGGTTTTGGTGTTCACGTTGCGCCCGCGGTAGTTGATCTCGCCCTCCACGCGGCAGCCGCGAATCTCGCGGTTCATCAGGTTGAGGCTGCGCAAAAAGGTCGACTTGCCGCAGCCCGAAGGCCCGATGAGCGCCGTGATCTCGCCCTTGTGAAAGTCGAGCGACGTGTCGTGTAGCGCATGATGGTCGCCATAGTACACGTTGACGTCCTTGGTGGAGAGCACGACCTCGTCGCTCACGGCCTTGCCGCTCACGCGCACGCGCTTCTCGCTCTCCCCCACGCTCGACAGAAAGTCCTGGGCCTCGGACGTGGCCGCCTCGGTTGCGGGCGTTGCATTCATCTCGCTCATTCGGCCGTCATCTTCCTTGCCAGTTGCTTGCCCACGATGCGGGCGATTACGTTAAACAGCAGCACGCAGATCATCAGCAGCGCCGCGGTGCCCCAGACGATCTGCTGGGCCTCGGGGCTGCCTTCGCCGTAGATCTTATAAATGTGCACGGCGAGCGACTCACCGGGGCGGAACACATTCCAGGCGCAGGTGGGGCTCGACAGGTTAAAGCTCAAGAAGTTGAGGCGAACCGGCGAGCTCATGCCCGAGGTAAAGAGCAGTGCCGCAGCCTCGCCAAACACGCGGCCAGCCGAAAGCACGATGCCGGTCACGATGGCAGGCATGGCCTCGGGAATCAGGATGTGCAGCGTGGCCTCCCAGCGAGTGAGGCCCATAGCCAGGCACGCATCGCGCTGGGCCTGCGGCACGTCCTCGAGCGCCTGCTGAATCACGCGCACCAGGATGGGGATGTTGAACATGGTAAGCGCGACGGCGCCGGAGATGATGGAGTACTTCCAGCCCAGCTGCACCGAGAACACCAGGAATCCGAACATGCCGACGACGATGGAAGGCAGCGAGGACAGCGTCTCGATGGCGGTGGAGGCGATGTCGCGGATGGGGCCGTCCGGTGCGTACTCGACCAGGAAGACTGCACCGCCCAGGCTGATGGGCACCGAGATGATCAGGGTGATCAGCAGCAAGTAGAACGAGTCGAACAGCTGGTAGAGCACGCCGCCTTGGGTGCCGTTGGCGCGCGACGGCTCCGTGAGGAAGCCCGGCTGGAACAACGTCGAGATGCCCTCGAACAGGATGTAGGCCACCATGGAGACGACGATGAGCATGACGATGGCGACGATTGCCGTCAACACGCCCGTGGCGATGCGGTCCTGTTTTTGAACACGCCCGAGTCTCGCCTCGTCGATATGGATGCGCGTGCTAGCCACGAGCCTTCGCCCCCTTGCGGCCAATGAGATGGATGATCAGGATGAAGATGAGGCTCATGCCCATCAGCAGCAGACCGAGCGCCCACAGGACGTCGTCCTGGGCCGAGCCCTCGGCATAGACAGCCATAGATGTGGTGAGCGTGGTGGTGATGGTCGAGGCGGGCGACAGCAGCGACGTCGGCATGGCCTCGATGCCGCCGATAACCATGCGCACGGCGAGCGTCTCGCCAAAGGCGCGGGTCATACCCAGGATGACCGCGGTCATGAGCGACGGCATGGCGGACTTGAGCACCACGTGCCAGATGGTCTGCCAGCGGGTATAGCCCAGCGCGAGCGAGCCCTGACGGTAGCTGTCGGGCACGGCACGCAGGCCGTCGACTGAAAGCGTGGTCATGGTCGGCAGGATCATAACGGCCAGCACGATGGCGCCGGGCAGGATGCCCAGGCCCGTGCTCACGTGGAAGACGCTCTTCATAAGGCTGACGACCACGTGAAAGCCAATCAGACCAAAGACGACCGAGGGAATGCCGGTCAAAAGCTCAATGAGCGGCTGGAAGACCTTGGAGCCAAACTTAGGGCTAATCTCGACCGCGAAGATGGCAGAGCCGATGGCGATCGGCAGCGCGATGAACGTGGAGAGCACCATGACCGCAAACGAGGTAACGATCAGGGGCAGGGCACCGGTATAGGGCAGGCCGTTTTCGGCCGTGTTGGCCAGGTCCCACTTGGTACCGGTGAAAAACTCGACGACCGAGACGCCGTCCTTTACGAAAGCCGAGAGGCCCTTTTGGGCGACCATAAAGATGAGCGCGGCAACGACAAGCGTCACGAGCGCTACGCACGCGCCCGTGACGCCCAGGCCCACGTTCTCAAGGTCGCGCTTTGGCAGCTGTTTTGCCATTGCAAACCTTTCCGGGGGCGAATAATTACTTGGAGGAAACCTTGCCGCTGGCGTCCTTGACGACCTTCATGGCAGAGACGGGGATGAAGCCCTGCTCTTCGACGAGCTTGCCCTGGACGTCGTCGGAGAGCATGAAGTCCAGGAAGGCCTTGGTGGCCTCGTCGGCGTCCTTGGAGCAGTACATGTGCTCGGTAGCCCAGATCTTGAAGGAGTCGTCGGTGACGTTTTCGCTCTTGGGCTCGACGCCCTCGACCTTGATGGCGTTGAACTTGGAGTCGTCGAAGTGCGAGAAGTCGAGGTAGGAGATGGCGTTGTCGGTGCTGGCCATCTGAGTCTGGACGTCGCCGGACTTGTCGAGCTCGGCGTCGCCCTTAAAGTCGACAGCCTCGTCGCCAAAGACGGCGGCCTCGAAGGTGGCGCGGGTGCCGGAGCCGGCCTTGCGGTTGAGGACGACGATGGTGGCGTCGTCGCCGCCGACCTCCTTCCAGTTGGTGATCTGGCCGGAGAAGATGCCCTTGAGCTGCTCGAGGGACAGGTCGTCGACCTTGACGTTCTTGGAGACGACGGGGCCCATGCCCACGACGGCGACCTCGTGGTCAACGAGGTTCTTGACCTGGTCGGCCTCGAGCTTGGTCTCGGCGAAGACGTCGGAGTTACCGATAGTGACGGTGCCGGCGGCGACAGCGGTCAGACCCTTGCCCGAACCGTTGCCCGAGCCGGAGATGGAGACGTCGGGGTTGGCGTCCATGAACTTCTCGGCAGCAGCCTCGACGAGAGCCTGGAACGAAGAGGCGCCGTCGTAGGTCACCTCGCCGGAGACGGACTCGGCAGCGGCGACGCTACCCTTGTCGGCGGCATCGGAAGCCTTGGAGCCACCGCAGCCAACGAGACCGAGACCGACGATGCTGGCAAGACCACCAGCGAGGCCGAGGAACTGACGACGAGAATAAGCCTGATCGAGCATGATCTTCCTTTCATACATGCGAATCGCGGGCACCCTGCCCGCTTTGCTGTTTGGAAAGATACGACCCCGACCGGGCAGCACCCGCGCCAACTGCGGTTTCTTACGGGCATTTGATAAACCCTTACCGCAAGCGCGGCAGGGCTTTACAAACGAATAACAATCCCGCTGACAAGCATGGCCCGCCTTTTACACCGATAAAAAAGAAGTTGCGGTGAAATAGTTCCTGTTTGGCTGTTAGGCAGCCGATTCTAGGAACTATTCCACCGCAACTTAGATTGGCAAAACGCCGCAACCTTAAAGCTCGAGCTCGTTGAGCCTTAAGATCGCAACAATATAGATCTTGAGCGCTTGCTTGAGCTGTTCCTCGTTGGCACACTCGTTGGGGCCGTGCATCTGGCCGCCCCACGCGGGCAGCTCAAGGCCGGTCTCCTCGGGGCCAAACGATACGGCGCGGGCAAAGTTGCGCGCGTACGTGCCACCGCCCATGGCGAAGGGCTCGGCATGCTTTCCCGTAAACTCGTTATAGGTATCAATCAGCGCTTTCACGGCCGGATCGTCGGCAGAGACCGAGAACGGCACCTTGGTACGACCCACGAGATACGTCACACCAAAGCGGCCCACGAGCGGCTCGAGCTGCTCGCAGATGGTATCGGCGCTCGTGCTGTCGGGGAAACGCACGTCGATGACCTGCTCAATGTGGCCATCCGCCACGCGGATGACGCCGGGGTTGCAGGTGAGCGGGCCAAACGCCGGGCTCGTCGCGTCGATACCCAGGCCGCGGCCATAGGCGTCCGCATGCACAAAGGCCAGAAACTTGACAAACTCGTGCTCGGCAGGCGTCAGCAGGCGCTCGTCGCGCGCACCAAACGCATCCTCGGCCTCGCGCAGATACGCCACGATAAGGCCGACGGCATTGATTGTTCCCTCGGGCATCGAGGCATGACCGCCAATGCCGTGGGCGAAAATCTGCGCATGCCCGTTGCCGAGCGCCGTGATCTCCAGGCGGTCGGCGTTCTCAACAGGCGCCGGCAGCTCATCGGCGGCAATCGCAAGCTCGCAGATAGACTGCGACGGAATGGCGTTGCTCGCTTCGGCGCCGCTCCAGAACACAATGCGCCCGCCGTCGATCTTGGGACTCACAAACGTCGCCCCAAACTGGCCCTTCTCGGCATTACAAACCGGGAACTCGGCATCGGGCGTAAACAGAAAGTCGGGGTTCGCGTGGTTCTCCAGATAATGGTGAACGTCGGACATGCCCACTTCCTCATCGCAGCCCAGCAGCGCGCGGAAGGTATAGCGCGGGGTGATGCCGTGCTTGAGCAGATAGGCGCCGGCGTAGAGCGACAGCACAGCCGGGCCCTTGTCGTCGATCACGCCGCGACCGAGCAGCCAGCCCTCGCGGCGCTCCATCGCAAACGGATCGGTATTCCAACCGGGACCGGCGGGCACCACGTCCACATGGCAGATGGTCGCGAGTTGCTTGTCGCCGCGGCCAGGGATATCGGCAATGCCCACATAGCCCTCGTCGTCGCTCGTCTGGTAGCCGAGCTTTTGCGCGATGCCGAGCGCGCAATCGAGCGCGTCACGGACCGGGCGGCCAAACGGCGCGCCGGGCTCCGCATCGGCAGAAACTGCCACGGACGGATAACTCACCAGCTGCTCGATATCGGCGACGACATCCTCCCAGACCTCGTCGACGTACTCGGTAACGCTCTGCTCCACCTGATTCATGGACGACCTCCTTACCAATGAGCGGCGAGCGTGCCCGCCCCTCACATCACATACTTATATAGCGAAAAGTTTAGCAAGCTCGGCCACCGAGTGCACCACCGCATCGGCGCCCGCCGCCTCGTGCTCCCCCGGCGCCGCCGCGCCCGAATAGATGCCGATGCACGGCACGCCCATCGCGTGCGCGCCCTCCACATCGTTAAAGCGGTCGCCAATCATCACGGCCTCGTCCGCGGTCGCGCCCAGAGCCGCCAGCGCATCGCGGACCGAATCTGCCTTGGTCTCGCGCCCCTGCGGCGGATTCATGCCAACCACGGCTTCGAACTGGAAAATCCCAAGCTCATGCACCATATCGATGCACTTCGCCTCCATGCGCGACGTCGCGACCGCCATGCGATGCCCCTGCGCGGCAAGGCCGTCGAGTAACTCGGGAATCCCATCGAACACGGGGTACTCCTCCGGCCCCAGCTCATCAAAAAAGGCACGGTACTCGTCGGCCACCACAAGCGACTCCTCGCGGGAAAAGCCGTAAAAGTCGTGGAAGCTCTTCCACAGGGGCGGCCCGATCATGCGGCGCAGGTCACCCATCTGCGCCTCAGAAAACCCGCGCGCAGCCAGCGTCTTGCGCGTCGAGGTCATCACCGCCCGGCCCGTATCTGCCACCGTGCCATCGAAATCAAATAGCACGACCGGCCGCCTGCATATCTCTAGTGCCTCCATCGGCATCCCTCTTCCCCAGTTGATGATTTCCACACTTACACTTCAAACTGTTGACTATTCAACAATTAAAGCTGGCAATGTGGAACGACTCCACTATACTTGTCGCACTTTGCTCTCAGAAGGCGGCGCGCAAACGCCCCAACGAAAGGTGCAATTATGTCTTTTGCCATCATAACCGACTCCACGTCGGACATCTCCCCCGCCCGCTCCCAAGAGCTCGGCATTTACGTGATTCCGCTGCATGTGATTATCGAGGGCGAGGACCTGCTCGACCAGGTACAGATCACCGCCCAGGAATACGTCGCGCGCATGGCTGGCTCCGAGCAGCTGCCGCACACCTCGCAGCCGAGCGCCGGCGAGTTCAAGGCGCTCTTTGACCGCGTGCTCGCCGACGGCCACGACAGCGCCATCTTTATCTCGCTGTGCAGCGAGTGGTCTGCCTGCTACGCCAACGCGTGCCAGGTGGCCGATACCCACGAGCTCGACGTGCGCTGCATCGACTCGCGCACCGGCTCGGGCGCCGAGGGCTTGCTGGTGGAGTACGCGCTGGCCATGCGCGAGGACGGCCGCAGCCTGGACGAGACCGAGGCGCAGATTCGCGCGACGCTGCCCGACGCCCACCTGCTGCTGATTCCCCGCACGCTCGAGAACCTCGTTAAGAACGGCCGCGCGCCCAAACTCGCCGGCCAGCTCACGCAGATGCTCAACATTCGCCTGGCCGTTTCGCCGGAGTGGAAATCGGGCGAGATCAAGGCCATCAAGAAGGGCCGCGGCGCCAAGCGCATCGTTGCCAATACCATGGCCGATTGCCTCGCATTTTTGGCCGAGCATCCGAGCTCCAGTGTGCGCATACTCACGACCGGCGCCGCCGAGGAGCAAGAGCTCGTCAACCAGGCGCTCGCAGGCCAGAACTACGTAGACGCCGGCACCGGCCCCATCGGCTGCACCATCGCCACCCACGTAGGCGTCGACGCCATCGCCATCAGCTACTGCCCCCGCTACCAGCCAACTCGCTAGGGACGTCCACATCAGTTGCGGTGAAATAGGGACTGTTTTTTGGCTTATCAGCCGCAAATCAGTCCCTATTCCACCGCAACTTAGAAATCGGCGATCAGCCCAGCGGACCCTGAAAAAGCTCCTGATGAGTGCCCATTCGCACCAGCCTGATCACTGGGTTAGTCTTATGGGGCAGATATAGAACGACCACATCGACCAAGCCATCGGATAGATGGAAATCGATGTGGCCGTTGTAATTGCCACCCGGGTTTGAAAGCTCATGGGCGCCATATTCCGCGGGAAGCGAGCCGTGAGCTGCAAGCTCTGCGACTGCCGCCTTAAACTCGGTTTTTAGCTGCGGATGGATACGCATCGTCCGTTTGTAATCCGCCTTAAACTGAGCCTCGACTTTAATCTCAAACATCGCTAGTCCTCATCGAGGAACGATATAAGTTCATCAGCGTTATTGAATGACGGGCTATCGTCCGGCAGGATTCCCAACTCATGAGCCTCGGCGATCACCATAGCGCGCCTCGTCGCCTCATTGGGCACCTCCGATCGACCCACAATCTCGAACGGAATCTTCCGCTGATTTACAAGTTGCCGAACGGCAAGGTTGAGATACGAATTAAGGCTCAGGCCAACCGAATCTAAAAACTCAGTCGCCTGTTCCTTGAGCCCCTCTTCGATGCGAACCGTCGTGGGCTTAACCGTTGCAGTAGACATACGCGACCTCCTCGCCCTCGTCTTTTGCATCAGTATACCCAATATAGATAGCAATCTGATGTTAGATAGCATCAGATTGCAATGCATATTCATATCACGGTGGGCATGATTGCCTTACATCAGCCCGCTCAGGGCGATGTCGACGGCCTCGTTGAGGTCGTCGGTGATGTGCACGAGCTCGGGGTCGAGCGGGCTAATCATACCGGCGTCCATCACCGGACCGTTAAGCCAGTCGAATAGGCCCTGCCAGTACTCGGTGCCCACCAGCACGAGCGGCATGCGCTTGACCTTGTGTGTCTGCACCAGCGTGAGCACCTCGAACATTTCGTCGAGCGTACCAAAACCTCCGGGAAACACGATGGCGCCCGAGCTGTATTTGACGAACATGGTCTTGCGCACAAAGAAGTAACGGAAGTCCATGCCGAGGTTCACGTATTTATTGAGCCCATGCTCGTGCGGCAACTCAATGCCAAGGCCAACTGACTTGCCGTTGACGCTCGCCGCTCCCCTGTTGGCCGCCTCCATGATGCCGGGGCCGCCACCGGTGATGACCGCCACGCCACGTTGTGCGATCTTGCGCCCGACGGTACGCGCCGCCTTGTAGAGCGGATCGGTCTTGGGCATGCGAGCGCTACCGAAGATGGTCACAGCGGGCCCGAGCTCGGCAAGTGCGCCAAAGCCATCGACAAACTCGGCCTGGATGCGCAGCACGCGCCACGGATCAGCATGCAGCCAGTCGGTCGACTCCTCGGGCGCCAGCAGGTTGGCGTAGGTGTTGTCCTTAGGAATCATGGGGCCGCGCATAACCACGGGGCCGCGGCGGTACGTCTCGTCGTAGGCAGGCTCGCCCTCGACGTTCTCATTCTTAATCATGGGTACTCCTATCGAGAAAAAGAAAAACGGGCGGGGTCGACGCCATGCGCCAAACACCCGCCCGAACATCAACTATTCGGTATGGTACCCACGATGCATCAAGTGCTTGCAAGCTATCGGTCAGCGGTCGCGCAGACGGTGTTAGCGAACGTGATGACCGGCCGGCGCTCGCCCCTTGCCGTTGCCCGCGCTCTGCAAGCGCCCGCGCCGCTCTTAGTAGTCCACCGCCGCAGGACTGTTCATCCAGTCGCTCACAAACGCGCCGTAGCGGCCCTCGATAATGGCCTGGCGGGCACGCTGCATAAGGTTGAGCAGGTAGTAGATGTTGTGCATCGACAGCAGAATACCGCCGAGCATCTCCTTCTGCGTGACCATGTGACGGATGAGCGCGCGGCTGTAGCCGCCCGTGCACACCGGGCAGGTGCAGGTGGGGTCGATGGGGCCGTCGTCGTGCGCAAAGCGGGCGTTGCGGAAGTTGAGGCGGCCTTCACTGGAGAACGCCGTGCCCATGCGGCCGGTGCGCGTCGGCAGCACGCAGTCGAACATGTCGATGCCCACGCCCACGCCGCGCACGAGCGTGGTAGGGTTGCCGACGCCCATCAGGTAGCGTGGCTTGTGCTTAGGCATGTACTCGGAAGCCAGCGGCGCCAGCGTCTCGAACATGGTCTCGTGGTCCTCGCCCACCGAGTAGCCGCCGATGCCGTAGCCGGGGAAGTCGCCGCACTCCTCCAGGTGGCGCAGCGATCGCAGGCGCAGGTCCAGATGCATGCCGCCCTGAACGATGCCAAAGAGCGCCTGGTCATCGCGGGTGTGGGCCTTATAGCAGCGCTCGGCCCACATGCTCGACAGCTCCACGGCGCGCTCGACGTAGGCGCGCGTGGCAGGATAGCCGGGGCACTGGTCGAGCTGCATGCAGATGTCGGAACCGAGCTTCATGGCGATTTCCATGTTGTCCTCGGGCGTCCAGAACACGTGGCGACCGTCGTAATCGTTGACGATAAAGCGCACGCCCTCGTCGGTGAGCTTGACGGCGTCGTTGTGGCTGAAGACCTGGAAACCGCCCGAGTCGGTAAGAATGGGGCCATGCCAGTTCATAAACTTATGCAGTCCGCCCAGCTCGGCGATGGTGTCCTCGCCGGGACGCATGGACAGGTGGTAGGTGTTGGCGAGCACGATCTGCGCACCGAGCTGCTTGACGGTCTCGGTGGGGATGCCCTTGACGTTTGCCTTGGTGCCCACGGGCATAAAGATCGGCGTCTCGATGTCACCGTGCGGGGTGTGCAGTACGCCGGCACGCGCATGCGTCGTCGGGTCCTCGGCGATCAGGTCGAATTTAAAAAGGTTCTGGTCCATAAACTGGAACTCCTTGGTTGCGGTTCATACGCAAACCATTATACGGGCAACCAACAACCCGCACCGACTCGACAGAAACTGATGCAAAGGGGTCATAGTCATTGGGGACGTTCTTAAACGACTAGCCGTCGGGGACAGTCTTCAGCGCCACCTTACAAAGGAGTGTCCCAATCTGCCGGCACTTAGGGACTGTCCCCAAGTGCCGGCAAGAGTGTCCCCTTCGACTAGTCATTTAAGAACGTCCCCAACGACTACATCAACAAAGGCAACGCCGATGCTCTGGCAACGTCAGCGAGCGGTCGCCAGAGCGAACAAGTTGGCATGAAAAGAGGACGGCATAGACCTTCTGGTCATGCCGCCCTCTTTGAATGACAAATTGTCGCTCTGGTGACCGCGCAGCGTCGGCCCGTTACGGCGTTTGTAAAAACGCCGTAACTATTAGGGCCGCTGGCCCATGCCACCCTCGAGGGTGACGGTCTCGCCGTTCATATACTTAAAGTCGGGGCCGCAAAGCTGAACGACCACGCGGCCGATCTCCTTCTCGACGTCGCCGTAGTGGCCCGCCGGCGGCATGTGGACGTTGGCCTTGAACGCCTCGGGATAGGCATCCTGGAAGTTCTCGAGCGCGGCGGTCCAAGCAAGCGGGCAAACGATATTGACGTTGATGCCGTCCTTGCCCCACTCGTTGGCAGCGACGCGGGTCAGACCGCGGATGCCCTCCTTGGCAGCGGCGTAGCTGCACTGGCCATAGTTGCCAAACAGGCCGGCGCCCGAAGCAAAGTTGACCACGGAGCCCTTGGTCTCCTTCAGGTGCGGGTAGGCCTTCTGCATGTACAGGTAGGTGGCATACAGACCGGAGTAAATGGCGAGGTTGAACTGGTCCATGGTGTGATCGGCAATGGTCACGCCCGAGGCGCTGGCCTGAGCATTGTTGACGACGGCGTCGATGCGGCCGAACTCCTCAATAGCCTTGTCGATGACGTTCTGGACGACGGCCTCGTTGTCCTGACCAGCCGAGACATCGGCCTGAACAGGCAGAACCTTGACGCCGTACTCGGCCTCGAGGGATTCCTTGGCAGCCTCGAGCTTGGCAACGTTGCGGCCGGTAATGACGAGGTTTGCGCCCTCCTTGGCAAAAGCGATATCGATACCGTAGCCGATGGAGCCAGCGGAGCCGTCCTTGAGCGTGGCCTTGCCGCCGCCGGTGACGATCACGGTCTTACCAGTGAAAAGTCCCATATAAAGTCCTTTCAAATCGCGACGGGCTTGCCCGTCGACTGCGCGCATCCAACTTCACGCGCCAAAAGCTGAAATGCAACTTTAGCGGGTTCAAGTGAAAAATAAAGCCCATGGCAGGCGAACGGCGCAACGTCTTTCGGCGAAGGGAATGTCAAGTACAAACTGGATAAAGTGGCCGAGTTTTTGCTATCGACGCGAGCCATCGAACACGTTTTGAAACTTTGCTGCAGCGCGCGGGATGTCGACGCGAGACTTTATCATAGGGTGACAAACAACGATGAGGAGCACATGCCTATGACAGACGAGCTGGACCCCCAGACTCAACAGCATATTGATGATTCCGCAGACGTCACCGCAGATGCTGACGCTGTGACCTGCGATGATATTGGCCTCGACGACCCCATCTTAGACGAAAGCGCTACGGCGGAAACCCCCGGCGCCGAAGATGCAGGCGAGCAAAACGACGATGCGCCCGCTCAGGACGACCACCCCGTACAGGATGCTGCTCCGCAAGCTGCGGGCCCTATCGAGGTTTCTTCGGAAGAAGAGCTCGACGCCGTCATGGACTCCATGATGGATGCCGTCAAAGCGATGAAAGACGCCGTGGCCGACGCTGACGTTGACGCCGAGGAAGAGGAGGCCGCCGAGGCAGCCTCGACCTTCGTACCCGGCGAGACTCCGGTTGCCGACCAGGGCAGCACCATGCCCTCGTTTCTGCAGCTCGAGCATCCCACGATTGGCACCGATGCGGTCGACCCGCACGCAGCAGGCTTTTCTGTGATCGAAGGCGGTACCGGCAATATCGCCGTGCCGCAGACTGCCGATGCGGACGCTGCCGACACCGCTCGCCCGACTGCCCCGCACTCCCCCGCCGCGAGCCGCGATCTGGGGACCGCTGTCTCGAACACTGCGAACGCCGTGGGCACCTTTATCGCCCAGGGCGCCTCGGCCATGCGCGAGATGAACGCCGCGAAAAAGGCACTTGCCGATGCCCGCGCCCACCTGGCCGAACTTGAGCAGCGCATTGCCGATCAGGCCGAGGAACTCGAGACGCGCCAGGATATCGCAGGCCGCTACGACCAGATCGTCGCCGACCAGCGCCAGGCGATTGCCACGGCCCAAAAGACCGCTGCGGCAGCCGAGATTGACCGTGATGCCCACGCCTCCAAAGCGACAGAGCTCAAGGGTCAGCTCGAACAAATGAAGACAGAGGATGACGCGACTGAGCTCCGCCTGAAGGCCGCGCTCGACGCCGTGGAGGCCCGCGAGGCGAGCTCACGCGAGACCGGCAACCGCCTCGTTCGACGTCTTGAGGATTCCAAGCGCATCCGCGACAAGGTGAAGGCAGAGCGAGACGCCGGCATTGCCGCCGCACAACAAACCGTCGACGCCACGCGCGCCCAGCTCGAGACGCTGCGTCATGAGTATGCCGAGCTGCAACGCAATCCCTCGGCAAATCCCGCCAACTATACGGTGCGCACCAGCGAGCTCTCGATGCAGATTTCCGACACGGCAGATGCCCTGCGTAAAGCCGAAGAAGATGTCCCGCGCATCACCGCCGACCTTGAGCACTCGCTTGCCGCAGCCGAGCAGGCCGTCGAGCAGGCTCAAGCCCCTATCGCCGACGCAAAACGCGCGCACCAAGCCGTGACGACCGAAGCCAATGCCGCGCGCGACGAGCTGCAGACGGCGAAGACCGCCGCCGCGACTCGTCAGCGCGAACTGCGCGAGAAGATCGCCGCGGAGGACAAGGCGCGTCGAGAGCAAGAGCAGGCTATCGCCAATGCCCAAGCGGACATCGCCCATGCGCAGTCGATCATCGAGCAGGCGACCGAGGTACATGACCATCCCGAGATTACCGAATCGCTCGCCGGATCCTTGGCGCGCGATAAAGCCGAACACGCCGAAACCGAACACGAAGTGGCTCAACTCGAAGCCGCCGAGGACGACGTGCGCGAGCGCACCCGCGACTCACGCATCAAATTCACCGGCGCCATCGTCTGCATCGTCGCCGCAATCCTGGTGATCATCCTAGTCTGGCTGTTCGCAAGCAAGTAAACCAGCCGCCAAGCAAGTAGTCATTGGGGACGTTCTTAAACGACTAATCAAACAAGAACGTCCCCAAAGACTAGTCCAATGACGAGAGTGGATAATCTCCCACTTTGAGCCCCCAAGCAGGCCAAAAACGGGAGATTATCCACTCTCATTCTGCAGGCACTCATTTAAGTACGTCCCCAATGAGTACCTGCCGATGCATTGGCGAAGTCAGCGAAAACGCCCCTAAGCGAGCAAGGTGACGTGAAAGAGGAGGGCATTGACCTTCTGGTCATGCCCGACGATTGAACGTCAGATTGTCCAAATGCGGCCCGCGCAGCGTCGGCCGGTTACGGCGTTTGGTAAAACGCCGTAACCTACTGAATGAGCATCGCGTCACCAAAGCTGAAGAAGCGGTAGCGCTCCTCGATGGCGGCGGCGTAGGCATCCATGATCTGGTCGCGAGTGGCAAGTGCGCTCACGAGCATCATGAGCGTAGAGCGCGGCACGTGGAAGTTCGTGATCAGCGCGTCGACCACGTGATAGGTCGAGCCGGGCATGAGGTAGAGCTGCGTCGTCGCGTTCTCGCGCACCACGATGTCGCCGCGGCCGAGCGTGTCAGCGCCGTCCTCGCGGCCTTCAAAATAGCGCGCTGTCACGGCCGGATCGGACACCGGCGCCTCAGCGTCAAACGCGCTTTCGAGCGAGCGTACTGCGGTAGTGCCGACGGCGATCACGCGGTGCCCCTCGGCCTTCGCCTTATGCACGGCGTCGACAACCTCCTGCGACACGTGGTAGCGCTCGGTGTGCATGACGTGCTGCGTGGGGTCGTCCTCCTCCACCAGACGGAAGGTATCAATACCCACCTCGAGCTCGACGGCGGCAAACTTTGCGCCCTTGGCCTCGATAGCGGCCATGAGCTCGGGCGTAAAGTGCAGACCCGCCGTGGGAGCGGCAGCCGAGTGCTCTTCCTTCATGGCGTAGACGGTCTGGTACTTCTCGGGGTCGCCCTCGTAATCGGTAATGTAGGGCGGCAGCGGCACGTGGCCGGCAGCATGGATGGCCTCGTCGAGCGTGCGCGGGTCGCCGGCGGCATTGCAACCGGCCGGCTCAAAGCGCACCAGACGGCCACCGCGGCTATCGGTGACAAAGTCGATGACCTCGGCCGTCAGCACCACGGGAGCCCCCTCGGGCGCATGGGCGCCACCGGCGCGATACTCAATCTGAGCACCGGGCTTCAGGCGCTTGCCCGGCTTGACCAGGCACTCCCACACATGGCCGAGCGGATCCACATCCTCACGGCGCTTGAGCAGCAGCGTCTCGACCACGCCACCCGAGCCGGCTTTGCGACCGATTAGGCGGGCCGGCATCACGCGCGTCTGGTTGATGACGAGCACGTCGCCCGGCTCGATATAGTCGATGATGTCGCGGAAGATGCGGTGCTCAACAGTACCGCCGTGCTCCAGCGGCTTCCCCGCCTGGGAGCCTTTGCGATCCACCACCAGCAGGCGGCAGGAGTCGCGCGGCTCGGCAGGAGCCTGGGCAATCAGTTCCTCAGGAAGGTTGTAGTCAAAATCATCGGTACGCATAGACACGTCTGATACTCCTTATATAGCTAAAGTCCGCTCTACATCCTAGCAGGCTGACGTCCCAAACGAACTACTTTTTGGCAGCCTTGCGCTCATCGCGGATGCGGGCGCGGTCCATGGCCGCCTCGACAGCAGAAAAGCGGCAGCCGCAGTAGTTCTGTCGATACATGCCCAGTTCGCGCGAACGGCGCGTAGCCTCGGGATAATACGGGCGAAAATCGCGAATCACCGGAGTGAGACCGCGGGCGGCAGCCAAACGCTCGAGCACGTCATTGCAGGTGTCGAACAACTGATACGGAGAGACGGCGAGCGTCGTGCCCACGTATTCAAACCCGCGCTCCCGAGCCACGCGGCATGCCTCGGCCAAGCGCAAGGCATAGCACGCGCGACAGCGACGGGGACGATCGGCACCCAGCGGGGCCACGCCGGCCTCCCAGCGTTCGCGGTCCTCCCCGGCCTCGATGAGCTCGATGTCGCCATCGGCACACCACCGGCGCAGCTCGTCCAAACGCCGCTGCCATTCATCGTGAGGTTGAATATTAGGGTTGGTCCAGCAAATCGTGGGCTCAAACCCCTCCTCGCGCAGCAGGCGAACCGGCTCAAGCGAGCATGGTGCACAGCACGCATGCAGCAACAACGACTTCATCGACATCTCCTCACCCAAAAAAGCGCACGCCAAAGGACGTATCCTCGCAGGCGACGATACGGCGGTCGCGCAGAATGGTCCGCACGTAATACCAATCACCCACACAGCCCGACAAGTGCAGACCAGCCGCCAGGTAGCACAGCAGCGGATAGTCCGAGAACGCAAACCCCAGGGCAAATGCTGTCGTCACAACAACCGTCGGCGCCAGGCAAACCGCCATGTACCGCCGGCGCGAATACACAACGCCCTCGGCGCAGGCATAGATCATCGCCGTCTCGCGATTCGCCCCAAAGGTCACCTGCGCGCCCGCAGGCGCCAGCAGCTTAAAAAACACCGCATGCACCAGCTCGTGCACGGCAAACGATGCCATTGAGACCGCAGCCAAGCCGACTATCCAGCCCACGACAGCCATCCAGCCGCCCGCCTCAGCCGCGTCCAAGTCCGCAGGCCCGCCCAACAGCATAAACACCGGCACCAGGCACACGGCAAACACCGCGATCACGGCCATCCCCCACACGAAGCAAGCGTGTAGAAAATCCTCGTCCTCAAACGCATGTATGTTGGAAATCTCATTCATAGCATCTTAGGATAGCGCCCCTGCCACGCACCCGCCCGCATGTGCGATAATGTCGAACGATATGCACGAATTGACCACCGCGCCGCCGAACCCCGTGCCCGGCCGCGCTCTTACCTATATGCGAAGGAGTCCCATGGCATCCAAATACTCCATGAACGACCGTCCCAGCTGGCCGCGCCGCGCCATCGTTACCGCCGGCGAGCCCTACGGCAACAAGGGTCTGCACTTTGGCCACGTCGGCGGCGTCTTTGTCCCGGCCGACTTCTTCGCCCGCTTCCTGCGTGACCGCCTGGGCCGCGAAAACGTCATCTTCACCTCGGGCACCGACTGCTACGGTTCGCCCATCATGGAGAGCTACCGCAAGCTCAAGGAGAACGAGGGCTACGACAAGTCCATCGGCGAGTATGTCGAGTCCAATCACTCCCGCCAGGCCGCGACCCTCAACAACTACAACATCAGCTGCGATATCTACGGCGGCTCGGGCCTTGAGCCGGCGGCCCAGATCCACAACGAGGTGACTGCCGAGATTATCGAGCGCCTGCACGAGCAGGGCACCATCTCCAAGCGCTCCACGCTGCAGTTCTACGATGCCAAGGCCGGCACGTTCCTCAACGGACGCCAGGTCATCGGCCGCTGCCCCATCCAGGGCTGCAAGTCCGAGAAGGCTTATGCCGACGAGTGCGATCTGGGCCACCAGTTTGAGCCCGAGGAGCTCATCGCGCCCAAAAGCCAGCTCACCGGCGAGGTGCCCGAGTTGCGTCCGGTCGACAATCTCTACTTTGACCTGCCGGCCTACCTCGACTTCATGAAAACCTACACCGCCAAGCTCGCCCAGAACCCGCAGGTTCGCTCCGTGGTCTCCAAGACCATGGAGGAGTGGCTGCTGCCGGCTCAGCTCTACATCCAGAACAAGTTCCGCGAGGCCTTCGACGCCGTCGAGGACCAGCTTCCCGAGCACACCGTGCTGGAGCCCGAGGGCAACAAGAGCAGCTTTACCGTCACCTTCCCCAGCTGGAAGGAGCGCGACGACGCCCACGCGGTGCTCGCCAACGGCGGCGTGCGCTTCCGCAGCGGCAAGGCGCTCGTGCCCTTCCGCATCACCGGCAACATCGACTGGGGCGTTCCGGTGCCCGAGGTCGATGGCGTCTCCGACGTCACCTGCTGGTGCTGGCCCGAGAGCCTGTGGGCGCCCATCAGCTATACGCGTACCGTGCTCGCGCGCGATGCCAAGGCCGCCGGCGTGACCGAGGGCGTCGCCGCCCAGGATGCCGCCCTCATGGGCGAGCCCGCTGCCGACTCCACGCAGGTACCCGCGCCCACCTACCAGCACAGCTCGCTCGACTGGCGCGACTGGTGGTGCTCTGACGACGCTCAGATTTACCAGTTCATCGGTCAGGACAACATCTATTTCTACTGCATCGCGCAGACCGCCATGTGGGAGGCCCTGGGCTGGGACCTCACGCAGAGCACCGTCAGCGCCTGCTACCACCTGCTCTACATGGGCAAAAAGGCCAGCTCGTCCTCGCAGACGCCTCCCCCGCCGGCAGACGACCTGCTCAACCACTACACCTGCGAGCAGATGCGCGCGCACTGGCTGTCGCTCGGCCTGTCCGAGAAGCCGGTGAGCTTTAGCCCCAAGGCATACGACACCCGCGTGACCGGCAAGGACAAGGACGGCAACGAGGTGCGCGCCTGCGACGACAAGCGCGTTATCGACCCGGCCCTTAAGGAGAGCGCCCTTTTGACCGGCGTGTTCAACCGCTTGGCCCGCAGCTGCTTCTACGGCGTCGCCGTCAAGGAGGGCGACGAGAGCCCCTACCGCAACGGCTGCATCCCCGCCGGTGCAGCTTCTGACACCGTAGTCGAGGCCGCCGAGCAGGCAGCCCTCGCCTTTGAGCAGGCCATGTACAAGTTCGAGACGCACCGCGCGCTTGCCGTGTGCGACGACTACCTGCGCGCCGCCAACAAGCGCTGGAGCGATGCCTCCAAGGCCGCCAACAAGCTCGAGGGCGAGCCGGCCAACGCCGCAATGACGCAGGCCCTCGTCGACGCCTTTACCGAGCTGCGCGTGGCGACCGTCCTGATGCACGGTATTGTGCCGGCCGGCTGCGAGCTCATCTGCGAGTACTTCGACGTCGACCCGGTCGCTTTCTTTAGCTGGGATAACATCTTTGCCTCCACGGACGAGTTCGTGGAGATCCTGGGCGAGAAGCCCGGCGAGCACCGCGTAAAGCCGCTGCCCCCGCGCTTCGACTTCTTCAGCAAGCACGAGAGCCAGTACTAAACACTCGACATGTAATGGAATGGGAAGGAAAGACGGATGTCCAAGCCGCGTCGTCGTAAGCAGAAAAAGCAGGTTAAACCCGAGCTCAAGCTCAGGCAGTTTGCCGCCACCGAGCTTTCCGACCAGCTTGCCGCCCAACACTCCGCCGCCGACCTGCCGCGCTTTATGGTCGACACGGTCGCCGGCGCCTATGCGCCCGCCGATGCCGAGCTCATGATCGAGGGCTTCGGCGCCGCGGCCACACGCCCGGTCACGCTGCGCGCCAACACGCTCAAGGCAACCGCCGAGGACATCGCTGCGGCGCTCGATGCCGCCGGCATCGCCCACAACCCCGTCACCTGGTACCCAGACGCCTTCATCCTGCCCGAGGCCCAGGTTTCCGACCTGTGGGATCTCGACATCTACCGCGACGGCAAGATCTACCTGCAGAGCCTGTCGTCCATGATGCCGCCGCTGGTCCTGGGCGCTCAGGCAGGCGAGGACATCCTGGACATGTGCGCAGCCCCTGGCGGCAAGACGACGCAGATCGCCGCCCTCACGCAGGGGCAGGCGCACCTTACCGCCTGCGAGATGAGCATTCCCCGCGCCGAGAAGCTCGAAGCCAACCTCCACCGCCAAGGTGCAAAAAACGTGCCCGTCTTGCGCACCGACGCACGCGAGCTCGACGAGTTCTTCCGCTTTGACCGCATCCTGCTCGATGCTCCCTGCACCGGCACGGGCACCGTCATCAGCGGCAACGAGAAAAGCCTGCGCGGCCTGACCGAGCAGCTGCTCGTCAAATGCGCCCGCTCGCAGCGTGCGCTTCTGGACCGCGCCATGGGAGCCCTCAAACCGGGCGGCACGCTCGTCTATTCGACTTGTTCGATCTTGCCGCAGGAAAACGAGGACGCCCTGCAAGAGGCCCTCGACAAGCATATGGACTGCGAGCTCATCCCCCTCGACGGCACGCCAAGCGAAAGTGAGGCACGCCGCGCCCAGGAAGCTGGCGAGGAGCCGCGCATCGAGTCCAACGCCCTGACCGAGGCCATTGCCGCGGGTCAGGTATCGGCCATCGCCAACGGCCTGCCCGGCACGCTCACCATTCCGCCCAGCCGCGAATTTGAGGGCTTCTACATTGCCCTGATCCGAAAACGCAGCTAGCGCACGGATCCAAAACTCAACAAGCTATCTCCGTGCGCGTTTGCCCCGCTGGTCGCGATGCTGTTTAAGCATCGCGCGCTCCTTGCGTTCGGCCCTTTTGCCCTTAATGGCCGTGACCACAAAGTAGATGACCGCGGCGGCAACGATTGCGCCCACACACAGGCCAATCGAGCCAAACATTGCTGTCAATTCCATACCGCGTCACCTCTCTTTTAAACGGGACATTCAAGATAGCACCTCAATACCCGCCACCACAGCTCCTTCACGTTCGCCGGCCCTTCGGTCTAACGGATGGCGCGGCGGGGAAAAATCAACTCGTCAAACGATTTAGCATTCGCAATTCCGGCTGCATCGCGCCGGCCGTCATCACATAGAATCGAGCTTCCATGGATACCCTCAACGATCTAAATGAGCGCGTCGACGCCTTCGTCGGCACCAGCTCCTTCGACACGCCTGCCGCGGCAAGCGACCAAGCCCCCATCGATGTGCCCGCCGAGGTTCACGAGGACATCGTCGCCTCGGTCGATTTCTCCGAGGTCGAGCTCGCAGACGAGTTCACCGAACCCCAGGTAGCCGTGACCCCCAACGGACTGCTTCCCATGGAGCCGCTGCCCATCGACGGGCGCCTGCGCAAGGCGGCCCTTCGCATGCCTGACGAGATTGAGGAGGCCAGCGGCTTCACGCTCTTCGGCCGTCGTATCAAATCGCTCATCTACACCACCGACGTCGCGGTCATCCGCAACTCCAACGCCGATGCCGTCTTTGCCGTTTACCCCTTCACGCCGCAGCCCGCCATTACGCAGGCGCTGCTGACCGTCGCCGAGTGCCCGGTCTTCGTAGGCGTGGGCGGTGGCACCACCACCGGCAAGCGCTCCGTTCAGATGGCAGCCGTCTCCGAGATGCAGGGCGCGGCGGGCTGTGTGGTCAACTCCCCCGCCAGCGCCGAGATGGTCGAGCACATCACCAACATCGCCGACATCCCCGTCATCGCTACGGTCGTTCGCTGCGACGACGATGCCCACGCCAAGGTGCGCGCCGGCGCCAAGATTCTCAACATCGCCGCCGGCAAGAACACGCCCCAGGTCCTACGCGAGCTGCGCAAGCACTATCCCAACCTGCCGCTCATCGCGCCGGGCGGCAAGACGCCCGAGAGCATCCGTGAAACCATCGCCGCCGGCGCCAACGCCATCATCTGGACGCCGCCTTCGGCCCAGCAGCTACAGACCGACATGATGCAGCGTTATCGCAAGATGAAGGAAGACGCCACACCTGTCATCTCGCACGACGATGTGCCCATTATCGACCAGGTCGCCGCCGCCGAGGTCAGCCAAGTCGAGAACATGAATCCCGACGTGCCGATTCCCGACGAAGTCATCGAGCGCGTCGCTTCGATCCACGAGCGCGTCGAGGAGCATCGCGCCAACCGCGGCCTCAAGCCGTCACTGCACGGCTTCTTCTTCCGCGGAAAGAAACGCTAACCCCAACAGCAAGGCCCGCCCCACAAACGTGAGGCAGGCCGTTTTCGTTTGAGCAATCATGCAGCGACGTGATGGGCCAAGTTAATCCACGCGCTTGTCGCCCATAAAGAAGAGCGCCACCGTACCAGGTCCGGTATGCGAACCGATCAGAGTGCCGATGTTATTGATCTCAATCTTGCCTTTAAGCTGCGGAACCTGTTCCTCAATCAGCGCCGCAACGGCCTCGGCATCCTCGCGGCACGCCGAGTGCGACATGATGCACTTACCCGAATAATCCGCACCGTCCTGCACGTGTGCCATCATGGTCTTAGCCATCTCGGAAATCGCGCGCTTCTTAGTGCGAATCTTCTCACGTGGCGACAGTCCACCTTCGCAATCGACCGTCATAAGCGGGCAAATTTTAAGCGCCGTGCCGATGATCGCGCTCGCAGCCGAAATGCGACCGCCGCGCAGGTAGCTCGACAGGTCGGTCGAGAAGAACCAGTGGTGAAGGTTGAGTTTATGCTCCTCAATCCAAGCGGCCGTCTCGTCGAGCGAAGCACCGCCATCGCGCACGTCGGCGGCACATTCCGCCAGCAGGCCAAAGCCCGAAGACGCCGCTAACGAATCGATGACGCGCACCTTGCCGCCCTGGGGATAGCGATCCGCGAGCATCTGCGCCGCAACGCAGGCCGATCCATACGTGCCCGAAATACCCGACGACAACGTCAGATGCAGCACGTCTTTACCCTCGGCAACAAACGGCTCCCAAAACTCCTCGTACTCACCCACGCTCACCTGAGACGTCTTGGGCATGGCGCCCGCGGCAATCTGGGCAAAAAACTCGTCCGGCGTAATCGACTGATACAGATCGTCCGTATAGACAACGTCGTCGATCTCGTAATGAAAACACACGACAGGGATATTGCGCGACGCAAAGAACTCACGGGTTCGATCGGCGGCGGATTCACAGGTCAGGACAAAATCACTCATATGAGGCTCCTTACTCATTGCTGCGCAAATTATCGCACAGTGAGCCTACATACGGTACATATGTCCACTATTTACCAATTCGAACTATTTGTATTGAACATCTTTATCACGAACATCTCCATCGCCGCCATGGACCAACGTGGGCAAAATCACCCGCTTCGTCTCCACTCAACCGCCATATCTACCTCAACTAAATCGATTTACCAAACCGTTCAGCCGACAATTCAGCCGCCGGCGCAAAATCGAAACAAAGCCGGCGCATACTGGTAAACGCTTGACGCTGTTTTATCAGTTTTACCATCCATATCGGAAGGTGTTTCATGGTCGCATTCGATCGCAATCCGCAAGACTTTAAATATCTGCGTCTGTTGTCGAGACAATTTCCCACCGAGCAATCCGCGTTTACCGAAATTATCAATCTCTCGGCCATTCTCAACCTGCCCAAAGGCACCGAGCATTTTATGAGCGACGTGCATGGCGAGTACGAAGCCTTTATGCACATCCTCAACAACTGTTCGGGCGTCGTGCGCGAACATGTCGACGAGATTTTTGGCGACACGCTCACGTTTGACGAAAAGGGCGAGCTGTGCACGCTCATCTACTACCCGCGCGAGAAGATCGAGCTGGTCCGCAGCAAACGCGAGGACTCGCCCACCTGGTACAAGACCATGCTCGACCAACTCATTGTGGTTGCCCGCTCGCTTTCGAGCCGCTATACGCGCTCCAAGGTGCGTAAGGCCATCCCGCGCGATTACGCCTACATCATCGACGAGTTGCTGCACACGCATCCGGACGAGAACAACTATCGCGTGCGCTATCACGAGCGCATCGTTGGGTCCATCCTAGAGACCGCAAGCGCCGACGACTTTATCGAGTCGCTCGCCTCGCTCATCAAGCGCCTGGCCGTCGACCACCTGCACCTGGTGGGCGATATCTTCGACCGTGGCGGCGGCGCTGCCAAGATTATGGACCGCCTGCTCACCTACCATTCGCTCGACATTCAGTGGGGTAACCACGATCTACTGTGGATGGGCGCTGCGGCCGGTGAGCCTGCCTGCATCGCCACGGTGCTGCGCAACAACCTGCGCTACGACAATTACGAGATCCTCGAGAACGACTATGGCATCTCGCTGCGCGAGCTTGTCGCCTTTGCCGATGCCACCTATACCGCCGGTGAGCCCATCAGCCCGCTGATTAAAGCCATCAACGTCCTGCTCTTTAAGCTCGAGGGCCAGATTATCCAGCGCCACCCCGAGTTCGACATGACCAACCGCCTGCTGCTCGACAAAATCGATCACGACGCCGGCACAGTCACGCTTGCCGACGGCAGCGTGTGGCCGCTCACGACCAGCGACTTCCCCACCGTCGACCCGACGGACCCCTACATGCTCACGCCCCAGGAGCAACACATCATCGACAAGCTCGTGTCCGAGTTTGTCACCGCCGACCACCTGCATCGCCATATCGATTTCCTCTACACCCACGGCTCGATGTATAAGGTCGCCAACGGCAATCTGCTGTTCCATGGCTGCGTGCCGCTCAACGAGGATGGTACCTTTAGCAGCATGAACTGCCTGGGCACCTGGCACGCAGGCCGCGATTATCTCGATTTTTGCGACCATATCGCCCGCCGAGCCTGGCGCGTCGGCGACCGCGATGCCCTCGACTGGATGTGGTACCTGTGGATCGGCTTTAACTCACCCGCCAGCGGACGCCTGGTGCGTACCTTTGAGCGCGCCTATATCGCCGATAAGAGCACCTGGGTCGAGCCGATGGACCCGTACTTTACGCTAACCAAGTCGCCCTCGGTCTGCGACGACATCATGCGCGAGTTCGGCGTTGCCCCCATGGCATGTTCGCCGACCGGTCACATCATCAATGGCCATACGCCCGTCAAGACTACCAAGGGCGAGCAGCCCATCCGCGCCAACGGCAAGCTGCTGGTCATCGATGGCGGTTTCTGCCGCGCCTACCATCCCAAAACAGGCATCGCCGGCTACACGCTCATCTCGAGCTCGCGCGGATGCCGCCTCAAGTCGCACCAGGCCTTTACCACCGTTGCCGAGGCGCTCACCCGCAATATCGATATCGAGAGCGAGACCAACCGCTTTGACGAGGCCGACCGCCGCCGCATGGTAAGCGACACCGATACGGGTGCCAAGATCCGCAGCCAAATCCAGGACCTACGCCAACTGCTCGATGCATATAGAAACGGTGCTATCGAGGAGCGCGCCTAGCTCCACCCGTGGGGATTGGCTAAACTTGCTGAGTTTGTCATCCCCACGGCGCTGCGGCGCCACCCTAAGGCAGGTACCATGCAAAAGCTCCTTGCGCAGATCATGAAGTTTGGCGTCGTCGGCGTCGTCGCCACGGTCATCGACTTTGGCATCATGAATCTGCTCCACTACGGCCTGGGCCTTAACATCCTGATCGCCAATACCAGCGGCTTTATCGTCTCGCTCATCTTTAACTACGTCGCGAGCATGAAGTACGTGTTTGCGCACAAGGAGGGCATGAGTCGCCGCCGCGAGTTCATTATCTTTGTCGTGCTGTCCGTGATCGGCCTGGCGCTCAACGACGGTATCGTGCTGGCGCTCAACGCCGGCCTGGGGCTCGAGGCCAATATCGCCAAGATTTGCGCCACCGCGCTTGTTATGGTCTACAACTTTGTGACCCGAAAGATCTTCCTGGAGGGCGACGAGACCAAGTAACTCGCAACCTTACAGCTTTACGATGCCCACGGATGACGCGCGTCGAGCGCTGTGTTGTTCGTGGGCTTTGCTCGTTTACGGGCAAATTTTCAACGTTTGCGGATTAGCTCTTGAAAATTTGGCGAGTTCGTATAGTTCTTGGCAAAGACCTTACGTTTCCCTTGCAAAAGCTCTAAAGTATCCTCTGCTCGATTCATCAACGCATTGGATGTGATTACGTGCGCAAGGCACTGGCACAACCTCATACCAAGCAGTTCCTCAAGTTCGCTGTCGTGGGTCTTATCTCCTTTGGCATCGACTGGGGTATGCTCATTGCGCTCGTCGAGCTGTTTCACCTCGACTTTTTGATGAGCACCACGGTTTCGTTCATCACGTCCGTCGTGGTCAACTACTGGCTCAGCATGAAGTACGTGTTCGACCATCGCGAGGGAATGAGCCGCAAGCGCGAGTTCACGATCTTCACCATCCTGTCGGTGATCGGTCTGGGCCTCAACGACCTATACATGTTTGTGGGCGTCACGTTTTTGAGCATCGGCTACCAGGCCATGAAGGCCATCGCCACGTTCCTGGTCACCTGGTACAACTACTTTAGCCGCCGCTTCTTCCTCGAGGGCGCACGGTCGTAGTCGATTCGCTATTTGCTTGAATGTATAACCGGTTGGAATTCCCGTTCCAACCGGTTTTTTGTTTGCCGAGAGACCATGCGACCCAGTCCCATTCGCATGAAAAACGGGCGGCCCGGATGTTTGTCCGAACCGCCCGCTTGGTGCGATATGTCGAGGTCTCTAGCCCGTTACGTAATACCAGACCACGTTGTCGCCGTTGGAGAGAACGTAGTTGCTGCAGGCCGTCATGGGCGTTGCGCCGTTGACGGAGTACATCCAGCCGCTCGTACCGCCGTACTGTTTCTCGGCCAAACCACCAATCGCGGAGACATACGTGCCGTACGACGAGCCATGTGCGTTGACAGAAAGGCCCAGCGCGCACAGGGCATCGTAGACGGTAGCGCCTTCGTTAAAGGTAAAGGTGCCACCAGAAGACACAGGATTGCCCACAGCGCTCGATGTGACCGAAACCGTCACTGTTACGTAGCTGGACTCCTGCGAGCCGCCCTGGCCGCCCGAGGAGGCGTTTCCACCATTAGAAGATGAGGCTCCATCAGACGACTGGCCACCGCCCGAAGAAGCACCGCCAGACGCATTGGAAGTATCACCGGCTCCCGTATTTTGGGCAGCGGATTTATCGCCAGACTTCTTGCCGTCCTGGTCCTCGGACTTCTTGTTATCCGAGTTCTTGTCCGATTCCTTGTTTGAAGACTCGGAATCGTCCTTGGACTTGGACTCATCTTTTGCGTCATTCGATGACTTGAAATCCTTGGAACTGGCCTCGCCCGAAGCGGCAGACGAGCCAGACGCCTTGGTGTCCTTGGTGACGACGCTCTCCCCCGACACGGTCTGAATGATCCAGTCGATAGACCAGGCACCGCTTGTGGAAGGATGGACGAAACCCAGCGAGACGACGATCAGAATGGTGCACGCGGCAGTCAGAACGCCGAGGAGCGCCTTGCGGCGAGGGGCGGACGCCGCCGAAGCGGCGCCCTTTTGCTTTGCATCGTCAAGCTGGATAAACGAGGAATCTGGTTGCTTGGGGTCAGCGTCCTTGGATTTATTGGACACAGCCCTCACCTACCGACGTTTGGTGAACACGAACACGCCGACGATGGCGAGACCGATGACGCCGGCGGCAACGCCAACAATGGCGAGCGGGTTGGTGCCAGTCTCCTGCTCGGAGGCACTAGAGGACTTCTTAGCAGTGGTCGTGGAAGCAGCACCCGTATCGGACTTGGAATCGGACTTCTTGTCGGACTTGCCGTCCTTCTTGTCAAACTTCTTGTCAGACTTCTTCTCGTCCTTCTTATCGGACTTATCGGTGTCCTTCTTGTCGGACTTGTTGTCCTTGGTCTCGGTCTTGGTCGACACCGTCGTCTTGGTCGTCGGCTTATGACCCGGGGCGATAGCGCCGCCGGCCTGCTGGCCCTTCGTGCCGGAGCCGGAACCCGTGCCCGTGCCAGCACCAGAACCGTTGCCAGCGCCACCGTTGCCACCATTAGTGCCAGAACCGCCATTGCCGCCAGGGTTAACGGCATTCTTGGTCCACTTGGCATACAGCGTCAGATCGGCCGTCACCGGTGTACTGAAGTCATACGCCTGCGTGCAAGCCTCATCGGTGAACCAACCGCCGAAAGTGTAGCCATCGCGCGTCGGATCGGCCGGCTTGACCAGCTTGCCGTCGGCCGTAGCAACAAACTTAGTGTCGCAAGCAGACCCGCCGTTGGAATTAAAGGCAACCGTCCAAGACTCAACAGCCCCGAGCTTGAACAGAGTACCCGAATCATTGATGTAGTACAGGTTGCCAGAAGCATCGGCAATGACCGGAGAGTCACAGTACTGGTAATGGCCAGCCGCATCATAGATCTGCGTCGCCTCTGCGTCGCCGAGCGTATAGCGATACACGCCACCACCAGCAGAGTAGTTGACGTAATCCTTGCTATCCGCGCTGTTCACGGTGAAGTACACATAGGTCTTGCCGCCCTGAACACTCACCAGCGGAGTAGCAGCAATACCGTTGAGGCCAGCCGGCAGCGCCTTGCCGTCGGCAGCAGTGACCATCGTGGTCTTACCCGTCTTCAGGTTATAGAGAACCAGAGCAGAGCCCGTAGCCGTCTGTCCGCCGACAATCAGATTGTCACCAGACACCGCTGGGGCGCTCAGATTATTCGTAAGGCCCAGATCAACCGTCTTCTGTTCACTCAGCACGCCCTTCGCCGAAAGCGAAATCACATGGAGCATTCCGTCGTGCGTCATCTGATAGAAGGTCGAACCATTGGACGGATCGGCAATGCAATCGGCATTTGCGACAGCGCCGAGCTTCATGGTCGAAACGACATCGCCCGCCGTCTTATCAATGCACTTAAGCGTGCCCGCGCTCGTAGGAACAATGGTGTACTTATCCGTCAGCGCAGCGCCAGTCCAATAATAGCCCTCGGAAGGGTCAATGTTCTGCCAAGAGACTTCGCCCGTGGCAATCTTGATACGCTTCAGGGAGCCGTTGCCGTAGGTCGCGTTGTAGTTTTCGTCATACGAAATATCGACCGTACCAACATAGACGTACTCGCCATCCGAAACCACGGTGCAGGAGCTCTGCGTCAAGTCCGTCAAACCAGGCGTCAGCCACTTGCAGATCAGCTTGTCCGCAGTAATCGCCTGGACCGCACCGCCGTTGAGCGGAACGATGATAAGACCATTGGTATAGATCGGACGAGAGGTATAGCTCACCTTGGAGGCAAGCGGCGCAGAGGCAACCTTTTTGCCCGTGGACGAATCGATCTTAATGAGCTCGTTCTCGGTCGCGATGTACACAAAGCCGTTAGCGACGACAGGCTCGCTGCAGTTGGCATACTGCTGGCCAGACTCGGCCTTCCAATCGAAGGCCCACTTAAGACCAGCGGCCTGCGCAGGCGTCTTGGCATCCGTTACGGTCGAACCGTTGCCACTGTTGCCGTAGCCGGCCCACTCGGCATCCCAATCAGGAGTCGTCGCACTCGGGTCCACGACAATCTTGTCGGGATCGGGCATGGGCGATTTATCAGTTGTATAGGCAAGCGTAACCTTATCGCCGCTCTTGAGCGTAATCTGATTGGCGCAGAAAGAGGAGGCCTCTCCATTGATATACAGATGCCAGTATTTTTTGGTCGCACCATCATAGCCGTACGTCTTGTCTTCAAACGGCGAGTCGATGGAATTGAGGAACCAGTAGTCACCACTCTGGAGGCCGTTGTACGTAACGCCCTTGGCCTTCAGAGCCGCCTCAATAAGGTCCTGAGCCGTAGAGCCTTCGGGCGGAGAAACGTTGCTTGCCGAGCCCCAGCGAGTATTGTTGCCGTTGGCATCGGGACCGATAACATCGACAGACCCAAGAACCTGGCCAGGAAGGGCATCGGCATCAGCACCATACATAAAGGTGATGGCATCGCCCTCTTGGAGCTCGTAGTTGCCGGCCCCGACCTGGGCGAACTTGCCATTTACATAGAACTGCCAATAACTTTTGGTCGCAGGATCATACTCATAGATCTTACCGTCAAGCGGCGAGGTAATGCCGCTGAGGTACCAGCCCCAAGGCTCTTCTCTAGCATCGAGAGTAAGACCAGTCTGCTCAAGGAGATCCTTAGCAGTGGAGCCTGCCCTGAGGCTCATCTGACCCGTCGAAGCCCAAACCTGCTGCTTGCCGTCCTTGTCCTTGCCAAGCACCTGAACGGAAGCACGGACGGAATCAGAGGGCAACTGGTCG
The DNA here is from genome assembly GCA_021639365.1 of Collinsella aerofaciens. Classification (GTDB taxonomy): domain Bacteria; phylum Actinomycetota; class Coriobacteriia; order Coriobacteriales; family Coriobacteriaceae; genus Collinsella; species Collinsella aerofaciens_AH. The sequence continues at coordinate 29,274 of JAJXHK010000004.1, forward strand.
CCCCAGCCACCGTAGAACCACGTAACGGTATCGCCGGCATGAATGGTGACATTGTCCGCCGTGTAGTCGCTCGACTTGCCGTTGATGAACAGCTGCCAAGAGGTCGAATAATCGAGCGGCGTACCCAGCTCAACGCCGTTGTACTTAAGGCTCAGAATGAAGGAGCCTGCAGCAACGGCGTCGATGCCATTCGCCTCGAGCGCGACCTTCGTAAGGTCAAGTGCGCTCGAGCCGGACGTCACCACATACTGCGCGTTATCGACCCAAGTCTGAGTCTTGCCCTGGGCATCGCGACCAATGACGGTCACATTTGCGGCAACCTGGTCCTTAACGACAGGGGACGAGCTACCAGCCGTATAGGCAAACTCAATCTTCTGCCCCTGGGTGAGCTTGACGCTGCTCGCGCCAACCGAGGAAGACACGCCGTCGACGAACAGCTGCCAGAAGGCATTAGTCGTCGGATCGTAGGCAAGCGTGCGGCCATCGCTCGGAGACGTGATGCTCTTGAGGTAGAAGCCGTATGCCGTGTTCGGTTCGTAATCCGCTTTAAAGCCCGTCTTCTGCTGCAGCTTAACGAAGGCATCCGCAGCCGTCGCGCCCTCGTCGAGCTTGAGCTGCGTAGGTGCCACCCAGGTCTGAGCCTTGCCGTCGGCATCGGTGCCGATAATCGAGAACGAGACCTCGACTTGCTTCTTGGCGACATCGCCGGTTTCTGTCGGGTTCTCTGTCTGAACGGCAGCCGCGGCGGCAGATCCTGCTTGGCCAGCGGATGCCGCTGAAGACTGCTCGCTCGCGGCAGGGCTCTCCCCCGTCGCCGAGCCTTCGTCGCCAGCTGCCGCCCCTGTTGTGGCGGCACTAGCTGCGGGCGCGCTCCCAGAATCCGAAACCTCGGCGCCGCTCTGCTCAGCGGCACCGCCCGCAAGCGCTGCGTCCTCACTCGGCGTCGCAGCCTGAGCCACAGCCTCGGCAATGCCCTCGGCGCCCTCGGCCCACAGCTGAGCCGGCGTGGTGCCAAAGGCCATCGCGAAGGCCAGGAATGCCACCAGACCGCGCTTAGCTACACCGCGTGCAATCGCGCCACGGCGATGCAACGAGGCGCACTCACGCTCGTCCTCAAACATATCCATTTGTCCCCCATTGTCTGTACTTGGAGCGTTGCCTTGAGGCTGCCCCACGTCATCGCGCATGTTGCGCTCGAGTTCCCCCATCGGGGTCCCCCTTCCCTCCAGAGCCCTATGCACGCCGGCGGCATACGCCGCAGCCGCATGCAAGATGGGAGGCGATCCGACTTAACCTTAACGACTCGGGCACGTCGTCCGATCTGCGACGCGAACATCCCGAGCCAAGAGGAATTACGGTTACTGGTACAGCCGGGGACTTGCACCCCGATTCTCCCAAACGCGCAGGAAAACCGCGCATTCGTGCGTCTCCGCACCACCATCTAGGCCATCGATTATTACCGTCAATATGGTAGCACGCAAAAGGGCCTCGCACGCAGGCGAAGCCCAAGGTAAAAGCTATTGTTTGCGATAGGAAAATGCGGTGACGGTCGCAGCCCCTAGTGCTTGCTGCCGTGACTGTTAAGCCAGATATTGCGGCCCAGCATAAGCGCCAGCACCAGCGCGCTCACGTAGCCCATAAAGCCAATGACCGGGATACCAAACACAACCGGCTCGATGCGTGCGTAGTACACCACCGACGAACCGATAAACAGGCCGGCGATAACGATAGCCATCGACATGCGGTCGATAATTCCGCCCAGCTGTCGCAGCGCCTTATCGCTGCTCATGATCTGCGTGTTCACCTTAAGCTGGCCGCGCGTGAGCATACGCGAAGCCAAGCCCAGATACTCGGCTGCCTCGAGCGAGCCTTTTGCCGCGCGATAGCTGCTCGCGGCAAGATCGCGTCCCATATCACGCACGCGCGCATAGGTGCTCTTCTCGTTTTTGATATGCGTCTGGATGATCTGGATCATGTTGACGTTGGGCATGTACTCGGTCAGCAAACCCTCGAGCGTCACCATGCCGCGCGCGAACATCGTCACTACGCTCGGCAGCTCAACGTCATTCTTACGCGCGAGGTTTAACAGCGAGGTCAAAAACTCGCCGATATCAAGATCCTTCAGGTCAAGGCCCGCAAAGTCTGCGACGATAAAGTCAAGATCGGACAAAAAGGCCGAATGATCGAGCTCAGCCGAATCGCCACGCGTCACGGCGAAGCGCATGAGCGAATCCTTGAGCTTTGGCACGTCGCCCTCGGCCACGGCGAAAATCATGTCCTTTACGATACCGCGATCGTGGCTCGACATGCGTCCGACCATGCCCAAGTCGATAAAGTAAACGATGCCGTCCTTGAGAATAATGTTTCCCGCATGCGGGTCGGCATGGAAAAAGCCGTCATCGAGCACCTGCGTCGAGTAGTCCTCGACAATCGCGGCACCGATCTTTTCCAAGTCATAGCCCTCGGCCACCAAGCACTCAGGATCGGCGATCGAAATGCCGTCGATGTAGTCCATGACCACAACGTGCTCGGTGCACAGATCCAGATAGGATTTAGGACACGTCACGCCATGAACGCTCTTATGGAACTCGTAGAAGTCGTTGAGGTTTTTGGCCTCGGCCAAAAAGTTGGTCTCCTCGCGAAACGAGGTCCACAACTCCTCGACTACGCCGTGCAGGTCAACGAATTGATCGGTGTTGACGAACTTGGAAACGATACGCACCACCGAGCGGATGATATCGATGTCCTGTGCCATAACCTGCTGCGCACCGGGGCGCTGCACCTTGACGGCCACGTCCTCGCCCGTCACCAGACGAGCGCGGTGCACCTGCGCGAGCGATGCGCTACCAAGCGGATTGGGATCGATCGCATCGAACATCTCTCCCAAGCGCAGGCCGTATTCTTCTTCCAGACAACTGAGTACGACCTCGTACGGCACAGGCTCCACGTCGGAGCGCAGACGACGCAGCTCGTCGCAAAACCGCTGCGGCAGAATCTCGGATCGGTTGGCCAGAATCTGCCCCATCTTGACGAACATGGGGCCGAGTTCCTCGAGCAGGCGGCGCAAACGAACCGGCGTGAGGTTATCCCACACACGGTACTTTTTGACCAGGCGAACAATCTGCCCGATGCGCTCGCGGCGACCCGCCGGCGTGAGCTGGTATTCTTCATCCGGTGCCATCGCGTCGGGCTCCTCGGGGACCATATCGACAGCGCGCGGCTTCTTGCGAGCGCCCGAGACGGCAGCATCGACCTCATCGACAACCGCCGCCTCGTCACCCAAGGGATCTAGATTGTTGTAATCGGTGGTGGAATCTGCCATCTGCGCTGCTACTCGGCCTCTTCGGTATCCTTCGCATCGTCGGGCTCAACGGACTCGACGGGCACCGAGGTCACGTTGTCCTCGACCGAATCGACGATGTCGCGCACATGGGCCAGGAAGGCCGTGCGCTCGGGGGCGGTCATGACGCGGACGCGGGCAAGGATGAGCTCGTCAAGCACGCGCTGGGCCGCGGTCTCGCCCTGCATGCCCAAGCGCTCGGTCAGATCGGAGATGGTGCCACCGGCCTGCTCGAACATGTCGGACACACTGCGGGCGATATCGGGGGCGCCTGCGTCCTTGCGCACCTGCTCGCCCTTGGTATTAAGGTCGTCGAGAACCTTCTTGCTGCCCTCGACGGCAACGGCGGCGGCGCCGAAGCCCACGTTAATGGCACCGTTAACAAGCTGATCGAGTTTCATAACCATGGTTGTCTCCAATCACAAACAACTGCATTGGCGTTCTTGTACCCAAGATTGAGTGAAAGCGACAAAGCGTTTTAGCGCTATTCGATCGACGGGAAATCCCTATCTCACGTTGTCGTTCATCGCGAAAGAGTTCTTCATGGCGCAGCTCGTGGTGTAGAGCACCTTGCCCAGTAGAGCATCGGTCTCTACGCGAACACGCTCGGCAAACTCCTCGTTGGCGCGTGCAAGCTCGGCAGGCACCTCGGCCTCGGGTAGAACGGCTACGGCAGCGTCGACGTCATGGATCTGCTTGTGGCCCATGCCACCGACCTTCTCCTGATAGTCCTCCACGGCGCGACCGCACTCGTGGAAACGGACATCGGCCAGGGCGCCGATCAGGCGGTTGGCCCAGTAGAAGTTCTCGGACGTCACGCGAGCCTGGGTGTCAGCGTAGTACTCGGGCATGGTCTCGACGTTGGCGTACAGCGGAACCAGCGCGTTAAACGAGTTGGAGCCAAAGGCCATCCACTGCACGGCGCGGTAGGCCGGCTGCGCATAGGGACGCAGCTGCAGTACGGCGAGTTGGCTGTTGCGGTTGATGCCGATGGGACGATAGGCGCCGCGTGTGGCGGGCGTACCCTTGCTGCCGTAGCAGTCGTACTCCGTGCCCTGGTAGTGGCTCGAAAGCACGTACTTGATGTCCTCGATGGTCACCTTACGCTCGGGCACGCGGCTCCAGGGGATATCGTCGCTCTCGGGCGTGTAGTCGGCCTCGGGACCGTCCCACACATCGCTGGGGTTAAGGCAGCGCTGCATGTACCACGCGCGCGGCGTGTTGTAGACATGGTCGCTGTCGCTGTGCGAGCCAAAGGCCTCGCGCGGGTTGAAGACCGTCGCCGGACCGTCGCCCTCAACGCCCAGCGTCAAGTCCAGATGCCACTCGGCCATCCAGGCGCGCAGGTCGGCGGAGCACATGTGGTCGGCCTGGGCGCCCTCGGCGTCATCCAGGTCAAAGCTATCGATACCCAGCTGGTTGGGCATGGTCACATAAGCGTCATCGGGCACGCGCTTGGCGATCCAGTGGTGGCCGCCGATGGTCTCGAGCCACCAGATCTCGTCCACGTCGCTAAAGGCGATGCCGTTGTTCTCGTAGGTGCCGTAGCGCTCGAGCAGGTCACCCAGAATGCGTACGCCGTCGCGGGCGGATTTGGCATATGGCAGCACCAGGGTCACCATGTCCTCCTCGCCCAGACCGCCGGGCTGCGACGGAACATAGCCGTCCTCGCCCTCGTTGCCCTTGGCGGGCACGTAGTCCACGAGCGGGTCGGCGCCGCGAACGCGCTCGTTGGTGGTGAGCGTCTCGGTTGCGGACATACCCACATTGAGCTCGTTGAAACCGGCCTCGGCCCAGATGCCGTGGCCCGGAACAACATCGGGGACGCTCGTGTAGCGCATGGGGTTATCGGGCAGCTCAACGGTCAGGTGACTCAGGACGCTCGTGTAGACGCGCGGCTGCTCGTCGGAATGCACCACGCGCATACGCTTGGGCTCAAACACCCCGTTGGACGAGTCCTCGTTACGCGCGACCAGGGTCGACCCGTCGTAGCTCGCGTTCTTACCAACCAAAATCGTTGTGCACGGCATGCGCATCCTCCTTGAGCGAAGAAATCAAACGATAACAGTGTATCGCTTCGGCGCAGAAAGGGCGAAACCGCGGCGCTGGCAACCCCTGTGGTCAAAAAATGCCAAATATGAGTACTGTCACCAATTTAGTAACAGCAATTTTGCTACGTACGGGTGTCGAAAGTCTACATTTGTTCAGAAATTAGATGATGTAATTCCTCATAGGTCCAATAAAATAGGCTCTCTATCGATAATAAATATCGTTAGAGAGCCTATTTGACCTAAAATATATGTGACTATCTTGGCAACAGTACTCATATTTGGCATTTTTTGTCCACGGGGTATAGAACTAACCCCTCAAACAGCCCAAAACGCCTATTTCGATGCGCGCTCGGCCGCCTCGATCACGTGTTTGGCGAGGATCGCCGTCGTCACAGCGCCCACGCCGCCCGGCACGGGCGTGATGGCGTTAACGACCGGCTCCGCAGCATCAGAATCGACGTCACCCACCAGCTTGCCAGCGGCCTCGTCCCAATTAATGCCAACATCGATGATCGTCTGGCCCTCGCGAACCGCATCCACGCCAATCGTACGCGCGCGTCCAACGGCGGCAACCACAATGTCGGCAGCACGACACTCGGCAGCAAGGTCGCGCGTATGCGTATGGCACGTCGTCACGGTCGCATTGCGCGCCGTAAGCATGGCGGCAACAGGACGCCCGATCACCAGCGAGCGCCCGACCACAGCAACCTTAGCTCCATCCAGCTCAACGCCGTAATGATCCAGCAAAGCAAGCACGGCTTCGGCTGTGCAGGGGGCAAAACCCTCGCCGCGCCCCGAAAGCGTGGTGAGCAGCGAAACCGGCGTCATGGAGTCAACGTCCTTAGCAGGATCGAGTGCCGCGGCAACCGCGTCCTCGTCAAGGCCGGCGGGCAGCGGGCGGAACATCAGGCAGCCATGAACAGACGAATCGGTATTGATGTCCTCGATGGCCGCCAACAGCTCGTCCTGCGAAACATCGGCGGGAAGCAAAACGCGGCGAGCTTCAATGCCAACCTTCTCGCAGCGCTTGAGCGCACCGCGCTCGTAGGATAGGTCGTCCTCGCGTTCACCCACACGCACGATAGCCAACGTCGGAACAACGCCCCGCTCGCGCAGGGCTGCGCAGCGAGCAGCGAGCTCCTCAGTCAAAGCGCGAGCAACGGGAGCACCCTTCAGCAGTTCAGCCATGGCTATCCTCTCTTCCTTGCAGCGTCGGCGGCGCGGCGCGCCAGCGCATCGGCGCGCGGCAACCACGTGTCGAGCAACTCATCACACGCCGTCTCGAGTTCCTCAGCACGAGCGCGATCCTTCATAGACGTGGTGTTCGCAAAGAGCGTCAAGCTCGCGCCCTGCATAGCGGAACGGCAGAACACGGCGCCGCACGCCACATCGGACAGCAGCTGACGCGAACCCTTGTCGGCCATGTCCTCGAGCAGCGCCAGTGCACGCCCGCAGGCATCCATAATGCGATACGGCGGCATAGCTGCCACATGCAGCGCATCCTGAATCGCGGCCGCTCGAGCCGGATCGTCACGCGGAATACCGTACGCCGCGGACACCTGCCCATAGGCACGAACGTCCTCGGCAACCAACTCGACAAGCTCCTGGGCCAGCTCATCAGCATGGGCAAACGCACGCGTCAGGTCATCCGCACGATCAGCAAGCGCGGGATTGGTCGCACCGTAGCGGGCAACCATTCCGCACAGCGAGGCGCCCAGCGCGCCCACAAAGGCGCTCGCGCTGCCACCGCCGGGAACCGGCTCGCGCGCGGCCAGCGCCTCGGCAAACCCGCGGCAGGTCTTGTCCATCATCTCTTGGCTCATACACATGCACCTTCAAGTCATATACATCGGTCGAGCGGCAACCGCCGACCGACCGCATCGATCACATAATGGTGCTAAGTCTAGCCCATAAGTACTCGAGCGTCAGCGCACCTGGCCATCGCGGATTTCTATGACGAACGATAGGCGTCGGCACCGCAAACATGGGACACATGGCCCACCTTTCGAGACTCCCGGACGACGGCAACTGGGGCATACATATAGGTAAGGAGCCCTATGTTGGGGCAAGCTCATCACGGCACCGGACGACGAATGGAGGAACAACAGCACAGCAAACAAAGCCATCGCGTGCGCGTAACCGCCGCCCCAGCGATCCGCGGCACACGATGTCCCTGGCAGACAAGGAGGACGCCACCATGAAGAAAAAGACCCTATCGATCCTTTCCCTTTGCATCGCCCTCTTTGCCGCGTTTGCCCTCGTGGGATGCGGCGGGAGCGCATCGGGCGGAGGCGGAGGCAGCAGCGCCGCCAAGAGCGAGGGCAAGGAAAAAGCTCCCGTCGCCGAGAAGACCGACTTTATCTGGTTTAAGGTCGAGATGCCCGAAGGCGTCGGCGTAAGCAACTCCGCCGGCAAGAACGCCGACAGGGTCCAGCTCACCTTCCCCGAGAACGAGAACACCACGGTCGACCGTTTCATCCCCGTTTGGGAAGAGAAGATGACGGCAGAAGAGGCTCTTGCCGATGAAGGTCGAAAGAGCAGCATGTTCCAGTGGGAAGTTGGCGACCCCGTCGAGTACAGCGGCAGGACATGGCTCACCGGAACGTGCAAGGACAACCGCGGCACCCATACCTATCTCTTTACCGACGTTGAGCCGGGAAGCGTCTGCGTTCTCATCGCAAACTTCGATCAACACGAGAAAGAAGCTGAGGCGCTCCTCAACTCCATTGAGTTCCCCGATGACATGAAGGCGGCCGTGAGTGAGGCACGCGGCGTCGAGATTTCGAGTATCGAGATCAAGTAGCAAGTGCCCACGCACATCCGCGCGCGCTCCAATAAAAGCACAGGCACCCAACCCCGGGGAGGGTCGGCAGCATCGGCCCTCCCCTCTTTTGCGCCGGCATATATTGCCACTTAACGGCGCAAATCCGGCCCCCAGAATGGGACACATGGCCCACTCGAACGAGTCGCTCGCGCGTACAGTAAAGACAGGTAATCCATGGGCGGTTACAGATCGAGGAGGACACGACCATGAAAAAGAAGGCCTTTGCGATTCTCACCCTCTGCTTGAGTCTCTTTGCCGCAGTCGCCCTGGTGGGTTGCGGCGGAAGCGGCGGCACTACCGGCAGCAGCGGTGGCGGTGGAGCGGAAAAGCCAGCCGTGGATATGAGGACCGACTTCATCTGGTTTAAGGTTGAGGTCCCCGAGGGCGTCGAGATCACCGACGTCGCCGGCGACACCGCCGACAGGGCCCAGTTTAAGTTCACCGAGAGCGAGCATGCCAGCGATCGCTTCATCCCCGTCTTTGACTCCGACAAGAACGCCGACGAACTGTTCGACTACGAGGCCAAATGGAATGCCAGCTTTGAGTGGACCGAGAACGATCCCGTCAAGTACAACGGCAAGACCTGGCGCAACGCTTCCTACACTCATTCGGGCGGCGTGACGACCGAGTACTTCACCGACGTTGACGGCGGCAGCGTGTACGTGCGCATCGACAATGTCGAGGAGCACAAGGACGCCGTCGAGACCATGATGAAGTCTCTGGAGTTTGCCGACGACATCGCCGAGGCCAAGACCGAGGCCATGGACGTCAAGCTCGACGATATCGAGATCAAGCGCTAAGCGACTGGCGAGCGCAACGGGAAACACGGTCGCAGTGCAAACAAGCGACGGTACCCCAGCGCTTCGTACCCAGGGAGGGCCGGTAAACCGACCCTCCTTTTCTTATGCCGATAGCCGGCGAACGCGAGGGTGCCGGGCGGCAAAACCACCCCCAGCGCGGTAGCAGCACAAATAGACAAGCGCCCCAACGCGTCCGCCCGCCGATTTATGGCGCCGCGCGGACAATTAAGCCAACACGTTTAGACATCCAGGCAGTATAGTGAACAAAATGAGTGCATAACCGCACCCTGCGAACGGAGGAGTTATGACCGAACACCACGCCATCAGCCGTCGAGCATTCACGTTGGGCCTAGGACTCGCAGCATTGTCGCCATTTGCAAGCCTGCCCGAAACCGCGGGATTGGGCCTTCCCGTGCGAGCGGCATTTGCAGAAGACGCGCCCACACCAGCGGCTACCCTCGACAAGTTCGTCATTCGCCTTCGCCCCGCGGGCTATTTTCGCACCGCGAGTGTCAACGAAGACGGCAACGTCATCGGCAACGTCTGCCACCTGTTTAACGACGGCACGTCCAACAAGCTCATCCTTGAGCACGAGCTGACCGATGCAGATAATACAGATTGGTATGCCATCCGCACCTTGCTCAATTTCGAAGAGCATAAAAAGACAGGCTACAGCATTTGGTCGGTCGATGGCGACTCGGACAAAGATGGAAAGGTCATCCACGTATGGAGCGGCGAGTATGACAACAAGCCCAGCCGCGCTTTTGCGTTCGAACGTCAGTTAAACGGAACCTATATCATCCGAGATCGCACAAACGAGAAAAAGGATATTAATTACCTGGCAATAGAATCGAATGGCAAAGACCAGGACAACAACAAGATCTGCCATAAGAGGAAGAGCATTCCGTGGGAGCTCGAGCTTGTCGGTTACGACAAGGGCAAGACCAATACCACAGTTAGCAGTATCGACTGGATCACGTATAGCAGCTACGTCGATGGGCCATGTTGGATGAGCCACGTCGACGACGACAAGTACCTCGACGAACTGAGCATCCCAGGCACGCATGATTCGGGCAGCTGCAGCGTCGACAACGACACCGAGCCCCAAACCTCGCTTGCAAAGTGCCAGCAGGATTACATCCCCACGCAGTTGCTCGAAGGCGTTCGCTACTTTGATATTCGACTCGGAAAGGGTGAGAACCCCGGCATTGACCACGGAGATTGCTACCTGCTCAAAAAAGACGGGAACTTTATGCATCTCTCCGATGTCATCGGGTACTTCAATACGTTTTTGAGCGAAAACCCGAAAGAAGCGCTCATCATGCTCGTGTCGCGGGGCAACGACGAAGCTACCGACGAAAGCCTCACGACGGCTTTTGCCAATGTTATGGACAAGAACCCCAATCTGTTCTACACATCGAGCCGCATCCCCACGCTGGGCGAGGTGCGCGGGAAAATCGTCTTGCTGCGTCGATTTAGGCTCGCCGGCAGCAGCGTAAGCGGCCACACGTGGGGCCTCGACCTCACCGAATGGGACGACAAAATCGCAGCGCACACCGACAGCGCCTCTATGTGTCTCGTTCGAGACGAGCGGGGCTTTGAAGCCGTGGGGAAAACGGGTGACGAAAAGCCCTATTGCACCAAGGTATATGCCCAGGACCATTACGAATGCACAGGAACCGACAAAATCAGCTGGGTCGATATGGCGCTGCAGGAGACAACCAAGCTCGCCCGCATCATGGTGGACGTCGAGGACGATGCCGGGGCCAAGGTAAAGGTCCTGGAGCACAGCTGGTGCATCAACTACACCAGCTGCACGAACCACAAGCAAGGAAGCAATCCTTTTACCGCGGCACGAGTGGTCAACGAGCACCTGTACAAGAGTTCGTATATAAACAACACCGGAAATGAGAGCACAAAAGAGGACTGCCTCAAGCACATTGGCATCATCGCATCCGACTTTGTCGATGCGGCACTGGCACGGAGCATCTACCAGCGCAATTACAATTACGATACGCAGCACAAGCAGACGGCTTCGTACTACCTCCCGACCCGCATGCACATGACGTATGGCGATTCGCTGAGCGATGCCTCGCTCCAGGACGGCAAGACCGTTGGCGAGGGTCATTTCCGCCTTGTCGACAGCAGCAACGCGCTCAACGTGGCAGCTTCGGGCCATGCGTTTACCATTGAATACGTGGATGTCGATGCCCTGGGCAACGAGACCGTTACGGGGCTGCAGGGCTCTGTGCCCATCGATATCGATCCACGCGCGCTGACGCCCCATTTTGAGGGACTCGAAGGCCTTAAGGCCGGCGAGGACGTACGCGCAAAGATCGCGGCGTCACTCGAGGGCAAGCTCGAAGGCGATGCCTGCACAGCACAGCTCGAGTTTGTGCACGACGCAAACGGCGCTCCGGGCACGGCGATGGCCGAGGGCGAGGCATTTGCCGCAGGGACGTACTGGGTGCGCGCGAAAGGCCTTTTGGGCGACGCGGCACAAAACTACACGCTTGCCACCGACGGAGCCGCGAGCTTTGCCGTGACGGCCTCGGGCGGCGCAGGCGGCACCGGTACCGGCACCGACGGTGGCACGGGTCCCAACGCAGGCAGCGCCGACAAGAACGGCAAGGGCAACAAGAGCAAGGGCGCGGGCGGAAAGCTCGCCAACACGGGTGACGGCTCCGGCGTTGCCGCCGGGCTCGCTGCCGCCGCCGTGGCGACGACGGTCGCCGGCGCGGCAATGCTTGCCAGTGACCGCGAAAACGCTGGGGACAGTAGCGAATAGGCAAGCCGGCCTTTTAGACACATCGACTCAATCGGGGGCGCAGGATACCGTTCTGTGCCCCCGATTTTTACCTTGGCCCAAACGCCGCCATAGGCTACATCACCATGTTCAGCGCGTTAACAAACTCCTGGGCCTTCGCACGGCTGCTCAGGCTAAAGACGCAAGCAGTCAACAGCCTGTTACGCAGAAAAACATCGCGGCCTTTGATTCTATTGACGCCCGTAATGTCCTTAAGATAGACAATCTCGGTGTGCTTGCCGCCGAAAGTGCCCTTCCTGAGCACCTCGATACGATCGGGGTAGATCTTGACGTCTTTAAACCTACCCGAACCTTTGTCCTGGAACAGCAGCGTGTTGTTGTCCATACGCGTCACTCCCGTGGGGTTCGCTAAAACTGTCTCTATTGCCACATTTTAGTCACTTCGGGAATCCTGCACGAAGGCGCTAGGCGACATTGGAATTCGAGTCCGCGCGAAGACCTTTAATGAAGTGCCCGGCACTTCCCCGCAACACAAAACGGGGCAGTCCGCACTCCTGCGAGCTGCCCCGTCCCTCTAACTATCGCATCGCAGCGCCGACCGGCTGCGCTTCCCTACTTCCCAAATAGCGCACCCAGCAGACCGCGGCGTTTGGGCTTTTCTTCTCGGTAGGAACCCTCGGCTGCCGCTGCCACCTGGCGCGGTTGCTCGCCGCCTCCACGGCGCACGATCTGGTACAGAAACGGTGACTTAACGTATTTGACCTCGATGGGCGTGGCATGCACGGTACTTTCGCCGGACAGATGCAGGCTCGGGTTGAGCGGCGCCACCACATGCGTCTCGCGCTTGTCGCTAAACACCACCGCGGCCGCACGACCCGTCTGGCCGTTTACGGCAATGCGCACCTGCTCGCCATCGCGGCTGTCCATCGCCGGACGATCGACAAAGTAGACCGGCACCATCATCAGACCGTCCTTATGCTTGCGGGCCTTGCGCGCCCAGGTTCGGATGCTCTTTTTATTGAGCCCCAGCACCGCCTCGGCATCGTTGCCGGCAATGTCGAGCGCCAGCTTATCAATGACCACCTGGTCCTTGGTAGATGCATCGACGGAGACAACGCGAAAGTCACCTTCCTGCATGGCGGGATCGAACGGACCGACCTTGGCGAAGTCCCACGGCTCCAAAATGCCCATAAGGCGAACATCCAGATAGTTTGCCCGCGGATACGCCCAGTCGAGCACCTCGTAGTACACCAGGGTTTCCTTGCTCAGGCCCTTGCCCGGAAAGCTCGCCATCATACGCAGGTCCGCCAGCGCCATGGGGAAATAGAAGAGCATCATGTCGTTTTGGATCGCGTCTTCCACGTCGTGCCCGGCAAAGGCATCCGGGTACTGGCGCACCAGCTGCAGCGCGTTGGCACGTGCCTGCTGCGGCGAGATTTCGCAGGGAATACCCTGCTCCGGCACATACTCCGCACCCACGCCCATGGTCAGACGTTTGCTAAACGTACCGGGCTTGAGCAGGTCGGCAATGCCGATCTTGTTGCCGCAGGACGGGCACTCAAACACACGCTGCGTTGACTCGCCCTCAAAGGACGCTCCGCAGAAGGGGCAAGGAATGCTCACATGCGTGGCCTCTTGGAACTCCTGCGCCGTGCCGCGATCCTCCCACAGCAGATGTTCCAGGACCGACTGATTGCGCCAGTGCGAATTGAAGAAATACCAGTCCGGGTCCTCCGGGCGCTCGAGTTGCGACACATGCGTGAGCTTGAGCAATCCATCCACCACCGTCAACGGCGTATGACGAATGCCCAAAGCGCTCTTGGGCTCTCCGGCGTCCGCCTGCCATGGGATGACCGTGCCGCAATAGGCGCACTCAAAGCTGCGTTTAGCTTGGTGTGAGTACATAGGGCCGCCGCAGTTTTGGCATTTAATGGCAAACATCTCGTCCATGGATACATCCTCCTTTGCGCAGGGGCTGTCGACATTAAGTATGTCGAGCAAACAGGCACATGCCCATACCCATGTGGCCCAAAATGGACCACCCAGGCAGACGAGAAGGCTCGCTCGTTAGCACCGGCAGACCATTGCTGCATTTTCTGAGCATCGGTGCACAGCGCCTCCGCGCGAGCTACACTATCCCCTTAAACATGACTGTGAGGACGACCGCTATGCTATTTGTAAATCAGCTGGTACATACGCTTGTTCCCGGCAGCGAGGGCGAGCCGGTCGATACCTCCTGCCGCACCAACGCGGGCTTCGCCGCAAGCCTCATCTGCATTGGCCTCAACATCACTCTGTGCCTGGCCAAGGGCATCGCGGGCCTGCTCGCCGGCTCTGTCTCGCTCATCGCCGACGCCTTCAACAACCTCTCCGACGCCTCGAGCAACATCGTGAGCCTGCTCGGGTTCCGCCTTGCCAGCCGCCCGGCAGACGAAGGCCACCCCTATGGCCACGGCCGCTACGAGTACCTAGCCGGTCTGTTCGTCGCCGTCCTGGTTTGCGCCGTCGGCATCAACCTGATCCTCGAGTCGGTCACCAAGATCATCAAGCCCTCCCCCACCGCCTACACGCTGGTCTCCCTAGCCACTCTCGTCTTGTCCATGCTCGTCAAATTCTGGATGGCCGCATTCAACCGCGCGCTGGGCAACCGCATCGATTCCGAAACACTCATTGCCACAGCACAGGACTCCAAAAACGACGTCATCACCTCGGGCTCGGTCTTGGCGGCGGCACTTATTTCGCAGACGACCGGCTTTGACCTCGATGGCTGGGCAGGCCTGGGTGTGGGCATCTTCATCTGCATCAGCGGCATGGGCCTAGTGCGCGACGCCATCAGCCCGTTGCTGGGACAAGCGCCCGACCCCAAGCTCGTCCAGGCAATCCGCGACAAGATCATGTCGTATCCGCAGGTCCTAGGCACCCACGACCTGATGGTGCACGACTACGGCCCCGGTCGTCAGTTTGCCAGCGCCCACGTGGAGATGCCCGGCGAGGGCGATGCGTTTGAGCACCACGAGATCCTGGACACCATCGAGCACGATATCAAACGGCAGATGGGCATCGGTATCACGCTGCACTGCGACCCCATCGCCACCACCGGCGACGACCTGCGCGGCTGGGTCAAGCGCGGCGTCATGCAGATCGACCCCGCGCTCTCCATCCACGACCTGCACGAGCACGACGGGTTCGTTTCGTTTGACCTGGTGCGTCCCGACGGCTTTGACATATCCGACGAGGAGCTGCTGGAGCTCGTCACGCGCATCGTGCACGAGCGCCGGCCCAACGTCTCATGCGTCGTCACGTTTGATTCGGGCTTTAGCTCGCCCGACCGTCCAGCAGAGCAGCTGTAGCCCACTTACCAGCTAGTTTCCCTGCGCGCCCGAGATGCCGTTTTGCAGCGCGTTCCAGGCATCCGTCGCCATGCCGCCCAAGTTCTGAGCGGTGTCGCCCAGGTTCTGGGCCGTGTCGCCCAGCTCTTGGGCCTTATCCCCAAGCTCCTGTGCCTTGTTGCTCAAGTCCTCCAGCGTATTGGAACTCGAGCTGTCGGTGCCGCTTTGGCCGTCGGGCGAGTTGCCCGAGCTATTCTTGTGCGTGAGTTGAATTTCGAGGTTGCCGTTGTCGTTATAGTAGGCAGAAGTAACGACCCAGTTAGCATCGACGACGGGCGTTGAGCCATCGTCGGTCAGGATCACGGCGTTCGAAAGGTCGGCTCCGCGCGACTTGAGGAGCTTCTTGGCGTTGGACCAGTACTGCCCCGGGATATCGCTCAGATCGACAGTGCCAGACGAGGCGGACTCGGTTTGCTCGGCAGTGGTATCGGCCGTTGAGCTCCCTCGCTTGTTGAGCATGCCCGACACAATGGCAAACACAACCGACAGCGCAAAGAAGATCGCCAGCACGATGAGGATCTTCTTGATCACGCTCGACGAACGCGACGTTTTCCTCTCTTCGTCCTCGCCATATTGCGGAATCGACTTGGGGTACTCGCGATACGGCTCGCGCGACTCGTAGCGAGGCTGCGCCGTGCGAGGCATATACGTCGTCTGCTGAGGCTGCGGAATGGGATTCTGCGGCAGGCCATCATAGGGATTCGGCGTCGAGGCAGCATAAGAATCCTGCGGTGCGTAATCAAACGGATCCGGAGCTGCGTTGCCATAGGGGCCTTGCGAAGATGTAGCGTAAGAATCCTGCGCCGTGTCGCCATAGCCCATAACCCGGGTGGGCCCGGCAGAAGGCTGCGTCGCGGCGGGGTCGGTATAACCGGGGTTGGGAACAACGCGGGTCGCATCGGCGCTATCGCCAGCCTGCGCGGAACCGTAGCCGCCCATCACGGTTGTCTTGTCCTGATCCATGCAACGATTCCTTTCCGTCGCGCGTGAGCATCAAGTTATCCATGCATTCTACCCGCGCAAAAGCCTATGACGGGCAGAGTCCGTCGGTATCTACAAGACATGCGCGGGCCTAAGGATCAAAAAGCCCCGCCGTGCCTTGTGGGCGCGGCGGGGCGGGCTAGCAGCTATGGACAGCAGGCTTAGAACAGGCCGGTGATGTTGCCGTCGTTGTCGACGTCGATGTTTTCGGCCGCGGGCACCTTGGGCAGACCAGGCATGGTCAGAACACTGCCGGTCAGCGCGACCACAAAGTGGGCGCCGGCAGAAACCTTGAGCTCACGCACGGTGATGCGGAAGTTCTCGGGAGCGCCCAGGGCCTTGGCGTTGTCGCTAAAGCTGTACTGCGTCTTGGCGACGCACACCGGCAGGTTGCCAAAGCCGTTCTCGCGCAGCTCGGCGAGCTGGCGCTTGGCAGCCGGCGTAAAGTCGACGCCGTCGGCGCGGTAAACCTTGGTGGCAACGGCCTCGAGGGCGTCGGCCACATCGGCACCGTCCTCATAGGCAAACTTGAGCTCGCTCGGCTGCTCAATCAGACGCATGACCTCATCGGCCAGCTCGAGCGCGCCCTCGCCGCCCTTGGCCCAGACTTCGGAAAGCTTAACGTTGACGCCGAGCTTCTGGCACTCGGACTCGATGAGCTCGAGCTCGGCCTCGGTGTCCGTCGGGAAGCGGTTGATGGCGACCACGCAGGGCAGACCGTAGACATTCTGGATGTTATCGACGTGGCGCAGCAGGTTGGGCATGCCGGCCTTGAGGGCCTCGAGGTTCTCCTCGTTGAGGTCGGCCTTGGCGACACCGCCGTTGTACTTAAGCGCACGAGCGGTCGCGACGATTACGACAGCGCTGGGGCGAACGCCCGTCATGCGGCACTTGATGTCGAGGAACTTCTCAGCACCCAGATCGGCACCGAAGCCGGCCTCGGTAATGGCGACATCGCCAAAGCGCATCGCCATACGCGTGGCCATGATAGAGTTGCAGCCGTGGGCAATGTTGGCGAAGGGGCCGCCGTGGACAAACGCGGGCGTGCCCTCGAGCGTTTGCACCAAGTTGGGCTTGAGCGCGTCCTTAAGCAACGCAGCCATGGCACCCTGGGCCTTAAGGTCGCGGGCACGGACGGGCTCGCCGGCAAAGCTGTAGCCGACGACGATCTCGCCCAGGCGCTCCTTGAGGTCGTTAATGCTCGTAGACAGGCACAGGATTGCCATGACCTCGGAGGCGACGGTGATATCGAAGCCGTCCTCGCGCGGCACGCCCTGGGCCTTACCGCCAATACCGTCGATGACGTGGCGCAGCTGACGGTCGTTCATATCGACGACGCGCTTCCAAGTGATGCGTTTAACGTCAATACCGAGTTGATTGCCCTGCTGGATGTGGTTATCAAGCATGGCGGCCAGCAGGTTGTTGGCAGCACCGATGGCATGGAAGTCGCCGGTAAAGTGCAGGTTGATATCCTCCATGGGGATGACCTGAGCCCAGCCGCCGCCGGCAGCGCCGCCCTTAACGCCAAAGACGGGGCCGAGCGAAGGCTCGCGCAGGGCCACGGCACTCTTGACGCCGCGTCGGCGCAAGCCATCGGCCAGACCGATGGTCGTGGTGGTCTTACCCTCGCCCGCAGGCGTTGGGTTGATAGCAGTCACGAGGACGAGCTTGGCCTGGTGGTCAGTCGGCTCGTTGAGCAGTGAATAGTCGACCTTAGCCTTGTCGAAGCCGTACGGAATAAGGTGCTTAACGTCGACGCCGGCGTTCTTGGCCACCTCGGTAATAGGCAGCGGCGTGACAGAACGTGCGATTTCGATGTCAGTAGGCATGGGCGGTCCTTTCGTTACCGAATGAGAAAAAGACCAATTCAGCATAGCACGGGCGCGCAATAGTAAAACACCCATAACCGATGAACGGCGATATGTTTACCCGATGCCCAGCGATAGCCCAACAGCCCGCCAAAACAAAGCGCCCTAAACGGTAGGTTCAATCCCCAGGTGCTCAAAGGTGCGAAGGGTTGCCTGACGGCCCTGCGGCGTACGAATCATCAACCCGCACTGCAGCAGATAGGGCTCATAGACATCCTCGAGCGTGCCCGGGTCCTCGCCCACCGCGCTGGCAAGGGTCGTAAGTCCCACGGCACGACCGGAGAACGTCTTAGCGAGCGTCTCCAAAATGCGAATATCCATCCAGTCCAGACCGAGCTCATCGATCTCGAAGAACTCGAGCGCCTGGCGACAGATATCGAGCTCGATGGGACCGTTGCCGCGCACCTGTGCGTAATCGCGCACGCGCTTGAGCAGGCGGTTGGCAAGACGTGGCGTACCGCGCGAACGCGAGCCGATCTCGAGTGCACTGGGATGGTCGATCGTCACGCCCAGGATAGTCGCCGAGCGCGTCACAATCTGCGCGAGCTCCTCGACCGTGTAGTAATCCAGGCGATATGAAATGCCAAAGCGGTCGCGCAACGGGCCGGTCAACATGCCTGAGCGGGTCGTTGCCGCTACCAGCGTAAACTTGGGAATATCCAGGCGAATCGAGCGCGCCGCCGGACCCTTGCCAATCACGATATCGAGGGCAAAGTCCTCCATCGCGGGGTACAGGACCTCCTCGACCGAGCGGTTGAGGCGGTGGATCTCGTCGATAAACAGCACATCACCCGGCTGCAAGTTAGTAAGGATGGCTGCCAGGTCGCCGGTGCGCGCGATGGCAGGGCCACTCGTGGTCTTGATCTGAGCGCCCAGCTCGTTGGCGATAACCGTAGCCAGCGTGGTCTTGCCCAGACCCGGAGGGCCCGAGAAGATCACGTGGTCGAGCGTCTCGCCACGGCTCTGCGCCGCTTCGATCAACACGCGCAGGCTCTGCTTGATATGCTCCTGGCCGCAGTAATCGTCCAGGCGCTGGGGGCGCAGGGTACGGTCGACATCGAGGTCCTCGGGCGTCAGCTCCGAGCCCACCATGCGCTCGCCATGCGCCATGGATGCCGCCGGCGAGTTGCCGGGCGTCGCCCACAGGTCCTGAGAGTCATCGGCTTCCCACATCACGCATCCATTCCAAGTCGCTTAAGCGCCGCGCCGAGCAGATCCTCGACACGCATATTCTGCCCATCATACCCGCTCAGGGCAACATCGGTCTCCTGCGGGCTAAAGCCCATGGAAAGGAGCGCCGCGCAGGCATCATCGATCGCCGAGGGAGCGGCAGCGGGCACGGGCATCGCAACCTGTCCGGGAATCACGTCGACCGGCACAAAGCCCTTGTCCTTGGCAAAGGTACTCTTGAGCTCCAGGATCAGACGCTGAGCCGTCTTTTTGCCCACACCGGGCACCTTGGCCATGCCCTTGTCGTCCTCGGCCATCACCAGCGAATACAATTGCCCCACGGTATAGGTGGAAAGCACGGCGAGCGCCAAGCGCGGACCAACGCCCGAGACAGACACGAGCCGATCGAACATCGTGCGCTCATCCTTAGAGGAAAAACCGAAAAGTGTCATGGCGTCCTCGCGCACCTGCATACGCGTGTAGAGGCGGACCTCGCCGCCGGGCGTCGGCAACGTGGCCGCAGTACTGCCCGAGATGCCGAGCTCAAAGCCAACGCCCGACACATCGACGACAGCAGAGCTCATCGTGGCCTCGACAAGCGTTCCGTGGAGCTGGGAAATCATCAGTATCCGGTTCCTCTCTGTTGATAGAACTCGCCGCCGGTAAGCGCCCGGGTGCGGCTGAGGTTAACGTGGCAGATGGCGCAGGCCAGGGCATCGGCGGCATGGTCGGGATGCGGGTCGTGATCGAGCTGCGTGAGCGTGCGCACCATGTAGGCGACCTGCCGCTTATCTGCGGCACCGGTACCCACCACAGCCTGCTTAATCTGCATAGGCGTGTACTCGCCGATCTCGAGCGCGCATTCCGAAAGCGCCACGAGTGCAGCGCCGCGGGCATGCGCCGTAGGGATGGCCGAGCGAACGTTGGCGCCAAAGTAAATGCTCTCGATGGCAGCGGTATCGGGTCGATAACGCTCCACGACGCCCTTGAGGTCGCGGGCGATATGCGACAGGCGCACC
This sequence comes from Collinsella aerofaciens, assembly GCA_021639365.1. GTDB lineage: Bacteria > Actinomycetota > Coriobacteriia > Coriobacteriales > Coriobacteriaceae > Collinsella > Collinsella aerofaciens_AH. The sequence continues at coordinate 49,483 of JAJXHK010000004.1, forward strand.
GCGAGCGGACTTCCGGCACTGGTCTCGATGCAGCCATAGGCACGGCAGCGAACCTCGCCACGCCGCTCCTCGATAATCCCCCAACCCGTATGAGCCAAACCGGGGTCGATACCCAAGATAACCAAGCCAACCTCCCCTCGCCACAAGCGCAGCGCAAGACAAGGCCCCGCGCATCATTCACGAACGTCTGTTCTAGAATAACACAACGGGGCCAAGATGCTTAGTTGAAGTGTCGGGGTTGGAAGCGAATCCTATCCCATAGTTAGTTCTGCGAGAAAAAAGGAAACTGACGGGGATCCACCGGCGGATGCGGCATCGGCGTGCCCTGGGGTCCACCCTGCGGGCCACCCTGGCCGCCCATCATCTTATCGATGGCGTCCTGGACCTCGCCCTCAAACTTCTTCATGCCCTCGTGCAGGCGGCGCTGGCCGTCCTCGGAGCGCAGCTCCTCCATCTGCTCGGGCGAAATACCCAGCAGCTCACCCAAAATGCCCATCATCTCACCGCGCATACGGTCACTCGTATCGTCGTCGGCAAAGCGACGCACCTCGGCGCGCGCCAGCGAATCAACCGTCATGCGCTCCTTGCCGTTGAGCCCCAGATCGGACCACGCAAGCATGTACGGCCAGGCGCGCTCGGCAAACGAACGGGCAGAGACGATCGGCACCGTCGGCAGCATGCGGCGGGCGGCCTCGCCCTGACGCACGAGCATCAGCAGCAGCGAGCAGGCCTCAGGCTTGCCAGCGGCCATCGGGATGTCGTCGAAAGATCGATTGCGGTCCACGTGCGACTCGAGCGCACCATCGACCTCACCCGGCTCAAGCCCGCCGAGCAGCTGCGCCGCGCGGTCGAGCATATCGACCGGACCGTCGAGCGTCGAGAGCGCCTGCGCCAGCACTCGCTCCATACAATCTTCCACCGCGTTGAGCGTCACGAGCTCTTGGGGCACCACGGCAGACGTGCGGTTGCGCACGCGCGCCACAAACTCAAGCGTCGACAGGTACACATCGCCAAAGGGCGCGTAATCGCCCTGGTAGCCGCCGCAAAGCGCCGGCGCCGCCAGCGCGTACTCGGTTTTGGACAGTGGGCTCAGCGCCATCGCACCCAGCTCGAGCGCCGTGTCCTCCAGCATGAGGCCCAGCGTGCGCGAGCGCAGACGCTCGGCATCGCCCGCCGACACGTCGCGATCGAGCACACGTGCCGCATCCGGTGCATCGCGCTCGACGGTGCGAATGTGCAGACGCTCGGCGATGGCGCGGACGGCGGCACAGCGGGCAGCCTCGGCCTCTTCCTGCGCCGGCGTAAAGATACGGTTGCGCCCCAGCACCAGGCCAATCACATTACGCGGGCCCAGAGCGTCGACGGCCAGCGCCGCCAGCAGGGACGACGGCAAGTCACCCTCGAGTGCCACCACAGCACGCGACGCACCGTGGGCTCGGGCGTTGTCGCGCACGGCGAGCACCAGCGCCTGCCACAGCCACTCCTCGGAACGGAACTCGGGCAGTTCGTGATCTTCCAGGGCATCGAGCATCACGCCGCGCTGAATCTCCTGAACCAGCAGGCTCTCCTCAAAACACGGCGCCTGGGCCACCACGCGACCGCAGTCGTCGAGCACAAACGAACCGCCGGTATACACCGACTCGTCATAGGCACCGACCGGAGCCATGCAGGCAAACCACACGCTGCGCTTGGATGCGATCTTGCGGTAAGCGCCGCTGCGAACGGCGGCAATGGCAGCAGTCTCGCGGTCGGTCATGTCAAACGCGTTGAATTGGAAATACGCAATGAGGTCAACACCGGTCGGCAACATCTCGAGCTCGCGGTCCAAGTCAAAAATCACGGCGATGCGCACGCCGTCCACGTCGAACACCGGCGGCGCCCAACGCGTGTCGTTGTTCTCGCCACGCTGCAGGGCAATGCTCGAACGCGCCGGCACCACATGACCGTCCTTGAGCATCATGTAGTCGAGTAGCGGCTGGCCCTCAAACGAAACCGCCGCGGGCACGATGCAGATCATGTCAAGCTCCTGGATACGCTCGGCGACACCAGTCAAGCCGGCAAACATGTCGTGCTCAAAGTCGGCAGCGCCCACCAGGCCCCCGGGTATGGCGCCCATAAAGAGCGGAGCCGGAACGCACAGTACGCGCGCCCCGCGCTCGTGGGCCAGACGAGCCTGGTCCTCGATGCGGCCGCAAATGCCCTCAATATCACCCAGGCGCATATCGATCTGTGCAAGTGCGAGCTTCATGGCTCAGCCCTTTCCGTCGTAAACCATCGTTGTCGTAGTAAAAGCGCCGGCCGCATGATGCAGTCGGCGCTCGCATGTGCATATGCTAGCTATGATACCCCGAGCGGGGGCGCGCTCCTAGAACGTCGCGGACCACAGCCCGTGCAGGTTGCAATAGGCATAGACGGTACCGGTCTTGGAGCCGCCGGCAAAAAACGTCGCGGGCTTCATGCCGGGCTCAAGGTAATGGACCTCTAAGCGGCCCTCGGCCTCAAGGGCGATCCACTCAATATAGTGCTCGGGCAGGCTGGGGTGCTCGACCGAGCCAACGCGTGCGCGAATCACGTGACCGTCGCGCTCGGTCTCGACAACAGGCACGTGCTTCTCGTGCGCCGCATCCTCAGTGTTTGCGGTCAGTTCCGTGCAACCGGCAGGGGTTGCAACGTCGTTGCCCAGGGCGGCAATGAGCTTGCCATCGGGGTCCTTAAAGAATTTCGCCATGATGTTCTCCTTTGCTGATGTGCCAATATGTTCTTGATGGTTCTTATGCCCAAAGGCAGACAAACCATCCACGACATTGCAAATGAACACATAACGGGCGGGGACGATGGGGCAGCGTGTGCCATCCGCCCAGGCGGCCCCACCCGAGCGGGTTAGCGCCCGTCGCCGCCCAGCAGTGCCAGAACATCTTCGCGGGTAAACAGCGCCGACGAGATGCCGTCGCCGCCGAGCACGCTGTTGACCAGGTCGCGCTTGGACTCCTGCATCTGCATAATGCGTTCCTCGATCGTATCCTTGGCGATGAGCTTGTACACGGTCACGGTATGTTGCTGGCCAATACGATGCGCGCGGTCGGTCGCTTGGTCCTGCGCCGCCACGTTCCACCACGGGTCGTAGTGGATGACCACGTCGGCCGCCGTCAGGTTAAGGCCCACGCCGCCCGCCTTGAGCGAAATCAAAAAGACCGGAACCTCGCCCGCTTGGAACTGCGCGACCATCTTGGCGCGGCTCTCCTTAGACGAAGCGCCCGTGAGCTTAAGAAAGGCGATGTCCTCCTTGGCCAAGCGCTTACCGATGATATCGAGCATACCCGTAAACTGGCTGAACAACAGGATGCGATGCCCGCCGTCGAGTGCGCCGTGCACGAGCTCCATACACGTATCGAGCTTGGCGCTCCCCGCCTTGTAATCCTCGTAGTGTAGACGCGGGTCGCAGCAGATCTGGCGCAGCTTGGTGAGCTCGGCGAGCACCTTGAGCTTGTCTTTCTTAAACTCCCCAGCCTCGCGGTGCTGCACCTGCTGGGCGATGCGGTCCTGGTTGGCCAGGTAGAGCTTGCGCTGCTCGCCGGTGAGCTGTGCCATGACGGTGTCCTCGATCTTTTCGGGCAGATCGGCCACCACGTCTTCCTTAACACGGCGCAGCACAAACGGCGACACGAGCGCCTGCAGGCGAGCGGCGCTGTCGCCCTCGGCGTGCTCGACCGGGCTTTCGAAGCGTTTTGCAAACGACTCGCGCGTGCCCAGCAGGCCCGGCATCAAAAAGTCGAAGATGCTCCAGAGCTCGGACAAGCGGTTTTCGATGGGCGTGCCCGTCAGGGCAAAGCGCACGCCGGCAGGCAGACGTTTGGCAGCCCGCGCCACCTGCGTGAGCGGGTTTTTAATGTACTGGGCCTCGTCGAGCACCACGCGGGCAAAGTCCTGCTCGACGTACTCGTCGATATCGCGCCGCATAAGGTCATACGACGTCACGACCACGTTATGCTCGGCCACGCCGGCAATCTGCACGCGGCGTTGAGCCTTGGTGCCCACGATGGCGCACACATCGAGCGACGGCGCAAAGCGCTCCAGCTCGGCAGTCCAGTTGTACACGAGTGAGGCCGGGCATACCACGAGCGTGGGCTTGGTGTCCCCCGCCTCCACGCGCGCCAGGATATGCGCGATCATCTGTAGCGTTTTGCCCAGACCCATGTCGTCGGCCAAGATACCGCCCAGACCCAGGTGTTCGAGCGAGCCGAGCCACTGGTATCCGTCGACCTGGTAGCCGCGCATCGTTGCCTTGAGCGATGCCGGCACCGTAAAGTCCATCTTGCCGAGCGTGTCCAGGCGCTCGACGGTGCGGCGGAACGCGGCGTCGCGATCGGCCTCAAGCGCCGATGTGCGTGCGAGCATGCTATCGACAAATAGGGTGCTCGATGCGGGAAGCAACACGCCGTCGAGCAGGTCGACGGCATCGACACCCAGATCTTCGGCAAGGCCAAACGCGGCGCGCGCTCCCTCATCCAGGCGCACAATGTCGCCGGACGTCAGACGCGCAAACGTCTGGTGGCGCTTGTACGAGTCCAGATAGATGGCAAGATCTGCCGCCGAAAGCCCGCTCGCGCCCAGCTCAACATCGAGTAGGTTGCTCTTGACGGTGGCACGCACCGAAAGCTTGGGCGCAGGGCGGACCGAGATCTGGCGCAGGCGGTCGCTGAGCATGACCTCGCCCAGCTCGGACAGGGCAGACAGGCCCTCGGTCAGCAAATGAAACAGGCTCTCGTCATCGCGTTCCTCAAACGCCAGGCCGCCCTCGTAAAAGTCGAAATACAGGGCCGCCGTGTCCATAACGCGAAACTCTGCCACCTCGTCGCGCGGCGGCACGCCGGGGCGCTGCTCTTCGAAGGGGCTGCCCGGAGCGCCCAGGCTAAAGAGATCCGCCGACCAATCGCCGTAGGTAACCGTAATTTTGCAGGTCACGAGCCCATCGTCGACGCCGATTGCCATGGCAAAGCTCGGCTCGGGCGCCACGGTATCGAGCGCGGCGGGCGCGGTAAGGTCGGTATAGTCGCGCAAAATGGGCAGCGCCATACGGCAGAACTCCCCCACCTGCTCGGCGGCAATATGGGCGGGCGTGCGGCACGGCAGCAAGCGTGACAAAAAAGGTGCGGCATGCTGAGCAAATGCAGCGTCGGTACGGCGCGCGCGGCGCGTGTCAACCAAGTAGGCGGCATCGCCCGACGCAAAGCAGTACATATCGGCGGGCAGGCGCAGGTCATAGCTACCACCAGCCGCCGGCGCGATTTTGGCGGCAAGGAGCGGCGGGCGCTTAGCCAGCGCCTCGTCCTCCCCTTCCGGAGGCACCTCAACCGCCACGTCATAGGTGCGATGCGTCGTCGTCCCCCGCGACCAGGCGGGCTCAAAGGAGATGGTCTGGCCGCGCAGCAGGTCCAGCACATATACGATGCTATGCTCGGACAGCGGCAACTGACGCTCGGCAACAAAACCGCCGCGGGCAAAGTCGTACGACGCCGAACGCGAGCTTGTGATGTCATCGAGATAGGCAACTGTCGTCACAACAAGGTTGAGCAGCTTTGTCGACACGTCTTCGAAGGCTTCGGGCGTATGGACAAACGTGAGCTTCTTGCCGTACGAGAACGTGCCGCCGCGCACGTAGGCATCGGCCATGCCGTCGATGTCCTTGACCACGTAGGAGACCGATCCACAGCGAATGCGGAACTCGAGCGCCCAGCTAAAGCGGTCAGCGAACAGCGGATTGTAGTACGGCACCAACGAGGGCTCCAACGCCGCTTTGGGGGCGTCGGGATCAACGGCACCGGCAAGCTTGCGGCGCATGCTCGCCAGCTCATCCATGCGCGCGTCCGAAAGATCGGAAAGCGCCGCCACAAGGCTCGGGCTCGTGGGGACGGGCGCCGGGAAGGGAAAGTTGGGGTTGACGGCCGGCGCGGCGGACGCGGCGCGCGCGGGCTGTTTCGACTGCGCCGTAAACGTGCGAACCGGCGTGCGCAAACCTTCGACGGGCTCGGCGCCGCTGGCATCCAAATACGCCAGCGCCGTGGCAATAGCGTGCTTACACATACCGGGATAGCGGTATGCGGCGGGGCAGTCGCAGTCGTAGTCGATAACCTCGTGCTCGTCCATGTCGAGCGCCACGTGCGTCTTGTACAGGTCACCGCGCGAGCCGCGCACCGTGCCCTCGACCGTCACGTTTTTGGAGAAGCGCGAGCCGCTGTCCTCGATCGACAGCACGGCACCGTTGAGCATGAGCGAACGCCCCTTCATAAAGGTGCCGCTCAACGCCGCCTCTTTGCGAAGCGCCTGCACAAACGTCCCCTGCGCCATCACTTCCTCCAATCTCACCCGGGGTAGCTTAGATCACCGTCACGCGACCCTGGTTACCCACAATGGCCTTGGCCTCGGCCAGCAGCGGAATCGAACGCGCGTTGACCTTGGCAGGTACCTCGGCACGCAGCACGCGCCCGTCCACCTGCTCGATAAAGATCTCCACGCGGTCGCCGCCCGGGTTAGCGGTGAGCACCGTGGCCAGGCGCGCCATATTGCCCTGGCTAAAGCGGCTGTTGGGCACCATGACCTCAAATACCTTGGGCTTGTTGTTCTCCTCGTTGAGCTCGAGCGGCACAATCTCCTGCGCGATGATCTGGTCGCCGCGGTCCGAGCGCTCAAGTTTGCCCTTGATGCGCACAAAGGCGTCGGACAGCTGCGCGCCGGTCTCGGGATCGACCTCGCCGTACAGGTACCCCTCGGCCTCCTTGTAGGTCTTGGGGAACACCACGACCGTGGCCTCGCCTTCCATGTCCTCGAGCTGCACGATGCCCATGGGGTCACCGTTTTTGGTCACGCGCTTGGACACGCTCGAGACCATGCCGGCCCACCACAGCGCCTTACCCTCGGGAATCTCCTGGTTGATGGTGCCGCCCGTAGGATTCTGAACTTCGTAGCCGGTGTCGATCTGCGAGAACGAAAAGTCGCGCGCCTTGGCTAGCGCATACTCAAACGGGCGCAGCGGGTGGTCCGAGACATAGATGCCCAGAACCTCCTTCTCCTGGCTCAGCTTAAGGTGGCGGTCCCATTCCTGGCCGTCCGGATCGGGCACGCTGACCTCGAAGCCCGAGCCCTCAACGTCGCCAAACATATCGAAGAACGAGGTCTGGCCGCTCGCGCGGTCCTTCTGGCGCTTTACCGCGGCGTCGATGATGTTCTCGGGGTTGTTCTTGTCCACAAAGTGCATCATCTGGCGGCGCGGATACCCCGTGGAGTCGAAGGCGCCTGCCTTGATGAGCGATTCGATCACGCGGCGGTTGGCCTGGCTCGAGTCCACGCGCTCGACAAAGTCGTGCAGCGTCTTAAACGGACCGCCCGCCTCGCGCTCGGCGATAATCGCCTGCGCCACGCCGGTACCCACGCCGCGGATGCCGGCCAGACCAAAGCGCACGCCCTCCTTGGTAGCCGTGAACTCGGTACCGGACTCGTTGACATCTGGCGACAGCACGGGGATGCCGTCGTGACGGCACGCCGAGACGTAGTGCACGATCTTGTCGGTCTTACCCGTATAGGACGTCAGAACGGCCGCCATGTACTCGTGCGGATAGTGCGCCTTGAGCCACGCCGTCTGCATAACCAGAATGGCGTAGCCGGCGGAGTGCGACTTGTTGAAGGCGTAGGATGCGAACTCGAGAACATCGTCCCAAATCTTCTGGGCGACCTCGCGCGTGTAGTTGTTCTTGATAGCGCCGTTCATCCAGTGGTCGTAGGTGGTCTCGTCCGAGCCATCCTCCCAGTGGAGCACCGTCGACGTGAGCAGCTTAATCTTTTTCTTAGCCACGGGCTTACGGATACGCGAGTCCGATTCGCCCTTGGAGAAGCCACACATCTCGACGGAGATGAGCATAACCTGCTCCTGGTAGACCATAGTGCCGTAAGTTTCGCCCAGGATGTCGTCCAGGCGGTCGTCGTAGGAAACCGCCGGCTCCTTGCCGTTCATGCGGTTGATGTAGGACGAAACCATGCCGGCGCCCAGCGGGCCCGGGCGGTACAGGGCGATCAATGCTACGACGTGCTTGTACTCGGTGGGCTTCATGTTCTTGATCGTGGCCGTCATGCCGGCGGACTCGACCTGGAAGACGCCGGCGGTATGGCCGGAGCCCATGAGCTTAAAGATCTCGGGGTCGTCAAAGGGGATCTCTTCCTCTTTGATGTCGATGCCGAAGTTCTTTTTGATGTTTGCCTTGGCCTTAGAGATAACCGTCAGCGTGCGCAGGCCCAAGAAGTCCATCTTGAGCAGGCCCATGTCGGCAACGGTATGACCCTCGTACTGGGTAATCTCGACGCCGCCCTTGGTGTCGAGTTTGGTGGGCACGTGCTCGTTGACGGGGTCGCGGCAGATCAGAACGGCGCACGCGTGCACGCCCTCGCCACGGGTGAGGCCCTCGATCGAGAGCGCCGTGTCGATGATGCGGCGGGCGTCGTCATCCTTTTTATAGGCCTCGGCAAAGTCGGGGTTAAACAGATCCTCTTTGCCGGGTTGCTTGTCGAGCACCTGCTTGAGTTTGACCTTGGGGTCGCTCGAGACCATCTTGGACAGGCGCTGGCCCATGTAGACCGGGTAGTCCAGGACGCGCGCGGCGTCGTTGATGGCCTGTTTGGCCTTAATGGTCGAGTAGGTGATGACGTGGGTGACCTTCTCGGGGCCGTAAAGCTGGCGAACGTGCTCCACGACCTCGAGGCGCCGCTCATCGTCGAAGTCCATATCGATATCGGGCATCTCGGTACGCTGCGGGGACAGGAACCTCTCGAACATCAGGCCGTTCTCGAGCGGGTCGAACGCGGTGATGTTCATGGCGTAGGCGACGATAGCGCCGGCGGCCGAGCCACGGCCGGGGCCGACGCCGATGCCGTTGTCCTTGGCCCATTGCACGTACTCGGCGACGATGAGGAAGTAGGCGGCAAAGCCCTTGTCGCAAATGACCTTGTATTCGTACTCAAAGCGCTCTTTGATGTTGACGCCACCGATCTCGCGCGTGGCCCAGTCGTCACCATAGTGCTGGCGCAGGCCCTTCTCGCACTCGCGGCGGAACTGGCTCTCGTGTGTCTCGCCGGGGTCGAGCAGCGGGAAGCGCGGCAGGATGATGGAGTCCCAGTCCAGCTCTACGTAGCACTTGTCGGCGATCTCGAGCGTGTTGTCGCAGGCCTCGGGGCAATACGGGAACATCGCCCGCATCTCCTCCTCGGTCTTCATATAAAACTCCGAGCCGGTCATGCGCATGCGGTTGGGGTCGTCGACCTTGGCGTTCATACCGATGCACATGATGACGTCCTGCACCGGCGCGTCCTCGCGGCGCAGGTAGTGGAAGTCGTTGGTGGCAATGACCTTGACGCCCACCTGCTTGGCGATATCGATGAGCGTGCGGTCCATCTGCTCGTCGGTCAGGCCGTTGTCGGTGGTAATGCCGTGTTCCTGGATCTCGATGTAGAAGTCGCCGGGGTCAAAGGTATCGCGGAAGGTCTCGGCCCACTTGATGGCGCCTTCCATGTCGCCGCGGTCGATGTACTTGGGGATGATGCCCGCGATGCAGGCGCTCGTGCAGATCATGCCCTTGGCGTGGCGGCGCAGGTTGTCGAGCGTCACACGCGGCTTGTAGTAAAAGCCCTGCACGGCGGCCTCGGAGACCGTCTGCATCAGGTTGACGTAGCCCTCCTGGTCCTTGGCCAGAAGGATCATGTGGTAGAGCTCGGGCTTATGGTCGCGGGCGAGCGTCTCGTCCGGCGTAAAGTAGACCTCGCAGCCAAAGATGGGCTTGATGACCAGCGGCGGCTTGAGCTCGTCGATATTGCCTTTCTCGTCCCACATGGCCATGTCCTTCACATACTGGGCATGCTCGCGCGGGTTTTCCTCGGGATCGGGCTCCGCCAGCTCGTCGCGGCGGTCCTTTTCCAAGAAGGCCTTGTCGTGACTCCAAGTTTTGTACTCGGGTGTGTTGTGGTTGACGGCGTCGCAGGCCAGCGCCAGGTCGGGCACGCCATACATGTAGCCGTGGTCGGTAATGGCGACGGCGGGCATGCCCAGCTCTACGGCGCGGTTGACCATATCCTGGATACGGGTTGCGCCGTCGAGCATGGAGAAGACGGTGTGGTTGTGCAGATGGACGAATGCCATGTGATGAGCTCCGATGCGGGTTCGTGTTCTGACTGAACGATTTTACCGCACGGCGCGGACGGCACCCGAACCTAGCCAAACCCACACGGCTCCTATTGAGTTGCGGTGAAATACGGACTGTTTGGCGGCTTTTTTGGCCAAAACAGTCCGTATTCCACCGCAAGTTATTGAGGGCTAGAAGTTGTAGGTGACCACTTGGGGTTCGGCGGGTTCGACGAAGATGGTTGGATCCGGCTGCTCCACGCGGACGAACTTGACGGTCACGGCCTCAAAGCCCGCCTTGTGCAACACATCAGCGTAGACGCGCGCCTGCAGGGCGTGCTTCTCCTGCAGCTGTTCCGGCGTCTCGTCCGGTGTGCCGCCCGTCTTGTAGTCGATGACCAGCGCGCGTGACGAATCGGCCGGGTCGGTGGCCAGTGCATCGATGGCGCCCTCGGCATAGGCACCGTAGCGAGCGATGTCCTCGTCCTCGCAGCCCAGCGAAAAGAACGGCACCTCGGCGCGAACGCACGGCCACGCGAGCAGGTCGGCACGAACAGCCGACTTGAGCCAGCGGTCCAGGGCAACGTCGAAGCGCTCGCGCTGCTCCGGCGTCAGGCGCCACAGGCGAGCCAGGGCGTCGGCACGCTCAGCGGGCAGCTCATCGGCACCCATCTCGATCAACCACTGGCAGGCGGCGTGGAACGCCGAGCCCAGCGCCATGGGGTTGCCGGCAGGCTCAACGGCGGCCACGTCTGCATCCGTCATCTCGGAACCATCCGACTCCGCATCATCGCCGGCCTCGTCCATGGGCACGTGTGCCTCGGCGGCACGGTCCTCGGACTCGGCATGCAGCGCCGCGGCAATCGACGAATAGCTGTACGAATCACGTGCCGGAAACGGACACGTGCCCATGCGCACGCCCGCCGCCTGGGGATATACGAGTTCAAACGAATCGGACTTGGGGTCGGCAGGACCGGGCGCAGTTGAGTGCGCAGCATTATCGTCGACATCGGTATCGCCGCGGACAAGCCTGCCCTCGGCATCCAGTGAAGCATTGGCCTCAAACGCCTGCTCGCCAAAGGAAAAGCCCGAAAGCGAAATGAGCTCGTAATCGCCCGGCTGGGAGTTGTCGAACACCAGACAGTCGGCATCGAGCTGCGGCATGTCCAGAGCGTCGGTCGGCAAAATACGGCGCAGCACGTCGTAGGTCAGATCGGTCTCGACGTCGAAGGTCGGCGCCGTCACCTTGCCACGGCTCACGCCGGCATCCATCGCCAAGATCACCAGCTCGCGCGCACGCGTCATGGCCACATAGAGCAAACGAGCCCGCTCCTCGAGCGAGAGCTGCAGGTCGTCGTTGCGCAGGCGAGCAAATGCCTCGGCGGGAGAACCCGTCGCACAGACGTCCTCCATGAGCTCCGGCGGCAGCCACAACGACGTGCCCTTACCCTTAAACGCATGCTCAAACTGCTTTTTGACGTCATCGCCCTTTACGAACGTACCGTCGGCGAGCTTAACGCCGTCGAAGCGTGCCGGCAGAGCCACGACCTGCGCTCCGCCCTCGACGCGACCCATCTGTGCCGCACCCGAGGACTTACGCACGCCAAAGCACTCGGCAACCGCTACGACCGGATACTCCAGACCCTTGGACGCATGCACCGTCATGATGCGCACCGCGCCGTCGCCCTCCTCGTTGAGCGCGCCCGGGGCCTCCTTGCCCGCCAAGAAGCGGTCGAAGGCGAGCGCGATGGAGCGCGGAGAATTGCCGAGCTCGGCCTCTGCCTCGGCCACGGCGTCGAGCGCCTTGAGCACGTTGGCGGCGATGGCCTTGCCCTCGGGACCGCGCTGCGCCAGACGCACGAACCAGCCCGAAGCATTGACCACGTCGCGCGCGATGGCGGCGAACGAATCGCGACCCACACGACGAAGCGCATACCGCAACACCTCGCGGGCGCGCGTCACGAGCGGCAGGTCTTGCAGGCCCGGCACATCGGAATCGCTCATGATGCCCGCATCGATGTTGCGGCGCGAGGTCTCCCCCGTCTGGTCGTCAAGCTTGGTCGCCAGCGCCAGGAACTCCTGGGCGCCGAGTGCAAACATCGGCGAGGCGAGCAGTGGCATAAGGCCCTGCGCCGTATCGGCCGGATTGGCGAGTGCGCAGACCAGGGCACGCACCGTCTGCACCTCGGCTGCCTGGGCAAAGACCGAGCCGCCTGCGATCACGCAGTCGAGCCCCTGGTCGCGGAAGGCCTGCGCATAGACATCGGCGTTGGTCATGCGGCCCAGCAGCAGGACCATGCTGCCCTGGGGCTGGCCCGCTTTAACGAGTGCTTGGAATCGCTCCGCAATCGCACGAGCTTTCGCCTGCGTTCGCTCCTGCATGCTGCCGCCGGCAACAAAGAGGGCCTGGCGACGCGAGGCGTCTGCCACCAGCGTGTCCTTGCGGCCGTCGCTCGCCTCAAGATCCAAAAAGCCCTGCATCAGGCCGCCGTCGTCGCCATCAAAGACGCGGGCCACATAGCGCAGCACCTCGTCGTGGCTGCGGAAGTTGCGCACGAGCTTGACGAGCTCGCCAGTAGGGGCGTCGGCCACGGCAGTCGCCTCGGGCGCGGCAGACGAGCCCACCTTGCGCTCCTGGCGACGGAACACCTCGACCTCGGCACCACGGAAGCGATAAATCGACTGCTGCGCATCGCCCACGGTACACAGCGCACGCTCCCCCGCACCCGTCAGATAGCGAATCAAATCGACCTGCATCTGGTCGGTATCCTGGAACTCGTCGATCATGACCATCTTAAAGCGGCCCTCGTATGCCGCTCGGATGGCCGGGTAATCGCGCAGGGCCTCGTAGGCCATGCGCAGCAGGTCGTTATTATCGAGGGCGGACTGGGCAGCCTTCAGCGCGCGATACTCGGCCTCGACGGAACGGGCCAGGCCCACCAGCGCATCGAGCGCCGGGCCGCCGCAGGCAAGTACGATATTGACAAACGCATCGGCGGCCTCGGCCTTGAGCAGCTCGACCTGCTCCTTAGGGAATGCTTTGCTCGCGCGCGGCATGGTGCATGACATCATGAGTCGCGCCGCATCGACCATGGTCTTGTCGCTCGCCTCGAACGCGTCGATGGCATCGAGCGCCGCCTGCGCCTTCTCGGTCGAGGCCTTGCTTGCGCCCAGCGCCGCGCGATAGGCATCGGCGAGTGCCGAGGTATCGGCCTGGCCGCGCGCCACGCGCACGTCGTCCATACCGCCCGGCAACTGGCTCGACAGCTCCAGCAGGTCGCGCACCAGACCCTTGATGGTCGTACCGCCGCCAAAGGAACCGCCCTCGCCCGCCATGGGATACCAGGCATAGAGGGCCTTGAGCGATGCCGCGAGCTCGGGGGCGGCATCGGGCGCCGTCGCGCGACCCAGCACATGCTCAACAGCCTGATCCATGAGCTCGTCGGTATCGGTGAGCACCGTGAACTCGGGGTCGATGCCCAGCTCCAGCGCGTGCGCGCGCAGGATACGCGAGCACATGCCGTGAATGGTCGAGATCCACGCGTCGTCGACGGTCAGGGCTTCCTCGTCCATGCCCTCGTCGATAAGCGCACGGCGCACGCGGTCGCGAATCTCGGCCGCGGCATCCTTGGTAAAGGTGATGGCGAGCACCTGGTCCAGATGCTCGACGAACGGACCGGACTCGGGCGAGAGCGCGTAGACGATGCGGCGCGTGAGGGTAAAGGTCTTGCCCGAACCGGCGCCGGCCGAGACAAACAGCGGACGGTCGAGCGTTTTGACGATCTGCAGCTGTTGCGGCATCAAAGTCGAAAGATCCATGGTCTACACGTCCCTCCTTACAAACGTTCCTTCGTGGTTATACGAGCAGCGGGCATGCGCGGCCTGCGTCGACGCCGGGTCGACAGCAGCGACGTTGCCCGCCTCGAGCTCGCGCAGGCGCTCGGCGATGCCGGCCTCCACGCGGTCGAGCAGCGCATCGAAGTCCATGTTGCCGCCCTCGCCGGGGAAACCTTTCTTAAGGCCCGGGATGCGACCGTCGCCGCGCTCTTCCTCGAGTAGCTCGGCGCTCGCGGCACCGCGCAACGCCGGCTTACCGCCCTTGGTCGAAAAGTAGAGCGCCGCGCGGGTGTCCAAATCCAGCGCCCGGCGCATGGCCTGCGCATAGATAAGCGTCTGGGTATGGGGCGGCAGCCACCGCGGATCGTCGATGGGCGCCGTGCCCGATTCCTCGTCGCGCACCGTAGGGTCGGCGAGCTTAAACTCCTCAACGCCCGTGCGGTGCTTGTAGTCGATCACGACGGCGCGGTTCTCGGCATCCACATCCACGCGGTCGATGCGCCCGCCGAGCGGCCAGCCGGCATACTCAACGTTAAAATCGTTAAAGGCAAACTCAAGGTAGCGCGGAGCAAAAGGAGTCAGCGCCTCGGCTTCATAGGCAAGCACGCCCTCCAGCTGCGGCAGAATCTCGGCTACCTGGCGCTCCTCCACCGGAGAGAGCGGCACGAGCGGGCCCTCGTTGCCACGCTTGGAAGCATGCTCGGCCAAAGTCTCGTCAAAGACCTCGCGCAGCAGCTCCTGAGCACGTGGCAGGTTCTCGGGTGTCACGCGTTCCATGCCCTCCTGGGGCAGACGGGCGTGCAGGTGTTCCAGCACGTCGTGGACAAAGTTGCCCTTCTCCATATTGCCAAAGCCGGCGTCGATCGACTGGGGTTTCACGCGGTACGAGACGAACCAGCATAGCGGGCAGGTCGAATAGGCCTCGATCTGCGAGGCAGACGTCAGGCGCGGCACCAGCGGCGCATCCTCGCCCTCGCCATCGCGACGGCGCAGGACCAGATACGGAATGGCTTCATCGCTCAGATGCTGAGGAGCTTCGCAGGTCACGCGCTCGCGCCTAAGACCTTCGCCTGCCGCGGGATCAAAATCGGCGACGATACCGCCCTCGCCCACGCACGCAACCTTGACGGCGCCAGCGGCCTCGGCATGCGCCCGCAGCTCGGTCCATACGGCTGCCGGGTAGCACTCGCGCGCCTGGCGATCGTGCGTCACGCGGGCGAGCGCGACCGGACCGCTCGCCGCCTGCATTGCACGGCCAAAGCGCACGCGCAGCAGAGCGGCGGGCTCCAAAGACACGCCGTCGCGGCGCAGCTCGGCCGTCAACGTGGCAAGCGGGCCCTCTTCGTGCGAAAGCGGGTAGCTGTCCAGGTCGACATCGGCAAACAGCACGGCATCGTAGTCGCCGGGACGCAGGACCGACGCATCGGCAAGCGACACAAAGCGCATTTGTGCCCGTGGCGTGCGATCGACCTCGTAGGTCGCGTAATCGTAAGCGGTACCGCGCTTGTCCACCTTGGTTCGAACGCCGTCGAGAACCGGTACGGTCGCGGCCTGCGACACGTCGAGCGCGCGAGCATCGTTCATAAGGATGTCGATGGCATGGCGCAGCAGAGCCGTCTCTGCCTGGCGACGGGCCTGGCCGTCAAGACCGCCTAGAGCGCGATCGGGTAGCGCCTCTGCAACGGCGAGCATGGCCTTGAGCGCCGTCACGGGTTTGTCGCGCCACAGCGCCTGAAACACGTCCGAGACCACGCATGGCACGTTCTTAAACCAGTTTTCTTCGCTGGCGGCCTTGCGGGCGCCCCTCACCTGGCCCTGCACGCTCTGCAGCAGGCTCTTGACGCCCGCCGTGGTCTTGCTGCGCGACAGGCGCACGTTCTTGTCGAAGCCGCGGGCGCTCGCGGCGTCGGCACCCGAAAGCGGGCTATAAATCCAGTCGGTAAGCTCCGGGGCGGGCCACCACTCGGTCTTGGAGGCGGTGCCCTCGTCGGCGGCCTTCATGCGCTCGATCAGATTGGCGAGCGCCGTGAACTGCCTGCCCGCGATGGATTGGGAAAACGCCGTGAACTCGGTTGTCTCGGCCGCAATGTGACGCGCCGCCAAACGAGCAGCGAGTTCGCCAAACAGCTGGGGCGCCCGGGCGGAAACCACGAGCACGCGCGCGGGGTCGGCGTTCGTCGCGGCGCCGTCGCGCGACACGGACTCCTCACATGCCGCGACCAGGTTCTCGAGAGCATCCACATAAGCGCGGGCGCGGGCATGGAGGCCGGCCACCTCTATAAAAATGGGCTGAGCAGCAGGCGCAGAAGCGGTCTCGGGCGCAGCGGCGTCCTCCCCCAACGGGGCGGCCTCAAACAGCACGCCGCGGGCATCAAAGGCGGCGGCCAGGTCCTCGCGCATCGCCGCCTGCTCGCAAGCCAGCAGCACGACAACCTCTCCCCCGCTGTTCGCCACGGCCGACAACAGCTCGAGCAGGCTATGCGTAAACGACGTGACACCACGCACGCAGACGGTGCGAGCGCACCCCGGCAGGTTGTTCGCCAGGGCTTCTGCCATCATATCGGCGGCTTCGCAGGGCTCGACCATGTCTCGACGGTCCAAACCGCCCGCATAGGCGCGCAAAAGCTCAAACACGCGGGCCTCGGCGTCACTTTTGGGCTCGGGCTGAGCGGCGGCATCGCGGCAGCGCTCGTCGCCCGTCCCCGCCACGCCCGGCAACACGTCGCGGGCCATACGCGCAAGCATGCGTACCGTGCCTTGGCTGCGCGAGAGCGGCTGCAGAGCAGCGTCGTCGCGGCGGTCGATCATGTCCGAGAACAGCATCTGGCGCTGAAGGTTATCCACAAAGCTGCGGCCATCGCCCATAAGCTCCCACAGCGAGCGGAGCCACGATGTAGGCGTCTTGTAGTCGATACCCAGCGAAACTCCAGCTTCTGCCGCATCATGACGGCACAGGTCGAGCTCGGCAAATGTTGGCGCCAACAGAACAGCGCGCCCGTGGCGGGCAACCAGATCGGCCAGCAGCGCCGTCTCGGCATCGCTCAAATCCGTGCCGGCATTGGTGGTATAGATTCGAACAGGCATGGTCCTCCACTCAAACTGTTCGCAATATTCATCGCATCTATCCTACCCGCCCGCACGGACAACCTGGCCCCAATGCACCAGATCCCCTCGATGATCCGTTTTCCTCCGTCCCCAAAGGATCAATTATCGACACACAAAAACCGCCCCCGAAGGGGCGGCTCCAGCTGATTCGTTTGTTGCCGTTGGCCTACTCGCCATCCTCCAACTTGATGAGGATCTTGCGATAGCCACCGTACTCGCCGTTGAGCGCCTTGGAAACACGACTCACCGTGGTGGACGAAGCGCCCGTGCGGGCCTGAACCTCAACATAGGGCTCGCCCTCATCCAGATAACGCGCGACCTGCAAGCGCTGCGAAAGATCGCAAATCTCGCGCGGTGTGCAGATATCGGTTAAAAACGCCTGGATATCCTTCTCGTCATCCAAAAGACTAAATGCGTGGACTAGCTGCTTGACATCAGGCTTGTCAAACATGTTCTCGATATTCATCGATCACCGCCAAACCCGCCAAAAGGCATCGAAGTTGATACTGACATCGGGCATCGTTCACCCGTAATATGCAATAAAACTATGCATGGGCCATTTGCCCGTAGCAGTGTAGCACACCACCAAACTAAAGCGACAAGACTCTCTGCCAGTGGCACGTTTTTTAGGACGAACGCCGTTCTGAAACCGAATGCGCACGTAAGCTCCACGAATATCTGAGACAATGGGCGGCCGAACAAGGCGGCAAACCCGCGCGACCGTCCATACTGCCGCAGCAAGCCGCTTCACGCGACGCCAATACATCCTGCGCAAGAAAGGATTCACACCATGCGCTTTATGCTTAACTGGCTCTTTACCTCGATCGCCATCGCGATTGCCACGTTCCTCGTTCCCGGCATCCAGCCCTTCGGTTTTGCCGAGGCCTGGGTCTGTTTCGCCTTCGTGGGACTGTTCCTGAACATCGTCGATTCGTTCGTCAAGCCGTTCCTGACGGTCATCTCGCTGCCGCTCACGATCATTACGCTGGGCATTTTCCAGCTCGTGCTCAACAGCTTTATGCTCGAACTCGCGAGCTACCTGTCGATCAACCTGCTGGGCGTCGGCATCTCCATCGCCAGCTTTGGATCGGCCTTTATGGGCAGCATTCTGGTGTCCATCATGCGCAGCATCCTCGATAGTATTGCCGAGGACTAAAACGGCCATTCCGGCCGCGCCCGTCTCAACAGCCCAAAACGAAGGCCGCCCATCGCAAAAATGGGCGGCCTTCTTATTTGTCAGGTCTCAAAGGACGAGAGAATCTCCCATTTCCGCCCCGTCCCCACATGGCAGGTATGGGTTAGATGACGTAGTCGTAGCCATGGTTGGGAGCGACAAGTTGATCGAGCGTCACACCGTCGAGGTAGTCGTTGATGAGCTTGTCCAGGTTCTTCCACACGTCGAGCGTGGGGCACTCATCCGAACGCGAGCAGCCCTTGCAGTCGCCATCCAGGCAGGCGACCGGCGCCAGACTGCCCTCGGTCAGGCGCAAGATCTCGCCCACCGTGTACTGCTCGGGCGGGCGCGTGAGCACGTAGCCACCGCCCTTGCCACGCATGCCCGAAAGCATGTTGGCGCGCACGAGCGTAGCCAGAATATTCTCGAGGTACTTCTCCGAAATACCCTGACGTGCCGCAATCTCTTTAAGCGGGATGCGACCGGCCGCTTGGTGCTCGGCCAGATCGACCATAACGCGCAGGGCATATCTGCCCTTAGTAGAAACCAACATATATAGTGCTGCCTTTCGGTCTTTTAGTTCGTTGAAATTCTAGCCGAAATATTGGCTTTGAAAATACCCGTTCCGGTCAAGATGGTTAATCAACTTGCAATAAACTCCTATTTCCTATTGCATTACTAGGCTTTAGTGTCTAGTATGCTTCCCAACAGCAAAACGAACAACCTATAAGGTTTGTGGGTTTCGCTGCTACACACACCGTAAAACCACACGGTATCCAGTCATTTGAACACTTTGGAGGTTCACCATGAGCAATGTTTACACGTCCATCGATCAGCTTATCGGCCACACCCCGCTCCTGGAGCTCACCCACTTTGAGGCCGACGAGGACCTCAAGGCCCGCGTGCTCGTCAAACTGGAATACTTCAACCCCGCCGGGTCCGTTAAAGACCGCGTCGCCAAGAACATGATTGACGAGGCCGAGAAGGCCGGCAAGCTCGTGCGTGGCGGCGACTACACCATCATCGAGCCCACGAGCGGCAACACCGGCGTCGGCATCGCCTCGGTGGCGGCGGCCCGCGGCTATAAGGTGATCATCACCATGCCCGAGACCATGTCCGTCGAGCGCCGCAAGCTGATGCAGGCATACGGTGCGCAGCTCGTGCTCACCGACGGCTCCAAGGGCATGAAGGGCGCTATCGCCAAGGCGGAGGAGCTGCAGAAGGAGACTCCCAACAGCATCATCGCCGGCCAGTTTGTGAACCCCGCGAACCCGGCCATTCACAAGGCCACGACCGGCCCCGAGATCTGGGACGACACCGACGGCAAGGTCGACATCTTCGTCGCCGGCGTCGGCACCGGCGGCACCGTGACCGGCGTGGGCGAGTTCCTCAAGGAGCAAAACCCCGAGATTCAGGTCGTCGCCGTCGAGCCCGCCACCTCCCCGGTGCTCTCCAAGGGCCAGGCCGGCCCGCACAAGATCCAGGGTATCGGTGCCGGCTTTGTGCCCGACGTCCTCGACACCCAGGTCTACGACGAGATCATCCCCGTCGAGAACGACGACGCCTTTGCCACCGGCCGCGCCGTGGGCCACAAGGAGGGCGTGCTCGTGGGCATTTCGTCCGGCGCCGCCGTGTGGGCCGCACTGCAGCTGGCCAAGCGCCCCGAGAACGAGGGCAAGACCATCGTGGCGCTGCTCGCCGACACCGGCGAGCGCTACCTGTCCACGGCACTCTTCCAGGACTAGAGCTCTCGTTCTTAGAACGAGTCCAAGGCACGCCGGTCTCCCCTCTCTTCTGGCAGCCTGAGCTCATCCCAACAGGGTGTCCCACAGGACGCCCGAACTTGCTACAATGTCTGCGGCGCGGAACCAGCCTCCCGCGCCGCTTTTCTTTTTTGGCCACATGCCACCAAGGAGAACCTCCCCATGCACAACAAGCGCGTGCTCGTCGCCATGAGCGGCGGCGTCGATTCCAGCGTGACCGCATATCTGCTCAAAAGTCAGGGTTACGAATGTGTCGGTGCCACCATGCGCCTCACCTGCCCCGCGCCCGATCCCGCCACGGGCATGAGTAAGGTCGACCGCGACATCGCCGATGCAAAGGCCGTCGCCGAGCGCCTGGGGATACCCCATCACGTGCTCGACTTGCAGCAAACCTTCGACCGCAACGTTGTCGAGCGTTTTATGAACGCCTACCAGGAGGGGCTGACGCCCAATCCGTGCATCATCTGCAACCGCCATATTAAGTTTGGCGCGTTGCTGGATGCGGCGCTGGATATGGGCTGCGACTACATCGCCACAGGCCACTATGCCAAAACGAGCCAGGCGCCCGATGGCACCTGGCAGCTGCATCGCGGCGAGGACCCCAAAAAGGACCAGAGTTACTTTTTGTATTCGCTCACGCAGGAGCGCCTGGCGCACACGATCTTTCCGCTGGCAGGCCTAGACAAAGAGCGCGACGTGCGCCGCATAGCCACCGAGCAGGGCTTTGTTAACGCCAAGAAGGCCGAAAGCGAGGACATCTGCTTTATTCCAGACGGCGACTACGCGGGCTATATCGAGCGCCGCTGCGGACATGCCGCTGCACCGGGCAACATCGTATGGCGCGACGGCAGCGTGGTTGGGCGCCACAACGGCGCGCTGCGCTACACCATCGGCCAGCGTAAGGGCTTGGGCGTCGCGATGGCGCATCCCGTGTACGTAACGGGTGTCGACGCCGTCAACAACACCGTGCATCTGGGCGAGGCAGAGGACCTGACGGCCACGGCGCTCACGGCCAACGACTGGATTTGGAGCGCCCCGGCCGACCGCATGGAGGCAGAGCTCGATGCCGGCGGCATTCGCGTGGGCGCCAAGTACCGCTACCGTCAGAAAGACCAGGCAGCGACCCTTACGCGCGGCGAAGACGGGCAAATGTTGCTGACCTTTGACGAGCCGCAACGAGCCATCGCCCCCGGCCAAGCCGTCGTCGTCTATCGCGACGACGTCGTCCTGGGCGGCGGCACCGTTACGGCAGCCATCAAATAGCCCCATCCCCTTTATAAGTTGCGGTGAAATAGGGACTGTTTAAGCGTTTAAAACCGCCAAACAGTCCCTATTTCACCGCAACTTTGAGAGGACGGCCTCGGTCGGCGCTATTGTGTCAGCCGAGGCCGCTGCATCGTTAGCGCTGGACGTAGGCGCGAACCAGCTCGTAGGTATTGCGCACACCGTCCATGTGGCTGCGCTCGTAGTTGTGGCTCGCGTACACGCCGGGGCCGATCAGACCATGGCGAATGTCGTAGCCGGCCGAAAGCGTGGCCTCGACGTCGGAACCGTAATGCGGGTACACGTCGATGGCGTAATCGAGCTCCAGCTCGCGCGCAATATTGGACAGTGTGGTCACCAGATCGTAGTTGTAGGGGCCGCCCGAATCCTTGGCGCAAATCGACACCATGCGCTCGGTGCAGCTCAAGTCGTCGCCCACGCAGCCCATGTCAACGCTGATCATCTCGCGCGTGTCGGCCGGCACAAAGGCACCGCCGTGGCCAACCTCCTCGTACACGGTAAAGAGCAGCGACACCTTGCGCGAAAGCGTCACCTCGCCGCCAGCAACGGCGCGGGCCAGGCCCAGCAGAATCGACGCCGACAGCTTGTCATCCAGGAAGCGGCTCTTGATGTAGCCGCTCTCCGTCACCGTGGTACGCGGATCCATAGCGATGATGTCGCCGGTCTGAATACCCAGCTCGAGCACATCGTCCTTGCTGTCAACGTTCTCGTCGAGCAGGATTTCCATGTTCTTCTCGATGGTCTTGACCGGCTCATCGGCCACATGCGCCGAAGGCTCGGTATTGAGGACCACGCCCGTGTAGACATTGCCATCGCGCGTGTAAACGGTGCAGTTCTCGCCATCAGCCGTGGACCACTGGTGCCCACCGAGCGTCGTGGGGCGCAAGCGACCATTGTCCTTAATGGAGCGCACCATGGCGCCCAGGGTATCGACATGGCTCGCCAGTACGAGCGGCTCACCCTCGCCACCAAGCTCAACCAACACGTTGCCCTTATTGGAGCGCTCGGGGCCAAAGCCCATATCGCGCAACGTTTCCATTAGATAGTCAGTAGCCGCACGGGTATAGCCCGTAGGTGAAGCAATCGAGGTAAGCGCCTTCAACTGGTCAGTAATATAGGAGAGCGTAGAATCCATCTTGGACACCAAAGTCACCCTTTCATATCGAATTAAACCCACAGCAACAATACCACCGCGAGCCATCTTTTTACCTAGCGAGATGACCCATCGAGCTCGCCAGGACTGCGCCCGCCACGATAACGAGCCGGCGGCCCCCTGCCGTTAGTCCCACAATCTTTCCGCAGGACGGAGGAAGCCCCCGCCGCACGAAGTGCGCAGCGGGGGCTTCCGACATGTCCGAGGACGATTGTGGGGCTAACGGGCAGGGGCCCGCCGAACCAAGTTAGGCAGCCGGGCAGATCTTCTTGAAGAGCTCGATGACGTCGTCGAGCGTCGCCTCGCGCGGGTTGCCCGGGAAGCAGGCGTCGGCCATGGCGTCCTTGGCCAAGACCTCGATCTCGTCGGCCTTCATGGCCTCGCAGACGTGCGGGATGTTCACGTCGGCAGAGAGCTGCTTGACGGCGGCGATGGCGGCGTCGGCGGCCTCGTCGGTGCTCATGCCCGTGGTGTCAACGCCCATGGCGACGGCAACCTTGGCCAGACGCTCGGCGCAAACCGGCTTGTTGAACTCCATGGCGATCGGCAGCAGCATGGCGCAAGCGACGCCGTGCGGGGTGTCGTAGTGAGCGGACAGGGTGTGAGCCATGGCATGGTCGATGCCCAGGCCAACGTTGGAGAAGCCCATGCCGGCGACATACTGGCCAAGAGCCATGCCCTCGCGGCCGGAGCCGGGCTGGCCGGACTTGGCCTCGGCGACGGAGTCGCGCAGGTTCTCGCTGATCAGCTTAATAGCCTCAAAGTGGAACATGTCGGAGAGCTCCCAAGCGCCCTTGGTAGTGTAGCCCTCGATGGCGTGGGTTAGAGCGTCCATGCCGGTGGAGGCGGTCAGTCCGGCGGGCATGGAAGCCATCATGTCGGGGTCGACGACAGCGACCTCGGGGGCGTCGTTGGTGTCGACGCACACGAACTTGCGGACCTTCTCGGGGTCGGTGATGACGTAGTTGATGGTCACCTCGGCAGCAGTACCGGCGGTCGTCGGCACAGCGATGGTGAACACGGCGTGGTTCTTAGTGGGAGCAACGCCCTCGAGGCTGCGGACATCGGCGAACTCGGGGTTGTTGATGATGATACCGATAGCCTTGGCGGTGTCCATGGAGGAGCCGCCACCGATGGTCACGATAGCGTCAGCCTCGGCGGCCTTGAAGGCCTCGACGCCGTCCTTGACGTTCTGGATGGTGGGGTTGGGCTTAATCTCGGAGTAGAGGCTCCAAGCGATGCCAGCGGCGTCGAGCTCGTCGGTCACCTTAGCGGTAACGCCAAACTTGACCAGGTCGGGGTCGGAGCAGACGAAGATCTTCTTGTAGCCGCGACGCTGGAGCTCGCCGGGGATCTCCTTGATGGCGCCGGAACCATGATAAGAGATGGTATTGAGAACGAAACGATTAGCCATTGATAGCCTCCCATCGTGTGCGGGGCACCCATTACGCCCCACGCTATGAGTCCCATCCTAACGCTTTTGAAACAAAAAACACGTGAGAACGTCAAAATTGTTAAAGCGTTTCAACAGAAGATGAAAAATAATGCGGCGAAGGGACAGCCCCTTTGCCGCATTCGGTTACTTTCGACAGCCCTCTTTCCAAGCCTCGGCTGCAACCTTCCAGCGAAAACGCAAGTCGCGCTCGCGGTCGATGAACATGATGGCAAACGCAACAAACAGCAGCACGCTCGCCACCGCAATGGCGTACAGGCCCATGCGTTCAATGCACCAGTTGCCCAACACGGCGCCAAACACAAAGGTAAAGATCACGCCAAAGTACAGCAGGCCGTTTTCCAAAAAGCCGCGCCTGTGGGTGATGATGTAATCGTCCACGTTTTGCAGCGCGTTGCGCAAGTTGCCGATGCACATGGTCGTGGCGATGCCGTGACCGTGGATCTTGCGGAAGCTCTCGACCTGCATACCGCAGGCAAACGAAGTGAGGCAGTTGGCGAGCAGGTTGAAATCGCCACCGGGAATAAAGCTCACGCCCAGCAAGATAACGGCTTCAAAGAACACCGTCACCTGGCGCCAGTGAATCACACTGCCAAACCGCTCGTGAACCAGGTCGGCAAGCATAATGCCCACGGCAAACGACACCACGGGAAAGAAATAGCGTCCCGCCAGAGCCCAGTTGCCCTCCGAGATGCTCACGCCCACGAGCAGGATGTTGCCCGTCTGCGCGTTGGCGAAAACATGGTCGCGCCCAATGTACGAATAAACGTCCATAAAGCCACCGGCGAGCGCCAGGATAATGCCCAGTTCGATGGACTCCGATATCTGTTTGGCACGCTGCATCGTCGTGCATCCTCCTTGTTGACGACTCTCTCGTGCGTTGGCGGACATATAGCCACCGTTCATACTGTAACCCATTGACAACATGGCGCGCCCACGAGACGGGTCTCCCAATGCGCAGATACACAGTCTGGAAACAAACGACACCTGCATCGACGCGCCGATCCGCCAGCTCGTGTACTCCACCAGTCTTTTTAGCCCCGTCCCAAAAAGACTGGTTACAATTACGTGCAGCATACAGACACCGGGAGGGATCGTGGCAAAAAAGCCTCAGCACGCTCAGAACAGCCAACGCGGACAGCAGGGCAAACAGGGCCAGCAGCAAAAGCGCGGCGGCAAGGCGCAGGCCACGGTCGCCCGCACCAAGCATTCCCAAGCGACGCCCGCCCGCCCCTGGCGACCGGGCCGCGACAAGTTCCTCCCCGTCAGCCGCGCCGACATGGGTACGCGTGGCTGGGACCAGTGCGACTTTGTCTACATCTGCGGCGATGCCTACGTGGACCATCCGAGCTTTGGCATGGCCATCATCAGCCGCGTGCTCGATGCGCATGGCTACAAGGTGGGTATCATCTGCCAGCCCGACTGGACCGACCCCGCCAGCATCACCGTGCTCGGCGAGCCGCGCCTGGGCTTTTTGGTCAGCGCCGGCAACATGGACTCCATGGTCAACCACTATTCGGTGACCAAGCACCGCCGCCATACCGACGCCTATACCCCCGGTGGCGAGGAGGGGCGCCGTCCCAACCGAGCCGTCACGGTCTACGGCAACCTCATCCGCCAGACGTTCAAGGACGCCCCCATCATCATCGGCGGCATCGAGGCAAGCCTGCGTCGCCTGGCCCACTACGACTACTGGCAGGACAAGCTCAAGCGCTCGGTACTGCTCGACTCGGGCGCCGACATCCTCATCTACGGCATGGGCGAGCACGCGATTGTCGAGATCGCCGACGCGCTCGACGCGGGACTGCCCGTCGACCAGATCACCTATATCAACGGCACCGTTTACCGCACGGGGTCGCTCGACGAGGTCTACGACTACGACCTGCTGCCCAGCTGGGACGACCTTACCGCCGACAAGCTCAACTACGCGCGCAGCTTTAACGTGCAACAGCAGAACATGGACCCCATCACCGGGCATCGCCTGGTAGAGCCCTACCCCAACGGCGTGTTCGTGGTGCAGAACCCGCCGTCGGCGACGTTGACGACCGACGAGATGGACGAGGTGGCCGAGCTCCCCTACGCACGCGATTGGCATCCCGACTACGACGCAGCGGGCGGCGTGCCGGCCTTTGCCGAGATCAAGTTTTCCATTAGCTCCAACCGCGGCTGTTTTGGCGAGTGCTCGTTTTGCGCCCTCACCTTCCACCAGGGACGCGTGCTGCAGATGCGCAGCCACGACTCGATCATGCGCGAGGCCGAGCTGCTCACGCGCGATCCCGAGTTTAAGGGCTACATCAACGATGTGGGTGGACCAACGGCCAACTTTAGCCGTCCCGCCTGCGACAAGCAGCTCAAGCACGGCGTGTGCAAGAACAAGCGCTGCCTATGGCCGAGCGTGTGCAAGAACATGGTGGTCGACGAGAGCGGCTACACGCAGCTGTTGCGCGACCTGCGCCAGCTGCCGGGCGTCAAAAAGGTCTTCGTGCGCAGCGGCATTCGCTTTGACTACACCATGGCCGATGCCTCGGACGAGTTTTTACGCGAGCTGCTGGAACACCATGTCTCGGGCCAGCTACGCGTAGCGCCCGAGCACGTGAGCGACGCGGTGCTGTCCGTGATGGGCAAGCCGAGCCGCGCCGTCTACGACGCGTTCTGCCGTAAATTTGAACGCCTGAACCGTGAATACGGACTCAAGCAGTACGTGGTGCCGTATCTGATCTCGAGCCATCCCGGCTCGACGATGAAGGAGGCCGTGGACCTTGCCGAGGCCGTGCGCGACATGGGCTACATGCCCGAGCAGGTGCAAGACTTCTACCCCACCCCGTCCACCATGTCGACCTGCATGTACTACACCGGCGTGGATCCGCGCACCATGGAGCCGATCTATGTGGCGCGCGACCCGCACGAAAAGGCCATGCAGCGTGCGCTCATCCAGTATCGCAAGCCCGAGAACTATAAGCTCGTGCGCGAGGCGCTGGAAAAAGCCGGACGTCGTGACCTGATCGGCTACACCAAACACTGTCTAATCCGCCCCGTGCCGCCGCGCCCGGGCGAGACGCCTGCTGGCGGTGGGCATGGCACCGGCAAGAAGGGCGGCAAGGCCCACGGTGGCACTGGCGGCGCTGGCAAGGGGCCCAAGGGCAGCAAGGGGCACGGCGGCATGTCGCGTGCACAGAACACTGCCGGGCGCAACCGTGCAGCTCAGGGGCGTCAGGGTGCCAACGGAGGCGGTCGCCGCAACTAGGGCAGCGGCGCGCTCGCTGCGCCCATCCCACACGCGTGGCGCAGCGAGCGCATAGCCTCAACGAGGATGACGCCGGCGATAGCGACCGTGATTACCACGTCGAGCGGTGTGTTCACAAACCACAACAGACCCATCAGGTACGACCCGGCGTTAAAGGCAAAGTGCAGCATAATCGTATAGCGAAGCTTTCCGGTGGTCACGAGCACCCAACCAAAAATGATGCCCGCGGCACCCGCATAGCAGCCCTGCACCCAGTTCATGTGCATAAAGCCAAAGATGGCCGCCTGCAGCACGATTGCCGCGGCGATACCCCGCGCGCTCGGGGCCGCCCAGGGTACCATGGCGCCGTCCTGCGCGCTCGCACGACGCCGCCGCTTCCAAAGTGGGCGACATTGGGGGTTAAACGCCCGGAGTGAAAACTCAAAGATGATGCCGCGTACCAGGAGCTCTTCACAAAACGGAGCGCCGAGCACCGTGGTCAGGACGGCAAGAAGGTTGGTATCGCCCAAGCCTGTTTCCTCGACGAGCTCGCTATAGTCCGCCGCAACCTCGGGCAGCAGCGACAGCACGCCGTCGCATAGGTAGCTAATGACCACCTGCATGGATAGGCCGATCACGACAACGCATGCGATGCGCTTCCATGCAGCATTTGCTCCCCCGCCGAGCGGGCGTTCACCTTGCCGGCGCGCCATGAAGGAGCGGGGCCATAGATAGCGCCACCACAGCAGCGCCATCAAAAACGACGCCGTCTGAGCGGCAGCCTGGAACCATTGGATATCGAGGTTGTCGATCGGGAAACCCGTCAGTGCCGACACGATGTCCAGCGCGGAGAACAAAACAATGCTCAGGGCAATATCGGCGGCGACGACACCAAAACAGGCAAGCGCCCAAACCAGCGCATTGAGCATGCCAACCTCCTCAAAACCCGGCACTTAGGGACAGTCATTGTTGATGAGAATCGGGCGCAGTGCCAAAAGCCCCGCTCGGCGAGATGTCGAACGGGAAGGTGCCGCAGCGATTGAACGCGGCGATAAACATGCGGATGGCGTTGGACGGCGTGGTGCCCACGAGCTGGGTTGCCGCCGCGAAGGCTGCCTTCTCCTCGGGCAAGACCTTCGCGACAACCGGGGTCATGTGTTCTGCCATGGCGCTTCCTTTTTGAAACGACGGTAGTGCGGATAGATGCGGGCCACGCGGCTGGGCGACGGGCTGTGAAGGCAACCCGATTGGCCCGCATCCGGAGTTTGTTTCTGCTGCGTTGGTATTACTTGGTATTCCTAAGTATTACCCCGCAGATAGAATAGCACACCCGACCCCATGGGGGCGGAGGAAAACGAATCATTTTGTTGCTGAGTAGGTATTTAGAGCGTGATGATGTCCGAGATATCGAGGGCCTGAGCGTCGGCGACATCGTGCGATGCAAGCAGTAGCATACGGCCGTCGAGCAAGTCGAGCACGACCTCGGCGCATGCGTCGCGCGCAGCGGTATCTAAACCGGTAAAGGGCTCGTCAAGAATCACCGCGCCGCCCGGGCACAGCAGGGCTCGAGCGATCTCGACGCGACGGCGCTGCCCGCCCGAAAGCTCGGCCACGCGAGCATGTACATCGACCCCCGGCACCAGCAGGCGCAACAGAGCCGCAGCACTCGAGGCGTCCACGCGTGCATCGGCGCACACTAGCACGTTATCCAGCGCCGCGGCGGACTCGACCAAGCGTGCATCCTGAAACACCATCGAGCACGGCACGTACTCCCCCGCCGCCAGGGCGAGCAGCGTCGACTTACCCACGCCCGAAGCGCCCATCACGCAAACACGCCCACCCGCGGGCACGTTGAGCGCCAAACCGCCGAGCGCCGGCGCCCAGGGCGCCCGGTCGCCCACGGCAAGCGCAAGCTCCGCTGCAGCGCCATCGCCAGCAGGGCCGCCCGCACGTCCGCGAGGACCACACCCATGCGTCCGCACGGCAACACGCCATGCCACGGAACCCGAAGCCCGCAGTAGCCACACCAGCACGCGCTCGCACGCCCACGAGGCGACAACGACCAACACGGTCCACGCCAGCAGATCAGCCGTCTCAATCAAAAGCTTTGCCTGATAGATGCGCTCACCCACGGTGCCCACCGCCATGCCGATCAGCTCGGCTGCCACGCCGGCCTTCCAGCTCATGCCAATCACGGCACGGGCGCACGAAAGCACAAACGGCAGGACTTCGCGCCAGGTATGGGCGCAAAACAGTCGCCAGCCCCGCACGCCATGCAGGCGGAACATCTGCTCCAGCGGCTTATCCACTTGTGCCAAGCCCTCGGCCAGCGAAAAATACACGCCCGGCAGCGCCATCAAAAAGACTGCCGCGATGCTCACGCGCGCCGACCCCAGCCAGATAAGCAACAGGACCACCACGCAGGCGACCGGCGTCGCCTTTACAAACGACAGCGCCGGCGCCACCAGGCGTGCAAACGCCCGCGAGCGTGACGAAATCCCGGCAAGCACGCCACCACACACCGCGGCAAGCGCCAGCCCGCCCAGTATCCGCGCGCCCGAGCCCACCAAAATCGCCCAGGTACCGCCATCGCACACCAGGCGCAGCAGCGCCAAGGCAACAGCACCCGGCCCCGGCAAAATCAGCGGCTGCGCCACCAGCGCCGCCACCAGCATCCACACGGCAAGCCAAAAGGCGGCGACGGCACCTGCTGCCGCCACCGCCTTCATACGCTCTGTCATTTGTCGAGCAAACGCACGCACGGGCTACTCCATGTAGTAGAAATCGTCAGCCGGGAGCTTACCGCCCACGGCGCTCGCATCCGCATCGGCCAGCACCTGCAGGTATCCACTGAGCGCCGCCTTCATATCTTTCCCCGTCTGGCACACGAGCATGCACCCGGGAATCGCCTTCTCGGCGATCTTGGCGTTGTCCACGATGCCGGCATCGACCACGGCCTGCGCCCAGTCTGCCGGCGCCGCATTGACAGCCTTAACGCTCGCCGCATGGCAGCTCAAGAACTCCGCCACGGCCTCGGGATGCTCCTCGGCAAAGGCACGGCGCACCACGGTCACGCCCGTCAGCAGGCGCGAACCCGTGTCACCCGCCAGCTCGTCCCACACATCAGTCAGGCTCACCGGCGCCGACAGTTTGCCTTCGCTCTTTGCGATGGCAGCGGTCTTGAACGGCTCGGGCAGCACGCCCACGGCAGACGGATCGGCAAGCAGCGCCGACAGCACCTCGGTGGGCTCGCTCTTAAACTCAAGCGCCACCTGGCCGGTCAGGCCCGCGCGTTCCAGCAGGTAGTTCATGACGTACTCCGGCGTGGTGCCCTTGCCCGTCATGTAGACGGTACGACCCGCCAGATCGCCAAACGAGATCACGTCCGCGTCGCCCGTCACCACGCTCAGCACGCCCAGCGTGTTGATGTCGATGACCTGCACCGCACCTTCGGTCTTGTTGTAGAGCACGCTCGCCACGTTGGCGGGCACCAGGGCAATGTCGACATCGCCCTGAATCACCTTGGGCACGATCTCGTCGGCTGCGGCGCTGATCGCAAAGTCGAACTCGTTGTCCGTGGCACCGTCGGCCGCCTGGTCCATAAACTGCACTAGACCGATCGACGTCGGACCCTTGAGCGAGGCGACGTGCACCTCAACCGGCTCGACAGCGGCACCGTCGGCGGCAGACCCGGCAGCCGAGCCCGCAGCAGACCCGGCCACGACAGACCCGCCGCCACAGCCCACGAGCGCAAACGACAGAGCGCCCGCGGCGAGCGCCGAGGCAAACCCCCGGCGCGTCATCTCAAAATCAAACGCGCGCATCGCTAGCACGTCCCCTCGTTAGGCATCGACCAGGCGTGATGGTCGGTATGCAGCAACTCCTCGGCCAGCGGCGAAAGAGGCGCGCCCAAAAACTCGCGGTAGCATGCCCGGACATCGGGATTCTCGTGCGAGAAGCGAATGTCCGCCTTCGCATCCAGGCCCCAGAGCACCTGGCCACGCTCAGCCGCCAGCTCGCAGCCGTCATGGATGGGCTGACCACCGCCACCGACGCAGCCGCCCGGGCACGCCATGACCTCAACGAAGTCATAGCTCACGCGACCGTCGCGAATCGCGTCGAGCAGACGGGCGGCGTTGCCCAGCCCGTGTGCCACGGCGACGCGCACCTTGGTGCCCTCGATATCGGCCACGGCTTCCTTCCAGCCGTCCAGACCGCGCACGTCGGTAAAGAAGTCGGCGTCGGGGTTCTTGCCCGTCACCAGGTAATATGCCGAGCGCACGGCGGCCTCCATCACGCCGCCCGTGGCGCCAAAGATCACACCCGCGCCCGTGCCAAAGCCCAGCGGCGTATCGAGCGGCTCCTCGGTAAGCGCGTCGACGCTCACGTGGCTCGCGCGGATCATGCGCACCATCTCGCGCACCGTCAGCGCAACGTCCACGTCGGGCGCACCGCCCTCGCCCACCATGCTCGGCAGCGCGCACTCGGCCTTCTTGGCCGTGCACGGCATAACGGACACCACAAACAGGCGCTCGGGCTCCACGCCCAGCGCCTTGGCGTAGTAGGTCTTGGCGATGGCGCCGAACATCTGCTGCGGCGACTTTGACGTGGACAGGCTGTCGACAAACTCCGGATAGCGCGCCTTCACAAAGCGCACCCAGCCCGGGCAGCAACTCGTGAACATGGGCCAGCCGCGGCTGTCGCCCTCGCCCTTGGAGGCAGCGCCCAGGCGCTCGAGCAGCTCGGAGCCCTCCTCCATAATGGTGAGGTCGGCCGAGAAATCGGTGTCGAACACGTACTCAAAGCCCACGCGGCGCAGCGCGCAAGCCAGGCGCTCGACGGTAGCCTCCTCGCGAGATATGCCGAGCTCCTCGCCCCAAGCGCTACGCACGGCAGGCGCGATCTGCACCAGCACGATCTTGTCGGGATTAGCGAGCGCGTCAAACACGGTCTCGGTATCGTCGCGCTCGCGCAGTGCGCCCGTCGGGCAATGCGTAATGCACTGGCCGCACGCGACGCAATCGGTCTTGCCGATCGGCGCGCGCCCGCGGGTGCCCACGGCGGTGTGCGTGGCGCGGTTGGTCAGGTCCCAAATCCCTAGACCCTGCACGCTCTCGCACACCTTGATGCAACGCATGCATTTAATGCACTTGTCGTTTTCACGGATGATGGGAAAGTCGAAATCCCAGCCCTCGCCCGCCAAATGCCTTTGATACGGCAGATAGAAAATGCCCAGGTCGTTGGCGATGGTCTGTAGATTGCAGTTGCCGCTGCGCGCGCAGCTCGTGCACTGCGAATCGTGCTGGGACAGCAGCAGCTGCACGTTGGTGCGACGGGCCTCGCGGGCCTTGGGGCTGTTGGTGTGGACCACCATGCCGTCGAGCACGTAATTATTGCAGGCGGCAACCAGCTGGTCGCAGCCCTCGACCTCGACCACACACACGCGGCAGCCGCCGATCTCGTTCAGATCGCGCAGGTAGCACAGGGTGGGAATCTGAATGCCGACGGACTTGGCCGCATCCAGAATCGTGGTGTGCTCGGGAACCACAACCTCGCAGTTATCGATAATGAGCCTGACCATGTTGTGCGCTCCGTTTTCGCTGTTGTCGCCGACAGTGGTTTTGTTGAGCTCTACCATTCCAGGTTCCTCCCTCCGCGGAACGCGCCAAAGCCAAAGTGGTCGCAACGCAGGCAGCGGCTCGCTTCCTGGCGTGCCTCCTCCTCGGTGAGGCCCTGCTCGACCAGATTCCAATCGTGAATACGTTCGCCGGCCTCGCGCTCACCCAGCTCGCAGCGGCCGCACTCGTGCTTGCCCTTAAACTGGACGGTCGGCAGCTCAACGTCAAGTTTGATCTTGTGGTCAAAGCCCAGGTAGCGGTCGATATTTGCCGAAGCAACGCGGCCGGCGTTGATGGCACGGATGACGGTAGCGGGGCCGGTCTGGCAGTCGCCGCCGCTAAAGAGGCCATCGAAGTTGGGCACGGCGCCGTCCGAATCGGTGACGATGCAACCCCACTTGCAGGCAATGCCCATGTCTTCAAACGGCTTGGAATCGATGTCCTGGCCAATGGCGACGAACACGCGCTCGCAGGGAATGACGCGCTCGGGCGTGGCGGCGGCACGCGGGGCCGGACGCCCACGACGGGGCTCGCCGATAATCTGCGGCTGCACGCGCAGACCGCTCACGCGACCGTCCTCGCCCGTCTCGATGGCGAGCGGGGCCGTGAGCTCCAGAACCTCGCAACCCTCGGCCTGGGCACCGGCGATCTCGGCGTCCTGGGCCGTCATATCGCAGATGCGACGGCGGTAGACGATGCTCACCTTTTCGGCACCGCAGCGCACGGCGGAGCGCGCCACGTCCATAGCCACGTTGCCGCCGCCGATGACGCACACGCGCTGCCCGCTCAGGTCGGGCAGCTCATCGTCGCCGATGGCGCGCAGCATCTTGACGGCCGACTCCACGCCGGGCGCCTCTTCGCCCGGAAGACCGAGTTTCTTGTCACTGTGGGCACCGATGGCCAGGTAGACGGCATCGAACTCGTCGCGCAGGCGGGCAAGCTCCTCACCGTTCACGGAGTGGTCGAGCTCCACGTCGACGCCGGCGCTCAAGATCCAGTCGATCTCGGCCTGCAGGCTCTCGCGCGGCAGGCGGTAGCTGGGGATGCCGTAGCGCAGCATGCCGCCCAGGTGGTGGCGCTGCTCAAAGATGGTCACCTTGTGGCCCATCACGGCCAGGTAGTAGGCGCAGGAAAGGCCGGCCGGGCCGCCGCCGATCACGGCGACGCGCTTGCCGGTGTTGTCGGCCACGCTGGGCTTGTAATCGTTGAGGTCGCTGTGCTCAACGGCGAAGCGCTTGAGAGCCAGGATGTTCATGGGGTCGTCGACCATGCCACGGCGGCAGTGCATCTCACAGGGATGCTCGCACACCAGGCCGCAGACGAGTGGCAGTGGGTTATTCTTGCGGATGACCTTGACGGCATCGGCATAGCGGCCGGCCTCGACGAGCGAAATGTAACCGGGAATGTCGACGTGCGCTGGACAGCCCGAGACACACGGAACGCGGGCCTCGCGGTCAAAGCCGCAGGAGTGCTCGCGAATGTGATGCTCAAAATCGTCGCGGAAGCCGCGAATGGCCGTGAGTGCCATGGCGCCAGCTTCGTAGCCGATGGCGCAATCGCTCGAAAGGTAGATGGTGCGGGCGGTGCGCTCAATCAAGTTGAGCGTGGACTCGTCGGCGCGGCCCTCGAGCACATCGGCGAGCAGATCGCTCAGCGCGCTCAGGCCCACGCGGCAGGGCGTACACTTGCCGCAGCTCTGGGTGGAGCACAGGTTGACGAGCGCCGCCGTAAACTCGACGGGGCACGGGGCGAGCGAACTCACCGCCAGACGGCGTCCGAGCGCATCGTGCAGGTCGTCCATGACGGCCTGAGCGTGGCTGCGTTCCATTACATGCAGTCGTGCCATAAGATCCCCTCTCATGCGGCAGCCCGGAGGCGAGGCCGGGCGAAAATGCTACATGCAACACACTGACCTAAAAAGTTGTTAGGTCTCCACACGGTTCGGCAGGCGGTATAAAATGTCACCCTCAGCGGTGAAAAAGAACATTACCGCAGATAAATGCCATATTTGATAAAACGCGTTACCAAATGACAATGCCCCGCCCACGCAATCACGTGGACGGGGCATTGCTCCGGGTATGCGGTCAGCGACCCTGTTGCTTTTACTTAAGCTCGGGCCAGAAGTCCTTGTTGGCCTCGATCATGTCGTCGAGAACCTCCTTGGCGACCTTCATCGAAGGCACGGTCTTGTTGAGCGTAAAGGCCTTGAGTGCCTTCTCGTACGAGCCCTCGATCGTGGCCTCGACCACAAGCTTCTCGGAGTTCAGCTGCTGCATCATAAGGCCCTGTTGGAACAGCGGAATGTTGTCGCGGCTGATGACCTCGGGGCCGTTCTTGCCAATGTAGGCAGGCAGCTCGACCATAGCGTCGTAGGGCATGTTGGGGATAGCGCCCTTGTTCTCGCAAATGACCAGGAAGCGCTGCTTGGTATCGTTCTTCAGAGCGATAGCCAGGTCGGCAATCCAGTCGCCGTGGCTGCCCGCATAGAACGTGCTCTCGTCGATCTCGCCCGTCTTCTCGTAGTGATCGATACCATCAAAGAGGTTCTTCTCGCGCGTCTCCTCGACCTCGTTAGCACGGGTGCGCTCGGGGTTGGAATGCTCGACGAACTCCTTCTGCTGCAGGTAGTAGTTCAGATACGTGTTGGGCAGGTACTCCGGGAAGCACTCCATGATCTCGTACTCGCCCTTCCAGACGTAGTACCAGCTGCCCTTGGTGTGGCGGTTCTGCTCGGGATGCTCGTCGGTGGCCTCCTCGGGCTTCTTTGCCATGAGCGAGCCCATGCCCTTGAGGTAGGAATCGGGCAGCAGAATCTCGTGCTCCTTGATGTACTCGCGCAGCTGCGGGAGCACCTCCTCGCCCTTGTGGCGAATCGAGGTGAACCAGCCAAAGTGGTTAAGGCCAAAGTAATCGTACTCGACATCCTTCTTGTCGATATCGAGCGCGGCGCAAACCACGTCGATGATCGCGATCGGCATGTCGCAGATGTTGATGATGCGAGCGTTGGGGCGCAGCACGCGGCAGCCCTCGGACACGATGGCGGCAGGGTTGGAGTAGTTGAGAATCCAGTAGTCCTTCTTGGCGTACTTCTCAACGTCATCGATCAGCTCGACCATGGGGAAGATGGTGCGCATGCCGTAGGCAAGGCCGCCGCAACCGCAAGTCTCCTGGCCCACGCAGCCGTGACGCAGCGGAATCTTCTCGTCCTGCTCGCGCATGGCGTAGCCGCCCACGCGCATCTGGGCAAACACGAAGCTGGCATCCGTAAAGGCAGTCTCCTTGTCGGTGGTCACCGTGAGCTTGATGTCCAGGCCAAGATCCTCGTGCAAAATCCAGTCCACGAGCACGCCAATCTTGCGCTGACGCTCCTCGTTGATGTCGTACAGACGAATCTCGTCAACGTCGAGCTCGTCCTTGCGCAGGGCGATGGACTTGACGATGCCGGGGGTAAAGGTGGATCCGCCACCACACAGAGTAATGATCATTGTTTACTGCTCCTTCTCAATTGCGTTTTCGACCTTGTCGCGCATCTCGGCGACCTTCATGCCAAAGATGATCTGGATATTGTTGCCGTTGCGGTTGATGCCGCTGTTGGGCACATGGTTGATGAGGCTCTCATCGATGAGGTCCGGGTTCTTAACGTTCACGCGAAGACGCGTAAAGCAGTTCTCGAGCTCCTCGATGTTGTCCTTGCCGCCAAGACCTGCGACCAGGTCGGCAATACCTGCATCGACGCCCTCTGCGGGAGCTGCGGCAACAGCGCCCTGCTTCACCGCGACAGACGCGGCGGCCTCGCCCTCGGCAACGGACTCGGCGAGCTCGGACTCCTCCTCGCGGCCAGGCGTGTGGAGGTTGAGCTTCTTAATAAGGAAGGTGAAGAGGAAGAAGTACAGAGCGGCGTTGACGACTCCAAGCACCAGCATAACCGGCCAGTTGGTCTTGTCGACACCGAGGACCAGGTTGGAAACCACGATGTTGATGATACCGCCTGCAGTCGAAGCGGGCACGGAGAGGACCTTGAGCAGGACCAGGAAGATGCCGGAAAGAACCGAGTGAACGACAAAGAGCACGGGAGCGGCAAAGACAAAGAGGAAGTCCATGGGCTCGGTGACACAGGAGAGCACGGCGGTGATGATCAGCGGGATGATAACGGCCTTGGTCTTATCCTTGTTCCCCTTGTAAGCGGTGAAGATAAAGGCGAGACCGATACCGATGTAGGGCCACAGGTTGTTGAAGGTGTAGCTGTTGAAGTAGGTGCTATCGGAGAAGGGCTGGCCCGTCATTGCCATCTCGGCGACACGGATGGGATAGGCGCCGGCGATAACCTGATCGCCCAACGTCAGGGTGCCACCCACATCGGAGAACTGGAACGGAGTGTAGATGAGGTGGTGCAGACCGGTGGGAACGAGCAGCTTGTTGAGCATGCCGTAGATAAACAGACCGATGTTGCCCGACTCCTTAATGATGCCGGCAACGGAGGAGATGGCGCCCTGAACCGGAGGCCAAACGATGCAGAAGCCAGCGCCCATGATCCAGGAGATGATGATCATGATCAGGAACGGGAAGCGAACGCCCGAGAACATCGAAAGGGCAATGGGGAACTGCTTGTTCGAGTACTTGTTGAACACAGCACCAGTGATGCAACCAAGAATGATGCCGCCGAACACGCCGGTATCGAGCACCTGAATGCCCATAACGGTGGCCTGGCCGGTTCCGGTAAGGCCGAGCATGCCGCTCGCTTCGGCAAGAGAGCCGGTGGCGTTGAGCACGATGTTGTTAGCCTGCAGGAACAGGAAGAACGACATCAGGGCAATCAGCGAAGCATGGCCCTTGTTCTTCTTTGCCATGGCGCCGGCGATGCCCACGCAGAACAGAATCGAGAGGTTGTTGATGATAAACATCAGCGACTGATAGACAACGGCGCCCACAAGCTGGAACGGACCGGAGCCCAGTACGGGGATCACGGCGCAGATGGTCTTGTTGGTCAGAATAATGCCCACGATGAGCAGAATGCCGGCAACCGAGAGATACATCATCGGCTGAACGATCGACTTCGCGAACACCTCCAACGGCGCTTTGAAATTGAACTTCTTTTTTGCGGTCATAGCGGTACTCCCCTTCCTTTTCCGCAAATTAAGACAGATGTGCCCTGGACAAGGCCATAAGCCCTGCCTTATATCAATCGATGTGTGGGCACGTTATGCCTAGAGACCAGGTTCTCCAAGCAGGTTAACAATGTGATATGCGAGATAGCTCTTCTCGGCATCGGTAACGACAACGTTATAGGTAGACGACAAGTGGGCAGCTATGGCGTCCGCGCACGAGAATGCGCACGGATACGCCGTTTCATCGATTCGGAACAGCGCGTCGCCATTGATTTGCCCGGCCGCAGGATCGAGCGCTCGCTGTGCGAAAAACTGCAGGTGACGAACGAAACGTTCGTAAGGCAGCGAGGTGTCATCGAGGGTCGTAGCATAGCGCTCGGAAACAATCGCAAGCACGTCGCGAACAAGCTGGACCGAGATGATGAGACGGTCGGAGCGTTGCGGCATGGTGGCGTTGACGATATGCAGCGTAATAAAACCCTGCTCTTCTTCGCTCATCTGGATGCCCATATACTCCTTGACAATCTGCAGCGCACGGCCCGCAAGCGCATACTCCTTGCGATAGAACTGCTGGATCTCGAGCAGCAACGGATTCTCGCAGGGGACGCCCTTGCGCTCGCGCTCCAAAGCAAGGCTGATATGGTCTGCGAGAGCAATGAGAATCTTGTCGTTGATATCAACATTGAGCTCTCGACGAAGCATCTGAACGATGTCCTCGGAAATCACGAGGTTGACGGTGGGGATGGACTCCAAAAGATGTGCCAAGCGGTCAATCGTACGCGAATCCTGAGAAGTGCCCTCCTGCAGCGCATAGGTCTTTTCGACCGATGCTTCATCGATAGCGTCGCCGGCA
This sequence comes from Collinsella aerofaciens, assembly GCA_021639365.1. Taxonomy (GTDB): domain Bacteria; phylum Actinomycetota; class Coriobacteriia; order Coriobacteriales; family Coriobacteriaceae; genus Collinsella; species Collinsella aerofaciens_AH. The sequence goes on from JAJXHK010000004.1 coordinate 88,210, forward strand.
TGACGGCCAAAGCAGAGGCCTCGACCGATGACAATGAGCTCGGAGCCATCGTCCGAAGTGACCATTGCGACGTTATTGTTGAAAACTCGCTTGATAACCACGGTACCCACCAAAAGAATTTACTCGGAAAGCCAGACGACAGGCTCTTTAACAGCAACAGGGCCGGAAGCGTGCTCACGAAGAGTCGAGTTCTCCGAACGCTCGCACACGATAACGAAGACCGTGGGATCGAAGCCGGCGGCGCGGACCGCGTCAAAATCGACCTCAACGAGGGGCTGGCCCGCGTCGACATGGTCACCCTGGGCAACAAGCGCATGGAAGCCCTTGCCCTCAAGTTTAACAGTGTCGATTCCGATATGCAGCATCACCTGAGCAGAGCTGTCGTCGGACATGATGCCCAGTGCATGCTCGGTCGGGAACAGCGCCGCGACGGTACCGGAAACAGGAGCGCACACCGTTCCCTCTTGGGGAACCACGGCAACGCCATCGCCCACGGCACGGCTGCTAAAAGCGGGGTCATTGGTTTTTTCCAGATGAACAAGCTCGCCGGAAACGGGAGCGAGGATTTCGAACTCGGAAGATGCAGTCGCCTGCTTGTCCGAGCCGCCCATAAGGCGAGAAAAGAAACCCATGGTGGCATGTCCCTTCATAAATATAGCCCAACCAAAATCAAGCGAATGCGTCCATAGAGACACACCCGTTCAAAGACTTTGGTTAGGCCCACGTCCGAGGGACTCGGTAACCTTCCGCATTTCTTTTACGGGGGTTATTGTAGACAAGCCCAAAGCCGGAACAATCATTATGACCGGCGAACGGTATTTTTTCTCCGATAAACGGTATTTAAGCGACACTTAGGGACGTTCCTTTACTGCCAGTACCCAGGGACACTCCTTGCAGCAATTTCGCATGCGTTAGATGAAGAGCTCGCATTCCTTCCGCACGACGCAAACCTTGCTCAGCATCTGGGAAACAGCGGATAGCTTGTTGGGATCAAGCTTACGAGCGCCTCGCGGGCATACGGCAATGCAGCGCATGCAGGAGATGCACGCCTCGCCAGCTGCTCGTTTGGGGTCACCCTTGTCGATAGCACAAACGGGGCACGCCGCGGCGCATGCACCGCAGGAGACGCAATCCTCTGTTGCCTCGGGTGCCATGCGATGACCTCCAGCTTGTTTATAAGGACGATTGCCGGGGATAGAGGGCTCGGATGCATCCTCAGCCAACAGCTTTTGCTGAATTTGCTGCGCAAACTCTGCGAGCTGCGCCGCATCCTGCGCATCCGGTCGCCCAGCAGCAAACTGACGAGCAACGGAATGCTCAGCAATAGCAGAAACCGCTGCGACCACCCTAAATCCGGCGCGCTTCGCAACGTCCTCCAGCTCTACGAGCGTGTCCTCAAACGCGCGGTTTCCGTATACACAAACCAAAACAGTCCGAGCCCCGTTGCCGCGCACTATGCCCAACCGGTCAGCCACCACAGCCGGGATTCTACCGGCATACGCCGGCACAGAGATTACGGCCACGTCGTCCTCAGTCATCGAGACAGCGCTGAAATCTAGCCCGCTATCGGTCAGATCGACGGTAACGGTATTCTTGTCCAGCGCTCCAGCCACAAGGCAAGACACCTTCTCCGTTCCACCCGTCGGACTAAACACAATTTCAAATACGCTCATCTAGACACCCTCCCCCTACGCTCAGCAACGCGTCAAGCCGTTTTCACATCCAGCCAGAGTATACGGCACGTGGGGTCCCCATTTTGGCGCACCAAGCACCCCAATGCACCAACCCTACGCTGCCTGCCTCTTCGTTTTGTATAAATTACGGTACAGATTGTATATATTTACGGGATACCGCCGTGTTCTCCCAAGGTACCCCATCCTGGCCCGTGCAAAAAACGGAGTATTCTGCAACGTGACCGCGCCAGCACCGCCGCGGATGGGCAAAACTGTAGGGCGCCGCATCCTTTTAAGTCCCGACATGGCGAGAATGACGCGCCCCTGCTCCGGAAAACGACGAAATCTGACTCAGAACGCTCGCTAGGGATATCCGAAGGCCACCGTTGGCGACATCGAATCATATGCAGACAACTCGAACTGCAGAATACTCCAAAAAATGCACGGCGCACCCCATAGGACCCATTGCTGCATGGCGGAAAATAGGTCCTCGGCATCCCCCAGATGCATTCCCGAGAAAATCACGTTTGAATTAGCGATGGACACGGCAAACAAAAGAGCCCGAGCGTTGTTTGCTCGGGCCCTTAGCTTGTCTCACGCTAGCGCGCGATGCGTATGTTACTTGCGCTTGCCGCCGCCGTCACCGGGGCGGCGGGAGCTGCTACCGCGCTTGCCACCACGACTGTTGCCATAGCTGCCACGGTTATCGCGACCGCCGGCGCGGCCGCCACGGGAACCGGCCTGGTTGCCGCCACGCCCGCCGCGATAGCCGCCACGGCGCTCCTCGCGGGTGTCGTCGTAGTTGCGCCAGTCATCGCGACGATCGCGGCTGGCACGCGGGTCACGACGATCGCGCGACTCGTTAGAACGGCCAGCGCCGCCGCGGCCGCCATTGCCGCGAGCACCCTCGCGACGCTCGCCGCCGCGGCTACCGCGCTCTTCAAAGCGCTTGCCGCCACGGGACTCGCCGCCGCGGGTGCTACGCTCACCACGGCCCTCGCCGCCGCGGCGCTCGTCACGGCCACCGCGCTCGTCATCACGACCGGAACGACGACGGTCGCCCGCACCGCGTTTGCCGCCACGCGAACCGCGGCCCTCGTCCTCGCGCTCGACACGGCGACGACCTCCACGGTCCTCGTCCTCACGACGACGGCGGTGTGCCTCGCCCTGGAACTGCTTGGCACGGCGCTCGGCACGGTTGCCGCGCGGGCCCTGCTCAACAGCACCAGCGCGCTCCTCGGCAGCCACCTCGCGAGCCACGCTCTCCACAGCCTCGTCCACGCGAGCCTGAACGCCCTCGCGCACGCGGGTCTTGCCGCCGCGCTTAGGACGGCTCGGACGCTCGCCGTCGCCGCGACGCTCGTCACGACCGCGGTTGGAACGACCGGCCACATCACCGTAATCGTCGCCGTTGCGCTTGCCGTCGCGACGCGCCTGCTCAAGCTTCTTCTTGCTCTTGGACTTGCCTCGCTTGGTCTTCTTCTTCACCTTAAAGGCCGCAGGGTCGCGCTCGGGATCAACCGCGGGCGGATTGGGGCCCACGTGCAGGTCGCCGGCCTCGTAGATGTCGGCGGTCTTGTCCATGAGTTTCTCGATCTCGTAGAACTCGTCCACGTCCTGCTCGGTCACAAACGTAATGGCCCAGCCCAGCTCGCCGGCGCGGCCCGTACGGCCAATGCGGTGGATATAGTCAGTCGGCTCGGCCGGCACGTCAAAATTCACAACGTAGCGCACGTCGCTAATGTCGATGCCGCGGGCGAGCACGTCGGTTGCCACCAGCACGTCGACGGTGCCATCGCGGAAGGCAGAAAGCGCGCGCTCGCGCTGGGCCTGGCTGCGGTTGCCGTGGATTGCGGCGGCCTTGATGCCCTTGCGCTCCAGACGACGGCAGCAGCTGTCGGCGCGGTGCTTGGTGCGCATAAAGACGATGGTGCGCTCCGGGCCCTCCTTCTTGAGAAACTCGGGCAGCAGGTTGTTCTTGGCCTCGATGGACACCGGGAACACAAACTGGTCGACGGTGTCGGCGGTCGACGTGGCCGGTGCGATCTCCACGCGAGCCGGGTCGCTCACCAGGTCGGTGATCTCGCCCACAGCCTCCTCGTCAAGTGTGGCCGAGAACAGCAGCGTCTGGCGCTCGGCCGGCGTCTCACGCACAATGCGGCGGACGGCGGGCAAAAAGCCCATGTCGAGCATGCGGTCGGCCTCGTCGAGTACCAGCACTTTGACCTCGCCCAGGTGGCAGGCACCCTGCTCGATCAGATCGACCAGACGGCCCGGCGTTGCGACCAGGATGTCGCAACCGTACTTGAGGGCAGCGGTCTGGGGCTTGTAGCTCACGCCGCCCACGACGGTCACGGCAACATGGCCGGTGACGTCGGCGATTTTGCTCGCGACCTCGTCGATCTGCTGGGCAAGCTCGCGCGTAGGGGTGATGACGAGCATCACGGGGCCGCGGCCGTTGCCCTCGGGCTTTTTAGCACCGCGACGACGGTTGCGGCCGCTGCGCTCGCGCACGGGTTTGGGCGGAGCGATGTGCTCCAGATTGTTCATGGTCGGCAGCAAAAAGGCGGCCGTCTTGCCGGTGCCGGTCTGAGCGGCGGCAAGCAGGTCGCGGCCTTCGAGCACCACGGGGATTGAGCCGGCCTGCACGGGCGTCGGCGCCGTGTAGCCCAGGTTCTCGATAGCACGAAGTATCTCGTCCGAAAGTCCCAGCTCGTCAAAGGCGGGCAGGCTCTCGGTAGCGGACTCGACGGCCTGGGCAGCATTGGCCTCATCGGCCGCATCGAAGGCAGCCTGGGTCATGGCCTCGCGGGCCTCGTCCAGGATCTCGGCGTCGGTGACGTCGGACACAGAATTACGCATATGTTGTTGTTCCTTATCTGCACGCGCAATGGGCACGGCATGCGGCCGCGCGGGCGTGCTTGGTAGTGCGCTAATACATACAAAAACGGGTGCGCACAGAGAGGACGTTGCTCAGCACGCTGGCGATCGCTTTGGCAGCCCTATCACGCGCCGTCCAGACGCAGCAGCTCTAAGCGATGGAGCAGATTCGCCGCGGGTTAGTATACCCGTACTCCGTATGCCCCCACGTAAACCACAGATGACGGAGCAGGTCTGGGCCAATTGTCTCAATCTGTAACAATTACGGAGCAAAACCGGGCCCAAATGTTACAGAACAAGACAGAGTGGGATTTCCGTCCAGTCCAAACCAAATCTCTCGCTCTTCCTGCAATTTCGAACATGTGGCCTATAATGTTGCTTTGGTTACGCTACATATTGCGCAGCCATTTAATACGTCGCCCACCGGGGGCCATTAATTCCCATCGCCTTATTGGCTAGGAAGCAATCAAAGGAGGTATCCGTGGCAGCAGAGACACCTTGCTCGGTCCTCTATAACGATATTCGCTCGTTCGGCGGTCTTAGACATCTCGAGATCGCCCGAATGCTCATCAATGGAAACTCTTATCTCGGCAGTACCCTGCTCGAGAAATGCTCTTCCAACCGCTCGTATCTCACCCGTTACATCGTCCATCGCGAGCCTGACCAGTGCGCGCCCGCCATCTACAGCGACTTTGCCGTCACCGCGCTCAATCTTTCCGCGGCAATCTGCAGCAAGCTCGGCGGCGGCGAGTCCGCCTATCAGGCAATCGCCGAGCACTATCGCGGCCCGGCCGCCAACGAAATGATGTCGGCTCTCGCCAGCTACAAGCTGGACAGCCGCCTATATGCAAATGCCCTCAATCACATCGACAACTTTGACGGCAATGCCGTGCGCGAGAAGAGTACGCTTTACCTTATGCTCTTTGTGGCAACGGGGGCGCTCGCTGACCCCATCCAAGGCGTGGCCACCGTCGAGCGCTTTTGCGACAGCAAGACAGGCGGGCACTTTGGCACCACCGAAACTACCGTCGGACGTGGCTTTATGAGCAGCCTGGAGCAGCCGCGCACTGTCGCCCTCAACCTCGGTCTGCTCAGAACCCATGCCGACAACTGCGCCGACATGCAAATCCATCCCCTCACACGCGATCCGCGCGGCACGGTAATTGGGTCCTTGCCCAAAACCTCGCCCAGCATCACCGATGTGGGCGCCGACGCATCGCGCGAGCATCTCCGCATTTGGCTCGAAGGCGGACACTGGTACGCCCAGGGCCTTGGGTCGACCAACGGCACAGTGCTCGAATCGGGCGCGGGCGACGGCGATATCGTAATCGAGCCGCCGCGCGACCAACGCGAGCCCGGCAAAGTCTATCCCCCGGTGGAAATCGAAAACAGCGACAGGCTCCATCTGGGTCTCTACACGACATTCCTTGTCATTGTGGACTAGCGCGGACGGCGATCGAAAGACGGTCGCCGTCCGTCTTTCGTCTTCTACCTTCTGCGTCGTAAACGACAATACTCAGCGGTATACGTGGGCAGTGTGGCTATCATGGTACTTTACAGATATCCACACTGCCCACGTATACGCGCAGCAACCCATGCTAGACAAAGGAACGCCATGGATACTACCGATAGCGCCTATGGCGACAAACTCATCCGTCTTGACACGTTCGACACCGCCGTGGCGGTCGACCCCAGCGCCGAGGACGACGCCAAGCGTCGGTTTATGACGCTTATTCTCCAGACGGCCCACCGCAACAACGGCAACATCGGGCACGTGCTGCGCGCGACCAACACGAGCGGCGAGGTCTTTGCCGTCAAGCTACTCAAGGACAACGCCATCCTTTCCGACCAGACGCCCGACCGCTCCGCCGAGCAATCGGCCGCGCATCTGGCCAACACTGCCGCGCTGTTCGAGGAATACCGTCATCTGTGTACCGTCTCGCACCTGCGCGGATTTCCGCGCGTCTATGGCTACGGATCGTGCGAGGACGACCCGCTTATCCTCATGGAGTGGGTCGAGGGCACCTCGCTCAAACAGGCGCTGCCCTTGCTTCCGCACGACGCCTCGGGCGGGCTGACCACCCAGATGGTCGCCGCCGTCGGAAACGCCGTGCTTCGTGCGCTCTTGATGACCCAAGGCCTTGTGAATCCGGTCGTCCATCGCGACCTGTCGCCTGCCAATATCATGTTCCGCACCACCAGCCGAACGCTCGAGCAGCAGATTGCCGATTGCTCCTTTGACCCCTGCCTCATCGACATGGGCTCCGCGACCATGGCCCTCGGCGACGACACGATCACCCGGCGCGCCGACATCTGGCGCTTTGCCACGCCCGCATACGCCGCGCCCGAAATGCTCACGCAGGATATCGAAGGCATCGCGGCCCTTCGCCGCTCGCCCGCGATTGACGTCTATGCGCTTTCGAGCATTCTGTACCAGCTCTACAGCGGTCGCAAGCCATTCGATGTCGAGTCGACGGGTGCCGCGGCGACCGGCTCGTTCTACCTCATAAAGACCAAGACCAAGCCGGCGCCGCTCGAGCCACGCTGCGAGGGCGACAAGGCGCTTGTCCAGATCATCATGAAAGGCATCTCGGTCGAACAGGGCGATCGCCCTACCGAGCAGCAGATGCTCGAGGTGCTCTCGACGTACCTCCCCGCTGCAGAATCAGAGGACCGCGAGGGCGCAGGAGACGAGGCCGCAATTGATATCGATTCTGGCACGCACCTTAAGGTCGACGTCGCCGGCGAGCGCGCACGAGAGATCCTGGAGCAGGCCCGTCACGATGCTATGACCCGCCGCCGCTTTGTCATCGGCGGCGTCGTTGCAGCCGTTGCGGGGCTCGGCGTTATCGGGGCGGCAACCCATGGCTTTGGCATCCCCGACTACCTGGACGGCATCCGCGATTCGCTTGACGACTACACCTGGGATCAGCTGCAGGAGATTTCGCTCAAGATAAAGGCCGCCGAGACCCGTAGCGAGGCACGCGAGATTGCCAAGCGCTACCACCTGCTCGACACTGATGGGCATATCCCCCATCCGTGCACCAAGCGTGTGAAGCTCGCCAACGGGCTGGAGGTCGGCGCGCAGCTTGTGGGCATCCGTCACGATGAGCTTCTGGACGGAACGGGCAAAGCCGGGCTGACGTTTATGTTCGACGCGGGTATTGCCGAGCGCGATGCTGCGACTGAACCGCCGAGCGCCGGCTGGGCAGATTGCGAGCTGCGAGAATGGCTCGACGGCGACGGCCTTAAGCTGCTGCCCAACGAGTTGCGCGCGCTCATCAAGTCTGTCAAAAAGATCTCGAATAACGTTGGCGCCGCCAGAAGCGCTTCGTGTCTGAGCGAGTTGCCCGCAACCCTTTGGCTGCCCGCCATGGTCGAGCTGTGCGGTACGCAACCGCCCGATTCGTTTGCCAAGGACTTTCACTACCTGGCCGACATCTATAACGGCGAGGGCAAGGAGTACCAACTCTTCCGCGAGCTCAAGGTGAGTCCGTATTCCACGAACGAGACGTTGGTTCGCCAGTGGAAGGGCAAGGACACCTGTTGGTGGGAGCGCACGGTGAGCCCCGACACATCGGAGAGCGAAGGCACGCTCTATATGAACCGCGTGGGGCACGACGGCGACGTCTTTACGTACGCAACGCCTGCGGAAAAGCCAAACAAGCTAACCTGTGTGATCCCCGGGTTCTGTATCTAGGCGGCGGGCGTCTTGCCGTGACGGGACCCCTCCCCGTCAATTGTCTCGATCTGTAACACTAACTCGGCAGATACAGGTCTAGATGTTACAGAACGAGACATTTGAGTTGACCGCGGTCGGTCTGTCTCGATCTGTAACAGTTAGAGGTCATATTTGGTGCTAGATGTTACAGAACGAGACATTGAGTTTCCTGCCAACTGTTTGTCTTGATCTGTAACAAATACTCGGTAAAACGGGGCCTAGATGTTACAGATCGAGACGTTAGTTTTCGGCCGATTTCTATGTGTTGGTCTGTAACAGTTAGAGGTCATTTTCCCTGCTAGATGTTACAGATTGAGATGATTGGTTGGGACGGTCCATCAGCCAACCAACTACCCTCATCTGTAGCGAAATGTCATATATTTCTTTCTGTACTGAACACCCCCAGGGGGTATGGGTGTATAGTATCAGCTGGTTAACATTTCCGACACTACGTCACAGAAAGGAGAAGCCATGGCTCAAGATAAATTCGATGTGGGTGGCATGACATGCGCCGCCTGTCAGGCGCACGTGGACCGTGCCGTGAGCAAGCTCGACGGCGTCCAAAGCGTCGCGGTCAACCTGCTCGCCGGTTCCATGATGGTCGACTACGACCCCACGCAGGTCTCCCCCGACGATATCTGCACCGCCGTCGACCGCGCGGGCTACTCGGCCTCGCCCGTCGATGTGGGCACCGGTGCCGCCGGCTCAAACGGCAGTGCGCAAGCCAGGTCCGGCGCCGCCCATATGGAGTCGCCTACCAAAAAGCTGGAGGCCGCCGCCTCCGCCATGCGCACCCGCCTCATCGTCTCGATCGTATTCCTCATCCCACTGTTCTACATAGGCATGGGGCACATGCTTGGCTGGCCGCTACCCGGCATTTTCACCGACCATACCCACAGCATGACGCTCGCGCTCACCGAGCTCGTCCTGCTCATCCCCATCGTCTACGTCAACGACGCGTACTTTATCAACGGGTTTAAATCGCTCGCGCACGGCGCGCCGACCATGGACGCTCTCATCGCCGTCGGCGCCACCGCGTCGATCGCCTGGTCGCTCTACGCCATGTTTATCATGGCCGACCAGCTGGCCGCGGGTCAGGTCCACGAGGCCATGATGACAGGCATGGACAACCTGTATTTTGAGAGTGCGGGCACGATCCTGTCGCTCGTCACCGTGGGCAAATACCTCGAGACACGCAGCAAATCCAAAACCGGCGGCGCTATCGAGGCGCTCATCGACTTGGCACCCAAGACTGCGACCGTCGTTGCCGACGACGGCACCGAAACCACCGTCGACGTCGACAGTATCCTTCCCGGCCAGGTCCTGCGCGTGCGCCCCGGAGAGTCCATCCCCGTCGATGGCGTGGTGCTCGAGGGCAGCTCGGCCGTGGACGAGAGTGCGCTCACCGGCGAGTCTATCCCCGTGGAAAAGACCGCCGGTGCCACCGTCAACGCCGCCACCGTCAACCGCACCGGTTCGTTTACCTTCCGCGCCACGCGGGTGGGTGCCGAGACATCGCTCGCCAAGATTATCCGGCTCGTCGAGGACGCCAACGCCACCAAAGCGCCCATCGCCCGCATGGCCGACAAGGTCGCCGGCGTGTTCGTGCCCGTGGTGTTCGCAATCTCTGCCGCAACTTTTGTGGCATGGATGGTGCTGACCGGAAGCATCAACGAAGCGCTTACCTCCGCCGTCGCCGTGCTGGTGATCAGCTGCCCGTGCGCGCTGGGCCTGGCCACGCCCGTCGCCATTATGGTGGGCACCGGCAAGGGCGCCGAAATGGGCATTCTGTTTAAGAGCGCCGAGGCGCTGGAGAATCTGCGCAACGTGGGCACCGTGGTGCTCGATAAGACGGGCACGGTCACCCGCGGCAAGCCTGCCGTGACCGATATCGTGGTAGCCACGCGCGCTGACGGCTCGCCCGCCATGAGCGAAAAGGCGCTGCTCAAGCTGGCCGCCGCGCTGGAGCGCTCAAGCGAGCACCCGCTGGCCGAGGCGATTATGGCCGAGTGCGAGACACGCGGGATCGTCGCGCGCATGGTCGAGGACTTTGCCGCCGTGCCCGGACGAGGCGTTACGGCGCGCGAGGGGCAAAACGCCATTGCCGCCGGCAACGTACGCCTGATGAACGAGCTGGGCGTTACCGTGCCCGCGGGTCTTGTCGAGCAATTTGCCGCCGAAGGCAAGACGCCGCTGTTCTTTGCCAAGAACAGCGAGCTTGTCGGTACCATCGCCGTGGCTGACGAGGTCAAAGAAACGAGTGCCGAGGCCATCGCCGCGCTCCGCAAGCTCGGCGTCGACGTGCGCATGCTCACCGGCGACAACTGCGTCACCGCCGAAGCAATCGCCCGCCGCGTGGGCCTCGACCGTGCGCAGGTCATCGCCGACGTCCTCCCCGCCGACAAGGAGCGCCACGTGCGCGAACTGCAGGATGCGGACGGCAAGGTCGCCATGGTGGGCGACGGCATCAACGACTCCCCCGCCCTGGCGCGCGCCGACGTGGGCCTTGCCATCGGCGCAGGCGCCGACATCGCCAAAGAGGGCGCCGACGTGGTACTCATGCGCAGCGACCTCATGGATGTTGCGCGCGCCATCGAGCTTTCGCGCGCCACGATCCGCAACATCAAGCAGGACCTGTTCTGGGCGCTGTTCTACAACGGCATCGGCATTCCGCTGGCGGCAGGCGTGTTCTTCCCCCTCACCGGTTGGCAGCTCTCGCCGATGTTCGGCGCCGCGGCCATGAGCCTGTCGAGCGTGTGCGTCGTAAGCAATGCACTGCGCCTGCGAACCTTTAAGCCCAAGACGGCGCACTGATGCACCCGACCTTGCCCCTCAAACCGTCGCTCGCGTACCCAAGTACGCTTCGCTCCTCTTTCGGGGCAATCTCGGGCACCTCAGCGCACCTTTAAGATGACGCTGTTCACGACTAAACTGTCAGATAATCTCAATCGATAAGGAGTACACCCATGCGATACACAATCAAGACTTCCGGCCTTATGTGCGGCCACTGCGACGCCACCGTCGAGACCGCACTGCTCAACGTGGCCGGCGTGACCGACGCCGACGCCGATCACGAGACCCAGACCGTCCAGGTGGAGTGCGCCAACACCGTGACCGCCGAGCAGCTCGCCGCCGCCGTCGAGGGCGCCGGCGAGAAGTTTCACGCTCTGTCCGTAACCGCCGCGTAACGACCCACGCGCACCCCGACCAGAAACGAGGACCCGCCATGATGGCAGACCATAAATCGGTGACCCGCATGCTCAAGACGGCACGCGGCCAGATCGACGGCATCCTGCGGATGGTCGAGGAGGACCGCTACTGCGTCGATATTTCCACGCAGCTTATGGCCACACAGGCGCTCCTCGCGCGCATTAACGCCGACGTGCTCAAAGCGCATATCGAGGGCTGCGTGACTTCGGCAATCGAATCGGGCGACGAAGACCTCAAGGCCGCCAAGCTCGCCGAGATCGAACGCGTCGTCGACAAGCTCTCCAAGTAATTGGGGCATTGGGGACGGACTGCTTTGCACCATCTTGGTGTATCGGGGACAGGTATGTTTGCACCACCTTGGTGCAGATTGACCTGTCCCCCTTGCTCTAAATCGGGTATAAAGGCGTGCAGCATATCGAACGAAAGGCAATTTGCATGAATGACTTTATGAAGGGCCGCAATGGTGCCGATGAACTCACCATCGTGATGGGTTTTGCCGGCATTGTCATCGCGATGATCGGATCGATAGCCCACATCCAGTGGCTCAGCTGGATTGCCATCGCCGTAATCGTGATTGGCGTGCTGCGCGGCCTGTCCAAAAACATCGACGCACGTCGCAAGGAAAACGCGGCCTTTGTCGCCGCGACCGCGAACGTCCCCGGCTTGGGCAAGTTCGTCGCCAGCTTGGGCGGTGGAACTGCAGCGGCCAGCACCTCGCGCGCAGCTGGAACGAGCAAGGAAGACTTTGAGCGTGCCAAGCGCACGGCCAAGAAGATGTGGAAGGGCCGCAAAACCACGGCATACCTCAAGTGTCCCAACTGCGGCCAGATGCTCTCCGTCCCCAAGGGCAAAGGCAAGATCCGCGTCACCTGCCCCAAGTGCCACGCCAAGATGGAAACCCGCTCCTAGCGCCCGCACGCGGGACAAATTAATCAGGTTTGTTTGTCCCAAATCTTAAGTATTTGTTCGATAAAAAAGCCGAGGCCTCGTGTTGAGACCTCGGCTTTTTGTATGTGGCAACGGAGCTACACCTTTGTCACACCTATGCCACACCGTCGCGGGCCAGCTCCTCAGCCAGCGCTTCGGCAGGCATGGCCATAATCGCGTCGAGCTCGGCGTCCACCTCGGGAATGCGCTTCACCTTGAGCTTGCGCACCAGATCGCCGCGACACATCACATGTACCGGCTCACGCAGAGCGCACAGATCATCGAGCGGGTTCTTGCGCGTCACCAGGATATCGGCGGCCTTGCCGCACTCGATCGTACCGGTCTCGCCGCCCAGCCCCAGGAGCTCGGCATTGACCTGCGTGGCCGTATGCAGCGCAAAGGCGCTGCTCACGCCCACGTACTTGGCAAAATAGGCCACCTCACGCCACATGTCGTACTGCGTCACGAACGGGCAGCTCGAATCTGTGCCAAGGCCCACCTTAACGCCAGCTTCCAGCGCCGCACGAGCACTCTCGATAATGCCCGAGCACACGATGTCGCCGTTCTTCTTTTGCGTGTCAGTCGAATGGGTCTTCTCCGGATCGAGCAACACAAACGGCAGCGCCGGGCTGATAGTGCAGGTAACGCTGGGCGCACGTCCCTCGAGCTGCGTGCCCGCGGCGCCACGGTACAGCTCCAGGATCTCGGGCGTCATCGGGGCACCGTGCTCGATCGTGTCGACCCCGGCCTCAAGCGCGGCCTTCACGCCCTCGGTGCTCTCGACATGAGCCATAACCGGCAGGCCCATCTCGTGCGCCGCCTTGCACGCCGCCGCGGCAACCTCCACCGGCATACGCAGCACGCCCGGCTCGCCCACCTCGGTCGCATCGAACACACCGCCCGTTACGAACAGCTTAATGACGTCGGCGCCGCGCGCATACAGGTCTCTCACCTGCTCGGCTGCCTCGACGGGGCTGTTGGCCACCTGGGCGAACAAGCCTGCGCCATGGCCGCCCGGCACCGTGACGCCCGTTCCCGGCGCTACCAGGCGCGGACCCTGATACTTGCCGGCGTCGATAGCGTCGCGCACGGCAATGTCGGCAAACAACGGGTCGCCCGCGCCGCGCACCGTGGTCACGCCGCTTGCCAGCTGCTGCTGGGCACTGCCCTTGAGGATGCGGCGGACGATGGCACGGCCCACGGGATTATCGAGTTTCTTCATCAGCGCTCCCGCATCGCCGGCCGAGACAGGCTTGCCCGAGCCGCACAGGTGCACGTGCATATTGATGAGACCGGGCATGAGATACGCACCACCCAGGTCGATAACCTCGGCACCTGCAGGCGCCTGCGCCACAGCACTCGGCCCCATCCAGGTGATGACACCGCGCTCAACAGTCACGGCCATATCGGGTTGCGGCTCCATATGCTCCGAACCATCCAGAATGGTCGCATTGATAAACAACGTGGAACGATCGGCAGATGCCATATCGAGCTCCTCCCTCACGATTAACTTGAACATTTGTCCATTATCACCTAGTCCCGCTGGATTGCTGCAGACGCATCGGTTAACGGAAGGAAGAGGGGATGTGGGGAGACGGAACACGTTGCAGTCCCACCCCAGCGACACCAGGGAAATGTCTCGATCTGTAACAGGTACAGGGTTATTAGGCCCCTTGATGTTACAGATCGAGACATTCGGTCGACGTTTCACCGGCTTGTCTCGATCTGTAACAATTACGAACTCAAACAGCCTCTAAACGTTACAGATCGAGACAAAACCTCTCAGCGCCCACACCACTGGCATCTCCACTCCTCAGCCAATTCAACCTGCCGAGGAATACCCGCCAGCCTCATTTTCTCGACCAGCTTCCCCGGGTCTTTGAGTTCGTTAAACGTAAACCGAAGCACCTTGTGCCCGAGCATTGTCAGATGAGACTCCCGCTGACGCTCTGCCACAAATGGGTCGACCGACTCCCGACCCTCGCCGCTCTGCAAGGTGTACTTCCCCTTTCCGTCGAGCTCGCCGATGACACACGTCCCGTCCTCGAGCCGCCAAAAATAGTCGACGCGAAACACCTGGCTCGGATCGAGCGGGTCGCGAAACTCCACCTGCAGCTCCGGAACCGGAAAGCCGTACGCAATAAAGAATGCTCGGAACCGAGACTCGCCGCCGTTTTCGGACAGCCCGTCTGCATACGACGCAATCACCTGTGCCCTGCGATACCCTCGCCTGCCCTCGCAATCGGCGCGGAGGCGCTCGCACAAATCCCCACGTGATACGCCTTTCGCCCGCAGTGCAGAATCGGCAATCGCCAACCCGTAGGAGAACGGCGCACGCAGCAGACAATCCTCCACCGTGCGCCAAAACGACGTCACCCGCACGCCATCAACACGCTCGAGCGCGCCCGCCATCTGCGGACGCAACAACCTGCACCCGCTGCTCAACGTCACCGAACAACCCGTCTTAACAAGAAAACGCGACCCAAGCAGATCATTCGGCACCTCCAGACCCCACAAAAGCGCCGCGTCATAGCCCCAAAACGCCCAATCGGGATGAAACTCTGCAAGCCCTTTGATGGTACGCAGCGTTCGCTCCGCCGGCGTCAGTACACCCCAATCATGTTGAAAGCAGAACAAATACGGCTCGGGTTCCGCGATATCGTCGGTTCCAACATGACGCCGCAGCCACATGAGCTCGGCATTGTCATGCGTTGCGAGCAGCGCACCTTGCTCGGTCGACTCCGTGAGTCGCGCGAGCATCCTATTCCGCGCCAACGTGTTGCGAATCGTATGCTTGTGCTTGAAAACGGTATTAGACACTTCCATCACCACCACATCGGACAAATGGACCATCGTCACCGTTGCCTCCGCTGATAAATGTCTTGATCTGTAACAGGAAGACCGATTTTTGGACTGTAGATGTTACAGATTGAGACATTCCCCCAACCAGGTGCCAAACGTCTCGATCTGTAACAGTTAGACGTTCTCCAGGCCCCTAAACGTTACAGATTTAGACAAACCAGCGGCGCCCAAGCATTCGTCTCGTTCTGTAACAGGTAGACCGGTTTTTTGCCCCCAAACGTTACAGATCGAGACAAAAAGGCAAAAGGCAAGGCAGGCGACAACTACCCATCCCCTACTCCCACTCCTGCTCGTAGATATTGAGCGACTTTACGTACCGCCCCTGGGCGCCCATGATGTCGCGGACCAGGCGCAAGAAGAAGCTGATGCACGAGGTGTCAAAGCCGTCCTGCAGGTCCTCCGGATGCACCGCACCAGGCCCGTCGACCGCCGTGTCGTTCAGGCGCGCGATGTCATACAGGTAGAGCTGTCCCGCCGTAAGCCAGACATCGTCGACGCAGGCGAGGCGCACCGCAATCGCGCCGTCGTTCCAATGCTCCTTTTGCACGATATGTGGGTCGTAGACATCAAAGCGACGGTCGGTGCGCGTGTCCTTCAGCGCGACCATACCAGTCGCGGGATCCTTGTCCAAAATGCCAAAGCGCGAGAAATACTGCGTGTCGCGTACCTGCTCGAGCCGCTTGAGCGAGGCAGGCGAAAGCGATGCCGGCGGCTCGTCAACATATAGCTCGAGCAGCGTTTTGCCATGGCGATAGGGGCGCTCAAACAGCAGCCAATCGGTAAATGCCATGTTGTAGGCCATGATTTCGTTTTGCGAAGGCTCGGTGCAATAGCTGAGCCACGGGTCGACAATGACCTCGAACTGTTCGCGCGCCGGCTCCAGGAATTGAAACTTCCGCAGCATCCAAAAGTGAGCCATGTCGGCAATATCGTTGCCGACGGCTTCAGCCAGCTCTGCTCGGTCAAAAGCGTGGTCAGTCATGGCATCCTCCTCAAACTGATGGACCTCAATTTGAGCTTACGAGGAGGGTGGGCAGCCACGACCAGCGCGGGCAAAATAGGCCTCCGGCTGCAAACCAAATGCTGACCAAACACTTGACGAAAAGCTAGACCGAAAATGCGCACCGCAACAAAATCGCAGGTAGACATAGACAGCCAACCAACCCTTTTGAGCCAGATGCCCGCAGCCACCACAGAAACAACAGGTGGCCACAGCCCAAGAAGTCGACAAATGAACACCCGTACGTCGACAAACGAGCAAATCGCTCGCAAAGAGTGTCCCCAACGACTAGACAAAAAATGGCTAGTCATTGGGTGTTCCTATAGTTTTGTCAACCGTCGGGGCTACTCCCGGTAGGG
>JAJXHK010000027.1 GCA_021639365.1 Collinsella aerofaciens
ACATCGGCAAGGGCGACGCCTACATGGCCGAGGTCTCCGAGTCCGTGCAGCAGGCTTACGAGGACGGCGTCCTGGATCACCGTCCCACGCTCATCTCCCTGCAGTCCGACTCCGATCACCCCACGCAGTCCTCTGCCGACATGCTCTACCTCATCAACGAGTTTGGTGGCCTCGAGAACCTCAAGGGCAAGAAGGTTGCCGTCACCTGGGCCTATTCGCCCTCTTACGGCAAGCCGCTGTCCTGCCCGCAGTCGCTGATCAGCCTGTTGCCCCGCTTTGGCATGGACGTCACCCTGGCTCACCCCGAGGGCTACGACCTCATGCCCGAGGTCGTCGAGCGCGCCAAGGGCTACGCCGCCGAATCCGGCACCACCTTTAAGCAGGTCAACACGATGGCCGAGGCCTTCGAGGGTGCCGACATCGTGATCCCCAAGAGCTGGGCCCCGTTTGCCGCCATGGAGAAGCGCACCAACCTGTACGCCGAGGGCGACGACGCCGGCATCGCAGCGCTCGAGAAGGAGCTGCTCGCTCAGAACGCTACCCATCAGGATTGGTGCTCCACGACCGAGCTCATGGAGAAGACCGCCAACGGCCAGGACACCATCTTTATGCACCCGCTGCCCGCCGACATCTCCGGTGTCTCCTGCGAGCACGGTGAGGTCAACGCCGACGTCTTCGACATGCACCGCGTGGGCATGTACAAGGAGGCCAGCTACAAGCCGTACGCCATCGCAGCCATGATGTTCCTGCAGAAGGTTGCCGATCCGGCCGCTACCCTCAAGGCCCTCGACGAGCGCAACACCGCCCGTTGGTTCCAGGCCTAAAGCTGGGCTGAGAAATGGCTAAGCGTATCGTTGTCGCCCTGGGCGGAAACGCCCTCGGCGCCAACCTTCCCGAGCAGATGGAGGCCGTCAAGACGACTTCCAAGGCTATTGTCGATCTGATCGAGGAGGGCAACGAGGTCGTCATCGTGCATGGCAACGGTCCCCAGGTGGGCATGATCGCCAACGCGATGGCCGAGCTCACGCGCTCTAACCCCGAGAAGTACATTCCCTGCCCGCTGTCCGTCTGCGGTGCCATGAGCCAGGGCTACATTGGCTATGACCTGCAGAACGCTCTGCGCGAGGAAATGCTCGACCGCAATATCGACAAGGGTGTCGCCACCGTGCTGACCCAGGTCGAGGTTGCGGCGGACGATCCGGCTTTTGCCGATCCCGTTAAGCCGATCGGCCCGTGGATGAGCGAGGCCGAGGCCAAGGAGCTGGAAGCCGACCGCGGCTACCAGTTCATCCACGACGAGAAGCAGGGCTTCCGTCGTGTGGTGGCTTCGCCCAAGCCCGTGAGTATCGTCGAGCTTGATACCATCAAGTCTCTCGTCGAGACCAACCACGTGGTTATCTCCTGCGGCGGTGGCGGCATTCCCGTCACAAAGGCCGAGGGCAACCACCTTAAGGGCGCTGCCGCCGTCATCGATAAGGACTTTGCGGCCGAGAAGCTCGCCGAGCAGCTCGATGCCGATGCCCTGATTATCCTGACGGCTGTGGAGAAGGTTGCCATTGGCTTTGGCACCGATCACGAGCAGTGGCTCGACACGCTGACCGCGGCTGACGTAAAGCGTCTGTCCGAGGCCAACGAGTTCGGTCGCGGCTCCATGCTGCCCAAGGTTCAGGCTGCCTCGACGTTTGCCGAGAGCAAGCCGGGTCGCACGGCGCTCATCACGCTGCTCGAGAAGGCGCGTGACGGTCTTGCCGGCAAGACCGGTACTACGTTTACCGGCGACGCTGAGTAGGCATATCTGCACCATTGAGGAGGGTGCCCTGCGTCGCGGGGTGCCCTCCTTTGTGCTATGGAGCTCGTGCGGGGGCGGTCGCCGGTAAAAACCGGCGCGAGCCTGCCCCGATGGAGTGCGAGCTTGGTATGGTGGGTATAGCAACGTTGATGTCCAACGCAGTCAGGGGAGGGTTGCGGAGATGAAACTCGGTTGCGTGATTATGGCCTCGGGAGAGGGCAAACGGTTTGGCTCCAACAAGATGCTCGCCGACATTTATGGCGAGCCGCTGATCGCGCGGACGATCGATTCGGTTCCCAGGGGCTTTGACATGGTGGTTTCGACGCGTTGGCCAGAGGTCGCGCAGATTTGCGAGGACAAGCATTGCCCGTGCGTACTGCACAACGGTGAGCTGCGCAGTCAAAGCATCAAGGCCGGCCTTTTGTGGGGAAAGCGCCGCGGCTGGAGGGGCTGCATGTTCCTGCCGGGCGACCAGCCCTTGGTGAGCGAGGAATCGTTTGAGGCGATGATACGGGTCTTTGACGAAGGCGGCCGCAAGTATCCGGTGCGCCTGGCGTGCAATGGCGAGCCCTCGAGCCCGGTACTTTTTCCAGCACATCTGTTTGCCCCGCTCATGCGCCTTGAGGGCAAAGACGGCGGGGGTTCGATTCTGAAGGGCTGCGACGAGGTTGCGCTGGTCGAGGCGCGCGCCTACGAGCTGTGGGATGTCGACACCGCCAAGGGGCAGCGTCGCATAACGGAGCATATCGCTGCCTGTTCGTACTTCGATCGTGTGGCGGACTTTATCCAAAACTAGGAGCAATTATGATCATCATCAAAAACGGCGCATTGGTGACGCCCGAGGGGCTTCGCCGCGCTGATCTTGCCATGGACGGCGATAAGATCGTGCGGATTGCCGCGACGATTGAGCCGGGCGAGGGCGATGCCGTCGAGGATGCCGCGGGCTGCTGGGTGTTCCCCGGCTTTATCGATGGCCATACCCACATGCAGTGCTGGACCGGCATGGACTGGACGGCCGACAGCTTTGAGACCGGCACACGTGCGGCTGCCTGCGGCGGTACCACGACCATCGTGGATTATGCGACGGCCGATCGCGGCGTGACCATGACCGATGCGTTGGCCGAGTGGCATCACCGCGCCGACGGCACCTGCACGGCCAACTATGCCTTCCATATGGCGCTTGCCGAGTGGAACGGCCGCAACCGCGCCGACCTCTCTGTCATGCGCGAGGCGGGCGTGTCGTCGTTCAAGACCTACTTTGCCTACGACCATCTGCGCCTGGACGATGCCGAAACGCTCGAGGTGCTCGAGGAACTCAAACGCGTGGGCGGCATGCTGTGCGTGCATTGCGAGAACGGCACGCTGGTAAACGCACTGCAGAAGCGCGTGTTTGAACAGGGGATCCATGGGCCCGAGGGCCATGCCCTCAGCCGTCCGGATGTGTGCGAGGCAGAGGCCGTGAGCCGTCTGCTGTATCTGGCACACCTGGCCGGCGACGCTCCGGTTAACGTGGTTCATCTTTCGACCAAGCTGGGGCTCGAGGCCATCCGTGCCGCCAAGGCGCGCGGGCAGAAGAATATCTATGTCGAGACCTGCCCTCAGTATCTGATGCTCGACGATACCTGCTATCTGGAGCAGGGTGAGGACGGCTTTGCGGGCGCCAAGTATGTGATGAGTCCGCCGCTGCGTCATGCGGGTGATCGTGCCGCCCTGCGCGAGGCGCTTGTGGCCGGCGAGATCGATACCATCGCCACCGACCACTGCAGCTTTAACCTGCATGGGCAAAAGGACCGCGGGCGCGACGACTTCCGCGCGATTCCTAACGGCGGCCCTGGCGTGGAGCACCGTCCCGTCGCGATTGCCACGAGCTTTGAGGGCCAGCTGGGACCCGAGGATCTGTGCCGCCTGATGAGCGAGAACCCGGCGCGCGTCTTCGGCATGTATCCGCGCAAGGGCTGTCTGGCCGAGGGCGCCGACGCCGATGTGTGCGTGTGGGATCCGGGCGCGCGTTGGACGATCAGCGCCGCGACGCAGCATCAGGCCGTGGACTACACACCGCTCGAGGGCTTTGAGGCGCACGGCCGCGCCAAGGCCGTGTTCGTGAACGGCGTGCTGGCAGCGCGCGACGGCGAGCCCACCGGAGCCCAGCCCGGCCGCTACGTCCCACGCTAACAGCAAGGATGCCGAGTCCCCTCCGCAGTTGCGGTGAAATACGGACCGTTGGCCGCCTAACGGCCGCAAACAGTCCGTATTTCACCGCAACTGCGGAGGGCGGCGTCGGCTACTTGAGGCTGGTGGCGATGACATCGCGGTTGAGGGCTGCTTCAAAGCGCTCGGCCATCGTTGGGTCGGCAAGCGTGTCGACTTGGTTGAGCACGATGCGGGCATTGTTGGGGTCCAGCGCCCGCAGCTCGGCGTTGAGCGTCTGGGCGACGCGTTCGGGCGTGGCGATGTCGGCGGGCTTGCAGCCGCAGCGCTCGCAGAAGAGCTCGGGGCGGTGGACGACCTCATCGACGGGCTTGCCCAGCCCCGAGGCGCCGACGACCCAGACAACGTTGGGCGTGCCGACGGGAACGACCGGCTCCCACGAGGCATGCGCCTTGAGTGGGAGTCGCTTGCTGCCGTCGGCCTCGGCCAGCACGTAGTCAAAGCGCTGCGCCAGTTGGTCGAGCGACTCGGCGGGGGCGGAGAGCTTGCCTGTCTCCGGATCCAAGACGCCTGCCTGGCAGATGCTTCCGCGGGCAAGCCCCGCGCATACCTCGCAGGTGCAGCCGGGAGTATGCAGGGCACCCGGCTTCCAAGGCGCGGCATCCAGGCGACGGTTCGACCCGTCCCACGGAACGCCGGCGACGGGAAACATGTGCGTGGTGGTACAGAGGAGCACGCGGCCGCCAGTGCGCATGAGCTCGAGACCCAGCGTCTTCAGCAGCGTCGACTTGCCGCCACTGCCGATAATCGCGGTAATGCCCGGCTCGATCCTGAGCGCAGAGGCAAGATTGCCGCTAACCGTTTCCATCTGTTCACCGCCGTATAATACTGTGATAATAAATAATCATCAGAGTAGCGGTCGGACCGCTTTTGCTCTGCTCAAACCGTAGCACAGGGAGGTGCCCCGGGAATGCTCGTTTATGTTCGCGGCGCCGGTGATATCGCCACGGGTGTCGCTGCCCGTTTGGTGCACGCCGGCGTGTCGGTCGTTATGGCGGATATCGCGGTTCCCACGTGCATCCGTCGCACAATCAGTTTTTGCGAGGCCATTCGCTTGGGCGAGGTCGAGGTCGAAGGCATTCGCGCTCGCTTGGCACGGACGCCGGCTGAGGCGCTCGAGATTACCCAAGCGGGAGACGTCGCCGTTGTGGTGGACCCTCAGGCCAAGATGCTCGATGAGCTTAAACCCGCGGCTGTGGTCGACGCGATTTTGGCTAAGCGCAACTTGGGCACCACGCGCGACATGGCGCCTGCCGTCATCGCTGTGGGGCCGGGCTTTACCGCGCCGGTCGATTGCGACGCCGTGGTCGAGACCATGCGCGGGCATTTTCTCGGCCGTGTCATTACCCAAGGTTCGCCCCAGCCCAACACGGGCGTGCCGGGCATTATCGCCGGCTATGGCAAGGAACGTGTTATCCACAGCCCCGCCGCCGGCGTGTTTAGGTCCGACCATGTGATCGGCGACATCGTGAGCGCCGGAGACGTGATTGGCTACGCGGGCGATATGCCCATGTGCACGCAGATCGATGGCTGTCTGCGCGGGCTTTTGGCGAACGGCGTGCAGGTGACTGAGGGCTTTAAATGCGCCGATGTCGATCCGCGCGGCGATGCCAGCTATATCAACTACATTTCGGACAAAGCGACGTCGGTCGGCGGCGGCGTGCTCGAGGCACTCGCTATGCTCACCGATGTCTTTAGAGGATAGAAGGCGGCAATGGAAAAGCTCGATGTTGTGAATGCGGCGCTTGCCACCCTGCGTGCTGGTAAGACGTGCGAGCTGGTGGTCGTGGCCGGCACGGCAGGGTCGTCGCCGCGCGGTGTGGGCGCCTGGATGGCCGTCTTTGCCGATGGCAGCCAGGCGGGCACTATCGGCGGCGGCAAAATTGAGCTCTTTGCACTGGATGAGGCGCGCGAGCTCCTGGCCGGGGGTAAATCGCGTCTGGTCCGCTACACCATGGGCGGCGAGAACTCCGATACCGGCATGATTTGCGGCGGAGCTATCTGCCTGTGCTATCTGCACCTGGACGCGACCAAGGCACCGTTGTTCCAGGAGATTGCCAATGTGCTGGCGTATCGGCGCATCGGTGACTTCGCCATCGACTTTGAGCCGTTTATCGCGAGCGCGCTCGAGGGCGATGTGGCCAAGTACCATGGCGAGGAATCGCGCCGCACCATTGCGGGCTGCCCCGGGCTTTCGCTGGTGGAGGAGGGGAGTAAGGTCACCTACACCAACGCGGCCTCCGAGATTCCCCCGGCGCACATCGAGACGCTCTGCCCCGAGGGCCTGGCCTATATCTTTGGCTGCGGCCACGTGGGTGCTGCGACGGCGCGGGTGCTCACGGCGGCGGGCTTTGCCGTCGTGGCTTGCGACGACCGCCCCGGCACACTGACCCCCGAATGGGTGCCCGGTGTCTACGACCGTCGTCTGGTCGACTACAAGAACCTGAGCAAGCAGTGCCCCATCGGCCCGCGTGACCTAGTGGTCGTCGCCACGGCGGGTCACAAGTCCGATATCGACGTGGTGATTCAGGCCATGCACGCCAAGCCCGCCTATCTGGGCTGTCTGGGTTCGCGCCGCAAGACGGCCTTTGTGCGCGCCCGCCTGGAGCAGGAGGGCTTTACGCAGGACCAGATCGACGAGCTGCACCTGCCGATCGGTGTCGCCATCGAGGCCGAGGACCCCGAGGAGATCGCCATCTCCATCGCTGCCGAGATGATTCACCTGCGCCGCACCAAGCTCGTCCCCCGCAAGCGCTAATCGCATCCCCATACATGAGTTGCGGTGAAATACGGACTGTTAAAGCCTGTTAAGCCGTCAAACGGTCCCTATTTCACCGCAACTGCTTTTTGGGACCCATTTGTGCGGGGGAGTTGTGGAGTTGTGCAGGCAGACGAGGTTTTTCTGGAAATACGCTCCCGATGCGCGTATAGTACCGATTGTTTTGTCGGCTCCTGCTGCGTCGAGTCCAAACCGCGAAATGCCATGAGCGGCGCGGATGCAGCCAGGAGGCACGAGGACAACCCATCGTGGCCACGCCCCGTGCTTAAAACCCCAAGAAGGAGTGAACAATGGCAGAAGAGAAGTATGTGCCGCGTCTGAAGACCAAGTACAACAACGAGGTCAAGCAGCAGCTTCAGGACAAGTTCCAGTACGAGAACGTCATGATGATCCCCAAGTTTGAGAAGATCGTCGTGAACATGGGTGTCGGCGAGGCCGCTACCGATTCCAAGGCCATCGACGGTGCCGTGCGCGACCTGCGCGCCATCACCGGTCAGCAGCCGATGATCACCCGTGCCCGCAAGTCCATCGCTACCTTCCGCCTGCGCGCTGGTATGCCGATCGGCTGCAAGGTTACCCTGCGTGGCGACCGTATGTGGGAGTTCTTCGATCGTCTGACCTCCGTCGCGATCCCCCGTATCCGCGACTTCCGCGGCATCTCCGCCAAGAGCTTCGACGGTCGTGGTAACTTCTCCATGGGCGTCACCGAGCAGCTCATCTTCCCCGAGATCGACTTCGACTCCGTCGATCACCAGCGTGGTATGGACATCACTTTCGTGACCACCGCCAACACCGATGAGGAGGCCAAGGCCCTTCTGGACGCCTTCGGTTTCCCGTTCAAGAAATAGGTTCACCTGCCCTATGAGCGCCGTTCCCAGAAGGGGGCGGCGCTTGGGGCGAACAATACTCTATGTGAGGAGGATATAAGTGGCTAAGACATCGATGATCGTCAAGTGCAATCGCAAGCAGAAGTTCTCTACTCGTGAGTACACGCGCTGCCAGCGCTGCGGCCGTCCGCACTCTGTGTACCGCAAGTTCGGCCTGTGCCGTGTCTGCTTCCGCGAGCTTGCACTCAAGGGCGAGCTTCCCGGCGTTAAGAAGGCCAGCTGGTAAGTCACTACCAGCGTTTCAAGCATCAGTTTGGAACAGGGAAAACGCGCTAAAAAGGCTTTGCCGTTAAGGGCGGCGAAGAACCAAGAGCACGTGTTCATCAAGAACGAAGGAGAATCTGTATGAACCTTACAGACCCGATCGCAGATATGCTTACGCGCATCCGTAACGCTAACTCTGTGAACAAGGCCACGGTCTCCATGCCGAGCAGCAAGAAGCTCGTCGAGATCGCTCGTGTTCTGCACGAGGAGGGCTACATCGAGGGCTACGATGTCGAGGACACCGTTCCCCAGAAGACTCTGCACATCACGCTTAAGTATGGTCCCAAGAAGGCTAAGGTCATCAACGGCATCCGCCGCATTTCCAAGCCGGGCCTGCGTAAGTACACTGGCGTTGCCGACATGCCCCGCGTCCGCGGTGGCCTTGGTACCGCCATTATTTCCACCAGCCATGGCGTCATGACCGACCGCGATGCTCGCAAGCACAACGTCGGCGGCGAGATCATCGCTTACGTCTGGTAATTCGCTCGGTAGGTAGAAGGAAAGGAGATCACCGTGTCTCGTATCGGTAATAAGCCTGTCCAGATTCCCGCCGGAGTCGAAGTGGCAGTCAACGGCAACAACGTTGTCGTCAAGGGCCCCAAGGGCCAGCTCGAGCTCGATGTCTTTGAGAAGCTCGCTATCAACGTCGAGGACAACGTCCTCACCGTTTCCCGTCCCGACGACGAGCGTGAGACCCGTGCCCGCCACGGCCTCACCCGCGCCCTCATCCACAACATGGTTGTTGGCGTTTCCGAGGGCTTCGAGAAGAAGCTCGAGCTCGCCGGCGTCGGTTACCGCGTGCAGCAGAAGGGCAAGAACCTCGAGTTCTCCCTGGGCTTCTCGCACCCCGTGATCGTCGAGGCTCCCGAGGGCATCACCTTCGAGGTTCCCGACAACACCCACGTGAACGTCAAGGGTATCAACAAGCAGCAGGTCGGTCAGATCGCCGCTGAGATCCGCGGCCATCGTCCTCCCGAGCCTTACAAGGGCAAGGGTATCCACTACGTTGGCGAGCACATCCGCCGCAAGCTGGGTAAGGCCGCCAAGTAGTCGTAACCGACTCACTCGCATAAGACCAGCACCCCGTCAGGTGCTGGCAAGATCAACCTTTTTAGGAGTTTACGTATGAACAAGCATAAGGCGAAGCTGGAAGGCCTCAAGCGTCGTCAGCGTCGTGTTCGCGGCAAGGTCTCGGGTACCGCCGAGCGTCCGCGTCTTCGCGTGACCCGTACTAACGCCAACATCTATGCCCAGATCATCGACGACAGCAAGGGCTCCAGCCTGACGCTCGTCTCTGCCTCGACCCTCGAGGCCGAGTTCAAGGGCACCCACACCTCGAACAAGGAGGCTGCGGAGAAGGTCGGTCAGCTCGTTGGCAAGCGCGCCATCGAGGCCGGCATCACCAAGGTCGCCTTCGATCGTGGTGGCCGTATCTACCATGGCCGCGTCAAGGCCCTCGCCGACGGTGCTCGTGCCGCCGGTCTCGAGTTCTAGGAGGTATGTAGCACATGGCTCGTAATCAGAAGCAGCAGCGCGAGGCCTCCGAGTTCGAGGAGCGCGTCGTTTACATCAACCGCGTGTCGAAGACCGTCAAGGGTGGTCGTCGCATGAGCCTCGTCGCTCTCGTCGTCGTTGGTGACGGCAAGGGTAACGTCGGCGTTGGCATGGGCAAGTCCGCTGAGGTGCCCCTGGCCATCTCCAAGGCGTCTCTCGATGCCAAGAAGAACATGTTCCACGTGCCGGTGACCGAGCAGGGCACCATCCCGCACGAGGTTCTCGGCCACTTTGGTGCCGGCCGCATCATCATCAAGCCCGCTGTCGAGGGTACCGGCGTTATCGCCGGCGGCGCCGTGCGTCCCCTCTTTGAGCTTGCTGGCATCAAGAACGTCCTGTCCAAGTCCCTCGGTACCGACAACGGCCTCAACATCATCAAGGCTGCCGTCGAGGGCCTCAAGGAGCTCTCCAGCCCTGAGGACGTCGCGGCTCGCCGTGGCCTGACGGTCTCCGAGATGTTCGTCGGTAAGGAGAACTAAGCATGGCTGACACCATCAAGATCAAGCAGGTCCGCAGCACCAACGGTTGCAAGCAGGACCAGGTCCGTACTGTCCGTGCCCTCGGTCTCCACAGGATCCGCGAGGTTCGCGAGATTGCTGACAACGAGTCCGTCCGCGGCATGATCTTCAAGGTCAAGCACCTTGTCGAGATTGTAGAGGAGTAGCAAATGCAGCTTCACGATCTTACTCCCGCGCCCGGTTCCACCAAGAACCGCAAGCGCGTCGGCCGTGGCAATTCTTCGGGTCACGGCACCACTTCTGGCCGCGGTCAGAAGGGCCAGGGTTCCCGCTCTGGCGGCACCAAGGGTGCCGGCTTCGAGGGTGGCCAGACTCCGCTGGCTATGCGCCTGCCCAAGCTTCCGGGCTTCCGCAACCCCCGTCGTATCGAGTACACCGCTGTTAACGTTGAGCGTCTCGAGCGTAAGTTCGAGGATGGCGCTGTGATCGACGGTGCCGCTCTTAAGGCCGCTCGCATCACCAAGAGCGAGTTCGAGCCCGTCAAGGTGCTCGGCAATGGTGAGCTCACCAAGAAGTTCACGGTCAAGGTCGACAAGGTCAGCGCTTCTGCGCAGGCCAAGATCGAGGCCGCCGGCGGAAAGGTCGAGCTGCCGTGCTAAATGGTCTTAAGAATGCTTTCCGCATCAAAGAATTGCGCGAAAAGATTCTTTTTACCATAGCTATGCTCGTCGTGTACCGCATTGGTGCGCACGTTCCTGTGCCCGGCATTCCCTTCCAGGGGATGCTGGGCCTTTTCTCGACCGATAACAATTCGGTCGCCGCAGGTGCTATGGCCCTCCTGAATCTTTTCTCTGGCGGCGCGTTGAGCTATGTGTCGGTGTTTTCGCTGGGCATCATGCCTTACATCACCAGCTCGATCATCCTCCAGATGCTCCAGGCCGTCGTGCCTTCCCTGCATGAGCTTGCCCGCGAGGGCGAGGTTGGTCAGACCAAGATTACGCAGTATTCGCGTTACCTCACCCTGGCTCTGGCAATCCTCAACTCCGTGGGTTACCTCTTCCTCTTTAAGAGCTTCGGCATCAGCTTTAATGGCGCCGGCGCTCCCGAGATCATCTTTGACTTCATGATCGTCGGTACGCTCACCGCGGGCGCCATGCTGATCATGTGGATTGGTGAGCTCATCACCCAGCGCGGTATCGGCAATGGCATGTCGCTGATCATCTTTGCGAACATCATGGCCGGTCTGCCGCAGGCTATCTTCTCCAGCACCGAGGGCAATGCCGGTGGCATCATCACCATGGTGATCATCTGCGCCATCATCCTGCTGGTTATCCCGCTGATTGTTTTCCTTGAGCGCGGCCAACGCCGCATCCCGGTCTCCTACGCTAAGCGCGTCGTGGGCCGTCGCATGATGGGTGGCCAGACCACCTACCTGCCCATCAAGGTCAACACCGCGGGTGTCGTGCCGATCATCTTCGCTTCGGCGCTGCTGTACTTCCCGGCTCAGATTGCCGTGTTCTTCCCCGGCATCGGCTGGATTCAGGCAGTTGCCTCTGCGCTTTCGACCGGTTGGCTCAACTGGGTGCTTAATGTTGTCCTCATCGTGTTCTTCGCGTACTTCTACACCTCCATGGTGTTCAACCCCGATGACACCGCCGACAACCTTAAGAAGCAGGGCGGCTTTATTCCGGGCGTTCGTCCGGGTAGGGCTACCGCGGCCTACATCAAGAACGCGCTCAACAAGATTACGCTTCCCAGCGCTGTCTTTTTGGCGCTCATCGCCATCGTGCCTTCGATCATCTTCTCCTTCACGGGTAACCATCTGATTCAGGCATTTGGTGGCACGTCCATCCTCATCATGGTCGGCGTCGTGCTCGACACGGTCGATAAGCTCGAAGGCCAGATCAAGATGTATGATTACGATGGATTCTTTAAATAGGCTAGAGGAGGATTGCTCATGAACCTCGTATTGCTCGGAGCTCCGGGTGCCGGTAAGGGCACCGTCGCACAGGAGCTCGTCGCCGAGTTTGGCGTCGCTCACATTTCCACGGGCGACCTGCTGCGTGCTGCCGTCAAGGGTGGCACCGAGCTTGGTATTCAGGCTAAGAAGTACATGGACGCTGGCGAGCTCGTTCCCGACCAGCTCGTGATCGACCTTGTCAAGGAGCGCCTTGCCGCCGACGATGCCCAGCAGGGCTTTATTCTCGACGGCTTCCCGCGCAATACCGCCCAGGCTGTGACGCTCGATTCCGAGCTCTCCGCCATGGGTCGCGAGATCGATTGCGCCCTTCTGGTCGATGTGGCCCCTGAGGTCATTATCGATCGTCTGTCTTCGCGTCGCACCTGCCGCGCCTGCGGTTACACCGGCACTGCTGCCGATGCCACCTGCCCCAAGTGCGCAGGCGAGATGTATCAGCGCGACGACGACAAGCCCGAGACCATCAAGAACCGTCTCGACGTCTACGAGAAGTCCACGAGCCCCCTCGTCGACTACTATCGTGGCCAGGGTCTGCTCAAGTCGGTCAACGGTGACCAGGCTCGCGAGACCGTGTACGGGGATGTCAAAGAGGCTCTCGGTCTATGATCAAGATTAAGTCTGCAACGCAAATCGAGCAGATGAAGAAGGCAGGAGCGCTATCTAAGATGGCGCTCCGCCACGTTGGAGCCATGGTGCGCCCCGGCGTTTCGACTTTTGAGCTCGATCAGCTCGCGGAGCAGATTATCCGCATGCATGGCGGCACCCCGGCCTTTAAGGGTTACGGCGGGTTCCCGGGGACCATTTGCGCATCGATCAACGATGCCGTGGTCCACGGTATTCCCAATCCTGACATGATCCTGCGCGATGGCGATATCATCTCCATCGATACGGGAGCCGTTGTCGACGGTTGGGTCGGCGATAACGCATGGACGTTTTTCGTCGGCACCCCCACGCCCGAGGCCAAGGCCCTGTGCGAGGTCACGCGCGATTGCCTTAAGGCTGCCATCGAGCAGGCTGTTCCCGGTAACCATATCGGGGACGTCGGTTATGCCGTTCAGTCCCTCGCCGAGTCTCACGGTTACGGCGTGCTTCGTGATTATGTGGGTCATGGCATTGGCCGCGTGATGCACGAGGACCCCAACGTTCCTAACTATGGAAAGAAGGGGAGGGGCGTTCGCCTCCAGGCCGGCATGGTCATTGCCATCGAGCCGATGGTTACGATGGGTTCCAACCATGTGAGCACGGGCTCCGACGGTTGGATTGTTACGACCAACGACCACCTGCCCGCCGCGCACTACGAGAACACCGTCGCCATTACCAATGACGGTCCGGTGGTTCTCACCACCGACGCGCAAGGTGCTTGGTGTTCGCTCCAAGGCGGAGAAATGTAACAAGTTCCACTTAGTTGTGGAGCCATTACGAAGATATTACGATACGTGCATGCGTATTGTAGAATACTCAATCGCTGTCGTTTTCTAGAGAAAGATGATTGCTTGTGAAGAAGGAAGACGCAATTGAGCTCGAGGGTACGGTAAAGGAACCGCTGCCCAACGCCATGTTTAAGGTCGAGCTCGAGAACGGTCATTCGGTTCTGTGCAACATTTCTGGCAAGATCCGAATGAATTACATCCGTATTCTCCCCGGTGACAGGGTTGTCGTGGAGCTTTCCCCGTATGACCTGACCCGCGGCCGCATCACCTATCGCTACAAATAGCGGCACGCATACACGCACTCCATTTCCGGCTGCAGGCTTAGCTCAACCTACGGTCGGATTGTGTGTGAAGACCAGCCATAGTTTTAAACGCCTGCGGCTGGGCGAGTAGATAGTAGGGAAGTAGTTTGAGCGCTACCGAAAGGAAGAACGATGAAGGTACGTCCTTCGGTCAAGAAGATGTGCGATAAGTGCAAAATCATTAGGCGCCATGGCAAGGTCCTCGTCATTTGCGAGAACCCCCGTCATAAGCAGCGTCAGGGTTAAGAGAGGAGACTACGTTGGCCCGTATTAATGGTGTCGACCTCCCGCGTGAGAAGCGCGTTGAGATCGGTCTGACCTACATTTACGGCATCGGCCGCACCACTGCGACGAAGATCTGCGTCGAGTGCAACGTTAACGTGGATACGCGCGTTAAGGACCTCACCGAGGATGAGGTTAACGCTATCCGCGATTATATCGATAAGAACCAGATCATGGTTGAGGGCGACCTCCGCCGTGAGCGCAACCAGAACGTCAAGCGCCTTATGGACATCGGCTGCAACCGCGGCCTTCGTCACCGCAAGGGCCTCCCGGTCCGCGGCCAGCGCACCCACACTAACGCTCGTACCCGCAAGGGCCCGAAGCGTCAGATCGGTGCTAAGAAGAAGAAATAAGGAGCGCTAGATAGATGGCTACTGCTAAGAAGAACGTTCGCGCTGCCCGTCTGAAGCGCGCGGACCGTAAGAACATTTCCGTGGGCCAGGCTCACATTCGTTCTACGTTCAACAACACGATCGTTTCGATCACCGATCCCCAGGGCAACGTCATTTCCTGGAAGTCGGCTGGCCAGGTGGGCTTCAAGGGCTCCCGTAAGTCCACGCCGTTCGCTGCCCAGATGGCTGCCGAGGCTGCTGCCAAGCAGGCCATGGAGCACGGTATGAAGAAGGTTTCCGTCTTCGTCAAGGGCCCCGGCTCCGGTCGTGAGACCGCCATCCGCTCCCTCCAGGCTGCTGGCCTCGAGGTCTCGAGCATCCAGGACAAGACCCCCATTCCGCACAACGGCTGCCGCCCCAAGAAGCGTCGCCGCGTGTAACTGAAAGGATCGTATCAATATGGCAATCGACAGGACTCCTGTTCTTAAGCGCTGCCGTCAGCTCGGGATCGATCCCGCTGAGCTCGGTTACAGCAGCAAGAAGGAATCTATCCGTCAGCCCAAGCGCCGTCGCAAGGAATCTGAGTACGGCATGCAGCTGCGCGAGAAGCAGAAGGTCAAGTTCATCTATGGCGTTCTGGAGAAGCAGTTCCACGGCTACTTCAACAAGGCCCGTAAGATGAACGGCGTCACCGGTGAGAACCTCATGATCATCCTTGAGTCTCGCCTCGACAACGTCGTCTTCCGTCTTGGCTTCGCCCGCACCCGCAAAGAGGCTCGTCAGTCCGTCCGTCACGGTCACTTCACCGTGAACGGCAAGCGCGTGGACATCCCGTCCTACCGCGTCAAGGCCGGCGACGTCGTCGCTGTCGGCGAGAAGTTCCGTGACCTCCTCCCCATCAAGGAGGCCCTGATTTCCTCCGAGCGCTTTGAGGTCCCTGGCTGGCTCGAGGTCGATATCGAGAAGCTGTCTGGTAACGTGCTCGCTCTGCCGACGCGTGAGCAGATCAGCGGTGATATCAACGAGCAGCTCATCGTCGAGCTCTACTCTAAGTAGTCCATCCGGGCTGCTGAGGCTGGAGGTAATACATGTCAGAATTCATTAGGCCTCAGGTTCAGGTCGAAGAGATCAACGAGACGTCTGCTCGTGTCTCCGTCGAGCCGCTCGAGCGTGGCTACGGCGATACGCTGGGTAACTCCCTTCGTCGCGTACTTCTGTCCTCGCTCGAGGGTGCCGCCGTCGAGGCTATTCAGATCGATGGTGCACAGCACGAGTTCATGACCATCCCTAACATGGTCGAGGATGTCACCGACATCGTCCTGAATGTCAAGGGTCTTGTCTTCAGGGCTCTCGGCACGACCGACGAGGCGACCGCCACCATTTCTGTTGACGGCCCCTGCGAGGTCACCGGTGCGGACTTCTTTATTCCGTCCGAGTTTGAGCTGGTCAACCCCGAGCAGCACATTGCTACGCTTACCGAGGGTGGCCATCTCACCATGAGCATGCGCATCGGCTATGGCCGCGGCTATGTCTCTGGCGAGGCTAACAAGCGCGACAACGATCCCATCGGTGTGATCCACGTCGATTCGCTGTACTCGCCGGTGTCCCGTTGCGCCAAGCTCGTTGAGGCTTGCCGTGTCGGTCAGCACACCGACTACGACCGCCTTGTCCTCGAGATCGAGACCAACGGCTCCATCGCTCCGCGCGACGCCGTGGTCCAGGCTGCCAATATCATCAACCAGCATATGGCTGCCTTTATGAACCTTGCCGAGACCCCCGAGGTCGAGGAGGAGGCTTCGATCTTCGCTCCCGAGGTCACCAACGACAACGCCGAGCTGGACAAGCAGATCGAGGATCTGGACCTTTCCGTCCGTTCCTACAACTGCCTTAAGCGCGCCAGCATTCACTCGGTCCGTCAACTCGTTGAGTTCTCGGAGAACGATCTGCTCAACATCCGTAACTTCGGTGTTAAGTCGATCGAGGAAGTGAAGGACAAGCTTGAGTCCATGGGCCTGAGCCTGAAGGCTTAATGCTTCGCATATTTGAGGAGAAACTAGACCATGCGTCACAACGTTAAGAAGGGCCTGAAGCTCGGCACCGATGCGAGCCACACCAAGGCCATGAAGAAGAGCCTGGCCAAGGCCCTCTTCGAGAACGACCGCATCAAGACCACCGAGACCCGCGCTAAGGCGCTGCGTTCGGTCGTCGAGCCGATCATCACCTGGGCCAAGAAGGGCGACCTGCACTCTCGTCGTCTGGCCATCGCCAAGCTCGGCGATAAGCAGCTCGTTGCCGAGATCTTCGACAAGGCTGCCCAGGGCATGTGGCAGGACCGCAACGGCGGTTACACCCGCATCATGAAGCTCGGTAACCGTAAGGGCGACAACGCTCCTATCGTTATCATGGAGCTCGTCACCGAGCCTTGCACGCCTAAGGCCAAGAAGGCTGCGCCGGCCCCCAAGAAGGCCGCTGCTCCCAAGAAGGTCGAGGCTGTCGAGGAGACCGTTGCCGAGGAGGCTCCTGCTGAGGAGACCGCTGAGTAGACATTCCGTCTGCATAGGCTATATTCGAGGGGTACGTTCGCGTACCCCTCTTTTTTTGTCGCGATACCGTTGATTGTTTGTTGGGAGCGCCCATGACCGCGCCGTCTGATTTCAATTCGATTCCCGAGCTCGATGCCACGTTGGTGTTTCGTGTGGCCTATGACGGCTCGTCCTATAGCGGATTTGCCGAGCAGCCGGGACAGACGACGGTTGCGGGCGAGCTTCGTCGTGCTATCGAGACGCTGCTGCGCCGCCCGATTGACTTGACGTGTGCGGGGCGTACCGATGCTGGCGTGCATGCAGTGGCTCAGTACATCAGCGTACCCGTAACGGACGCTGAGCTTGCTCTGACGCGCCGTAGGTGGCTGCGGGCTATGGATGCCCTCCTGCCCAAAGATATCGCCATAAACGAGGTCTACAAGGCTCGTAAGGGCTTTTCTGCCCGCTTTGATGCACGCTCCCGTACGTATACGTATCGCATCGCCGATCGCGATGCGCGCCCCGTGCTCTCGCGCGGTGCGGTTTGGTGGCATCGCTATCCGCTCGATGTCGACGCTATGGCTGCCGCTTGCCCCGCGCTCTTGGGTGAGCAGGACTTCAAGAGCTTTTGCAAGGTCGCCTCGGCCGTTGGCAAGCCTACGCACCGTTGCGTGATGCGCGCCGAGTTTGGCCACGAAGTTGCGTTTGGCGAGGACATTTTGACCTTCACGATCGAGGGCAACGCGTTTCTGCATTCGATGGTCCGTACGATCGTCGGCACGCTCGTGGAGATCGGCATGCATCGCCGTGAGCCTGAGTGGATGCGCGAGGTTATTGACGCCTGCGACCGTATTGCCGCCGGCCCCACGGCGCCTGCCTGCGGCCTTACGTTTATGGGCGTCGATTACGATCCTGCCGAGCTTACCGTGCTCGACTAGGGGAGGGCTTGGCGCACCGTACGTAGACACCTTTCATCTGTGAGCTGCGCGTGTGCAACATCTGTTCTTGGCGTGCAATACAACCGGTGTCTCATTGCTTTTATTGCCGGGGTGTACCATGAACCACGGTTTGATTCATTGCAGTCGAGAGGACGGAAAACTTGGTTCGACGTGGTTCGCATCCGCGACTTTCGGTGATCCTTGTGGTAGAAGGTTCGCCCAGCTATGCGATGCGTGCGCTCGAGAGCGTCCAGAACCAAGACCTCTATGATCTGCAGATTGTCGTCGTGTGTCGCGACGTCGCTCCTGGTGTGCGCCATTCGCTCGAAGTTGCCGCCGGCAGGGATATTCACATCGATTTGATTGATGTTGAGGATGCGGCGCGTGGCGCGTGTCTTCGTGCTGGGTTTGGCGCTTCTCGTGGATCTCAGATTATTGCCATGAATGCCGACGAGTGGTTTGCGCCGCAGTCGCTTTCCAAGATGGTTGATACTGCGCGTGACGCCGCGGCAGACATAGTGTTTCCCACGGTGTCGCTCGACCGCTACGATGCGCATCGAGAGCGCCATTCGCGTGTCTTGGACGCTGCCCCTCTTGCTATCGAGGGCCATTCTTCAATGGCGCGTGAGCTGGCTCAGCTAATTCCGAGCGGCTTGATTGCGCAGACTTCTGGCGTTATGTACAGCCGCTCGTT
The DNA here is from genome assembly GCA_021639365.1 of Collinsella aerofaciens. Lineage (GTDB taxonomy): Bacteria > Actinomycetota > Coriobacteriia > Coriobacteriales > Coriobacteriaceae > Collinsella > Collinsella aerofaciens_AH. Next base: position 18,418 of record JAJXHK010000027.1, read on the forward strand.
GTTCGATGCGTGCCTGTCGCATGACAAGACATATTGTACCGTTGGGTTTATGGCGTGCGCGCTTTCGCGGGCACAACGCGTGTCCGGGTGTGGTGAGGCTTGTTTCCACGCGGTGGCGCCAAAGCTTACGGATGCTTTTGATCCCACCATGTTTGCTAGGCTTTCCGATGATGTCCGGGCTCTCGACGAGCTTACTGGTTCGCTCGAGGAGGCGGGCGATGGCGGCCAGCTGAAGGTGGCAAGCCAGAAGTTCTACTTTGCCGGACTGGTCGCCTGCATCGAGAATTTGTGTCTGAGCCCGCATGGGGTGTCGTCAATCGAGCGTTCCGCCCGCATGCGTGATATGCTCGAGGCGCCTAGAACCCGTCAGATGGTCGCTGCGCTCAAGGACAACCATCGGGGACTGGGTCTGTTGTTTGGGCCGATCGCCAGCGCCAAGCCCGCGCGCTGCGTGATGTGTACGCATCTGGCAGCTTTTCTTAACCGGACGGGCGCAAAAACCGCCTAAACGGCTCATTACGAAACAAACTTGCATAGAATTGTTTCGAAATGCGTTCTTATACACAAAAGCCTTCAAATAGCGTTAAACTATTCAATCACTGATTGATTGTCTCCGCCATCTTTTGGAGAGAGGGTTTGTATGGCTAAGAAACGCAATGGGCGCCAGGATGCCATTAGAGATATTGTGCGCAATAAGGATGTCCGCACGCAGCGCGTGCTGGTTGATGAGCTCCGTGCTATGGGCTTTGATTGCACGCAGGCGACTGTCTCTCGCGATATTGCCGACATGGGGCTGCGTAAGCTCCCCGAGGGCATCTATGTTCTGGCAGAGGACCTGCATCTGCAGCGCATGGTCTCCGAGCTCGTTACCGGCGTTCTGCGCACCGATAACCTGGTTATGATTAAAGCTCAACCCGGTACGGCCTCCGGCATCGCCGCCGCCGTTGATGCGGCAGAGTTGCCCGATGTGCTTGGCTCGCTTGCCGGCAACGATACGATTTTGGTTATTGCCCAGACGGCCGAGGACGGCGAGCGTCTCGAGGCGCTGATCAATAAGCTGAGCAATTCTCGCAAGTAGGCGTGCGGGTCGTGCGCTCGGCATTGTGTGCACTGACATAGTGGCTTGTAAGGGGTATCGACGTTGGTCGGTACCCCTTTTTGTTTGCCGGTATAAAGACCGCCCACCAGGTCGCTTCAAACTAAAAGGCCCCGAGCAGTTCAATAAGCTGCTCGGGGCCTTGTTGGCTTTAGTCGCGTACTTCTTAGCCGACCGTATCGTCAGGCGTGGGCGAGGGGTCGGGAGTGGGCGTAGGCGTAGGCGTAGGCGTGCCGCCATCGCCGCCGGTCGAACCACCAGTGGAGCCGCCCGTCGAGCCACCGGTCGTACCGGTGCCGCCGGTGGTGTCGCCGCCCGTGGTCTCGGTGGTCGTGGTCGTCGTGGTAGTCGTTGTGGTGGTTTCCTCTTCCTCTTCGTCTTCGTCCTTGTCCTTGTCGTCGTTCTCCGACTTCTTGGTGTTGTTGGTGCCGTAGAACTTCCAGACGCTGTTGTTCTTGTAGGTGGGCGCCGTTCCGGTCGCAAACTCCTCGCGCTCGGTACCGGTCAGAACGGTGTTCATAAACCGCTTAAAGACAGGCAGGTTGGTGCTGTCGCCCAGCAGGTCCGTGCCGTACTTTTGGATGGGGATCTCGCCCGCGGAATAGCCGGTCCACAGGGCGCACGCCAGCTGCGGGGTATAGCCGCAGAACCACAGGTTGGTGGTGTTGTCGGTGGTGCCCGTCTTGCCGGCATAGGGCTGGTTGACGCTCAGGGCGCCGGCAGCACCCGTACCGCTGCCCTTCATGACGCCGGACAGAACATCGGTGACCGCGGCGGCCTCGCCCTCGGTAAGCACCTGTGAGGGATTGTCGGTGTGCTGGTACAGCACCGAACCGGTACGAGAGTCAATCTCGGTGATGGCGATCGGCTGGCGATAGTAGCCGCCGTTGGCAAACGTCGCGTAGGCGGCGGCCATCTCGAGCGGCGAGATCGAGCCGGTGCCGAGGGTCATGACGGGAACGTCCTCGATGTTGTCCTTGGCGGGGTCGATGCCGAGCTTTTTGACGAGTGAGATGATCTTGCTGTTGCCGACGGCTTCTGCCACCTGGATGTAGCCGGTGTTGGAGGAGTATGCCGTCGCCTGCTTAAGCGTGATGTTGCCATAGCTCTGGTTGGCGTAGTTTTGGACCTCGGTCGTGGTGCCCTTGGCCTTGAGCGGCGAGTTGCAGTTAAGGGTGACGTTGGGGTTCATGCCGTTTTGGATGGCAGTTGCCAGCGTAAAGGCCTTAAAGGTGGAGCCGACGGGACGCTTGGCCGTGGCATGGTTTACGTGGTTCTCGTCGGCGTTGTAGTCGTAGCCGCCCACCATGCACTTGATGTAGCCGGTCTTGGGGTCGACGACGACCATGCCCATGTCGAGGCCGTCAAGCGAGAGCGTGTCGAGCTGCTCGCGGACGGCATTCTCTGCCACCTGCTGCATCGTGGGGTCGATGGTGGTCTTGACGGTCAGGCCGCCCTTAAAGAGCACGTCGGTCGAGAACTCCTGCTCCAGCAGCTGCTTGACGTAGGAGACAAAGTAGGGCTGCGAGTAAACGTCGACGCCGCTGCCCGAGATTTCGGTCACGTTGAGGGTGATGGGCTCGGCCTGTGCGGCATCGTGCTCCTCCTGGGTGATGTGGCCCAGGCGCAGCATGTTGTCGAGAACCTTGTTGCGGCGAGACAGTGCCAGATCAGGATTGACCGTGGGGTCGTACTGCGAGGGCGAGTTGGGAAGGCCGATGAGTAGCGCGGCCTCGCTCAGGGTGAGGTCGGCGGCGCTCTTGGACAGATAGGTCTCGGCTGCGGCCTCGATGCCGTAGGCGCCGTGGCCGTAATAGATGGTGTTGAGGTACATCATGAGGATCTCGTCTTTGGAGTACATGTCCTCCATCTTGATGGCGATGTAGGCCTCGCGCACCTTACGCTCAATGGTCGAGTCGAACTGCTCCTCCTGCAGGATGGTGTTGCGCACAAGCTGCTGGGTGATAGTCGAGGCGCCTTCGTGCCCGCCGCCGAGGGTTGCCACCGCAGCACGCGCGATACCCCACAGGTCGATACCGCCGTGCTCGTAGAAGCGCTCGTCCTCGACGTCAACGGTGCCCTGCAGCACGTAGGGGGAGACCTCGTCCTTGGTGATGGATTTGCGGTTTTGCGTGTAGAAGCTCGCGATCTTGTTGCCGTTGCAGTCGACGATCTCGGTGGGCTCGCTCACCAGATACGCGTTGGCGTCGGTGTAGTCGGGCAGATCGGACAGCCAGCGGTTGACGTTGCCGACCATGCCGATGCCAAACGCCACGCCCGCAATCAGCAGAAAGCCCAAAAACGAGAGCAGGATTATGGGCAGAGCATGCGTCTTTGAACGGCTGCGTCCCTGTCGTTGGCGAGGACCCATATATTGACCTCCAGGTATGTCGTGCCGGACGGTGGATGTGCCGTCGGGGCAGGATGGACATAAGTTATTACACGATAAACCAAACGGGGCGCGCGAGGCCTCGTGTATGCTGGAAGACGGCATTTTTCAGAGTGAATGCATACCTTGGTAAGGAGTTTGTCGATGGCGATTCGGACGATGGGGCCGAGCGGACAATACGAGACTGGATTGGATGCTGCCGGTGCGGCGCTGCCCGAGCTGCTGGCGCCGGCGGGCGGACTCGACCAGATGCTTGCGGCTATCGCCGCGGGTACCGATGCCATCTATGCGGGGTTGGGCGGCTTTAACGCCCGTGTGAGCGCCCACGGCTTTACGGATGACGAGTTTGCGCGCGGCTGCGCCGTGGCGCATGCCCATGGCGTGCGTGTGTACGTGACGCTCAACGTGTTCGTGTTTGACGATGAGTTGTCCGACGCGGTGGCGTTGGGAGCTCATGCACTGGAGCTGGGCGCCGATGCTCTGATTGTGGCCGATGCCGGGTTGGCCTGCGCGCTGAGCGCGGCGATTCCCGGGGTCGAGATTCACCTGTCTACGCAGGCGGGCGTTCATAGCGAAGGCGCCGTGCGGCTTGCCGCCGATGAGTTGGGGGTCGAGCGCGTGACGACGGCGCGCGAGCTGACGGTCGACGAGATTGCGGCGCTCTGTGCCACGGGCGTGCCCATCGAGGTATTCTGCCACGGTGCGATTTGCATCGGCTATTCGGGGGCGTGCGAGTTTTCGGCCCTGCGGCGTGGACGATCGGCGATGCGCGGCGACTGCACACAGCCGTGCCGTCTGGCGTACGACCTAGTGGACGAGGCGGGACAGAGCGTTGTCGCCGTTGAGGGGGATCGTCTGCTGTGTCCGCATGACTATCTGGGTATTGCGCATCTGCCCGAGCTTGTAGATGCCGGCGTGGCGTCGCTCAAGATCGAGGGGCGCATGAAGAACCCCGATTACGTATTCAACGTGGTGCGGGTTTGGCGCCGGGCGCTCGATATGCTGCGCGACGGCGCGTGGGACCCCGGTGCCGTGGAAGAGCTTGAGCGCGAGCTGGGAAGGTCGTTTAACCGTGGGTTTACCGATGCGTACCTGCGAGGGCGTTCGGGTGCCGAGCTGATGAGCTTTGAGCGTGCAATTAACCAGGGCGTGCGCGTGGGGCGCTTGGTCGCTGTGGGCCACGAAGAGGTGACCGTTGAGCTCGATGCCGCCGTGGCGGCGGGTGACACGCTCGAGATTCGGTTCTATCCGGGCGTCGACGCGCGCCCCGATGTGCCCAAGCGCTGGCCGCAGGTGCCCTGCCCGGTGGATGCCGCAGCGGGGAAGCGCGTCGTCGTGCATTGCAAGCGTAAGGTGGACGCGGGCTGCGAGGTATACCTGATTCGCAGCGCCGGCGTGTTGGATCAGACAGCGGCGGTGTTGGAGCGCATGCGGGCCGAGGCGGATGCGATTGCACCCGTTGCGCGCGCCGTTGAGGTGCTGCCCTTTGAGGACGTTGCGGTGGATGGCGGTGCGTCGACGGAGTTGGCGGAGCGCGCGGTTCCCGCTCACATGGTTTTTGCTTGGCAGCTGATGGATGCCGATCCGCGCGGAGAACGCGATTTATCCGACGCCGTTGTGGTGCTGGACGAGGTGTGCCGCACGGGTGACGTTGATCGGACCCGCTCACTTATGCAGCGTGCCGGGCGCGTCGTCTGCCGCAACCTGGGACAGGTGGTGATCGCTCGCGAGCTGGGCATGACGTTTGACGTGGCGGCGCCGGTGTTCTGCGCGAATCGGGTCACGCTTACCTGGCTGCGCGGACTCGGGGCGGGGCGGGTGTACTTGTCGGCCGAGTTGCTCGGCAATGATGCGGAGCGTGTTGCCGAGCTTGCCGCTTGTCCCGGTGTCTTGGGGCCTGTCGATGCCGACCGTTCCGAGCTCATGGCGTGCGAGCACTGCTTGCTGACTGCCGAGGGCGCCTGCGCCACGGATGCAACGGGGCAGATCCGTTGCCGTGACTGCTCGCGCCGTCAGCGGGCGCGCTTTTTGGTCGAACGTGACGGCACGCGTTTGCCGGTCGTTATCGACGCGTGCGGCAGGACGAGGATTTTCCTGTCGTAGGTGTTCGGCCGCGCCGTTTTGGTTATCATAAGAGAGTTTATGAACTTCCAGCACCGCCGTATCCGGTGAGGGTGCTATAGCAAAAGGAGGATACCCAATGCTGTCTGTTGACGAGCAAATGCGTATCATCACCTCGGGTGCAGCGCAGATCGTTCCCGAGGCCGACCTTCGCAAGAAGCTTGAGAAGGGCGAGCCCCTCAACATCAAGCTCGGCGTCGACCCCACCAGCCCCGACCTGCACCTGGGCCACGCCGTGCCCCTGCGCAAGATGCGTCAGTTCCAGGACCTGGGCCACAACGTCACCCTCATCATCGGCAACGGCACCGCGCTGATCGGCGACCCCTCGGGCAAGAACTCCACGCGTCCGCAGCTTTCGCAGGAGCAGATCGAGGCCAACGCCGAGACCTACGTGAGCCAGGCCATGAAGATTCTGGACCCCGAGAAGACCACCATCGTGCACAACGGCGACTGGATCCTTTCGATGGACCTGGCCGGCCTGCTGCAGGTGTGCTCCAAGTTCACCGTCGCTCGCATCCTTGAGCGCGACGACTTTACCAAGCGCTACCAGTCCCAGACGCCGATTGCCCTGCACGAGTTTCTGTACCCCGTGATGCAGGCCTTCGACTCCGTTCAGATCAAGGCCGACGTCGAGATGGGCGGCACCGACCAGCTCTTCAACCTGCTCGCCGGCCGCGAGCTCATGGAGAAGATGGGCATGGAGCCGCAGATTGCGCTCACCATGCCGCTGCTCGAGGGCACCGACGGCGTGCGCAAGATGTCCAAGTCCTATGGCAACTACATCGGCCTGACCGACGCTCCCAAGGATATGTTCGGCAAGACCATGTCCATCCCCGACGAGATGATCGGCAAGTACTATCGTCTGGCCAGCTCGCTCGCCCCGGCCGAGGTCGACAAGATCGACGCCGCCCTGGCCGACGGTTCTGCCGACCCCTACGAGCTCAAGCGCGCTCTGGGCCGCGACCTGTGCGATACCTACCACGGCGCCGGCGCCGGCGACGAGGCCCAGGCCGAGTTCGACCGTGTGTTCAAGGAGGGCCAGCTTGCCGACTTCCCCGAGAAGCACGTCGAGCTGACCGTCAACGACGAGGGCCAGATTTACCTCGCCGGCCTGCTCAAGGATCTGGGCCTTTCGGCCAGCGCCGGCCAGGCCCGCCGCGACATCGACGGCGGTGGCGTCAAGATCAACGGCAAGGCCGTGGCTCCCAAGAGCTATAACATCGATCCCAGCGCCCTCAAGCTGGGCGACACCCTCTCCGTGGGCAAGCGCAAGGGCTTTAAGTTGATTTAGTTCCGCCGTTCTACCGAACGGCGGACCGGCCGACGCTGCGCGGGCCGCATTTGGACAATCTGACGTTCAACTTCAAGGGCGCGACCAGAAGGTCAGCGCCCTTTCGTTTCACGTCACCTTGTCTCAAATGCGGCCCGCTCGCTGTCGTTGCCAAAACATCGACGCTTCCGTTGTTGGCACTTTGGGACACTCCTTGTCATTGGTACAAAGCAACCTGTCCCCATTGCGCCAAGCGGCGTGTGCCGTTAAGCGGAGGGGGTGTATTCCCGACCCATCGTTTGGGCATACAATGGCTATTGGCTTGCTGCGGTGAAGGTCTGTCCGCTCCGCAGCTTTTTTCTACGGTTAAAGGAGTATGTATGTCCGTTGAGGTCATGAGGTCTGTGATCGATGCTGCCGAGGGGCGCGTGCCCGTCGACACGCTGTTTACCAATGCGCAGATTGTCGACGTGTACGGTCAGCGCGTGGCGCCCGGTAGCGTTGCCGTCAAGGACGGTGTGATCGTCGGCGTGCTCTACGATGGTCGCGACGATGCCGCCGGTACCTACGAGGCAACTGAGGCCATCGACTGCCAGGGTCGCTATCTCGCTCCCGGTTTTATTGACGGGCATCTGCATATCGAGTCCTCGAACATCCGTCCCGCCGAGTATGCTCGCATGGCGGCGACGCGCGGTACTACCACCGCCATTGCCGACAGCCACGAGATTGCCAATGTTGCCGGTCTCGACGGCTTGCGCTTTATGATTGAGGATGGCCGCCGCGCGCCCATCTCCATCAAGTACATGATGCCTTCGTGCGTGCCCGCGCTGCCCGATGAGCAGGCCGGTGCCGTCATTACCGCTGCCGATATGCAGGCGTTTTTTGCCGAGCATCCAGGCGATGTCTTTGGTCTGGGCGAAATGATGAACCTGCCGGGCGTCTTTATGGCCGACCCCGAGACCTGTGCTCGCATCGATGCTGCCAACCAGACGCCGTCCAAGCAGGTTGACGGCCACGCGCCGCTCGTTGCCGGTAAGGACCTCAACGCCTATGCCGCAGCGGGCATTATCGCCGACCACGAGTCGACGATTCCCGAGGAGGCGCTCGACAAGCTGTCCCGCGGCATGTATGTGATGCTGCGTGAGGGCACGTGCAGCCATGACCTGGCCAACCTGTCTCCGATGCTGCTGGAAAACCCCGCCCGCGCCCGCCGCTGCTGCTTTGCGACCGACGACCGCGCTCCCTCCGACGCGCTTTCGACCGGCATGATCGACAACGCCTGCCGCGTGGCCATCGAGGCCGGCGTCGACCCGGTGGTCGCCATCTCTATGGCGTCCCTTTCCACGGCTGAGGCGTTTGGGCTAGATCACGGCTGCCGCGACCCGCACGAACTACGCGGTGCGATTGCCCCGGGCAAACGTGCCGACCTGCTGGTGCTCAATGACCTGACGTTTGCCACGGCTCCGCATCGCGTATATGCCGCCGGTGCTCTGGTGGCGCAGGACGGCACCTTTGTGGGCGAGATTGCACCCGAGATGGCCGAGGTTACGGCCCTTGCCGATGAGCTGCGCGCCTCCGTTAAGCTGCCGAAGCTTTCGCTCGACGTATTCGACTATGCCTTTAAGCCGGGCGAGGCCGTGATTGACGTGGTGCCGGGTAAGGCCATCACGGGTATGGCTCGCCCCGAGAGCGCCGAGGGCCTGCGTCGCATTATGCTGATTGAGCGCCATGGCCGCGGCGTGTCGCTGCAGGCCGAGGGCGCCGACGGCGATGGCCCCGCTGGCCTGGGCCTGGTCGGCAAGCATATCGGTCGCGGCTGGGTGCGTGGCTTTACCATCACCGGTGGCGCCGTTGCCTCCACAATCGGCCACGACTCGCACAACGTGTGCGTGGTGGGCGACAACGCCGCCGATATGATGGCTGCTGTCGAGGCCGTGGGCCAGGGCGGTCACGTGCTGGTGCGCAACGGCGAGGTCGTGGCTCGTATTCCGCTGGCGCTCGGCGGCCTGATGAGCGAAGGCACTGCCGAAGACGTTGCCGCGCAGCACGACGACTTTATGGCCAAGGCGCGCGCCATGGGTATTGAGCCGCCGCTCGACCCCATCATGGGCATCATCTTCCTGCCCCTGCCGGTCATCCCGACGTTCCGCATCCGCCCCGAGGGCATGTTCGACGTTACAACCTTCACCTACGCCGACTAGTCATCGGGGACGTTCTTAAACGACTAGTCGTTGGGGACACTCTTTGGCGTGTCGCCTGACGCTGCGATTGTGGGACCTCTGGCATGTGTGAGCTATTTGCCAGGTCCTTGTAACGTTTACGCCCGCGGAGTCTTATTTGAGCTCCCTTTGGGTACGTTGGAATCGGATACACGTTCGATTCCAACAAGCCCGAAGGGAGCTTTTCTATGTTTAAACTGATTGCATCCGATATGGACGGCACACTGCTTGACGAAAACGGCCAGGTGCCTCCCGAGACCTACGAACTGATTCTGGCGCTACACGAGCATGGCGTGCATTTCGCCGCATCGTCAGGTCGTCGCTACGATCGCCTGTGCGAGTTCTTTGCGCCCGTTCGCGACAAGATGGACTTTGTCGCCGCTAACGGCGCCCAGGTCTATGCCGACGGTAAGATGGTAGACCGTGAGGTGTATTCCCACCTGGCGATTCGAAGGCTCGCCCAAGCCGTCAGGACGTTTCCCAATCTGCATCTTGCGCTCTTTGACCGAACCAAGTCCTTCCTGCTCGATGACGAGTGCAAGTTCGTGCGTGAGGTCGATAAGGACCTTCCCAATGCCGAGCGTATTTGGGAGCTGCCCGATCCCAGCGTAAATATCATCAAAGCGAGTATCTTTTGCGACGACAGTGCGGTTATGGACAGTGCGTACGTGCTACAGCGCGAACTTGGTCAGCTCTTTACTTTTGCGCCTTCGGGCAACGCGTGGATCGATGCCATGCAGCCTGGTGTGTCGAAGGCCTCGGGTATCGCGCAGCTCGCGGAGCATTACGGCATTGGTCGCGACGAGGTCATGGCGTTTGGCGACTCGATGAACGACTACGAGATCATTCGCTTTGTCGGCACGGGCTGCGCGATGGAAAACGCGCGCCCCGCGCTTAAGGCGGTGGCCGATCGCGTGGTGGGTTGTAACCGCGACCACGCCGTCCAGCAGGAGCTCCGTCGCGTGCTGGAGAGCCTCGCTTAATCCGGCAGATGGGGACGTTCCTTTTAATATGAGCAGGACATTGTCAAGAGGCAAAATCGGGCCT
>JAJXHK010000028.1 GCA_021639365.1 Collinsella aerofaciens
TTGCCCGTGGCGTTGCTGTTGGCGCCGGGCGAGACGGACTTCGCGCATTTTATGGCCAACTTCACGTTTTACGCGATATTTTCGGCCGTGGTGCCGACGGCCATGACCAAGCTCATGTTTGTGGGCGAGGCGTCTCAGATGAGTGCCGATTCGCTGGCTCGCATCCGAAGCGTCATGGATTCCAAGCAGCTCTCCGTGCCCGCTCAACCCAAGTACCCTGCCAGCAGCGACGTGCGATTTGAGGATGTGAGCTTTACCTACGAGGGCGCCGAGGCGCCTGCCGTCAACCATGCGAGTTTTAGCGTTTCCGCGGGTAGTACCCTCGCGCTTGTGGGTCCTTCGGGAGGCGGCAAGTCAACCTGTGCAAGCCTGATCCCGCGTTTTTGGGATGTTTCCTCGGGTCGAGTGCTCGTAGGCGGTGTGGACGTTCGCGATATGGATCCGAACGAGCTTATGGACCAGGTCGCCTTCGTGTTCCAGACCAACCAGCTGTTCCGGCAAACACTTGCCGATAACGTGCGCGCCTCCAAGCCTACGGCCACTGACGACGAAGTGCGTGCGGCCCTCTCCGCAGCTCAGTGCGACGACATTGTGGCCAAGCTCCCACAGGGCATCAACACCATGCTCGGCGCCGGCGGAGCATATCTTTCGGGTGGCGAGGTCCAGCGCGTGGCACTCGCCCGCGCGATCCTTAAAGACGCGCCTATCGTGGTGCTCGATGAGGCCACGGCGTTTGCCGACCCCGAGAACGAGGCGCTCATCCAGCGCGCCTTTAGCAAGCTGGCGACGGGTCGCACGGTCATTATGATTGCGCACCGACTCTCGACTGTAGTGGGCGCAGACCAAATCGTGGTGCTCAACCAGGGCAGCGTGCAGGAGTCGGGCACCCATGCCGAACTGCTGTCCCAAGAGGGTCTATATGCCAAGATGTGGGCCGAATACGAACAGGCCGCGAGCTGGAAAATCACTGCTACGACCGCGGATGCCGCCGTCGCGAAAGGAGGCGAGGCCTAAATGTTCGCCTCATTCCAAAAGAAGTATTTCCTATCCGATAAAGGCATCGCCGGCGTAAAACGCGGTGTCTTCTGGACCGCGCTCACCAATCTTATTACCATGGCCGGCATGGGCTTTTTATTCCTGGTTATGGCCGGCTTTGTCGAGCATCTCGCCAGCGGGGCTGACCTGCCGGATGCCCTGCCGATCGTGGGCGGCCTCCTGGTCTTTTTCGTGTTGCTCTTTGCCTCTAACTGGCAACAGTATTACTACACCTACTGCATCTTTTACGAGGAGTGCGGCAAGCAGCGTATGGAGATCGCCGAGCGCTTGCGCAAACTGCCGCTGTCGTTTTTTGGTCGTCGTGATCTGGCCGATTTAACCGAGACCATCATGGGTGACGTTCAGACTATGGAGCATGCCTACAGCCATGTGCTGGGAGAACTCTGGGGCGCCATCATCGCAAGTGCCATCGTGTTCGTGTCGTCGCTGTTCTTTTGCTGGCAGCTGGCGATCGCGGCGTTTTGGAGCATTCCCGTGGCCTTTGCCGTGCTGTATCTAACACGCGGCCCCATGACCCCGGTGTTCGACCGCGTGCGCGCCGAGAAGGTCAAGGTCACCGAGGCGATCCAGGAGACGCTCGACTGCGTGCGCGAAATCCGCGCCACCAACCAGGAGGCCCATTATCTTGAGGGGCTCAACGCCGTGATCGATGTCGAGGAGCGCGAGACCACCAAGGGCGAGCTCGTCAACGGGCTTCTGGTCAACTCCGCCTTCTCCATTCTGCGTCTGGGCATTGCCACCACGCTGGTCACGGGCGCCACGATGGTCGCCTCCGGGCAGGTCGACTTTTTGGTGATGTTTGCCTTCCTGCTTATGGTGAGCCGTATCTACGCGCCGTTTGATCAGGCCCTTATGCTCGTGTCGGAGCTGTTTGTCGCCGAGTCGTCTGCCAAGCGCATGCGTTCCATCATGGAAGAGCCTGTGGCGCGGGGCAGCGAGAAATTTGAGCCCGTGGGCCACGATGTGGTGTTCGATCACGTGGCATTTGGCTATGGTGCGGGCGAGGACGGCCGCGCCGGCGAGAAAGTTCTTACCGATGTGAGCTTTACCGCCAAGGAAGGCGAAGTTACGGCGCTGGTCGGTCCTTCGGGTTCCGGTAAGTCTACGGTGAGCCGCCTGGCCGCGCGCTTTTGGGACGCCACCGAAGGCACGGTCACCGTGGGTGGCGTGGATGTTGCGAGCGTGGACCCCGAGGTGCTGCTGCGCGACTACGCCATTGTGTTCCAAGACGTGCTGCTCTTTGACGACACGGTGATGGGAAACATCCGTCTTGGTCGTCGCGATGCCACCGATGAGGAAGTGCTTGCTGCCGCGCGTGCCGCCAACTGTGACGAGTTTGTGAGCCGCATGCCGCAGGGCTATGACACCATGATCGGCGAGAACGGCTCCAAGCTGTCCGGCGGCGAGCGCCAGCGCATCTCCATCGCCCGCGCGCTGCTCAAAGATGCGCCGATTGTGTTGCTGGACGAGGCGACGGCGAGTTTGGATGTGGAGAACGAGACCGTGGTGCAGCAGGCGCTCTCCCGCCTGCTCGCAGGAAAGACAGTTATCGTGATCGCCCACCGCATGCGTACGGTCGAAAATGCCGACAAGATCGTCGTGCTCAAGGACGGCGTGGTTGCCGAGCAGGGTACTCCGGCGCAGCTCAAGGCGGCAGGCGGGGAATTCGCCCGCATGGTCGCACTGCAAAAGGAAGCAGCAACCTGGCAGTTGTAAGAAGGGGCAAAGGGACAGTCCCTTTGTCACATTGACAATCGGTTACTCCGCATCGTTAATTTTCAAAAGGTTAGCCATGGCTGACCTAGATAGTTAGATAGAATTAAGGTATTTCAAAAGCGTGCTCGAGCTAACTGATGAACTCGGGTGCTAAGGCACCATGCCGCGCCCCATGCGGCAAAAGGGAGAAGCAACATGAAGAAGTCGACGTTTAACACCCTGCTTGTTGGTGGCGGTTTTCTGCTTGGCACGGCCGGCATCAAGCTGCTTACCAGCGCTCCGGTCAAGAATGCCTGCGTGCAGGGTATTGCGTGCGGTATGCGCATCAAGAACGGCTACCAGGACATGGTCGAGCAGGCCAAGGCTAATGTCGACGACATGGTTGCCGAGGCTGCTTACATCACCCAGAGCGAGGCCGCCGCGGACAACGCAGCTGAGTAGCGCTTCCAGGCACAAACTATGAGATTCTCGATTATCAGCGAGATCCCCGGCAGGACCCGCCTCCAGTTGGCGGGTCCTGTGCCAGAGAGCGATCTCGATGCGCTTCTTAAGCTCAGCGGTGACATCGACGGCGTGCGCAAGGTGCGCGTCTATGGCCGTATTGGCCAGTTGGCGCTCGAATATGACGAGCCGTGTCGCGATGCCGTGCTGGCCGCCGTCGGTGCGCTCGACGCTCAGGCCATTGCCGACGCAAAGACGGGTTACGTGATGCAGCTTGAGCCGCGCAAGCACAAGCTCGTTATGGACCTTGCCACACTTGTCGGCGCCCATTATGCGCGCCGATGGTTTTTGCCCACGCCACTGCGTGCGGTGTTTGTCGTGGCTGGTTACATGACCTTTTTGCGCGCCGCCCTCCGTGAGCTCGCGCAGCCGCGCCTGACCGTTCCCGTGCTCGACGCTTCGGCCATCGGTATCTCGTTTGTCAAACGTGATGTCGACACCGCGGGCCAGACGATGTTCCTGCTCAACGTGGGCGAGCTGCTCGAGGACTACACCCGCGCCATGAGCGAAAACGAGCTCATCAACTCGCTGCTCGATGTGCCCGATAAGGCGCAAAAGGTCGTCGGCGACACCGAGGTAAGCGTTGCCGCGACCGAGCTTGAGCCCGGCGACTTGGTGGCCGTGCGCACTGGCATGTCCATTTGCATCGACGGTGTTGTCGAGCAGGGGAGCGCTATGGTCAACCAGGCGACCCTGACCGGCGAGCCGCTGGCCGTCGAACGCAGCGTGGGCGACGACGTGTTCGCCGGCACCGTCGTGGAAGACGGCAGCATCTTGGTGCGCGTGCGCGCCAATACGGCGCAAACCAAACTGCGCTCGATCGTCTCGCTCGTGCAGACGGCCGACTCGCTTAAGTCCGAGGGCCAGTCGCACATGGAGGACCTCGCCAACAAGATCGTCCCGTGGAACTTCCTGCTCGCGGGCCTTGTCGCTCTCACCACGCGCAGCCTTATCAAGACCTCGGCGGCGCTGATGGTCGACTACTCGTGCGCGCTCAAGCTCACGGGCTCCGTCGCCGTCATGACCGCCATGAGCGATGCTGCCAAGATGGGCGTCATGGTCAAGGGCGCGAAGTACTTTGAGTCGTTTGCCAAGGCAGACACCATTGTGTTTGATAAGACCGGCACGCTCACCGAGGCGCAGCCGCGTCTTGCCTGCGTGCTCACCACCGATGGCTGGAGCGATGACGAGGTCCTGCGCCTTTCCGCTTGCTTGGAGGAGCATTTCCCGCATCCGGTGGCGCGCGCCGTCGTCAACGCTGCTCGCGAGCGCGGGCTCGAGCACCGCGAGCGCCATGCCGCCGTCGAGTACATCGTGGCGCACGGTATCGCTTCGTCCATTGAGGGACGTCGCGCCATCATCGGTTCCGCGCACTTTGTATTCGAGGATGAGGGCGCGCAGCTCGAGTCCGACATTAAGGAGCAAATCGAGCTCCAGATGCAGGGCCTGTCGCCGCTGTACCTGGCGGTCGACGGCAAGGTCGTCGGCGTGCTCGGCATCGAGGATCCGCTCAAGCCCGGGGTCCGTGAGGCCATCGCCGACCTGCATGCGCTGGGCGTCAAGCATGTCGTTATGCTCACGGGCGATTCCGAGCGCACGGCCGAACGCATCGCGCGCGAGGCAGGTGTCGACGAGTTTAAGGCCGAGCTGCTGCCCGAGGACAAGTACGCCTATGTGGAGCGCATTAAGCGCGAGGGGCGCCATGTTGCCATGGTGGGCGACGGCGTCAATGATTCGCCGGCGCTCGGTTTGGCCGACGTGGGGCTGGCAATGGGTGGCGGAAGCGACATCGCCAAGGAGGTCGCCGACATCATCCTGACCGATACGGACCTGGCCGCGATCGTGCGTCTGCGCCGCATGAGTCAGGGCCTCGTTGATCGTCTGACGAGCTCCTATTCTAAGGTGATGCTCACCAACTCAGCGCTCTTGGCACTGGGCATTACCGGCGCGATTACCCCGCAGGCGTCGTCGCTGCTGCACAACGGCTCGACGATTGCCTACAGCCTGGGCAACGCAAAGGCGTACCTGCGTTAGCAGACGTGTTCGCCCACGTTATCTGGCCTGCGCCCAGACGGCATCGGTGTCGTCCGAGCGCAGGCCTTTTGCGTTTGACCATGTGCTAGCTTCTCTATATAGTGTTGCTAGCAGGGCTAGCAATTGAAGGGAGCGGGATCGACGTGGGTGCTGTTAGCGGCATGGCGCAGGTGAACGTTCGCGTAGATCGCCAGGTCAAGAATCGTGCCGAGGAGGTGCTGCGGCTTTCGGGCGCCTCACTGCCCGAGCTCATCAAAAAGGTGGTGGCCAAGGTCGCGCAGGGTGGCGGGCAGTGCGAGGAAGTGCTTGCGGCCGTCGACGACCGGCAGCAGACCGTCGCGCCCGATACGCCATTCGCCGCATCATGGGCGGTGGCGGATCAGCTTTACGCGGACCTGGGCATCGCTACGTTGTCCGTATCCGACGATCGCGATTGGGACACAATCTATTCCGAAGCCATGGACGAGCGCTATCGCCAAAAGGGGATGATCCTGTGAGCGGAGCTCCCCTCAAAATAATGGTGGATGCCAACGTATGGGTCGATTCGTTTTGCGTCGACCATGCCGAGTCGCTTGCCGCGCGTGCGTTTATTGGGCGGGCGACGGAATCGGGCGCAACGTTGTTCTTTCCGGTGCATCTCGCCAAGGACGTGCTGTACGTTGTCCAACACGAGCTGAAGCGTAGCGTTCTTGCCAGCGGGGGAGCGCTCGACGAGGCGTCTGCCCGTGCAATTGGCGATGCGGCGCTGGCGTTTGTTCGGAACATGACCGAAAACGCCACGGCTGTGGGTGCAGATGCGTCGGACCTTTGGCTGGCTGACAAATACTTAGCGCTCCATCGCGATTACGAGGACAACTTGGTGCTCGCCGCGTGCAAGCGCGCGCAGGTCGATTACTTGGTGACCAATGATCGTAAGCTGCTCGAACATGCCGATCTTGCAGCAAAGACCCCGCGCCAAATGATGCCGATTCTGGCTTTGGCTGAACGCGGCGGCGCGGCTATCGGTTGACGCGAACTGTTTGCGGGCCTCCTGGACGACGATGCGCCAAGGGACCCGCGCCTTCTATTTACAAAAGCTCGGCCTTAATGGTGGGACTTTCTGCGAGCTGCTCGGCTGCCTTTTCGTCGGAGCTGTCGAGTGCTGCCAGACTGCGGTAGACCCACTCGTTGACCTGGGTGTTCTTGACGCCTGCGGTCTGCATGAGGGCGCCTACCTCGCGGATTGCTGCGAGCAGATCGGCTTTGGGACCCGCGAGCTCGACCTTGATGCCGTGGTAGGCGGCCACGCCGCGGTTCTCACTCACGTGGTCGATAAAGCCCTCGACGGTCTCAAGCTGCTGGGCGAGAGCTGCATCATCGTCAGCGTCCAGCGCGAAGAGTGCGTTCGATACCGTGAGGGCGGGATGTCCGCAGGGGACAAAGCCCTCGATGACATCCATAGCTTCGGTAATGGTTGAGCCCAGGCCTGCTAGGGCATTGACGAGTTGCTGCTTGGTATCCATAACGGTCCTTTCGACGGGTCAATTTTGCTTGGCGAAAATATACGTTACGCGATCGGTGGCAAAAGTGCGAAGTGCGGCGCACATTGGGGTCTTCACAGCTCGTGCATAGAACAGCTGTCCGCTTTCAGAACGTGGTAAGATAACACTCCACAAGCGGGGCTCGCCCCGCATGCTCCTTGAAAAGTCGACGGGTGTTGGGTGCTTGCGTGCCCAATGCCATCCAGACTTTCCCGACATTCGGGGGCGACTGGTTTCGACACGATAGCTCTGAGAGAGGAAGCAAGCCGAGGTCTCCTCGCCTCGTTAAACAGGGGTACCGTCAAATTGAATTGACAACAACTCTTCTTTTGAGCCTATGGCTCTCGCTGCTTAGTTTATAGCGGCGCGTCAACCCGGTGATTTCCCCGACACCGGCGCGACGTCATTTTAGGGGAATGCTCCTGCGCACGTAATCGGTATGGCGCAGGCTAAGACCGAACCGGTTAGGACGCCGCGAGCGTGTCGCTGCGCGCAAAGCGTCCGAGATAAAACCAGCGACTGAGCTTGGAGATGCCAATCAGGGGGCTTTCGTGGACCGGAGTTCGATTCTCCGCGCCTCCACCAATAGTTACAGGCAGGTAGGTAAACGCACCTACCTGCTTTTTTATTACTTACAGATACCGCGGAGAATCGAACTCTGTGCAGGGCGCGGGCGTTAGGAAAACGCGGAGCGTTTGTAGTGAGCGGGCGAGGGCGCCGGCAGGCGGCCGAAGCCGGTGCGTATTTGCGAAGCAAATACGCGGATTCTCCGCGCAAAGCCCTAGCCCAAAACAGATGCGATGTTTATCGAATTTCAGCTGGCTTCGCCCAGCATCAACGGATCCCCCAAACCGCGGAGAATCGAACTCTATGCAGGGCGCGGGCGTTAGGAAAACGCTACAGCAACGCAGAGTGGGACGCGCTTTCCCACCGGTCATCCAACGGAAACTGCGTCCCAGAATATCGGCTCAGAATGGGATGCATTTTCCGGATGGGTTGTTGGCGGAAAGTTTATCCCGGAATCCGCGCTCAGAACGGGACGCGCTTTCCCAATGGCGGTCCAAGCGGAAAGTGCATCCCGGAATTCCGCCTCAAACTGGGACACACTTTCCGCTTCACCTGCCGCCTCAAAAAAACCTGCGCGCCCTCCATTCCAAAACTGGGTAGAAGAAAGCCAAAACGCAATCGCAGGAGGTCAATATGACTGCAGAAGATAAGGCAAAGAACGCCGGCAAGGTCGCGCTCGTCCTGGAGGGCGGTAGTTTTCGCGGGCAGTTTACCGCGGGCGTGCTCGACGTTCTCATGGAGGCTGGCGTCGAGATTCCGGCTGTCTACGGTGTATCGGCCGGCGCCCTCAACGGCGTGAACTACAAGTCGCACCAGATCGGCCGTGCCAACCGCATCAACCTGGCTTTCTGCAACGACAGCCGCTTCATGGGCGCCGCATCGTTTGCGTCCACGGGCTCCATTGTGGGTTACGACTTTATCTTCAACGATGTCCAGGACCGCCTGGATCCCTTTGACAGCGAGACGTTCGACGCGAGCCCCATCGAGATGTACGCCGTCGCGACGGACATGCTCTTTGGAACCGCCACGTACCTCCCGGTCAAAAGCGCCGTACTTGATCTCGATGCCGTGCGCGCATCGACGTCGCTGCCGCTGGTGACGCCGCCGGTCGAGATTGACGGGCACAAATACGTCGACGGCGGCGTAGCCGATTCGGTCCCCATCGAGCACGTGCTGGAGGAGGCGGGCTTTGATCGCGCGGTTGTCATTGTCACGCAGGACCGCTCGTACGAGAAAAAGCCCTACGAGTTTATGCCTGCCGCGCGCGCCCGCTATGCCGACTACCCCTACCTGCTCGAGGCTATCGAGACGCGACACGACCGCTATAACCTCCAGCGCATGCACCTGTGGAAGTATGAGCGCGAGGGCCGCGCGCTGGTCATCGCTCCGCAAAAGCCGGTCGAGGTCGGCCATGTCGAGCACGATCCGGCAAAGCTATTGGACCTGTATATCCAGGGCCGCCAGGAGGCAAAGCGCTTGCTGGGAGATATCGAGGCATTTGTTGAGCGCTAGCGCTGCAACGTCACGGCTCGTGGATGACATGTGCAGAAACTCTGGTCGGAGCCAAAATACCTGTTGACTCGTACGGCGAGCGGGGTAATATGGACGGGTTACTTGCAGAGCCCCGTGAATCTCTGTAACAACACGTACTGTACATGGAGGAGTCTAAGTGATTTCGAAATCGACTCACTACGCCAAGCAGGGCGAGGTCCAGCGCAACTGGGTTCTCGTCGACGCCGATGGTGCTGTCCTGGGCCGTCTTGCCACCCAGATCGCAATGATCCTGCGCGGTAAGAACAAGCCCCAGTTCACGCCCAACAGCGACTGCGGCGACTTCGTTGTCGTCATCAACGCCGATAAGGTCCAGCTTACCGGTAACAAGGCCGACACGAAGACCTATTATCGCCACAGCGGCTACAACGGCGGCCTCAAGGCTGAGAGCTTCCGCCAGGCTATGGAGAAGCACCCGGAGAAGGTCATCGAGCGCGCCGTTCGCGGTATGCTGCCCAAGACCACCCTCGGCCGTGCCCAGATGACCAAGCTTAAGGTCTACGCTGGTGCCGAGCATCCGCATGCTGCCCAGAACCCCACGAAGATTGAGCTGGAGGCTTAAAGATGGCTGAGAACACCGTTGTCTACCAGGGTACCGGCCGTCGTAAGAACGCCGTCGCCCGCGTCCGTCTCGTCCCCGGCACCGGCAAGGTGACCATCAACAAGCGTGACGCCGAGCAGTATTTCGGCCGTCATCAGCTCGTTGAGAACGCCCTTGCTCCCTTCAAGGTGACCGATACCGCCGGTCAGTTCGACGTTATCGCTCTGTGCGATGGCGGCGGCATCTCCGGTCAGTCCGGCGCTCTGCGCCTGGGCATCGCCCGCGCTCTTCTGAACGCTGGCGACTACCGTGCTGACCTCAAGAAGGCCGGTTTCCTTACGCGCGATGCTCGCGTGGTCGAGCGCAAGAAGTACGGCCTCAAGAAGGCCCGCCGCGCTCCCCAGTTCTCCAAGCGCTAAGGTTTTATCTCCTTACGAGATACAATGTACAAGCGGGGCCTGCCGATTCCTCGGCGGGTCCCGCTTTTCTTTTTCGACTAGGGTGGGCGGTTGCATATCGCCTGCTAGGGAAGGAGCGATCCTATGCCCCAGAACATCTTCGGTACCGACGGCGTCCGTGGCGTCGCCAATGCCGACCTCTCGTGCGACCTCGCGTTTCGCCTGGGCCGCGCGGCGACCAAGTTCCTTGGTCCGGATATCTGCGTCGGCCGCGACACGCGTCTTTCGGGCACCATGCTCGAGAGCGCTCTGACCGCCGGCATCATGGCCGAGGGCGGCCGTCCGCACTGCTGCGGCGTCATCCCCACGCCTGCCGTGGCGTTGCTCACCGTTCAGAACGAGCTCGACGGCGGTATCGTCATCTCTGCGTCGCATAATCCGCCGGAGTTCAACGGCATCAAGTTCTTTAGCCGCAAGGGCATGAAGCTTCCCGATGCGGTCGAGGAAGAGATCAGCGCCTGGGTCATGTCCGAGGAAGCCATGGCTGCCGACACGCTGCCGACCGGTGCCGGCGTGGGCCACATCATCAAGATGAAGGACGCCCGCAAGGCATACGTCGACCACGCCATCGATACGCTTGATGGCCTGAGGCTCGACGGCCTAGTCGTTGCCGTCGACTGCGGCCATGGCGCTTCTTGCCAGACCACGCCTGCCGCGCTGCAGCGCCTGGGCGCTACAGTCCACGCCATCAACACCGATTACTGTGGCACCGACATTAACGTTGAGTGCGGCTCCACTCACCTTGAGCCCCTGCGCGAGCTCGTGCTGCGCACCCACGCCGATATCGGCCTGGCTCACGACGGCGACGCCGACCGCGTGCTGTTCGTGGACAGCGAGGGCAATGAGATCGACGGTGACTACATCCTGGCTATCTGCGGTTCTGACCTCGCTGCTCGCGGCAAGCTCGCCAACTCCGAGATCGTCTCGACCGTTATGTGCAACCTGGGCTTCTCCATCGCCATGAAGGAGCAGGGCTTTGAGATGGTGCAGACCGCCGTGGGCGATCGCTACGTTCTGGAGCGCATGCTCGCGGACGGCGCCGTCATCGGCGGCGAGCAGTCCGGCCACATCATCTTCCTGGAGCACAACACCACCGGTGACGGCCTGGTGACGGCTCTGCAGCTGCTGGCCGTGCTCAAGCGCACCGGTCGTACCCTCACCGATCTTGCCGGCATCATGAAGAAGTACCCGCAGGTACTCGTCAACGTGCATTCCGACAACAAGGCTGGTCTGGACGATTGCCAGCCCATCTGGGATGCCGTCGCTGCTGCCGAGAAGGAGCTTGACGGCCGCGGCCGCATTCTGGTGCGCCCGAGCGGTACCGAGCCGCTGGTCCGCGTGATGGCCGAGGCCGAGACGCACGAGCTGACCCAGCGCGTTGTTGACGACATCGTCGAGGTTGTCAAGCGCGAACTTCCCTAATGGTCAAAAACCGTTGCCAAGTGGTAAACTGTTAAGGTTATTTTGATTGATTGGTATGTCCGAGGGGGAGCATGTTCACTAAAGTCCTAAGGTCTTTTGGTATGCGTGGTCGAGTCCTTACGCTGGATGCTCCCATCTCGGGCGATGTCATTCCGCTTTCCGAGGTAAACGACCAGACGTTTGCCACCGGCCTTTTGGGCCAGGGCGTGGCGATTCAGCCCACCGGAACGCGCGTGATCGCGCCGGCTGATGCCAAGGTCGAGGCTATTTTTCCCACGGGACACGCCGTTGCGCTTAACACGGTCGATGGCTTGGACGTGCTCATCCACGTTGGTTTGGACACTGTTCAGCTCGAGGGCAAGCACTTTACCGTACATGCGCAAGTGGGTGACATCGTTCATAAGGGCGATGTACTCATTGAGTTCGATCGCGAGGCAATTGCTGCCGAGGGTTACGATGTGACGGTTCCCATCTTGGTGTGCAACTCCGTTGAGTTCTCGAGCATCAAAGGCTCCGTTGGCGAGCATGTCGAGGAGATGGACCAGCTCATCGTCGCGCGTGAGCGCTAGTCGCTCCGCTTTGCCTTTAGCCTACAATTCAAACACGTTTACGGAGGGCGCCCTTGAAACAGGGCGCCCTCCGTGGCAAGATGGGATTTGTCCGAAGCTAAACAGCTTTGGGTCACCGTGGACGGGCAGGGGCCTCGACGCGGGTAGACACGAGACACATACATTACGCGACCTCGCCCTGGTGGCCGCACACGTTGGTTGCGGCCGACGCGGGCCGCGGGCAAGTGCTTGTAAGGGGAGCCTTGCCTCTCTTGTACGAGAAAGGACGCGTAATGAAGATCATTAAAGCTAAAGACTACGAGGATATGAGCCGCAAGGCCGCCAATATCATCTCGGCCCAGGTTATTCTCAAGCCCGATTGCGTGCTGGGTCTTGCCACCGGCTCCACTCCGATTGGCGCCTACAAGCAGCTCGCCGCTTGGTACAAGAAGGGTGACGTCGACTTTGCCGAGGTCAGCACCTACAACCTCGACGAGTATCGTGGCCTTTCGCACGACGATCCCCAGAGCTACCACTACTTTATGCGTGAGAACTTCTTCGATCACATTAACATCGATCTGAACAACACGCATGTGCCCGATGGCTCCAATCCCGACGCTGCCGCTGCCTGCTCTGAGTATGACAAGATCGTCGCTGCTGCCGGTTACCCTGATCTGCAGCTGCTCGGCATCGGTAACAACGGTCACATTGGCTTCAACGAGCCCGATGATCACTTCTCCAAGGGTACGCACTGTGTCGACCTTACCGAGAGCACTATTCAGGCCAACAGCCGCCTGTTTGACAGCATCGACGACGTGCCTCGTCAGGCCTACACCATGGGCACTCAGACCATCATGTATGCCCGCATGATCCTGGTTGTCGCCAATGGCGAGGCCAAGGCCCAAGCCGTGCATGACATGTGCTTTGGTCCGGTTACCCCCGAGTGCCCTGCCTCGATCCTGCAGCTGCACACCAACTGCGTTGTCGTTGCCGACGAGGCCGCCCTTTCGCTCTGCGAGTAGCGAAAGCCTATCACCTCGACATAGCTTTGCCGAAGGCCTCCGCTTTGCGGGGGCCTTTTTTCTGAGTGCACGCCGTGTGCTTGACGAAAACCTTGCCGCGAACTTGACGGGTGCGTCTGGTGCAGCATGATTCATTCCATAACAGATACTATGCATAAATGCTATGAAAAGGTCGCAGACGGTAGCTGGCGCTAGGTGAGTTGCGCAACACAATTGAACAGCGCTCATTTAAGGTAAACTGCCAAAGGATGGGACAAGCTGGCAAGCGCATTGACCTGCGCAAAGACTGATTGGTTGGGGGATAAGTTTCAATCGGACCACGCTGAACAAAAACTTGCCATTTGCGTACCAGCAAACATCCTAAACCGTAGCATCGCTCTATTCATCTAGCGATACATATGGTCTAGCGTTACGGTGTCCATGTGGTCGAGTTGAGGAGCGGGCATGGTTAACGATTTGGGCAATACGGACGACCTCGAGCTTATGCCGCTGGGCAGTAGCTATATGGTGCGGCGCGATCGCTTGATGAACGAACTTATCGCCAAGGGCCGAAAGGCCGGCATCGTAGTCCTCTACGCGCCTGATGGCTTTGGGAAAACCTCGGTGCTGCTGCAGTATGCCCAAGAGGTTAAAAGCGATCCGACGCGAGGTCCTGTGCGGATCATCGAGGCAGACCGCGCCATTGGGCGCGAGGTGTTTATGCAGCTCGAGGTCGTTACCGAAGAGCTTAAGGACAAGCCGCACTCCCTGATTGCAATCGATAACGTGCCTAACCTCAGCCAGAGCGAGACCGAGGAGCTGATCGACCGAATCCGAACCCTGCGTGCTATGGGGGTTGGGGTCTTTATGAGCTGCCGTCCTTCGAATCGCCAGCTGATTCACGGACTGGGCGATTCGATTAAAGTCAACGCGCAGATGCTCAAGGTGCATGCCTATGAGTATTCGGCGTGGGCATCGGCGTTTTCGATCAGCACGTCACTCGACTTCTATCAGCTTACGCAGGGCGTGCCCGAGCTCGTCTCGGCTATGCAGTCGGGACTATACGGGCAGGGAGACGTTGCCCAGATGCTCGAAAACGAGATCGTCAATATCTACGGTGCGGCACTTGTTGATCTGGCATCGCTCGAGAACAACGCCCTGTTTAGTGTGGCATGCTTGATGGTCTTAATGGGTGAGGGCAATATTTCGGAGCTCGAGGCTTGCGGTGTTAGGCTTTCGGCGATTGACCAGTCCTATCTTGTCCGCGATTATCCCATTTTTGGCGTTGATCCGGCAGACCGGCGCTTTACCTGCTTGGGTACCGAGGACAACGCACGCCTGCGATTGCGCAAGCTGGTCGCCGAAATTCGCCCCGAACTCGTTGTGCGGGCGGCGCGTATATTGATTAAAGCGGGGCGCTGCGATACCGCGATGGACCTCGCCGACGCGTTTTTGGACCGCAGTGCGGTGTTGGAGCTTGCCGGGCAGTATGGGGTCGATCTGGCCCTGACGGGGCATGGAGGGGATGTCTGCCGCGCGGCGCTGGGAAAGACCGAGGCAGATGACCGGGCCTCGGAGCCGACGCCTGACGAGGCGCTCGGCATCTATCTGGCGGCGGTGAGCGTCTCCAATACAAAGCTTGCGCGGTATATGGCCTCAATTATCGAGCGTGCGGGCGAACAAGCGATTTCCGAGCTCAATCCCGTGTCGTGGAAGGTGGCGCACGCGTTTACGGCCGCCTGTTATGGAGATAGTGGTCTGGGGCTTCCGGCAAGCCATACGGCGTTGGAAAGCGAGGCGTCTTGTGCCGCACTCGACATGCTGTCCGCACATGTCGAGATAAAGCATGGACTGACCGAGCGGGCGAAGGGTGGCGAGATCCTCGCGGGGCTCAAAATGGATAAAGCCTACGATTGTGAGCTCGATATCGCGGGGACGTTTGTGCGCGCGGACCGTATGTTGACGGAGCTATTTGATGGGTCGTATGCGGGGACTGACGAGCGTGATGACGAGATGGCTCTGACGCTCGAGGCACTTGAAGCGCGTGGAATCCGAGCGCTCGCCATCTGGGTGCGCATGGTGTTATCGGCGCGGCGCCTGTTTGCCGGCATGCCGGTGACCGACGAGCAGGCATTCAATGAGCTCGACCGTTTTGCCGTGCGTGTGCGTGACAATCAAGTCCAGTTGTTTGGCTTGATACTAGAAGGCTGGCAGTCGTTGGCTGAGGGGCGTCCGGTCAATGCCAAATTCCGTGCGGTGCAGGTGCTTAGGCTTGCCGAGGAATCGATTGGATACATACGCGACAACGCGCTGCTGCTAGAGCGCGCGGCGTACTTACGCAATACATCGATGGTATCGGTGCGCGAAGAGGCAGAGCTGCTCGATTTGAGTCGGACGCAGGTCGGTGGTGCCGAGGCTTGGATGGTGGCGCTGCATTTGGCCTCCGCGGGCCGCGATAGCGACCTTGCAGCCTGGATGTCCATGAACCGCCCGGGGATTTTGGATCCGTCGTATCGGCTGTTTGCGCGTCTTGCGATGCATTGTCTGGGTGAGCCGGCTGCTAGAATTCGAAAGAAGCTCCCGGTGCGCGAGCTGTCGCGGTATTCGCTGCGTGACGACTTTGAGGGCGAAGGCGAGCGTCTGTTCCAGGCCGGCGATGCCGAGGGTGTCGATGTGATTGGCCATATCGAGATCCGCATGTTTGGGGCGTTTCGCGCCGAGCGCGACGGGTTTCCCATCACGGATAAGATGTGGCGCCGCAAGAAAGCGGCGACGCTTGCCGAGCGACTTGCGCTGGGCATGGATACACTGGTCGACCGCGAGACGCTGGCTATGGAGCTGTGGCCCCATGCCGAGTTCAATAGCGCTCGTAACAATCTGTACTCGACGATATCGCGCCTGCGTTCGGCCTTGGGGCCGACACCGGACGGCAAGTCGTGTGTGCTGATCCAAAACGAGTGCATTGGGCTTAACGGCGATTACGTCAAGACTGACGTGCGGTTGTTTGATCAGATAAGCCGCGAAGTTTTGGGAAATCGCACGGGTGCGCGCGGGCCCCATCTGGTCGAGCTGTGCCTTAAGATCGAGCAGCTCTACGCCGGCCCGTTGTATGTTCCCAATGGCTGTAATCCCACTTACTTTTTGCGTATGCGGCGCATTATGGAATCGAAGTATATCGACTGCATGATTCGGGGCGCGAATGCCGCCCTAGAAGAAAACGACCTACAGTCGGCGGTATGGCTGGTGGAGTCGGGGCTGCGGCAAGAGACAACGCGCGAGGACATGGTGCGTTGCGCTATGCGCGTCTACGGTGCGGCGGGGCGACGACGCGATATCGTCGAGCTGTACAGTGGACATATGCATCACCTGAGGGAGCAGGTCAATGGCGTGCCCGAGCCCGAGACGCGGCGTCTGTACGAGCGCTTGGTAGAGGGCAGGCTTAACCGCGTGCTCGTCGAGCGATAAAAAATGAGCGCCCGAATTGCTCGGACGCTCGCAAGCTTGATGTATGTTGGCTCGCCGGATCGTCGGCTCTTAGACGAGCTTAATCTTCTCGATGTCCTTGCGCGAGGACTCGCGATACAGCGAGAACTTGCGGCCGATGACCTGGACGACCTCGGCGTGGCAGCGATCGGCGAGATCTTCGGCGGCCTCGCGGGCAGAAAGGCTGGAACCATCGAGTACGGAGCACTTAACGAGCTCGTGCTTCTCCAGGTAGGCGACCGTCTGCTCGACGGTGCCCTCGTTGATGTCGGACTTGCCGATGATGATGGCGGGGTTGAGGTGATGGGCCATGCTGCGAAGCTGCTTGACCTGGGCTCCTGTCAGTGCCATGGGTTCTCGCTTTCTATGTTATGGGGCGCCCCGCGATGGGGCCTTAATCTACGTGAGCTGTCCCACGATAGCGCAGGAACGGCGCGGTGTGGGGCGTGTTTGCCCAGTTCAAAAAGAATGCGGATGCCGAGCGGGAGAACGGCGCGGGTTACAGGCGGACGTGTACGACGGCCGAAAGCGGTCTATGGACGGCTCGAAGAGACCGGCTCCCATGCAATAAACGCCCAACGGACCTTGCGGATATGGTCGAGCATATAGCGTCCCTGCGGCACTCCTTTGGACCCCGGCTCGCCAGCACGGGGATTCTCAATCATATGCTGAGCGACGTAGTCGCGCAGACGGTCGATTTTATCCTCGTTACCGTGCTCGAGCATGCGGGAGAAGTCCGCCACGCCCGCCTCAAGGCTATCGAAAGTATCGCGACGGGGCGATTCGAAGTATGTAACCTGCGGCAGCGCCCCCATCTGAATGAGGATATTAAAGGCATACACAAAGCCATTACTGCAGGTAACCGAGGCACCGATGGCGTTCATCAGGTGCAGGTCATAGCGCGGGCTGGAGTTGGCGACCATCGTGACAGCACAACGCCGACGAGCCGTTCGATCAAGCTTGGCAAGCGCGCCTTTTAGGTTGGTCGTGGTGACAGAACGACTGGCAAAGGCAACATCTACCGCTTTCGCGACCGGTCCAACCAAATCCCAGTCATCATCCCAAGCAAGTTCAAGCGGTGTAATGCGATCCTCGAGTCCATAGTACTCAATGCCAGCATCAAGCGTGCCCAACATAGCAGGGGAAAAGTCAGCAGCAATCACAGGATGCCCAGCCTGAGCAAGCGGAATGGCAATCGACCCAGCCCCACACCCCATATCAAGCACCGACTCGCCAGGCTTTAACGCCAACAGCTTTATAAAATCCCGGGCATACGGAGCAGTCTCAAGCGGCCGAAAATGCCGAGCCCGCTTATCCCACTCAAAAGAATCATCAGCCCGCCGCCGACCAGCCTGCAGGCGCATCCATTCCTGATTCCAATCAGCAGAAAGAAGCTCAGAGCGAGCATCCCCATCAACCACGGGCCAACCTCCTAGCAACAAAAAAGCGACTCCCCCAAAAGAAGAGCCGCAACCAGCATATATCAGAAAGAACCGATCCAACGCCAAACCGCCGCACCAGCTAAGTGGTGCAGGAGCGAAGCAACTGCAACTGGGATAGAACCCAACTGAGGTCCCGTTGTGCGGGAGCCCCGGGTAGGGCAAATATATAAGGTCGATCGCGAGTTCCGCACGAGCCGGAGAGCACTTAATGTGCTCTCCGTGCGAGTCAGGACTGTCCGAGCAGCGACCTTATATATTTGCCCTCCCCGGGGCTCCTCGCCAGTCCCCCTCAGCTAGTTCTTGAGCGAGTTCAGCGGCGCCGGGAAGCGTCCACCGCGGTGGGCAAGCACGGTGCCGGCGTTGGGGTTCACCGGCATGATGGGTGCACGGCCAAACAGGCCGCCATACTCGACGCAGTCGCCCACACCCTTGCCGATGGCGGGAATTACGCGGACGGCCGTGGTCTTGTTGTTGATGACGCCGATGGCCATCTCGTCGGCGATGATGCCGGCGATGGTCTCGACCGGGGTGTCGCCGGGGATGGCGATCATGTCCAGGCCGACGGAGCACACGCAGGTCATGGCCTCGAGCTTCTCGAGCGAAAGCGCGCCGGCCTCGACGGCGGCAATCATGCCGGCGTCCTCGGACACGGGGATAAAGGCGCCCGAGAGGCCACCCACGCTGGAGCTGGCCATGACGCCGCCCTTCTTGACGGCATCGTTGAGCATGGCGAGTGCGCAGGTCGTGCCCGGGCCACCGCAGGTGCCAACACCGATGATCTCGAGGATACGCGCGACGGAGTCGCCGATGGCGGGCGTGGGAGCCAGCGACAGGTCGACAATGCCCTTCTCGACATCCAGGCGACGGGCGGCCTCGCGGCTCATGAGCTCGCCGGCACGGGTGATCTTAAAGGCGGTCTGCTTAATCTTCTCGGCGACTTCCATCATCGATGCGGAATCGGGCAGCGTCTCCAGGGCTGCGGCCATAACGCCGGGGCCCGAGACGCCTACGTTGATGACGGCGTCGGCCTCGCCACCGCCGTGGACGGCGCCCGCCATAAACGGGGAGTCCTCGACCATGTTGGCAAAGCAGACAAACTTGGAAGCGCCGACGGAATCCTGGTCGGCCGTGAGTTTAGCGGCATCGATGATGGTCTGGGCGGCCATGAGCACGGCGTCCATGTTGATGCCGGCACGCAGGCTGGCGACGTTGACGCTGGAGCAGACACGGCTGGTGGTGGCAAGCGCCTGCGGGATGGACTGGATGACGCGGCGGTCGGCGTCGCCGATGCCCTTCTGGACGAGTGCGGAGAAGCCGCCCAGGTAGTCGATGCCGAGGGTCTCGGCCGCGCGGTCGAGGGCGTGCGCGATGGGGGTGAGGTCCTCATCCTTGCAGCACGCAGCGATCTGCGCCACCGGGGTGACGGAAACGCGCTTGTTGACGATGGGGATACCGTACTCGCGCTCGAGGTTCTCGGCGGTTTCGACCAGATGCTCAGCCGTGTGCGTCACGTGGTCGTAGATCTTCGTGCACATGCGGTCGAGGTTCTCGTCACCGCAACCCATGAGCGAAACACCCATGGTGATGGTCCTGATGTCGAGGTTCTGCTCCTCAACCATGCCGCGGGTTTCCGCGATTTCTGCGGGCGTGATCGCCATCCTTGCGCTCCTATCTGCCAAAACGAGCATAGTCTTTTCTATTTTAACGTGCCGCACGTGCCAAGTGGCGCATACGGCACGTTTTGGTGCTCGGTTGTTTCCGTTGTGTTACTGCCCAAAGACCTCTTCGGCGATGCGCGCGCTTTCGGCGGCATCCTTGGCGTAGTAGTCCGCGCCGATCTGCTTGGCGTATTCGGGGGTGAGCACGGCGCCGCCCACGATGATCTTGACGCCCGGAACCTCGGCATGGAGCAGCTTGATGGTCTCCTCCATGGCGACGACGGTGGTGGTCATAAGCGCCGAGAGACCGACGAGTTTGATATCGCGCTCCTTGACGGTCTTGAGTACCTCCTGCGGATCGACGTCGCGGCCCAGGTCAAAGACGGTGTAGCCGTAGTTATCGAGCAGCATTTTGACGATGTTCTTGCCAATGTCGTGGATGTCGCCCTTGACGGTGGCCACGCAGATCTTGCCCTTGTCGGCAATCTCGCCGGCGGGCATCAGGCGCTTGATGGTGTCGAAGCCCACGCGTGCGGCTTCGGCCGAGGCCATAAGCTGCGGCAAGAAGAACTTGCCTTGGTCAAAGAGGACGCCAACCTCGTCGAGGGCGGGGATAAAGTGATTGTTGATGAGGTCCATGGCGTCGTGGTCTGCCAGCAGGCGCTCGGTCTCGGCCGCGATCTCGCCTTTGCGGCCCGAGACGACCATGCGACGAATCGGGTCGTCGTTGCCGTCGGTGCCGGCGGTGCCCGCGGCAGGCGCGGCATCATTCGATGCGGCCTGAGCCGCTGCCGGGTTGGCGGCGATCTTGTACGGATCGGTCCAGCCGGCGTAGCGCTCGATGTATCCGGTCGAGCCCTCGTCCTCAACGCTCAGCACGCGATAGCTGTAGACGGTGTCCATAAAGCGCTTAGAGCCCGGGTTCATGATGGGGGCGTCCAGGCCCGCGCCAAACGCGGCGGCCAAAAAGACCGAGCCCAGCAGCGGGCGGGCAGGCAGGCCAAAGCTGATGTTCGACACGCCGAGCGCGCATTTGACGCCCAGGCGCTCCTTGCACAGGGACATGGCGCGCAGAATCTGTTCGGCCTGGCGCTGGTTGGTCGAGGCGGTCATGACCAGGCAGTCGATGAGGATACGGTCCGGGCCGATGCCGTAGCGGGCAGCCTCGGCCACGATGCGCTCGGCGATGGCAAAGCGGGCCTCGGCGGTATCGGGGATGCCGCCTTCGTCGAGCGTAAGGCCGACGACGTTGGTTCCATAGTGGGCGACCAGCGGAAAGATCTCATCCATGATCTGTTGCTTGCCGTTGACGGAGTTGATGATGGGCTTGCCTGCGTAGCGGCGCACGGCGGCCTCGACTGCTGCGGGGTCGGTGGAGTCGATCTGCAACGGCAGCAGCGTGGAACCCTGGAGCTGCTCGGTCGCTTGCTGGATGACCTTGACCTCGTCGATCTCGGGCAGGCCCACGTTGACGTCCAGGATGTCGGCGCCCTGCTCTTGCTGGCTGATGCCCTGGCTCACGACGTAGTCCAGGTCGCCGTCGCGCAGGGCCTGCTGCAGGCGCTTTTTGCCGGTGGGATTGATGCGCTCGCCGATGACGGCGATCTTGTGGCCATCGCAGGGAAGGTCCACGACCGTCTGGGCGCTCGTGACCGACATGCTGGGCTTGCGATGGCGCGGGCTAGGCGTGTGGTTGTCGATAAGCGTGCGCAAGGCGGCCATGTGCGTGGGCGTGGTACCGCAGCATCCGCCCACGACGCTCACGCCGTCCTCGATCATGCAGGCGACGGCCTTGGCGTACTCGGGGGCCTGGATGTCAAAGACGGTGTTACCGTCATCGTCCACGCGGGGCAGTCCCGCATTGGCCTGCACCATAACGGGCTTGTCCGTAACGGTGAGCATGCGAGCGGCGAGCCCTCGGAGCTCGGCCGGTCCCTGGCTGCAGTTGATGCCCAAAACGTCGGCGCCGATGGCGTCGAGGGTGATGGCGGCCACCTCGGGGCTCGTGCCCAAGAAGGTGCGGCCGTCTTCCTCGAAGGTCATGGTGGCAAAGACGGGCAGGTCGGAGTTCTCGCGGCAGGCAAGGACTGCCGCCTTGATCTCGGCCAGGTCGGTCATAGTCTCGATAATAAAGAGGTCGACGCCCGCAGCGACGCCGGCGCGCACTTCCTCGACAAAGAGGTCGTAGGCCTCGTCGAAGCTGAGGGTACCCAAGGGGCGAAGCAGCGCGCCGATGGGGCCGATATCGCCGGCGACGTAGTGGGCGCCGGCCGCGCGGGCGCGGGCGACAGCGGCGGCAAAGACATCTGCCACGGTGGCGGCACCATCGAGCTTGTGCGCGTTGGCGCCAAAGGTGTTGGCGGTGATCACGTCGCAGCCGGCCTCGACGTACTGACGCTGGATGTCGGTGATGACCTGAGGCTCCTCAAAGTTGAGCAGCTCGGGCAGGGCGCCTGCCTTCATGCCGGCGGCCTGCAGCATAGTGCCCATGCCGCCGTCGAACAGCAGGTGCCCCGTGCCCTCGATGGCGGCGCGCAGGCGATCGTCCTTAATGTGCAGGTCGTCGATCGTGCGCGTTTTGTACGCGGCACCGTTGCGACGTGCGGCATCAACGGGTGCCGCCAATGCAGTGCCGTCAGAATCATGAGTGATAAGCGGAGTAAACATCGAGGGCTCCTAATGGCTGGAATAGCAGGTGGTGTGGGCGGCGCGGAAGCGGCAGTGCTCGCGCATGCGGCATATATTGCAGGTGGGGCGGCTCTGGGCGTCGTGGACCTCGCCGTCAAACAGACCGATCACCGCGGTCACACTCTTTGTGGGCATGAGCAGGCTGGTCGGTGTGACGGTAAGCCCGATGAGCCGTGTGGCGTTGAGCGCATTGACGATCGAGCTCTGTGCCGTAAGCGGGCAGTCGCCGTAGCCGGGACTGAAGCGCCAGTTACCGGCGAGCCCATGAACGGCGGCGTCCGTCTTGACCTGCTGGTCCATTTGTTCAACGGCGGCTTCCACATAGGCAGAGCATGCGGCGTCGAGCACGGCTCCCTCCAGGGGCTGCTGGGCTCCCGTGGTGCGCAGGCGACGCTCGGCGTCCATGCCGAGGGTGCACGCCATGAGCGCGGCAAAGCGGGCGTCTTTGAGATGTCGATAGATATCGCGACCCCGCAGCTCAACGTTGGTGCCGACCAGACGGATGCTGGGCTCTCCCTGCTCGTCCACGCCCGTGGCATCGACGGCAAATACGCGGCGCACGCCACGGGGCTCAATGTCCAGTTCCAGATGTTCAACGACAAGCTCAATACGTCGTGACAGCTCGGGCTCAATCTGCTGGCCGCCGTAACCCAGATACCGCAGCATCTCGGCACGGTCGACACGGGGATGGTGTGCAGCATCGACACGGTAAAGCGCCGGCGACGCAAGGTCGGCCGGCACTTCGACAGCGGTTGTATCGATGTGCGGTTTTTCCATTACCCCAGGCGCTCCATAATGGTCGCGGCGATCGCAGGACGGTTCATAGTGTACAGGTGCAGGCCGTCGGCGCCGTGCTCCTTGAGGTCGCAAAGCTGGCGGGCGGCATAATCTACACCGGCTGCCTGCAGGCTCTCGGGGTCGTTCTCGTACTTGGCGAGAATCTTGATGACGGGGGAGGGCAGCGACGCGCCGCACATAAAGACCATGCGGCTAATCTGCGACTTGCCCATAAACGGCATGATGCCCGCGGTGATGGGCACCGTGATGCCCGCTTTATCGGCAAGCTCGCGGAAGCGGTAGAAGCACTCATTATCAAAGAAGAGCTGCGTCACAAAGAAGCTTGCGCCGGCGTCCTGCTTTTGCTTGAGGTGTTCGACCGAGAGGTTGAGGTCCTCGCAGGCAATGTGGCCCTCGGGGTAGGCCGCGGCGCCCACGCAAAAGCCGGCGTCGACGAGCTCGGGGATGAGGTCGCGGGCGTAGGCGTAGTCCGAGGCGGGCTTGTCGTCCTCGGTCGCGCCAGCGGGCAGATCACCGCGCAGGGCCAGGATGTTTTCTACGCCGGCGGTGCGGTACTCATCGATCTTGGCGGCGATATCGGCGTGGGTACGGCCCACACAGGTGAGGTGCGCTACCGAGGGCGTGTCGAATTCGCTCGAAATCATATGCGCGATGGGGGCAGTGGTGGCACCGTTGCCCGAGCCGCCAGCGGAACAAGTGACCGAGACAAAGCTCGGCGAAAGCTTGCACAGGTTGCCCGCCACTTCGCGAGCCGTATCGAGGGTAAGCTCACCCTTGGGCGGGAACATCTCAAACGAAACGGGTGCGGTGCCCTGGGATGCTGCCTGCTTAAAAACCTCGTCGACGCGCATATCGTGCTCCTCTAGATACGTAATAGTGTGATGTGTTGTAAGGATTCTACAGCACCACTGTGCCACGGTGGAGTTTCACTCACTATTTGGGGGATACCAATCAAAGATGCCTTGCTATCGGCATTTCCTATAGCAGAGCGGCCTATTTTGACACGGGCTATAAAGACTGGTATCTGATGCGAAATACCAGTTAATAGAGCCCCATCCCAAATTGACTACCCTTAAACCATGGGGAGAGGTCTGCAATTTATACAGTTGATTGGCTGTTGAGGGCGGCAACGCCGCCGCGATGCGGTAACCTCATTGATTGGTTTCGTGACAGCAACATAACGGTAATGTTGCGGAAACACGGCGAGCCTAAGCTATGACTCGTTCGTTAGTAATCAACACCGCTTCTCACGCGGTGCCGATACGAAGGGAGTTCCGTATGGCCGAACTTACTGACCGCTTCGGGACCATGGTGTTCTCTGAGGAAGTCATGAAGGACTACCTCCCCAAGGACATTTGGAAGCGCCTTGCTGCAACCCTCGAGGACGGTGAGCCGCTCGACCTGGATGTGGCCAACGCCGTTGCCCACGCCATGAAGGTCTGGGCCATCTCCAAGGGCGCGACGCACTACGCGCACTGGTTCCAGCCGCTTTCGGGCATTACTTCCGAGAAGCACGACAGCTTCCTCGAGCCCAACCACGACGGCACCGCCATTACCAAGTTTACGGGCAAGAACCTCATCCAGGGCGAGCCCGATGCCTCCAGCTTCCCCAACGGCGGCCTGCGCGCCACCTTCGAGGCCCGTGGCTACACCGCTTGGGATCCCACTAGCCCCGCATTCATTAAGGACGATGTCCTGTGCATCCCCACGGCTTTCTGCTCCTACACGGGCGAGGCCCTGGACAAGAAGACCCCGCTGCTGCGCTCCATGACCGCGCTCTCGCGTGAGTCCAAGCGCGTTTTGGCGCTGTTTGGCAAGACCCCCAAGAAGGTCGTTCCTTCCGTGGGCGATGAGCAGGAGTACTTCCTGATCAAGAAGGACGCTTACCGCAAGCGCAGGGACCTGGTCATCACCGGTCGCACCCTCTTTGGCGCTGCTCCCTGCAAGGGCCAGGAGCTCGAGGAGCACTACTTTGGCGCTATCCGCCCCACCGTCTCGGCCTATATGAAGGACCTGGACGATGAACTGTGGGCGCTTGGCATTCCTGCCAAGACCAAGCACAACGAGGTCGCTCCCTGCCAGCATGAGCTCGCCCCTGTCTACGGCGAGGTCAACGAGGCCATCGACCAGAATCTGGTCATGATGGAGAAGATGAAGCTCATCGCCTCCCGCCACGACTTGGTCTGCCTGCTGCACGAGAAGCCCTTCGAGGGCATCAATGGTTCGGGCAAGCACAATAACTGGTCGCTTGGCACCGAGTCCGAGAACCTGCTCGACCCGGGCGACACTCCGCTCGACAACCTGCAGTTCATCGTCTTCCTCACCGCGGTGATCGAGGCCGTCGATAACTATCAGGAGCTCCTGCGTGCTTCCGTTGCCTCGGCCGGCAACGATCATCGTCTGGGCGCCAACGAGGCTCCTCCGGCGATTATGTCCATCTTCCTGGGCGACCAGCTTACCGAGGTCGTCGAGAAGATCATCGATGGCAAGGCTTCCGTCCATGCCACGCGCGGCGTGCTCGACCTGGGCGCCGATACCCTGCCCAAGCTGATGCAGGACAACACCGACCGCAACCGCACCTCCCCGTTCGCCTTCACCGGCAACAAGTTCGAGTTCCGTGCCTGCGGCTCCGAGCAGAACGTCTCCGACTCCAACCTGGTGCTCGATGCCGCCGTGGCCAAGTCGCTCAAGTCCTTCGCCGACGCACTCGAGGGTACGCCCGAGGATAAGTTCCAGGACGCCGCGCTCGAGTACTGCAAGAAGGTGCTGACCGATCACCAGCGCATCCTGTTCTCCGGCGACGGTTACTCCGACGAGTGGCCCATCGAGGCCGAGAAGCGCGGCCTTGCCAACAACAAGACCACGGCCGACGCTCTTCCCGCCTTTGTTTCCGATAAGGCTATCGCGCTCTTTGAGGAGACGGGCGTCCTGACCAAGGCCGAGGCTCAGTGCCGCTATGACTGCAAGCTCGAGAAGTACAACAAGCTCATGAACATCGAGGCTACCACGATGGTTCGCGAGGCGCGCCGTACCTATCGTCCGGTCATTACCGCCTATGCCACCAAGGTCGCTAAGGGCCTGGAGGCAATCCGCGCTGCCGGTGCCGATGCTGCCATGCAGTGCGAGCAGAACACGCTCAACAAGCTCTGCAACGGCATCACCGCCATCAACGACTCCATCAAGGCGCTCGACGCCGTACATCAGAAGGCCGAGGGCCTCGATGGTCAGGAGCAGGCCAACGTGTACGCGCACGAGGTCGTTCCCGCTATGGATGCGCTGCGTGCCGCCGTGGACGCCATGGAGGAGATCGTGGCCGCCGACTACTGGCCGGTCCCGACCTACGATGACATTTTGTTCTACGTGTAGAGCGTAACTGACATATCGTCACGGTATTGAGCCGGGGTCCGCATCGCGCGGGCCCCGGCTATTTGTTTGCGAAGGACGCTTTGGATCCCGCTTTGCAACTGATTCGCCCACGCAATAAGGGGTCGTGGGCAAAAAAACGTCAAATATGAGTACTGTCACAAGCCCTGTAGCATTATTTTTTTTGCAAAATATGCAGTGTTACGCAACATATGTCCAAGTACTTAGCTGATAAACGCCTGCAATTCTTCCGCCGTAGGACGCCTTGTGTCCAAATCGTCTTCTGATGGCATGAAATCGCTGTTACTAAATTGGTAACAGTACTCATATTTGCTATTTTTTGTCCACGGGCCCTTGGATGACAGTGAGATTTTATGCCTTCGGGGTTCGAATCCCGGCGTTGGAGAAGAAAAAAGCCCGTCACCACAAGGGTAACGGGCTTTGCATTTCAAATGGTGCCCCCAGCGGGATTCGAACCCGCGATATCCACCTTGAAAGGGTGGC
>JAJXHK010000029.1:0-17033 GCA_021639365.1 Collinsella aerofaciens
CTTGCGTTTGGCGGTCAGCCGTCGGCGCGCTTACACCAACATTTCCGACGCGATCTTTGGGGACGGGGTAGAAACGGTAGAAATAGCGCTTGACAAATAAGCGGGGGCGGACGTGCCGAAGCGTCCGCCCCCGCTTTGATATCGCGATGCGGCTATGACTGCGAGATGGTCGTGGATCGACTACTCGTCGTGCTTCTCCTCGCGGCGGGCGGCGGCGCGAGCGTCGTGGATGCCCTTGATTGCGGCGTGTCGGGCGGTGCGGGCATCGTGCATGGCGTCGCGGGCCTCGGCGGCCGTGGCCTTGGCAGAGCGCAGTTTGGCTGCCAGATCGGGGTTGGTTTCGGCGACCGCGGTAATCGCGGGGCCGTCGAGCTCCTCTTGCGTGGGCTCGGCCAAAAAGTCGATAGCATACTGGGCGGCCACCATGGAGCCCTTGGCCAGTACCGACTCGTCAATCTTGTAGAAGCAAGAATGTTGGGCGTACGTGGCGCCAATCTGGGGGTTGCGCGTGCCAACAAAGGCGAGCACGCCCGGTACGCGGCGCAGGTACTCCGAAAAATCCTCACCCGAGAGTGTGCCGCGGTAATGGCCTTGACCGGTGGGGCCCAGGCATTTGATTACTGCCTGGCGGCAGCGCTCGCTCGAGGCGGCATCGTTTTCGACCTTGTAATTGGCGATGGTGTAGTCGGTGAGCTCTGCCTCGGCGCCCAAGGCGGCCGCGGTATGCTCCACGATGCGGCGCATGAGCTCCGGCATTTCCTCGTGGGTCGAATCGCCGTAGGTGCGTACCGTGCCGGCGAGGTAGGCCGTGCCGGCGATAACGTTGCGCGCGGTGCCGCCGTGCAGCTCGCCGACGGTAATGACGGCCGGCTCGTAGGGGCTGATCTCGCGCGAAACGATGGTCTGCAGGGCATTGACGATCTCGGCGGCCACCATAACGGCGTCGTGGCCGCGCTGGGGCATGGCACCGTGGCATGAGGTGCCGCGAACATCGATGCGGAACCAGTCGGTATTGGCCATGCGCGGTCCGGGCTCGCAGCTTACGGTGCCGGCGTCGACCTCACTCCAGATGTGCGCGGCGTAGGCGCCATCGACGCCGTCGAGCACGCCCGTGCCGATCATGAGTTTGGCGCCCTGGCCGTTTTCCTCGCTGGGCTGGAAGACGATGCGGACTTCGCCGTGGATGTCGTCGGTCATATGGCGCAGGATCTGCAGCGTGCCGAGCATCATGGCGATGTGGCAGTCGTGGCCGCAGGCGTGCATGCAGCCCTCGTTGACGCTGGCGAAATCCTCGCCGGTCTGCTCGGTGACGGGCAGGGCGTCGATATCCGCACGCAGCAGGATACGGCGGCGCGGCGTGCCGTCCTCGCGGTAGGCGTCGGGCGCGGTGCCGCGAAGGGTCGCCACAAGGCCCGTCTTGAGGGGACGCTCGTAGGGGATATTCATGGCATCGAGCTGGTTGGCGATGTCGGAAGTCGTGCGCTCCTCGGCAAGGCTCAGCTCCGGGTGCTTATGGAAGTGCCGGCGCTGCTTGATGATATAGGGTTCAAACTCGGTAGCGATATCTTTGATGGCTGCGGTGACGTCGTCAGCCGCGCGAGCCTCGGTCGCCGCCATAATCTGCTGTGCCTTGGTCTTCGTCATGGTCGATTTGCTCCTTGCTGGTTTTGCAAAATCGTACAAGCTCATTCCAGTATGCCACCTGCCACTTGGCCTGGCAAAGGTGCCGTTTGCCGCTTGGGGTTTTGTTACAAGGGCGGGGGAGTACACTCGGGGGTGTTGAATTTCCTGCCAGAGATGGGGATGCCCATGCAACATATCGATCGGATTATCCGCTCCAAGAACGTCTTTACCGCGCAAGACGGCATCGATACCGCCCGCGAGCTGGCGATTGCCATCGCAGGCGACCGTATCGTCGCAGTCGGCAAGCCCGATGACGTGATTGCCGCCGCTCCTGCCGCCACGTCGGTTATCGACTACGGCGAGCAGTTTGTCTGCCCAGGTTTCCATGACGCTCATCTGCACTTCTTCCATACCTCGGTCGGCTCCTCGCCGTACATGCTCATGGATATGGGCACGTCCGAGGCTGCGCTGGTGCAGCACGCGCTCGAGTTTTCCCAGGACCTGCCCGATGACGCTTGGGTTGTGACGCAGGGCTGGCGCGACTACCGTTGGGACCCGCCCGAGCATCCTACCAAGGCGTCGCTCGATGCGGCATTCCCCGATCGTCCCTGCGTTATGTATTCGGGCGACGGGCATACGCTTTGGCTCAACAGCCGTGCACTCGAGGCGCTCGGCGTCACGCGCGACAGCGAGCCGCCAGCGGGCGGCAGTTACGACAAGGATGCAAACGGCGAGCTCACGGGTATCGCTCACGAGGCGGCCGCTATGCAGCTGCTTCCGCGCTGTCTTGAATGGCTGGGCGAGGACCGCATTGCAAGCGCTTACGCCGATCAAATGAGGCGTATGGCCGAGCAGGGTATCACCTCGATCTGCGATATGTCGCTCATGCCTATGCCGGGCTGCGATTTTATCCGCGACGATGTCTACGACAAGCTACAGGCAGCCGGCAAGCTGGGCATTCGAGCTCATCTGTTCCCCACGTTGCTGGATGACCAATCGCGCTTAGAAGAACTGCAGACCCGCTACGCGAACAATGCGCTGCTCTCGGCGCCTGGTTTTAAGCAGTTCTTCGACGGCGTCTCGAGCGAACACACGGCCTATCTCACCGAGCCCTATACCAACCCGCGCTTCCCGGGCGACCAGGGCCGTCTGACGGTTCCTGCCGAGCGTATGTGTAAGCTGGTTCTGGCGGCTGCGGAGCGCGGACACACCGTGCGCATTCACGTCATCGGCGACGGTGCCATCCATGCCGCACTCGATATCTTTGAGGAAGCGGCAGGGCTCTACGGCC
Source organism: Collinsella aerofaciens (assembly GCA_021639365.1). GTDB lineage: Bacteria > Actinomycetota > Coriobacteriia > Coriobacteriales > Coriobacteriaceae > Collinsella > Collinsella aerofaciens_AH. The sequence continues at coordinate 2,915 of JAJXHK010000029.1, forward strand.
TGCCCCAGCACGGCCATAACACACTCGAGCATCTGGAGAACCTCCTGCCCGAGGACATCGACCGCCTGCGCAAGCTCAACGTGGTCGCCTCGAGTCAGCCCTGCCATATCACGCTCGACCCGGGTGGTCCGGAGCGCGACCTGGGCTTGGAGCGCAGCCGCATCATGTGGCCGTTTGCGACCTATAAACAGCGCGGCATTCGCCAAGCCTTCGGTACTGACAGCCCTATCACGACCGTTACCAGCATGAACGTGCTCTACACGGCTATCACGCGCCAGGACCCCAAAAGCCACTGGCCCGAGGGCGGCTGGCTGCCGAGCGAGCGTATCGATGCGGCAACGGCTCTGCGCAACTACACCCTGGGCAGCGCCTATGCAGCGGGCGACGAGCAAAACCTCGGCAGCCTGGAACCCGGCAAATACGCCGACCTGGTAGTCCTAGACCAAAATCCACTCACCATCGACCCCCAAGAGCTCCAGGACACCAAAGTTCAGGCCACCTACCTGGCAGGTAACCTAATCTACGAGCGCTAAGTATTCATGTCTTACCGTTAAACGCGGCTCGGTAGCTTATTTTGGGATGGCGCTCGAGCCGCGTTTGTTTGCCAATGGGGGTTCGTTAGGAGCGTCCCCGCCCTGCTTGATCTGGGCGCGGGGCGGAGGCGCCGCTTCCCCGCGCGCTCAATTTGGACAGCAGCAATGCTATCTCTAGGTGTTTTGCATACTTTCCATTACGAATTGCATAAATAGGCTGGGATGTTCTTTCTGATCCTGATGTACCCCCGCCCGCGCCGTGCAAAAAACGGAGTATTCAGCACCGCGAGCTCTGCCTGTGCCGCTGCGGCTGAGTAACGTTGCAGAGATTGACGTCATCTTGTGCTCCGGTGCGGCGCGAGGCATGCCTTTCTGTCCTGACGGGGTTTGCCTGCCGACCAAAATCGCCGGCCGAAGGCGTCCTTGGGACCAATATGGTGTGTCCGGCACGTATGCAGCCGTCCTGGTTTGCTGAATACTCCCAAAAATGCACGGTGCTCCCCAGGGGACCCGTGCGCGCAGCGAAAACCATGCACATGTCGCTATCCGCATCGCCATTTTGCTGCACTGACTTTTCTGAATGCCGGGACCGAATTAGTTAACCTGGCTCCCGTGTGGCTCCGGAGGGGCGGGGCATAAGGTTTATCGTGAGTTCCGCACGCAAAGGAAAGCACTTAATGTGCTTTCCGTCTTGCGCAGGACTGTAGAGCAGCAAACTTCATGCCCTCCGGTCCGCCCCGGGAGCCACCGCTAAGTTATCCCCCGGCATTCAGAAAATCTAAGTGCCAAAAAATAAGATTTTTTGACTCCGTGTTGTATAACCCGCCATTCGTGGGTACCATTCAACGCGTACGCAAACAAAAAGGGTTAATTCGCGTGGCATAACCGCGCGGCCCAAAAAGGAGGAGACAAGCATGTCGTCTTTGAAGCCGCTTGCAGATCGTGTTCTGGTCAAGCCCGACGAGGCCGAGCAGAAGACCGCTTCTGGTCTGTATATCGCCAGCAACGCTCAGGAGAAGCCGCAGCGCGGCACCATCGTTGCCGTTGGCGCTGGCAAGGTCAACGACAAGGGTGAGCGCATCCCCATGGACGTCAAGGTCGGTGACGTTGTCATCTACGGTAAGTTCGGTGGCAACGAGGTCAAGGTCGACGGCGAGAAGTATCTGCTGATGCGCGCCGACGACATCTACGCCATCGTCGAGGCCTAGTCTCGTCAGAATCTCTGATTCGTCTTTGAACGCGATCGTCGCATAGGACTCGGAAGCGGCGACGCGAGTCACATTTCTTTTGGAGGATTACCTACCATGGCAAAGAACATTACGTTCAACACCGATGCCCGCGCTAAGCTCGCCAAGGGTGTCAACACTCTGGCCGACGCCGTTACCGTCACCATGGGCCCCAAGGGTCGCTACGTTGCGCTGCAGCGCACGTTCGGTGCCCCGACCATCACCAACGACGGCGTTTCTGTCGCCAAGGAGATTGAGCTCGAGGACAACATCGAGAACATGGGTGCCCAGCTGGTGAAGGAGGTCGCCACCAAGACCAACGACACCGTGGGTGACGGTACCACCACCGCAACCCTGCTCGCCCAGGCCATCGTCAACGACGGCCTGCGCAACGTCGCCGCTGGCGCCAACCCTCTGGCCATCCGTCGCGGCATCGACAAGGCCGTCAACGCCGCCGTCGCCGAGATGAAGAAGCAGGCCAAGCCGGTCGAGACCAAGGAGCAGATTGCTTCCGTCGGTACCATCTCTGCCGGTGACCCCGAGGTCGGCGAAAAGATCGCCGAGGCCATGGAGGTCGTGGGCAAGGACGGTGTCATCACCGTCGAGGATTCCCAGACGTTCGACATCACCATCGACACCGTCGAGGGCATGCAGTTCGACAAGGGCTACGTCTCCGCTTACTTCGTCACGGACAACGATCGCATGGAGGCCGTGATGAAGGATCCGTACATCCTCATCACCGACCAGAAGATCTCTAGCGTCCAGGACATCATGCCTGTTCTCGAGGCTGTCCAGCGCGCTGGCCGTGGCCTGCTCATCATCGCTGAGGACATCGATGGCGAGGCTCTGCCTACCCTGGTCCTCAACAAGATCCGTGGCGCCCTCAACGTCTGCGCCGTCAAGGCCCCGGGCTACGGCGATCGCCGCAAGCGCATCCTGGAGGACATCGCCGTCCTCACCGGTGGCCAGGCTGCCCTGGACGAGCTGGGCGTGAAGGTCGCTGACATCACCGCAGATATGCTCGGTACCGCTAAGTCCGTCACCATCTCCAAGGACAACACCGTCGTCGTCGGCGGCGCTGGCTCCAAGGAGGCCATCGACGCTCGTATCGCTCAGATCAAGGGCGAGATGGAGAACACCACCTCTGACTTCGACCGTGAGAAGCTCCAGGAGCGCCTGGCCAAGCTCTCCGGTGGCGTTGCCGTCATCAAGGTCGGCGCTGCTACCGAGTCCGAGCTCAAGGAGATCAAGCACCGTGTCGAGGACGCCCTGCAGGCAACCCGCGCTGCTGTCGAGGAGGGAATTGTCGCCGGTGGCGGCGTCGCCTTCATGGACGCTGCTCCTGCGCTCGACGCCGTTGAGCTTGACGACCCCGAGGAGAAGATCGGTGTCGACATCGTCAAGAAGGCTCTGACTGCTCCGGTTGCTACCATCGCCAAGAACGCTGGCTTTGAGGGTGCCGTCGTGGTCGACAAGGTTGCCGAGCTGCCCGCCGGCCAGGGTCTCAACTCTGCCAACGGCGAGTGGGGCGACATGATCGAGATGGGCGTCCTCGACCCCGTCAAGGTCAGCCGCGTCACCCTGCAGAACGCTGCTTCTGTCGCCAGCCTGATTCTCATCACCGAGGCCACCGTCTCCGATGTGCCCAAGAACACTCAGCTTGAGGACGCTATCGCTGCTGCTACCGCTGGTCAGCAGGGCGGCGGTATGTACTAAGGCCGACAAGGTCTAGAACTCCCACCGGGAATCCGGGGGCGTGACGGGGGTTTCTCTCCGGAACGTCCTCGGACATGCAAAGAGGCTCCGCATCGCGCTTCGCGCTGCGGAGCCTCTTTGCGTCCTGCGGAATGTTCCGGAGAGAAACCCCCGTCACGCCCCCGGATTCCCTGCGTTTACGGCCTTGAGGTCGGCGTGGGCGGAGGACTTGGTTGTTGGGAATACGTGTCCCGGTCGCTGTTTCGCGCTTTGCGCGAAAGGCGCGTTACTTTGGGATGGGTGGGGAACGTGGTTGTTGCGGCAACTGATCCCCGCCACAAATTACCCTCGGCATACTTGCGCGAACGATTGCTCGTGCTACACTTGCAAGTGCTGTTTCAGGGCGGGGTGGAATTCCCCACTGGCGGTAAATCGGGCGGTGCCAAAGGGGTGCCGCGGAGCAGGCGAGATGCCTGCGGCCGAGCCGATGAGTCCGCGACCCGTGTGTGCGTTGGTTCGCATGCCGGCTGAACTGGTGAGATTCCAGTACCAACGGTTAGAGTCCGGATGAAAGAGGCAGGTGATCTTATGTCTGAACAGTCGCAGCATATCCATTTTGAGAACACGAATAGGTGGAGCACCAAACAGCTCGTTACCATGGCGCTGATGTGCGCCTTGGGCGCCCTGTTTATGTATGTGCAGCTGCCCATCCTTCCTTCGGCGCCGTTTTTGACGTATGACCCGTCGCTGGTGCCGGCGATGGTGTGCGGTTTTGCGTATGGTCCTGGCGCCGGCACTGCTGTTGCCGCCATGGCGATCGTTATCCATGCGCTCACCACGGGTGACTGGGTCGGCGCGCTTATGAACCTGGTGGCTACGCTGGGTTATATTCTGCCCGCGGCTATCGTCTACCAAAAGATGCATACCTACAAGGGTGCCGTGATTGGCCTGGTGCTCGGTGTCATTGCCGCTACGGTGCTGTCTATGGTCGCAAACCTTACCATCGGCGTTTGGTTCTGGTATGGCTCGGTCGATGCGATTGCCCCGCTCATGATTCCCGCCGTGCTGCCGTTCAACCTTATCAAGACCGTCCTTAACTCGGTGTTGACGCTTGCGGTGTACAAGGCGGTCTCCAACCTCATCACGCCTAAAAAGGACCAGGTCAAAGGCCGCGCATGATTGAGTGTCGGGGCGTTTCCTTTAGCTATGACGGTGCCGTACCGGCACTCGACGGCGTCGATCTGAGCATCGAGGACGGGGAGTTTTTCTGCATCCTCGGTGGCAATGGGTCGGGCAAGTCGACGTTTGCCAAGCATCTGAATGCACTGTTGCAGCCCGATGCGGGCACGGTACGCATCAACGGCATGGATGCGTCCGACCCCGAGCTGGTCTACGACATTCGTTCGACTGCGGGCATGGTATTCCAGAACCCGGATGATCAGCTGGTGGCGACGCTTGTCGAAGATGACGTTGCGTTTGGTCCCGAGAACTTAGGGGTCGAATCGGCCCAGATCGCACAGCGCGTGCGCGAGGCGCTGAAGGCCGTGGGTCTGGTGGGCTTTGAGCGCCACGAGACCCACGCTCTCTCGGGCGGACAAAAGCAGCGCGTGGCGCTTGCCGGCGTGCTCGCCATGGAGCCGCGCGTTCTCATTTTGGACGAGGCGTCCTCGATGCTCGATCCGCGTGGACGCAAGGGCCTCATGAAGGCTTGCCGCGCGTTGCACGCTCGCGGCATGACCATCGTGATGATTACGCACTTTATGGAGGAGGCCGCCGAGGCCGATCGTGTCGCGGTGTTTCGGGCGGGGCGCGTTGCCATGCTCGGTACGCCCGAGGAGATTCTGACGCGGGCAGATGAGCTTGCGCAGCTCAACCTGGATATGCCGGAGTCGTGTCGTCTGGGCAGGTCGCTTCGTGCGAAGGGCGTGCCCGTTTGCGCGCAGGTACGTGAGGCGGATATGGTCGCCGAGATTGCGCAGGCTTATGCCGAGCGAAGTGGGGCAGGCACCGCGGGGCAGTCTTCCGCATCCCAGTTGGAAATCGCTGACGGCACTGTTCCGGTAGACAACGAGGGCAAAGCGTCGGAGCCCGTCATCGAGATTTCGCACCTCTCGCATAGTTACTCGCTGAGTGCTCGCGAGCGCCGTCGATGGCGCAAGCGCTCGGCCACTGCGGGCAAATCGAATAAACAGGCTCTCTGGGGAAACGACCCCAGCAGCCCGTGGGCGCTGCGCGATGTATCTCTGACGGTGCGTCGCGGCGAGTTCCTGGGCTTAGCAGGTCATACCGGTTCGGGTAAGTCGACGCTGGTCCAGCATCTCAACGGTTTGATTCGCCCCCAGGAGGGATTCGTTCGCGCGCTGGGGCTCGATCTGTCAAACAAGAAAGACGCCGCCGCGGTTAAGGCCAAGGTCGGCGTGGTGTTTCAATATCCCGAGCGTCAGCTGTTTGCCGAAACCGTGACGCAGGACGTGGCGTTTGGCCCGCACAACCTTGGCTTGCCGCAAGATGAAGTCGACCGTCGCGTCGAGTCGTCGCTCTCGCGCGTGGGCCTCGACCTTTCCACGGTCGGCGACAAGAGTCCCTTTGAGCTTTCGGGCGGTCAGCAACGGCGTGTGGCGTTTGCCGGCGTGCTTGCTATGGAGCCCGAGGTCCTGGTACTCGATGAACCCATGGCGGGGCTCGATCCGGCTGCGCGCAGGGATTTCCTTGAGCTTATCGATCGACTTCACCGCGATGGCCTGACCGTTGTCATGGTTTCACACAGCATGGATGACCTGGCCAATTGCTGCGACCGTATCGTCGTAATGAACGAAGGTGCGGTGTTTGCCGAGGGAACCCCCGCGCAGGTGTTTGCGCATGCCGATGAGCTCAAGTCGATCGGCTTGGGCGTACCTGCTGCTCAGCGCATGGCGTTGGCGCTCGCGGAGGCGGGCGTGCCGCTGCGTTGCGGCGGGCTCTATACGGTTGAGTCGCTGGCCGACGAGCTGGCAGATTTGCTGATCGGTCGCTCAGACGGTCCTTCTAACGTCGCGGACATTGCTAAATCCAAGACGGTCGCGCGAGAGGAGGGCTGCTAATGGATGCGTTTTCGTTTGGCAGCTACTATCCCGGCGATAGTGCAATCCACCGCCTGGACCCGCGAACTAAGTTGCTCTTGGGCTTTGTGTTTCTGATCACGACGCTCACAGTCAGCAGCTTCCGCGGACTGGCCCCGGTCGCAATCTTCGTTGTCCTGATCTATACCGTGTCCCGGGTGCCGTTGCGCCGGGTCCTATCATCGATGGCACCATTGCTGGCGATTGTCGTGGTGGTCGCAGTGCTCAACCTGTTTTCCGACCAGAGCGGGCGCATTCTGTGGCAGCTTGGCTTTTTGCAGATAAGCGAGGGCTCGCTGCATTCCGCCGCCTTTATGGCGTGCCGCCTGAGCTTGATGATGGCCGGCATGAGCGCCATTACGCTCACCACGCCCACGCTCGACCTCACCGCGGGCTTTGAGCGTCTGCTCGCACCGTTTGCGCGTGTGGGACTTCCTGCACACGAGCTCGGCATGATTATGGGTATCGCGCTGCGCTTTATGCCGCAGTTTGCCACCGAGATGAAGCAGACGGCCGATGCGCAGGCGAGCCGCGGTGCGCGCGTGACGGGAGGCCCGCTCGGCGGCGTGCGTATGCTCGGCAGTGTGGCGATCCCGCTGTTCACGGGTGTGTTCCGCCATGCCGAGACGCTGTCTGCTGCCATGGATGCACGCTGCTATCACGGCGAGCAGGGCCGCACGCGCCTGCATGCGCTTGCATTTCGCCGCGGGGATGCGCTGGCTGCGGTGGTGACGGCGCTGCTGCTCGCGTGTGTCATCGTCATCAACCTTCAACTTGTTTAGGCGCGATTCGAGCGCAAGAAAGGGGTCCCTATGACCGACAACGACCGCACGGCTCAGCTTGAGCGCGCCTGTTCGTATCTCAGGCGCATTCCGGCGTGGTATCTGGCCACGACCGATGTGGCCGATGGACATCAGCCTCGCGTGAGGCCGTTTTCGTTTGCCATGGTCGATGACGGTAAGTTGTGGTTTTGCACGTCGCGCGACAAGGATGTGTGGGCGGAGCTGAGTGCGAATCCCAAGTTTGAGCTCTCGGGCTGGAAGCCGGGGGAGTGCTGGATCGTGTTAACTGGCGAGGCCGCGCTCGAGGATGATGCAGTCGTGAGCGACAAGGTGCGCCAGGCAGGCTTTAAGCACATGGTGGGCATCGGCGAAGAACACGAGAGTGCCAACGACGGCCGCCTTGCTTTCTTTTCGGTCCGCAACATCGCCGCGCGCTTCTGTGATATCGACGGCAGCGAGGAGCGCCTGGGGCTCTAATTTCCCAAATTGACTACCCATTCCAAAAAGACTGGTCAGGCGACAGGAGGAAACGTGGACGGATTGAATACGGTTTTGGAGTATCTGACGTCGGTGCCGGCGTGGTACTTGGCGACGAGCGTGGACGGGCAGCCACATGTACGTCCATTTTCGTTTGCTCAGATTCAGGACGGTAAGCTGTGGTTTGTGACGGCGCGCACCAAAGACGTGTGGCAAGAGCTGCTGCAAAATCAGCGCTTTGAGGCCACGAGTTGGTGGCCGGGCCATGGCTGGCTCATCTTGCGCGGGCGTGCCGGCTTGGATGACCAGGCCGCTCCCGATATGCGCGAGGCGGGATGGAAACATCTAGAGCGCCTGGGCGAGCACTATGAGGGGCCTAACGACCCCACGCTCGTCTTCTTTAGCGTGGAGGAACCCGAGGCCTTTATCTGCAACCATGACGAATGGGTGCCGGTCGAGCTCTAGCCAGCTGGCTCATCCTAACAACTTAGTTTTCGCATGTGCGGGCCCCGTGTTGCCCGGCACCGTAAGGAGTGCCGGTCAATACGGGGTCCGCTCTATTTGTCAATTCCTTCAAGCGAATGTGTCGGGAATGTTTCAATGCATGAATATGCAAGCTATTTACGTATTCATGCATCTTTTGGTGCTAAAGTTTCAACCCACTTCATAACGACCGCTGCGAAATGCGCATCGGTGCATAAATCGCAGACAAGGAGTCTGATATGTCATTGAAGGTTGGAATCGTCGGCGCGGCTGGATATGCCGGAGCCGAGCTCATTCGCCTCGTGCTCGGCCATCCCGAGTTTGAACTTGTTGCCATTACGTCCAACGCCGATGCCGGCCAGCCGCTGTCCGCGGTGTATCCGAGCTTTGCTGGCGTGAGCGATCTGGTTTTCACCACGCATGACGCCCCCGAGCTTAAGAGCTGCGATGCGGTTTTTCTTGCCGTGCCGCACACGGCTGCCATGGCACAGGTGCCCGCGCTGCTTGCCGCGGGCGTTTCCTGTTTCGATCTTTCGGCCGACTACCGCCTGAACGACGCGTCCGTCTTTGAGACGTGGTATGCCGCCGAGCATACGAGCCCCGAGCTGCTCAAGACCCGTGCCTTTGGCCTGCCCGAGCTGTTCTGCCGGGACTTGGAGACCGCCGCATCCGACCATGCCGACGGCAAACCCGTGCTGGTCGCCTGCGCCGGTTGCTATCCCACCGCAACGAGCCTTGCCGCCGCGCCCGCCGTGCGCGCTGGCTGGGTTGCCCAGAGCGGCCCCGTGATCGTTGACGCTATCAGCGGCGTGACGGGCGCCGGTAAGTCCTGCAACGCCCGCACCCATTTTTGCAGCGCCGACGAGAACTTGGAGGCCTACGGCGTGGGTAAACATCGTCACACGCCCGAAATCGAGCAAATCCTTGGCCTGACCGATCGCGTCATCTTTACCCCGCACCTGGCACCGCTCAAGCGTGGTCTGCTCTCCACGGTGACGCTGCCGCTTACGCCGCAGGCTATCGATACCTTGACCCTTGAGGACGTTGTCGACCATTACAAGCAGTTCTACGCTGGTCGCACCTTCGTACGCGTACTCGATGCCGGTCAGCAGCCCAAGACGGCTTCGGTCGTCGGCACCAACGCCGCCCAGATCGGCCTCGCGCTCAACAAGCGCGCGGGCGTGCTGGTGGCGACGGGCGCCATCGACAATCTGTGCAAGGGCGCTGCGGGCCAAGCAGTCCAGTGCGCCAATATCGTCTTTGGCTTTGACGAGCGACGAGGCTTGCCCACAGTGGCGTGCCCGGTGTAGCACATTCGATTGTTAACGATTTGGTAGTCGGGCATCGAGTGGGGCGCCACTCTTAAGCTGGTCTCATGATCACGACCGGCATGGCGCACCAACCGATGTCCGTTTTTTGTGTGACATAAGGAGTCATAAAGACGATGAATACCGAGCTGTTTGATATCAAGATTCGCGCCGTCGATGGTGGCGTTACGGCTGCGGCCGGTTTTAAAGCCGCAGGCATCCACGCTGGGTTCCGCAAGAATCCCGAGCGCCTGGATTACGCGCTCATCGTGCCCGATAAACCCTGTCCCGGTGCCGGCGTGTTTACCACCAATCGCTTTTGCGCGGCGCCCGTGCAGGTGAGCCGTGCCAACCTGGGCGGTGCCGACAAGGGCTACGGTATCATCGCCGGCGTTTCGGTCAACTCTGGCAATGCCAACGCCGCCACGGGTGAGACCGGCCTTGCATGCGCGCGCGAGACGTGCAGCATCGCCTCACAGGTTATCGGCTGTGAGCCCCAGCAGATTCTGGTTGCCTCCACGGGTGTGATTGGCCAGATTCTGCCGATCGACACGTTTGAGACCGCCATTCCCGCTGCCTACGAGGCACTCTCCGCCCACGGTGGCGCCGATGCCGCTCGCGCCATCATGACGACCGACACGCACTCCAAGGAGTACGCCGTGTCCTACGTCAGTGAGGCTGCGGGTCATGCGGGCAATGTCTATACGGTAGGCGGAATGTGCAAGGGCTCGGGCATGATTATGCCTAACATGGCCACCATGATCGCGATCATCACCACCGATGCTCCCGTTGAGCCTGCGGCGCTCCACGCCCTGCTGCTTTCGACTGTCAAACAGACCTTCAACAAGGTGACGGTCGACTCCGACACCTCGACGAACGACACCTGCATCATGCTTGCCTCTGGCACCGCAGCGGATGCCGAGCCCATTGTCGAGGGCACCGACGCCTTCGACGAGTTGGCCTTTGCCGTGCATGAGGTATGCGAGAGCCTGGCGCGCAACATCGCTGCCGATGGCGAGGGTGCCTCAAAGCTCGTGACGGTCAACGTTACCGGCGCCGCGAACGACGAGGAGGCCGATATCGCAGCCCGCGCCGTCGCCAACTCTCCGCTCGTCAAGACCTGCATCGCCGGCCACGACTGCAACTGGGGTCGCGTCGCCATGGCACTCGGCAAGTGCGGCGTGCAGTTTAACCAAGAGGACGTTTCTATCGACATGATGGGCATGCCCGTCTGCCGTGACGGCCTGACCGTTCCCTTCGATGAGGACGAGGCCCTACGACGCTTTGAGGCGCCCGAGATCGTGATCTCGGCAGACCTGGGCGCAGGAGGCGCGACGACCACCGTGTGGACCTGCGACCTTACGCACGAGTACATCTCCATTAACGGTGACTACCGTTCCTAGACTCTGGACGTGCCGCACATCCCGCTGTGACTGCGGTCAACGAGGTGTGGCGCGATAGCCACAAGAAAGACGAGGCAAACTATGAAATTCGCACGCGATTGTCGCTCGAGCGAATCCAACGAAGCTACCGCGCAGCTGCTGTTCGAGGCGCTGCCGTGGATTAAGAACCTGACCGGTAAGACGGTCGTTATCAAGTACGGCGGTGCCGCCATGGCCGATGAGCAGCTACGTCGCGACGTGATGAGCGACATCGTCCTGCTCAAGATTATCGGCATGCGCCCTGTTATCGTGCACGGTGGCGGCAAGGCCATCAACGAGGCGCTCAGCCACTACGACATCCCCGTCGAGTTTAAGAACGGGCAGCGCGTGACCACGCCGGCGACCATGGATATCGTGCGCGAAGTGCTGGGCGGTAAGGTCAACCAGGAGCTGGTCGCGGCGCTCAACCACCACGGCAACCTTGCCGTGGGCGTGTCCGGCAGCGATGCCGGCACGCTTATCGCCGAGCCGCTCGACCCCGAGCTCGGTCGCGTGGGTAAAGTCACGCACGTCAACACCGACTACATCGAGCGCTTGCTCGACAGCGAGTACATTCCCGTTATCGCCACGGTTGCGGCGGGGGAGGACGGCGGTTTCTTCAACATCAACGCCGATACCGCCGCCGGTGCCGTTGCGGCGGCGCTGCATGCGCATAAGGCGATCTTTTTGACCGACGTCGACGGCCTGTACAAGGACTTTAGCGACAAGGATTCACTTATCTCCAATCTGACGCTCGACGAGGTCAATGAGATGCTCTACGGCGGCGAGGTCGATAAGGGCATGATTCCCAAGCTGCGTGCTGCCGTCGATGCGCTTGCCGGAGGCGTATTTCGCGCTCACATCATCAACGGTACCACGCCGCATTCGCTGCTGCTGGAGCTGCTGACCGACGCCGGCGTCGGTACCGTGATCCACTCCACCGAGACGGCTTACGAGTTCGATACGCATCCGCATCCGCTTTCGACGTTTGCTGCGCGTCTGACCGAGAACCTCGACGAGGTCGAGAAGCTTCAGACGGTCTAACTGACCCGCAGCCGCCCCATTCCTGCACCCATAGGCCTGCGCCGTCCGGCGCTCAACGAAAGGCATCCCATGTCACTTGCAGCTCAACAATCGCTTGAATCCCATTACGTTATGCATACCTTTGGCCGCTCTCCGGTCGAGTTTGTCGAGGGCCACGGCATGAAACTCACCGGCGACGATGGCCGTGAGTACCTCGACTTTCTTGCCGGCATCGGCGTGTGCAGCCTGGGTCATGGCGACCCGGCTGTGCTCTCGGCGCTCGAGGCACAGACCAAAAAGCTCATGCATGTCTCCAATTACTTCTACATTGAGCAGCGCGGACAGGTCGCGGCGCTGCTGTCCAAGCTTGCTAACGACGACGTAGATGGTGCGCGCGTGCTTGCCGATGCCATTGCCGCCGGCGATGAGACCACGGCAGCTGCTCTTGGTGCCCCGGCTGCGGACGAGCAGGTGTGGGAGACCTTCTTTGCCAACTCCGGCGCCGAGGCCAACGAGGGCTCGATGAAGCTCGCGCGCCTGTACGCCAAGCGTGCCGGTAACGGCGGCAACACTATCGTGTGCATGCGCGGCGGCTTCCACGGCCGTACGCTCGAGACCATTGCCGCCACCATGCAGGATTGGCTGCAGGATAGTTTCCGCCCGCTGCCGGGTGGCTTTGTGGCCTGCACGCCCAACGATATCGATGAACTGCGTGCAATCTTTAAGCGGCTGGGGAGCGAAATTTGTGCCGTGATGCTCGAGCCGATTCAGGGCGAGAGCGGTGTGCACCCCATGACCGAGGAGTTTATGGCGGCAGCGCGCGACCTGGCACACGAAGTGGGCGCCGTGCTTATCGCCGACGAGGTCCAGTGCGGCATCTTCCGCTCCGGCAAGACGTTCGCTTACCAGACCTATGGCGTGGAGCCCGACATCATGAGTCTTGCCAAGGGCATCGCCGACGGCGTTCCCATGGGCGCTGTGGTGGCAAAGAAAGAGATCGCCGACGTGTTTAAGCCCGGCGATCACGGTTCGACTTTTGGCGGTAGCTGCTTGGCCATCGCGGCGTGCGCCACGACGCTCTCCGCGCTCGTGCGCGGCGATTATGCCGACCACGCTGCCAAGGTAGGCGCCTATATGGAGGCAAAACTCGCCAAGTTACCGCATGTTACCGATGCGCGCGGTCGCGGCTTGATGCTCGGCTGCGACCTGGATGAGGCAGCGGGCGACGCGCATGATATTGTTGCCCGCGCGCTGGCCGCCGGTGCCGTGATTAACGCTACGGGTGCCCATACGCTGCGTTTCCTGCCGCCGCTCGTCTGCGAGGAATCCGACGTGGACAGTCTGATCGAGATCATGTCGGGTGTCTTGGGCTAACGCGGCGCAATAACTCAATTTTGACCGGGTTCCGGACTGCGGACGTGCCATATGCGGCACGATTCGGCGGTCTGGAGCCCGTTTTGCCATAAATCTGCAATGGCCAGGAGAGCCTTTGGACAAAAAATGCCAGATATGAGTACTGTCACCAGTTGAATCTCATATGAAACCGACTACTTAGGATTAGTTAGACCACACATGTTCAGTTATGTTAATGGGAAAACAGCTAGTAAAGGCTTCAAATCGCTGATTCAGAGCTAGATTTATCCAGCGAAACCCAAAAATCGCTGCTACAAAATTGGTAACAGTACTCATTTTTGCCATTTTATGGCCACGACCTTTGTGACAGACGTGCTGGCGGGTTCGAATCCCTCTGCGATGGGCCCAAAAAAGAAAGGCCTCCATCACTGGAGGCCTAACAATTCAGTGGTGGGCGATGAGGGATGTCGCGTGCGGCTGACGCCGCCCGCTCTCGCTTCGGGCCTACGGCCCTCGCGTGCTGCGCTGGAAAACGCTTCGCGTTTCCTCAGCTCCGCACCCTTGCGGGTTCGAATCCCATGCGCTGAGCCCGAAAAAGAAAGGCCTCCAGTGATGGAGGCCTAACAAATCAGTGGTGGGCGATGAGGGATGTCTGCGTGCGGCTGGCGCCGCCCGCTCTCGCTTCGGGCCTACGGCCCTCGCGTGCTGCGCTGGAAAACGC
>JAJXHK010000029.1:17133-26372 GCA_021639365.1 Collinsella aerofaciens
TTTGCGTTTCCTCAGCTCCGCACCCTTCCGGGTTCGAATCCCATGAAATAGGCCCAAACAAAAAACGGTCCCCTTTCGAGGACCGTTTCCAAATCAGTGGTGGGCGATGAGGGATTCGAACCCCCAGCCTTGTGCGTGTAAAGCACCTGCGCTAACCGTTGCGCCAATCGCCCGTGCGGAGAGAGTATAGCAAAACAATCGCCTCATTCACCTCATATCCATTAAAGGTAACTGGCGCGTGTCCACGCGGAGCTGATTCAGTTGAGATTGCCTGAACATTCCGCCCCTCTTTACGCCCTCGGGTATACTCAAAAGCTACTGATTCGATTTGACGCCCAGCAACAGCAGAGGGGATAGTATATGTGCGGTTTTGTCGGTTTTGTCGGTGGGACGGATAACCAATCCGAGGTGCTCACCAAGATGATGGACCGCATCGTCCATCGCGGTCCCGACATGGGCGGTCAGTTTATCGACGGCCGCGTTGCCCTGGGCTTCCGCCGCCTGTCGATCCTCGACCTGACCGAGGCCGGCGCTCAACCCATGGCCAATGAGGACGGCAGCGTCGTCATTGTCTTCAACGGCGAGATCTACAACTTCCAAGAACTCCGTTCCGAGCTCGAGGCCAAGGGCTACAAGTTCCACTGCGGCGCCGACACCGAGAGCCTCCTACACGGCTACGAGGAGTGGGGCGAGGCCGTCCTCGATCGCCTGCGCGGTATGTACGCCTTCGTCATCTGGGACAAAAAGAAGAACAAGCTTTTTGGCGCCCGCGACATCTTTGGCATCAAGCCGCTTTACTACTATCCCATGGCTGATGCGGGCGACGGCGCTCCGGGCGTGCTCTTTGGTTCCGAGATCAAGAGCTTCCTGGACTACCCGCACTTCCACAAGGCGGTCAACAAAAAGGCCCTGCGTCCGTACATGACGCTGCAGTATTCGGCAACCGAGGAGACCTTCTTCGAGGGTGTCTACAAGCTGCCGCCGGCGCACTACTTTACCGTCGATATCCCGACCGGCAAGATGAACATCGAGCGCTACTGGGATTGCGATTACTCTGCCGTCGAGAAGCCGTTCGAAGAGTATGTCGATGAGCTGGACGAGGTCGTGCACGAGAGCGTCGAGGCCCATCGTATCGCCGACGTCAAGGTCGCGTCGTTCCTCTCCGGTGGCGTCGACTCCAGCTACATCGCCGCTTGCCTCATGCCCGACAAGACCTTCTCGGTGGGCTTTGACTACAAGAACTTCAACGAGACCAACTACGCCAAGGAGCTTTCCGATAAGCTCGGCGTCGAGAACGTTCGCAAGATGATTACCGCCGACGAGTTCTTCGGTGCGCTCGAGGACATCCAGTATCACATGGACGAGCCGCAGTCCAACCTGTCTTCCGTGCCGCTGTGGTTCTTGGCCGAGATGGCCCGCAAGGACGTCACCGTCGTGCTTTCGGGTGAAGGTGCCGACGAGCTTTTTGGCGGCTACGCCTACTACGAGGACACGGTCCCGGTGCGCAAGTACAAAAAGATGGTGCCGCTGCCCATCCGTCGCGCGCTCGGTAACCTGGCGCTGCATATGCCGTACTTCAAGGGACATAACTTCCTGGTCAAGGGTGCCGAGATCCCTGAGAAGTCGTTCCTGGGACAGGCTCTGGTATGGCCGGAGCGCGAGGTCGACGGCGTGCTCAAGCCCGAGTACAACACCGGCGACGGCGCCTTTGAGCTTGCCGCTCCCATCTATGCGCGCGTGAAGGGTCAGCCCGAGCTGGTCAAGAAGCAGTACCTGGACATGAACATGTGGCTCCCGGGCGACATTCTGCTCAAGGCCGACAAGATGTGCATGGCGCATTCGCTGGAGCTGCGCGTACCCTTCCTGGATCGCAAGGTTATGGAGTTCGCCGAGCACATTCCCGACCGCTACCGCATCAACGAGAACGGCAACAAACAGGTACTCCGCCACGCTGCCAACAAGTCGCTGCCCGATGAGTGGGCCACCCGTCCCAAGGTGGGCTTCCCGGTGCCGATCGTCTACTGGCTGCGCGAGCAAAAGTGGTACGACTATGTCAAGGAGTACTTCACCGCGCCGTGGGCAAGCGAGTTCTTCGATACCGACGAGCTCATGCACCTGCTCGATCTGCACTTTGCGGGCAAGGGCGATTTCCAGCGCAAGATCTATACGCCGCTCGTGTTCCTGGTGTGGTACAAGCGCTTCTTTATCGACGAGGACCAGCCCGCTGTTCAGGCTGCCTAGCCTCGGCTTACGAACGCCTGCGCGTAACGGCTCCTCCGGGAGCCGTTTTTGCGTGGGTGCGTTTCAGTTACTATAAAAACCGTCCCTGCCAAGTGGCTGAGAAAGGTGAAAGATGCACCATTCGGATTCCGCGACCGTGACCACGGTCGATACGCTTGCCAAGCTTCTCGACGTGTGCGGCGAGCTGCGCGCATCAGAGCAGGTTGACGAGCGTGCCGTGACCGGCTGCTCGTTTGATTCGCGCGCGGTCTCGGCAGGTGACGTGTTCTTTTGCAAAGGTGCTGCCTTTAAGCCCGCGTTTTTGAGCATGGCGCTCGATGCGGGTGCCGTCGCATTTGTGTGCGAAGAGTCGCTGGTCGAGTCTCTGGAGCCGCTGGCGCAGGAGAGCGGTGCTGCGATACTGGTTGTTGATAGCGTTCGCACGGCCATGGCCCTGTTGCCGCCGGAGGTCTACGACCGTCCCGACCACGACGTCAAGATCGTGGGCATCACCGGTACCAAGGGAAAGACCACGGCCGCTTTTATGCTTCAGTCCATCATCAAGGCAGCGGGCGAATCCTGCGGCATGATCGGCTCGGTGAGTACCGACGATGGCATCGAGTGCTACGAGAGCACCAATACTACTCCCGAGGCCCCCGAGGTCTGGCGCCATATCGCCAACTGCCGTGAGTCCGGTCGCCAGTCCATGGTCATGGAGGTCTCGAGCCAGGCGCTCAAGTACCAACGCGTCGAGAATCTGCCGTTTGACGTGGCGTGCTTCCTCAACATCGGCCGTGACCACATCTCGCCGATCGAGCACCCGACCTTCGAGGATTATTTTGAGAGCAAACTCAGGATCTTTGACCAGGCAAAGACCGCCGTGGTGAATCTGGGCACCGATGAGGTTGACCGTGTGCTAGAGGCAGCGTCGACGGCCGAGCGCTTGGTGACCGTTGGCGTCGAGCATCCCGAGGCAAGCCTGTGGGCGAGCGATGTCCGCATGCTCGGCTTTAACATCGAGTTCAACTTGCACGGCATGAGCGCCGACGAGCCCGAGGCGGGGGAGAAGGTCCTGCTGGGTATCGCGGGCGACTTTAACGTGGAAAACGCGCTGGTCGCTATCGCCGCTGCGCGCGAGATCGGCATCGGTATCGAGGCTATCAAGAAGGGCCTCTCCAAACTGCGTGTGCCGGGCCGCATGGAGGTCGTGGAGTCGAAGGACGGCCGCGTGATTTGTGTCGTCGACTACGCGCACAACCAGCTTTCGTTCCGTTCGCTTTTCTCGTCGGTCAAGCGCGCGTTTCCCGCTAGCCCCGTCATTGCGCTGTTTGGCGCCGCCGGCGGCAAGGCGCAGGAGCGCCGCGAGCAATTGCCACGCGAGGCCGCACCGTATTCCGACCTGATGATCTTTACGAACGAGGATCCAGCTCACGAGGACCCGATGAAGGTCTGTCGCGAGCTTGCCGAGCATGTTCCCGACGATACGCCGAACAAGATCATCCTCGACCGCGAAGCCGCTGTGCATGCGGCGTTCAAGGCGGCGCGCGAGGAGTACGTCAACCCCGATGCTCCTACCATTGTCTTGCTGCTGGCAAAGGGTGACGAGGAGCTCATGCACGTGGGTGACGAGTTCGTGCCCATCGAGAGCGACCTTTCGTTGGCCAATCGCCTGATCGATGTTACCCAGTTTGACTAATGAACCATGATGGCGGCGGCGCCCTGAGTGCGCTGTCGCCATAAGCGTGTTCCCTCAATCAAAACATGCCGTCCAAGTCCAAACCCTTCTACGTAAACGGAGTAACCATGTCCCACAATACCCTGCCGACCGTCGCTGAGCTTTCGGGCGAGATGCGCGAGCGCTTGGCCAAGGTCAAGTACGTCTTTACCGACCTGGATGCCACGATGCTCGCACCCGGCTCGTGCGTGCTACGCGACAACGACGGCAACCCCTCGACCAAACTCGTCGAGGCCGTCGTGGCGCTCGCTCGCGCTGGTATTCAGGTGGTTCCCACCTCGGGCCGCAACCGTACCATGATCCACGAGGACGCGCGCGTGCTCGGTCTCAACTCCTACATCGGCGAGATGGGCGGCCTGGTCATGTACGACCTCAAAGCCAACGATTGGGAGTATCTGACCGGCGACATGCCCTACGACTCCTCTTGCGGCCTCACGCCGCACCAGGTGATCGAGCAGACCGGCGTGTGCGAGAAGATCCTCGCCCGCTGGCCGCACAAGATCGAGTATCACAACGACATGTCGACCGGCTACAAATACCGTGAGGTCACCGTCGGCATGCGCGGCGATGTGCCCGACGATGAGGTTCAGGCCATCCTGGACGAGGCCGGCTGCGGTCTGATCTGGGCTTGCAACGGCCATCTGACTCACCTGTCCAAGCCGACGACGCTCGAGCTCGATCGCGTCGAGGACGGTCGCGCATTCAACATCAACCCCGCGGGTCTCAACAAGGGCGTTGCCATCGCGCGCTTCTGCGAGCACCTGGGGATCGAGCGCGAGGAGACGCTCGCGCTCGGCGATTCCGAGTCCGACTTCTACATGGCCGATCACGTGGGCACGTTCTGCCTGGTCGAGAATGGCCTGACGAGCGCCGGCGCGCCCGAGTTCCTGGCTGCTTGCGAGAACGCTTTCGTTACGCGCGGCAAAATTGTCGACGGTTGGGCGGCGACGGCAGAGCTGCTGGTCGCGGCGCGTTCGTAGCGCGGCGCCGCCGCACTTGGACATGTCTTTTCGAGAGAGACTGGTGAGGTAATGTCCGATATCGAGAATCCGGCAGGCGACACGCGCCCGATTGGCGTGTTCGATTCTGGTTTGGGCGGTCTGACGGTTGCGCGCGCGATTGCGACGGCGCTGCCGCACGAGTCCGTCTACTACTTTGGCGACACCAAACGCTGCCCCTACGGCACGCGCACCGAGGATGAAGTGCGCTCGTTTGCGTTGCAGGCGGGTCGTTGGCTTTCGAAGCACGACGTCAAGATTATGGTCATCGCCTGCAACACGGCGACCGCTGCGGCCTTGCGTCTGGCCCAGCAGGTGCTCGACGTTCCCGTGATCGGTGTGATTGCGCCGGGTGCCCGTGCGGCAATCAACAGCACGCGTACGCGTCGCGTGGGCGTGCTCGCCACCAACCTCACTATTCGCTCGGGCGCCTATACGCGCGCCATTCAGGACCTGGATGCCGGCGTCGATGTATACGGCTGTCCAGCCTCGAGCTTTGTCGAGGTTGTCGAACACGAGCTCGCCTCGGGTGCACATCTGCAGGAACAGTGGCTTGAGAACGAGGACATCTTCGATACGCCTGCCGTGCGTGCGCTGGTGGGTGCCACGGTTGAGCCGCTGCGCGACCACGGCATCGATACCGTGGTGCTCGGCTGTACGCATTTTCCGCTGTTGGTGGGACCTATCCGCCATGCGCTGGGGCCTGGGGTGCGCGTCGTGAGTTCCGCCGAGGAGACCACGCGCGAGCTGACCGATATTCTCACGCGCCGCGAGCAGCTGGCGGGCGACGCCGCCGAGCCGCAGCATCGTTTTGCCACGACGGCCGATAACATTGCCGAGTTTGCGGTGGCGGGCAGCTTTATCTTTGGTCAGCCGCTCAAGAGCATCGAACATATCGATATCGATGAGCTGAAATAGATGTAAGGCAGCTGCCAGAGCCTTCGCCACATCTTTTGCCGAAAGGAAATTTCTATGGAGTACATGCAGGTCAACCGCGCCAACGGTCGCGCCGCCAACGAGTTGCGCCCCGTTAAGCTCACCCGTGGCGTCATGAAGCACGCTCACGGCTCGTGTCTGGCCGAGTTCGGTGACACGCGCGTGCTGTGCGCCGCCACTATCGAGGAGGGCGTGCCGGGCTGGCGAAAGGGAGCTAAGGCCGGCTGGGTGACCGCGGAATACGCCATGCTGCCGGCGTCGACCGGCAAGCGCTGCAAGCGCGAGCACGCCAACCGCAAGGGCCGCTCCATGGAGATCGAGCGCCTCATTGGCCGCAGCCTGCGTACCGTCGTCAACATGAAGGCGCTCGGCGAGCGCACCGTCACCGTCGACTGCGATGTGATTCAGGCCGATGGCGGCACGCGTACAGCGAGCATCACCGGCGCCTGGGTGGCGCTGCACGACGCCCTCGCCATGTGGGTCGAGGCGGGCAAGATCGAGCGCATCCCGCTTATCGGCCAGGTGGCTGCAATCTCCATGGGCGTTGTCGACGGCAACACTCTGCTCGACTTGGATTATTCCGAGGACAGCCATGCCGAGGTCGACATGAACCTCGTCGCCACCGACACCGGTGAGATGATCGAGCTCCAGGGCACCGGCGAGCAGGCGCCCTTCGACCGTAAGCGCCTCAACGCCCTGCTCGACCTGGGCGACAAAGGTATCGCCGAGCTCATCGAGCTTCAGCGCCAAGCCATCGCCTAACCTGCCAAATAGGGACAGGTTTATTTTGGTAGGTTTTATCTGGGAAAACGTCGAAGTATAAGACTGCCGTTGATTGAGAGGGGAGAGAGGCCGAGGTCCTCGTCGTCCTCAACACGGCATTGCTATAGAGACAAGGAGGCCAGCTATGGCACTTGAGAAGATTGACATCGACACCCTCGACCCGGCGGCGACCATCGTCGTGGCAACGGGCAACGCCCATAAGCTCACCGAGATCGAGGCCATTTTGGGCAAGGTCATGCCCGAGGTTCGCTTTGTGGCGCTCGGCCAGCTGGGCGATTTTGAGGACCCCGAGGAAAACGGCACGACGTTTTTGGAGAACGCCATCATCAAGGCGCAGGCTGCCGTCGAAGAGACGGGGCTCATGGCCATTGCCGACGATTCGGGCCTGGTCGTCGACGCACTGGACGGTGAGCCCGGTGTGTATAGCGCGCGCTACGCGGGCGTTCACGGCGACGATGCCGCCAACAACGCCAAGCTGCTCGTGAATCTGGAGGGCGTGGCCGACGAGGACCGCACTGCGCGCTTTATGAGCGTCGTCGCGCTCATCGATACGGACGGCCTGGTCACCTATGGCGAGGGTGCCTGCGAGGGCGTTATCGCGCACGAGGGTCGCGGCGATCACGGCTTTGGCTACGACCCGCTGTTCCTGCCGGTCGATACGCCGGGCAAGACTATGGCCGAGCTCACGGCGGACGAGAAGAACGCCATCAGCCATCGATTCCATGCGCTCGAGCACCTATCCGCCAAACTGACGGGCGAGGAGTAAGCCGTGCGTGCGGTGGTGCAGCGCGTACTCAATGCCGGCGTGACAGTCGACGGCGAGTGCGTGGGCAAAATTGGGCGCGGCTATCTGGTGCTGTTGGGCGTGGGCCACGGCGACACGCGCGCCGAGGCTGATAAGCTGTGGGGCAAGCTCCGCGGCTTGCGTATTAACGAGGACGAGAACGGTAAGACCAACCTGGCACTTGCCGATGTCGACGGCGAGGTTCTCGTAGTGTCGCAGTTCACGCTGTTCGCCGATTGCCGTCACGGCCGCCGCCCATCGTTTACCGATGCCGGCGCCCCCGATGTTGCCAACGAGCTCTACGAGTACTTCCTGACGCTCGTTCGCCAAGATGTCGAACACGTGGCGCACGGCATCTTTGGCGCCGATATGAAAGTCGACTTGGTCAACGACGGCCCATTCACCATCGTCCTCGATACCGACAATCTGTAAGTAGCCAAATTAGCTACTTGCGCGTGTTTGTAACAGGGTGCTATAGTATTAGAGTTTTGTCTATCTTAGGGGTATTATCCCCTTTTTGAATTGCACCTTCTGGAGGCCCTGTTCATGGAAGAGATGGAAGTCAATCACGTCGACGACATCCACGAGAAGCTGACCGATATGGTGGGCGATCGCGTCAAGGTGAAGGCCAACATGGGCCGCACCCGCGTCGTCGAGCGCATGGGCACCATCAAGAGCGTCCACCCCGCCGTCTTTATCGTCGAGGTCGACGAGCGCCGCGGCCGCAAGTCGCGTCAGTCCTACCAGTATATCGATGTCCTCACCGGTCAGGTCGAGCTGTTCGACCCCGAGAGCGGCGAGCATATCTTTACCCCGCTCGGCAATCAGCTCGAGGAGCACTAGCGGTGACCGATTGGTCCCTGACCCTTTCCGCGCCGGCAAAGATCAACCTCTATCTGGGGGTTCATACCGAGCGCGATGACCGCGGCTACCACAGGGTCGATTCCCTGATGGCAGCTGTCGGTCTTTCCGATACCGTGACGGTTACGCCGGCACAGGCGCTGACCGTCCAGACGGTTCCGACATCAGATTTTCCCATGCAAAAGAATACGGCGTATCGGGCTGCGGTTGCTATGGCCGAGCATTATGGTCGCGAGGCAAACATCTGCGTGACGATTGAGAAGCGTATTCCATTGTGCGCCGGCTTGGGCGGCCCCTCGACGGATGCGGCCGCGGTCATTGCCGCCTTGGCGGAGCTCTGGGGAATTGATCGCACCGACCCCGCGCTCGACGACATTGCGCGGGGCATTGGTGCCGACGTCCCGTTCTTTTTGCACGTGAGCCCTGCGTTCTACGTAGGTGGGGGAGACGTGCTGGCAACTGAGTATCCCGCGCTGCCCGCAACGCCCGTCGTGTTGGTCAAGCCGCGCGAGGCAAGCGTTTCGACAATTGAAGCCTATCGACGTTTTGACGAGGCCCCAGTACCTGCAGACAAGCCCGGCGCGATAGCTTCTGCCTTGCGTTCCGGTGATGCCGAGACGGCATATGCGCTCATCCATAACAACCTGGGTGTCATTTCCGCACAGATGGAGCCGCAGATTCAAACGGTTCTCGATTGGCTGCGTAAACAGGACGGCACCGTTGCTGTAGATGTGTGCGGATCGGGTGCCTGCTCGTTTGCCATTTGCGACACCGCCGCCACGGCCGAAAGGCTTGCCGACGCTGCCCTGCAAAACGGCTGGTGGTCCTGCACGACGGAGCTCATTCCCAACACGGTTCGCGTTGAAGGGTTGATTTCCGATCCCAACCGAACACATTGAGCTGACGGCACGCTCCCGCAGTT
>JAJXHK010000030.1:0-22587 GCA_021639365.1 Collinsella aerofaciens
CCATGAGTCCCTGCAACGCCGCGCCGATCACGCCAAACGTCAGCCAAAAGACGAGACCCATGATCACCAGGAACGCTGGAATGGCCGTGTAGCGACCCGTCAGGATGCGGTCGATCTTGACGGAACGCACGTGCTCGCGGCTCTCGTGCGGCTTGACGACGCAGCGCCCACACACGTCGCCGATAAAGCCGAAGCGCATGTCAGCCAGTGCAGATAGACGGTCGGTACCGGCCTCGCCCTCCATCTGGGTAATGATGTGCTCGATGGCGTCAAGTTCGTTACGGTCCAGATGAAGCGCCTCGGTCACCAGCTCGTCGCCCTCAACCAGCTTGGTCGCCGCAAAACGCACCGGGATATGCGCCGTCGCGGCATGGTCCTCGATAAGGTTGGCGATGCCGTGAATGCAGCGATGCAGCGCGCCGCCGTCTGGACCATCGGGCGCGCAGAAGTCCAGGCGACCGGGGCGCTCGCGGAACCGCGCCACGTGCAAGGCATGATCCACCAACTCGCCAATACCCTCGTTGCGGGCAGCGCTAATGGGAACAACAGGCACGCCCAGCAGGCTCTCGAGCAGGTTGACGTCTACGGCACCACCATTGGCGGTCACCTCGTCCATCATGTTGAGCGCGATGACCATGGGGCGGTCGAGCTCCATAAGCTGCAGTGTCAGGTACAGGTTACGTTCGATGTTGGTGGCGTCGATAATGTCGATGATGGCATCGGGATGCTCGTCAAGGATGAATTGGCGGCTGACGATCTCCTCGCCCGTGTACGGCGACAGCGAATAGATGCCGGGCAGGTCGGTAACGTTCGCCTCGGGGTGGTTGCGGATGGTGCCATCTTTGCGGTCGACCGTCACGCCGGGAAAGTTACCGACATGCTGGTTGGAGCCCGTTAGCTGGTTGAATAGCGTGGTTTTACCGCAGTTTTGGTTGCCGGCGAGGGCAAAATGCAGCGGTGCGCCCTCGGGCACGGCCGTCTTTGCCGCGCGGGGCGAATACGTCCCCTCGCCGAGTGCCGGATGCTTCGTCGTGCCGATTGCGGCGTTAGCGCGCGGACCCATATCGGTATCGTGAATGCCCACAAGCTCAATGCGGGCAGCATCGTCCTTGCGCAGCGTCAGCTCGTAGCCGCGCAGGCGAATCTCGAGCGGGTCGCCCATGGGGGCGTACTTCATCATGGTGACTTCGGTGCCCGGCGTTAGACCCATGTCCAAAATATGCTGTCGGAGTGCCTGATCGTCCGATGCCACCGATGCGACAACGGCGTCCTTTCCAATCTCGAGTGTATCGAGCTTCACGTCCGTGTTCCTCCCCCGGCGCCCACAGGGCGTTGTATTTATGTTCACCATGGCTAACCGTTTGCCATGGCTAACCAATTGTAACCATGCATGATAGCGCGAACATGCAACGATGTTCAATCGACAGATCGGTGCAAGGGGGACAGGTAGGAAAGTTCAAGGCCATAGTTTCCCAATGAGGCCTCTCGGGAAAACTGCGACCCAGAATCTGCGCCCGAAACGGGACGTGGTTTCCCCGAGGACCGAAGCGGCCGCCTGCCCCTCGACAAAATGATCCGTTTCCCTCCGTCCCCAAGGGATCATTCTTTTGGCAACCAGGACAACGCCGATATTTTGGCAACGACAGCGAAAGCCCGTCAGAGCGAGCAAGGTGCCTTGAAACGAGGCGGCATAGACCTTCTGGTCATGCCGCCGAAGTTGAAAGGCAGATTGCCGCTCTGGCGGGCTTGTAGCGCCAAGTGGTTACGGCGTTTGGTAAAACGCCGTAACTAAAACCCGTGGCGCTCCAGGAAGCGGAAGGCTAGGCGGATCCAAGGGCGGACTGCCGCCTGTTTGTCCTCGTTATCGACCGCGGTGTTGGCGTTGCCGAGCGAAAGCCCGTGACCACCTTGGTCAAAGACGTGCATCTCGCAAGCGACGCCCTCCTCGGCCATGCGCTGCGCAAACGGATAGACCTGCGCGATCGGCGCCGTCTTGTCGTCGGACACGCCCCACACAAAGGTCGGCGGCATCTGACGCGAAACATGCGTGGTGGGGCAGATATCGGCCAAATGCTCGTCAGTTGCCTCGCCGCCCGTCACCATCGACAGGTAGTCGTTGAGCAAATCGCGCCCCGTCTTGCCGCCCGTCTTGGGCACACGCAAGTCAATGCGCGGATCGCGCGTCTGCATGTCGCGCACATAGGCAAAGTCGAGCAATGGATAGCCCAGCACCACGGCATCGGGACGAATGTCGTCCGGACGCGCCCCGGCAAGTGCCGCGAAGGGGCCGGTCTTCCACTGTGTTGCCAGCGAGGCGCAAATCATGCCGCCAGCAGAAAAGCCCACGACGCACACGCGCTTGGGATCGACATGCCACTCGTCGGCATTCGCACGCACCGTGGCAACCATCTTGGCAAGATCTGCCTGGGGGTGTGGAAAGCTCACGTCACCCGTAGAACTCGTGACATAGTTGAGCACAAAGGCCTGGTAACCGTGATCCAAAAACGCAAACGCCACGGGATCCTGCTCATGCGGAGCGATATGCGTAAACGCACCTCCGCCGCAGATAATCACGGCAGGGCGGCGGCCATTCGGTTTATCGGGCAGCGGCTCGGCACCCAAATACGTAAACGTCGCCGGATATTCCTCGGTCGGCTCCTCGCCCCACAGTGCATGGTTCTCGACAATCATATGTGCTCCCTTCGCGCAAATTAAGCGCCCTTGTTTTTCGCCTTCAAGCGTACCCCACTTGAACCCGTGACGCAGAAACACGCCAGCAATAAGTTTCCCTTCAACTGATATATCACATAATCCCAGCTCAGAGGTATCGCTGAGCAGCGTAGAATAGGGGGTGTTGACCAAGCCGCGAAACAGATATGAAACGTTTCCGGCAAACCAAACGCGCGATATGCGCCTATTTAAGTTGGAGGCAACTATGGGTCTGCTCGATTCGCTTAAGTCCACCTTCACCTCGACCGGCGAGGCGTCCGTTCCGCCCGCAGCAAGCTTCGCCACCCGCGAAGGCGTCATCTATGCCCCCGTCAACGGCGTGCTCGTCAACCTGGACGAGGTTCCCGACGAGACGATCGCCTCGGGCATGCTTGGCCAGGGCTATGGCATCGAGCCCATTACCGGCACCATCTATGCGCCCGCCAACGGCCGCATCGGCGCCACCACCGTCACCAACCACTCCATCGGTATGATTACCGAGGACGGTCTGCGCGTATTCATCCATGTCGGCCTGGGCACCGTGGAAATGAACGGCAAGGGTTTTGCCCGCTTTGTCGAGATGGGTGACACGGTCAAGGCCGGCCAGCCGCTCATCAGCTTCGATCGCGAGGCCATCAAGGCCGCCGGCCACGAGGACATCGTGACCGTCATCGTCTCCGAGCTCGATCGTCTTAAGAGCATCGACCATGTCGGCGAGTCCGGAACGCTTATTGGCGGCAACCCGCTCGTCAAGCTGGGCGACCCGCTGCTGGTAGCCAAGACCAAGTAGCCAGGCCCCGCGCCACACAGCCAAAAGACACCTCGTCAAGCGCCCGCGACCATTTGGCCGCGGGCGCTTTTCGTTTGAAAAACCATCCCGCCAATGCCTTATCTGTATAGCCCAAATGAGCCGAGCTGCTAGAATATCGAACTGTATGGATAACTATCATTCAACCGTTATGGGAGGATACGTGAACCGCACCAAAATCGCGCAGCTTTACGCCGATGCCGAGTCGCTTGGCGGCCAGACCGTCACCGTCGCCGGCTGGGTCAAGTCCATCCGCGACATGAAGAACTTTGGCTTTGTTACGCTCAACGACGGCAGCTGCTTCCGCGACCTGCAGGTCGTCATGAACCGCGAGGCGCTCGACAACTACGACGAGATCGCCCATCAAAACGTCTCGGCCGCACTCATTTGCACCGGCACCGTCAAGCTGACCCCCGATGCGCCCCAGCCTTTCGAGCTTTCTGCCACTTCCATCGAGGTCGAGGGCGTCAGCGCCCCGGATTACCCGCTGCAGAAGAAGCGCGCTACCGTCGAGTTCCTGCGCACCCAGCAGCACCTGCGCCCGCGCACCAACCTGTTCCGCGCCGTGTTCCGCATCCGTTCTGTCGCGGCTGCCGCCATCCACCGCTTCTTCCAGGAGCAGGGCTTTGTCTACGTCAACACCCCCATCATCACCACGAGTGACTGCGAGGGCGCCGGCGAGATGTTCCGCGTGACCACACTCGACCCCAAAAATCCGCCCCTCACCGAGTCCGGTGAGGTTGACTGGAGCCAGGACTTCTTTGGAAAGCACGCGAGCCTTACCGTATCCGGCCAGCTCAACGCCGAGAACTTCGCCATGGCCTTTGGCGACGTGTACACCTTTGGCCCCACCTTCCGCGCCGAAAACTCCAACACCACGCGCCATGCCGCCGAGTTTTGGATGATTGAGCCCGAGATGGCCTTTGCCGACCTTAACGACTACATGGATAACGCCGAGGCCATGCTCAAGTACGTCCTTAAGGACGTTATGGCCACCTGCCCCGACGAGCTCAACATGCTCAACAAGTTTGTGGACAAGGGCCTGATCGAGCGCCTGGACCACGTGGCAAACTCCGACTTTGCCCGCGTTACCTACACCGAGGCCGTCGAGATCCTGGAGCAGGCCGTCGCTGCTGGCCACCAGTTTGATTACCCCGTCAGCTGGGGTATCGACCTGCAGACCGAGCACGAGCGCTTCCTGACCGAGGAGCACTTTAAGCGCCCGACCTTCGTAACCGACTACCCGGCCGAGATCAAGGCGTTCTACATGCGCATGAACGAGGACGGCAAGACCGTCGCCGCCGCCGACTGCCTGGTGCCGGGCATTGGCGAGATTATCGGCGGCTCCCAGCGCGAGGAGCGCCTGGATCTGCTCGAGGCCCGCATCAAGGATCTGGGTATGAATCCCGAGCAGTACAAGTACTACCTTGACCTGCGCCGCTACGGTTCCTGCAAGCACGCCGGCTACGGTCTGGGCTTCGAGCGCTTGGTGATGTACCTCACCGGCGTGGGCAACATCCGCGACGTCCTGCCGCACCCGCGCACCGTGGGCAACGCCGACTTCTAATCGCCACAGCGCCACCAAACGCGTTCCAGCGCATCACACCAGCGCCTCTCGGCAAGCCGAGGGGCGCTTTTTTCAACAGCATCCGTCAAGCTTTTGGCAAGTTTTTGGTCAGTTGGGCAGGGCTGTTGAAAACTCGACCCGCCGCTTGCCGACGGCTACCGACCGCCCAGGGCGTCCTGCACCCCTGGGAAAGCCCCGCGTCCTAGGCTCCATACCGTCGCCACCCAAAACGGAAAGGACGTGGGCGCCATGACCGAAACCGCTGTTGAAACTTACGAGACCACGACGAGGGGCGCCGCCTCGATGGCAGCCTATCGCGCCGTTCGTATCTTGCAACTATTAAGCGAAAACACCGGCGAGGACAAGGCCATGCTTTCCGATGAGTTGATCCAGCGCCTCGCCCATCCCGACGACCCCGCCCGCATGCCCATCTCGGCGGCGCGGCGCAGCATCTACACCGCCATCTCCGCACTTCGCCATGCCGGATACGAAATTGAGTACAAGCGCGGCGTGGGGTATCGGCTCTTGACCCGTCCGCTCACCGACGAAGAGATCATCCGACTCCACGGCATGGTCATGCGCAACCGCTCTACGCCCATCGCCATTCGAAAAAGCATGGCGCAGCACCTGGTCGCCATGGCGAGTGCCGACGTTCGCGGCTACCTCGATGCACCCGAGCCTGCTCCAAGCGCAGGCGGCAAATCCACCAAGGCCACACGCACGCCCGTCAAGCGCATCGATGCCTGCGAGCTCATCGAGCAGGCCATCGACCACGGAACCACAGTGAGTTTTGATATTTCGAGTGTCACGGCACGCGGAGAGGTCGAAGTGGCACGGATGACACTCCGGCCCTTTGCCATCAAGCAACGAGACGGCATCTCGTATTTGCTGGGAACGGTCTATGACGCGCGAGGCGCCGATGACACGTTGCGTACCGTAGAGATCGGCCGAATGAGAAACGTCACCACACGTCTCCTCGACGGCAAGAAGCTCTTCGCCGCCCTGGACGAGGACGATGCCTCCTCCGCCGCATAAGACCCTCCGCCGCCCATTCGACTACCCGTACCGCCCATCCGATTCTGTATTAAAAAACCCGCCAGGCTGTTGTAAAAATGGACATCAGCGCTACTATAGTTCCACTTGCACTTTGTCCCAGTGCAGTGTTTCCAGCCATTTTTATACTGGGGGTAATGATATGAAGGACATCACCATCAGCCGCAGGAGTCTTCTGGTCTCCGCCGGTCTGCTCGCGCTCGCCCCGCTCGCCGGATGCGGCGGCAACTCTGGTTCCGGCTCTGCTGCCGCCGGTTCCGACTACACCATCGGCGTTCTGCAACTCACCGAGCACTCCGCACTCGATGCCGCCAACGACGGCTTTGTCAAGGCCATCAAGGAGAGCGGCCTTAAGGTCAAGATCGACCAGAAGAACGCCCAGAACGACCAGTCCACGTGTAAGTCCATTGCCGACAAGTTTGTGGGCGACAACGTCAACCTGATTTATGCCATCGCCACGCCCGCCGCGCAGGCTGCCGCCGGCGCCACGGCCGATATCCCCATCGTGGGCTGTGCCATCACCGACTACGCCGCCTCCGGCCTGGTCCAGGACAACGACAAGCCCGGCACCAACGTCACGGGTGCTTCCGACCTCACCCCGGTCGCCGAGCAGCTCGAGATGATGCAGAAGGTCCTGCCCGACGTTAAAAAGGTCGGCCTGCTCTACTGCACCGCCGAGTCCAACTCCGACGTCCAGATCAAGGCCGCCAAGAAGGAGCTCGACAAGCTGGGCCTCGAGTACACTGACTTCACCGTCTCGAGCTCCAACGAGATTCAGTCCGTCGTCGAGTCTGCCGTGGGCAAGGTCGACGCGCTGTACTCCCCCACTGACAACACCATCGCCGCGGGCGCTTCGCAGGTCGGCCAGATCTGCAAGGAGAATAAGCTCCCCTTCGTGACCGGCGAGGAGGGTATGTGCATGGCCGGCGGCCTGTTCACCCTCTCCATCAACTATAAGGACCTGGGCTACGCCGCGGGCGAGATGGCCGTTAAGATCCTGAAGGGCGAGGCCAAGCCCGAGGATATGCCGATCAAGCACCTCTCGAGCAAGGACCTGGTCGTCGTCAAGAACGACGAGATGGCCGAGGCGCTGGGCATCGACCTTTCCGCTCTGGACGAGTAGCGCCATGCGCGGTAACGCGTCTAGGGCCCGCACGCGCGCCACAGCCGCGTTATTCAATATCTGAGTCCTTGGGGCGAACGCTAAAGACCGGCGTTCGCCCTGCTTGTTTCGGATGAGACAAAACATCCGTCCGCAACTCTTTTATGCATTGGTACCGCTATTATGGAAAATCACGTGTCCACCCTATCCTAGGAGGTATGAAGCATGCTCATTGCATTGCAGGGCGCCGTTTCGCAGGGCGTCCTCTGGGGCATTATGGTGCTTGGCGTGTTTATCACGTTCCGCCTGCTCGACATCCCCGATATGACCTGCGACGGCAGCTTTGCCCTCGGCGGCTGTGTCTGCGCCGTGCTCATCGTCAACAATAACGTCGACCCCTTGCTCGCCGTGCTGGCCGGCATGTGCGCCGGCGCCATCGCGGGCGCCGTCACGGGCATCTTGACCACCGTCTTTGAGATCCCCGCGATCCTTGCCGGAATCCTAACGCAGATCAGCCTGTGGTCCATCAACCTGCGCATCATGGGCAAGTCCAACACGCCCATCCTTGCCAAGGGCACCATCTTCTCGTCCGTCAGCAACATGACGGGCCTGCCGCAGTCCACCGTTGCCATTATCTTGGGCATTGTGCTGGCCGTGGCCATCGTCGCCATCCTGTACTGGTTCTTTGGCACCGAGATCGGCTCGGCGCTGCGTGCCACCGGCAACAACGAGTACATGATCCGCGCCCTGGGCGTCAACACCAACTCCACCAAGATGATCGCCCTCGTGCTCTCCAACGCCCTCATCGGCCTCTCCGGCGCGCTTATCTGCCAGAGCCAAAAGTATGCCGACATTGGCATGGGTACCGGCGCCATCGTTATCGGTCTTGCCGCCATCGTCATCGGCGAGGTGCTCGGCCGCCTGCTGCCCGGCGGTCTCACGCAGTTCTCCGTCCGTCTGGCCTCCGCTGTCTTTGGCTCCGTGGTCTACTTCCTCATCCGCGCCATCGTGCTGCAGCTGGGCATGGACGCCAACGACATGAAGCTGCTCTCCGCCGTGATCGTCGCCGTTGCCCTGTGCGTACCTGTGGTTTGGGAGCGCTACAAGCTCCGCAGCTCCTACACGAGGGGAGATGAGGCAGATGCTTAAGCTCTCGCACGTCAAGAAGACCTTTAACAAGGGCACCGTCACCGAGAAGCGCGCGCTCACCGGCGTCGACCTCACCCTCAACGATGGCGACTTTGTAACCGTGATTGGCGGCAACGGCGCCGGCAAGTCCACGCTGCTCAATATGATCGCCGGCGTGTATCCGCTCGATTCGGGTGTTATTGAGCTCGATGGCACCGACATCTCGCGTCTGAGCGAGTCACAGCGCGCCAAGTACCTGGGCCGTGTGTTCCAGGACCCCATGCGCGGCACCGCAGCCGACATGCAAATTGCCGAGAACCTGGCCCTCGCCAAGCGCCGCGGCCAGCGTCGCGGTCTTTCGTGGGGCGTCACCAAGGCCGAGAAGGACGAGTACGTTGAACTGCTCAAGCGCCTGGACCTTGGTCTGGACACGCGCCTCAACGCCAAGGTCGGCCTGCTCTCGGGCGGCCAGCGCCAGGCACTCACCCTGCTGATGGCCACGCTCACCAGGCCGCGCCTGCTGCTGCTCGACGAGCACACCGCGGCCCTCGACCCCAAGACGGCCTCTAAGGTGCTCAACCTGACCGAGGAGATCGTCGACGAGAACCACCTGACCACGCTCATGGTCACGCACAACATGAACGACGCCATCCGTCTGGGCAACCGTCTGATCATGATGCACGAAGGCCACGTGATCTACGACGTGGCGGGCGATGAGAAGAAGTCGCTCACCGTAGCCGACCTGCTGCAGAAGTTCGAGGAGGTCTCGGGCGGCGAGCTCGCCAACGACCGCATGCTGCTGAGCTAAAACCTGCCAAAAAGGGACAGGTTTATTTTGGTAGATTTTATCCGCGCAAACGTCAAAACCGCCGCAAAGGGACAGACGCCCTTGCGGCGGTTTTCGCATATTATGTCGATAATCCGATATTCAACCAGACATTCTGGCTAAGGACCAAGGAAACTGCCATGAAAAGACTCCCCCGCCTTGCGTTAACCGCCGCGCTGCTTGCCGGCGCGCTCGCAGGCATCCCAAGCCTCGCTTTCGCGGGGAACCTGCCCGCCGCTATTGACGGCACCGTGACCGTCATGCACACCAACGACATCCACGGCAGCTACAAGTACAGCTACAACGAAAGCAAGGGCACCGGCACCGTCGGCTTTGACGGACTGGCGGTTCTCTATAGCGCCCAGGGCAACGCCCCCGATCTTCTGCTCGATGCGGGCGACACCTTCCACGGACAGTCCTTCGCCACCATGAGCGAGGGCAAGAGCATCGCCGAGCTCATGGACACCTTCTACGCCGACGGCTACGACGCGACCACGCCAGGCAACCACGACTGGAGCTATGGCGCGGACAAGCTTCGCACCATGACCGGCTCCAGCACCACCAGCACGCCCTTCGCCATGCTTTGCGCGAATGCAACGTCCTCGAACGGCGTATGGAGCTCGAGCATCACGAAGACGCTCAACCGCACCTGGGAGGACAGTGAAAGTCACTCAACGTTCGCCTACCAGATCAAGGTCGGCGTTGTAGGAGCCATGGATGAATCGCTTGGCTCCTCGCTGCGTGCAGACCTAGTCGCGGGCACCAACTTCTCGAGTGCCGCGAACGCCATCAATGCCGAGGCAGAGCAGCTGCGCAAGGAGGGCTGCGATGTTGTTGTTTGTATCGCGCACACGCTCGACGCCAAGACCTTTGCCACGCGGCTCCGTGGCGTCGATGCCCTTATCGCAGGCCACGAGCACATCAACCTTAACGAGAAGGTGACGGGAGCCGACGGCAAGACAATCCACGTTGTCGAGGCGGGCAGCGCCTTTGCCGAAGTGGGACTGCTTTCCGTCCCCTACGAGTACGACACCAAGGGCACCGAAAGCACCGACGATGACACGGTGGCGGTATACGCAGACAAAAGCGACGAGAAGCTCTATACCGCCAAGGACGTAAACGTTCTTTTGACCGACACCAACAAGGGCTCCACCTATCAGAGCATCCTTGATGAGGTCCACGACAACAAGATCAAGCCGCTCGACGATGCCTTTAGCGCCGCATCGAGCGAGGTGCTCGGCACGAGCTCTACCAATTATTTCTACGGCGAGAACGCATCTGGCACGCACGGCTGGGAGATGGTGCGCACCACCGATTTCCGCCCTAGCAAGGAGGGCGACACCACCAAGGCCCAGACCATCGGACATGTGATCTGCGGCTCCTATCTTGACCTGACGGGCGCGGACCTTGCCATCGAGAACGCGGGCGGCATCCGCGGCGGCATCGCTGCGGGCGATGTGACCGCCGGCAACGTCATCGCTATCTCGCCCTACGGCAACACCGTGGAGACCTGGACCATGACCGGTGCGGACTTCCTGGCAGCGCTCGAGCACTCGCTGCAGATCAGCGACGAGTGCAATCACAGCTACGAGCTTCAGCAAGCCTATGTAGCGGCCGGCCACACCGAGCAGGAGGCGCAAGACATGTACAAGTGGCGCGACGACTCCGGCAGCGTCCTTTCCTTCGGCGGAATCAACGTGACAATCGATTGGACGCAGCCCGAAGGCAAGCGCATCGTGAGCGCCACGCTCACCAAGGATGGCAGCACGCTCGACCCCGCCAAGACCTATACCGTCGCCACCAACAACTACATCATCACCAACACGACCGACTTCCCCACCTTCGCAAACGCCACCAAGCACACCGAGTGGGGTACCTGCGAGTCAGCGCTAAGGGCGCTCATTGGGCAGAACGGCTGGGAGAGCAAGATGGCCTCGCTCGCGGGCACCATCAGCTTTGGCTCCGCTGCCGTGGACCCCACGCCCACACCGGCCCCGACGCCTGGACCCTCGCCTAAGACGGACGCGACGACCACGAAGGTCATCACCAAGAAGACGACCGGCAAGCTCGCCGCAACGGGAGACCGCACGCTAGCCGTGATCGGCGCATGCCTCATCGGCGGCATCGTCATCATCATTCTCGGCATTATCTGGAAGCGTCGACGCTAAGCTACACCGCCGGGCCTTGCAGCCCCGCCGCGTAAACCTTATATCGAGCACAGAAGCCCGTCCGAATTTGATCGGACGGGCTTCTTGGTGGGTATCATGGTTGGATGATCATGAGGAGGTTTACCTACATGGAATTGTTTGAGCCGATTCTTCATTTCTTTGAGCAGCGATGGGTCCACAACATCATCTGGGCCGGCATCTTGGCCATCGGCACCGCCGTTGCCACCAAAGTCGCGTCCAAGACCCTGCACCACCTGCTTAACCGCGACGATAACCCGCTCCCAGCATCGAGCATCTTCATCAACATCGCGCGCGCCGTCATCTGGATGATCGGCGGCAGCTTTATCCTCGACAACTGTTTTGGCATTAATGCAAACGCCCTCGTCGCCGCTCTTGGCGTCGGCGGCATCGCCATCTCGCTCGGCTTTCAGGACACGCTGTCGAACCTTATCGGCGGTATGCAGGTGACCTTTATGGGCATTATCAAACCCGGCGACAATATCGAGGTCGGCGGCGTATCCGGCGTGGTCCAAGATATCACCTGGCGTCACACGACCATCGAGGACGCCTGCGGGCAGACCATCATTGTGCCCAACTCCAACATCTCCAAGAACACGCTCGTGCATCTGATGCCCTTTGGGCGCGTGGCCGTGCCCGTTGCCGTAAAGGACACGTCCAAGTGGGCTTCCCTTGACGCGCTGGCAGACGAGCTCACGAGCGCAACCAAAACGGCCGTCTCGCCCATCTCTGGCTTTGACAAGGAGCCGTACGTGCTCTTTAGCGAGATCGGCGACTTTGGCATCAAGGGCAAAATCATCTTTATCGTCAGCGACGATAGCACCACTTTTACGGCAGCCGACGCCTGCATTCGTGCCATCGCCCCCATCATCGCCTAAACCACCACAAAGGGGACAGGCACCTTTGTGGTGGTTTCGCATCGTGGTACCATGGTTCATATCGTTGTTTAAACGACTAAGGGAGTAGACAGCATGGAAGAGGCCTATCGTCAAGCACGCAAGCGCGGCGAGCAGGGACGCCGTCGCGCCATCAGCCAAAGCGAGCACCCGTACCTCACGGACCTCGACAGTTTGGTTGCTCAGCTCCCCTTAGGTCAGCGTGAGAGCGTCGGCCTGCGGGATATTCCGCTCGAAATGGTCGTCGGCACGGTCACCAAGGGCCGTCAGTCCGCCTTTTCTTGCAACTTTATGCCCTTGTTGCCGTTTAACACCGAGTTCGCCCGCAAGTGGTCCAACCTCTACGACATCCAGGTGACCGAAGGCTATCGCGACCCCATCATCGTCACCGAGTTTATGCATCGGTTTTACGTCCAAGAGGGCAACAAGCGCGTCAGTGTCCTCAAATTCCTGGACGCCCCGACGGTTTCGGCCAAGGTCACCCGCCTCTACCCCGGAAAATGGGATTCCGTCGAAAGCCGCCTCTATGGCGAGTTCTGCGCGTTTTGGCGCGTCTGCCCCCTATACGAGATCGAGTTCTCGCGTGAGGGAAGCTACGAAACGCTCGCCAAGATGCTCGGTCAGAATCTTATCGAAAAATGGTCGCAGAAAAAGGTCGACTACCTGCGCCATACCTTCCTGCTCTTTAAGCGCGCCTACCTGCGCGCCGGCGGCGACCATCTGGACATTACGCCCGCCGACGCCATGCTCGTCTACCTCAACGTGTACAACCAGGACCGTCTGCTGGATACGCCGACGGACATCGTCGTAAACCGCCTGTGCAAGATTTGGCGCGAGCTGGTCATTGCCGGCAAAAGTGACGAGGACAAGGTCGATCTTGTCGAGGCGCCGAGTGTCGATGAGGAAGAGGCGCCCGCCAAGTCCACCTCCGGCGTGCTCAACTTCTTTATGGGCAAGACCGTCTACTCGGCGGCCAACCCCCTGCGCATCGCCTTTATCCATGAGTTCCCCTGTGCGACGTCGAGCTGGGACAGCCTGCACGACCAAGGGCGTCAGTATCTCGATGAGCATTTTGGCGGTATCGTGCGCACCGAGGCGTTCGAGGACTGTCACAATCCGGACGTGTTCTACGCCGCCGTGGAAACGGCTGTCAAACATGGAGCTAACGTCATCTTCTCGACCTCGCACCGCCTGATGGAATACACACTCAGAGCTGCCGTTGAGTATCCCCAGGTGCGGTTCCTTAACTGCTCTATCGGCCTTCCCCACCAAAGCGTCCGTTCGTACTTTGGCAAGATGTACGAGGCCAAGTTCCTCCTGGGCGCCCTTGCCGCCAGTATGGCGGACAACCACCGTATCGGCTACCACGCGTCGGTCTTCGCCTCGGGCGCACTCAGCGAGATCAACGCCTTTGCGATTGGCGCCTCGCTGCTCGACCCCCGTGCGCAAATTATCCTGACCTGGGGCGATGTGCCCGCCGGAGGCCTTGCCGAGGCCATGTGCCGTGAAGGCGTGAGCGTCATGACCGGCGCTGACATGTCAAAGTCGCTCGTAGACCCTACGGCCTACGGACTCCACCGCCTGGTCGATGGCAAGGTCGTCGGCATCGCCATGCCGGTCTGGAACTGGGGCCGATACTACGAGCTTATCGTGCGAAGCCTGCTGCATGGCACCTGGGATGAGACCAGTGACGACAGCCAGGTTCGCGCCGTCAACTACTGGTATGGCATGAGCTCCGGCGTTATCGACATCCGTTACGCTCCGGGCCTGTCCTATCAGACGCGCAAACTGGTGCAGCTGCTCCGCAATGGCATCGTCGAAGGCTCCATCAATCCCTTTGGCGGCGAGCTTCATAGCCAAGACGGCGTGGTGCAGATCGAGGGCTTTCCCCCACTGCCGAGCGCGCAGATTGTCGAGATGAATTGGCTGGCGGACAACGTGGTAGGCACCATTCCGCAGCTCGACGATGAGCCGGGAGTTACCGCCCTATGAAGATCCTTGCCATAGCAGATACCGAAGAACGATGCCTTTGGGAGTGCTTTCGCAAGGAGCGCTTTGAGGGTGTTGACCTGATTCTGTCTGCCGGCGATCTGGACCCGGACTATCTTGAGTTTTTGGTCACCGTCATCAACAAACCGCTCATCTACGTTCGCGGCAACCACGACGACCGCTACACACGTCATGCACCGGGCGGATGTATCTGCGTGGAAGACAGCGTGTACACGTACCGAGGGATTCGCATTGCGGGCCTTGGCGGGTCCATGCGTTATCGCGACGGCGCCAACATGTACACCGAACGCGAGATGTCCAAGCGCATGCGTAAGCTGTCGCGTAAGGTTAGGATGGTCGGCGGGTGCGACATTCTGCTTACCCATGCACCCGCCGCCGGTATGGGTGATCTGGATGATCTGCCGCATCGAGGGTTTGAGTGCTTTAACACGGCGCTTGAGTCCTGGGGGGCCGACTACATGGTGCATGGGCATGTACACCAAAGCTACGGTTACGATTTTCAGCGCGAGCGGCAGCATGTGTGTGGAACGACGATCATCAACGCCTGCGGCTATACGCAGTTTGAGCTCGACCAGACGCGCTACCCCATCCGCGGATGGCAGGCAGCCTGGCTCAACTCGCAAACCATGCGCCGCGAGCTCAAGCGCCACGAGGCCATCGAGTCCTCTACCGCCAGAACACCCTGGTAACCACCTCAAAGGGGACACTGTCCCCTTTGAGGTGGTTTTACCCCGAGATAGCAAGAAACCCGGTCCTGCACGAGGCAGAACCGGGTTTCTTTAGCAATGCTTGCTTTGCTCAGGCGGTAACTAGCAGTTACTCAGCCAGGAAGTCACGCTGGACAGCGGGATCGACCTTGACGCCAGGGCCCATGGTGGAAGACACGGAGATGGACTTGACGTACTTGCCCTTAGCAGAAGAGGGCTTGACGCGCAGGATCTCGGTGTACAGGGCAGCGTAGTTCTCGACGAGCTGCTGCTCAGAGAAGGACTTCTTGCCCAGGGGCACGTGGCAGATGCCGTAACGGTCGGCGCGGTACTCAACGCGGCCAGCCTTGAGCTCGGAGACCATCTTGGCGACGTCCATGGTCACGGTGCCGAGCTTGGGGTTCGGCATGAGGCCACGGGGACCAAGGATCTTACCGATACGGCCAACCTTGGCCATCATGTTCGGCGTTGCGATAGCAGCGTCGAAGTTGATCTCGCCCTTCTGGATCTGGGCGACGAGCTCGTCGGAACCGATGATGTCGGCACCGGCAGCCTCGGCCTCGCGGGCCTTCTCGCCCTCGGCGAAGACGGCAACACGAACGGTCTTGCCGGTGCCGTGGGGCAGGGAGATGGAACCACGGATATTCTGGTCAGCCTTACGAGTATCGATGCCCAGACGGAAGTGGGCCTCGACGGTCTCGTCGAACTTGGCGGTGTCGAGCTCCTTGATGAGCTTGGCAGCCTGAAGGGGGGTGTAGAGCGTGGCGCGGTCGATCTTCTCGGCAGCGGCGTTATAGCTCTTACCATGCTTAGCCATGTGCATTACCTCCTGTGGTTAAACGGGCGTGAGCCCTCCCACATCGTATCGTGTGCCCTATTGCACACATATAACGGGCACCCCGGTCGGAGCACCCGTCATTACCTAAAGAAATCGCTACTCAGCGATGGTGACGCCCATGGAGCGGGCGGTACCGGCGATGATCTTCTTGGCGGCGTCAATGTCGTTGGCATTGAGGTCCGGCATCTTGATCTCGGCGATCTTGGTGAGCTGCTCCTGGGAGAGCTGACCGACCTTGTCGGCCTGGGGCTTAGCGGAACCAGACTTGAGGTTCAGCTCCTTCTTGATGAGGTGAGCCGCCGGCGGGGTCTTGGTGATGAAGGAGAAGGACTTGTCCTCGTAGACAGAGATCTCAACGGGGATGATGTCACCCTTCTTGTCCTGCGTCTCGGCGTTAAAGGCCTGGCAGAACTGCATGATGTTCACGCCAGCAGCGCCCAGGGCGGGGCCGACGGGAGGAGCGGGGTTAGCTGCACCAGCAGGAATCTGGAGCTTAATGACGTTGGCAACCTTCTTCTCAGCCATGGTCATTCCTTTCGAATCACGAGTGTGAAGTACTTGCTATATCGTAAGCACGCACGTGTTAGAAGCACTCCTGAGATGAGCAGTCACAGAAGAAGCACGCTCGCGCGAACGGACGAAAACTTAAGCGATGACAGCGACCTGGTTAAAGTCGAGCTCGACCGGCGTCTCGCGGCCAAAGATCATCAGCGTGACCTTGAGCTTGCCAGCCTCGGTGTTAACCTCGGAGACCTTGCCATCAAAGTCGGTAAGCGGGCCATCGGTGACGCGGACGGACGTGCCGACCTGAATATCAACCGAGGTGCGCTTGGGCGAATCGCCCTTACCGGGACGACGAGTCATCTTGTTGTACTCGTCGCGGGAAAGCGGAGCGGGCTTGCCGTTGCCGCCCAGGAAACCGGTGACGCCGGGCGTGTTACGAACGCACGTCCAAGCATCGTCATCCATCTCCATGCGGACCAGGACATAACCCGGGAAGATCTTGGAATCCTTGGTCTCGCGCTTGCCACCCTCTTTAATCTCGGTGACGCGCTCCATAGGAATCTCGATATCAAAGATACGGTCCTGCATGCCCATAGTCTCGATGCGGTGCTCGAGATCGGACTTAACACGGTTCTCGTATCCAGAGTAAGTGTGAACGACGTACCAACGCTTAGACATGGTTTAGCCCCTCAATCCAGAGAACAGAGCAAGAGCCTCGCCAAAGCCAGCATCGAGCAGAGCGATGACGACGCCGACGACGATCAGAGAAGCGCAAACGACGACCGAGTAGTTCACGAGCTCCTTCTTATCGGGCCACGTGACACGCTTCATCTCGGACTTGACCGAAGCGAAATACTTCTTGGTGCGGGCGAAGAAACCAGGCTTCTCGTTCTTCTTGGACTTCGCAGCCTTCTCGTTCTTCTTGGCAACGGCCTTCTTGGCCTCAACCTTGGAGTTGGCGGCAGCGTTGTTGGCAGGCGCCTGCTGCTGTGCCTTCTTCTTGTTCTTCTTGTTGGCCATTTGGGTTACCTCCGCGCAATGCGCTTATACATGAGTAAACCGTAAGCCCCCAAGTGGGAGCTTACGGAATAATGACTGGCACGCCAGGAAGGACTCGAACCCTCAACACTCGGTTTTGGAGACCGATGCTCTACCAATTGAACTACTGGCGTATGTGACTAGAGACTAGCGAGTCTCTTTGTGCAGCGTGTGGTGACGGCACCAGGGGCAATACTTCTTGATCTCCATACGATCAGGCATGGTCGACTTGTTCTTGGTGGTCGTATAGTTGCGGCGCTTGCACTCAGTGCACGCAAGAGTAACTAGAGTACGCATGTATCCTGAACCTTTCATTTCCGCCCCGTACGGGCACGAGTTGTTACTTTATCAGCTCCACGTAAGTGCTGTCAATGAAAACCTCGAGTCAATTGGTTCTCGGTGGATCCATTCATATTTGGAACACATCAATGAAGCCATCGAGAGCTAATCGACGGTGCATCCAGGACCATTATCGATCCTCTCGACACCAGCAACGGCTCAATATCCATTGCAGAAAAGAACCCGGCACCCATATAAGTGCCGGGTTCTCTAAGTCAGCTATATCAAAGAGCTAATTTACTCAATGATCGTGGAGACGATGCCCGAACCGACGGTGTGGCCACCCTCGCGGATAGCGAAGCGCAGGCCCTCCTCCATGGCGATCGGGTGGATGAGGTCGCCCTCGATGGTGATGTGGTCACCAGGCATAGCCATCTCGGTGCCCTCGGGGAGCTTGACCGTACCGGTAACGTCGGTGGTACGGAAGTAGAACTGAGGACGATAACCATCGAAGAACGGGGTGTGACGGCCGCCCTCCTCCTTGGTCAGAACGTAGATCTCGCCGGTGAACTTGGTGTGCGGGGTAACCGAACCGGGCTTGCAGAGAACCTGGCCGCGCTCGATGTCCTCGCGCTTGATGCCGCGGAGCAGCAGACCGACGTTGTCGCCAGCCTCGCAGAAGTCCATGGACTTACGGAACATCTCGATACCGGTAACGACGGTGTTCTGGGTATCCTTGATGCCGACGATCTCGACGGGCTCGTTGAGCTTGAGCTCACCGCGCTCGACACGGCCAGTAGCAACGGTACCACGGCCGGAGATGGTCATAACGTCCTCAACGGCCATCAGGAACGGGAGGTCGTTGTTACGAGCAGGCGTCGGGATGTACTCGTCGACGGCCTTCATGAGCTCGCGAATGGCGTCCATCCACTTGGCGTCGCCCTCGAGAGCGCCCAGAGCGGAGCCACGGATGACGGGGATGTCGTCGCCGGGGAAATCGTACTCGGAGAGGAGCTCACGGGTCTCCATCTCGACGAGGTCGATGAGCTCGTCATCGTCGACCATGTCGCACTTGTTCAGGAAGACGACGATGTAGGGAACGCCGACCTGACGGGCGAGCAGGATGTGCTCGCGGGTCTGAGCCATGGGGCCGTCGGTAGCGGCGATGACCAGGATAGCGCCGTCCATCTGAGCAGCGCCGGAGATCATGTTCTTGACGTAGTCAGCGTGGCCCGGGCAGTCAACGTGAGCGTAGTGACGGGCAGCAGTCTCGTACTCGACGTGGGAGACGGAGATCGTAATGCCGCGCTCGCGCTCCTCGGGAGCCTTGTCGATGTTCTCGAACGCAGTGAAGTCAGCCTTGCAGCCCTCGGTCTCGGAGAGAACCTTGGTGATGGCGGCGGTCAGCGTGGTCTTGCCGTGGTCGACGTGACCAATGGTGCCGATGTTAACATGCGGCTTAGTGCGCTCAAACTTCTCTTTGGCCATAAAGCCCTCCTCTAAACAGGTCGTCCCCGGACGGGACTTTGCCTTTATACCATAGTGGCCTCTCAACATACTATTGAGAAGCCACCGTGTTACCTATGGTAGCGGTGACTGGATTCGAACCAGTGACGCCACGGGTATGAACCGTGTGCTCTAACCAACTGAGCTACACCGCCGGATGGAGCCTGCAACCAGACTTGAACTGGTGACCTCTTCGTTACCAACGAAGTGCTCTACCGACTGAGCTATACAGGCACTTGACGGGTGGGAGCTATAGGATTCGAACCTATGTAGGCAGAGCCAACGGGTTTACAGCCCGTCCCCATTAACCACTCGGGCAAACTCCCAATCGTTCAAGTATCCGCAGGTTCTTTGGTCTTTTGGACCGCCGCCCCCGCGAACGAAAAAGATAATACGATGCAACCTTGGGGGCTGTCAACGAAAACCTCTAGATACACGGTGCCGGGCGTATCTATATACCTTTGACCTGCAGTTTTATTGAGTTTGGATATGAAGGACGGTGGATTTTGCTGCACTGGTGACATTTCCCGAGGGAACACTTTGGCGTAGTGGAGTAAGCCTGCAGAATATTACTTCGATAACAGCCTATTTGCACCTATATATAGGTCGAGATCGGGCTTACCCGGTCGATCAAGCAGACCAGGGGGTTCACCGTTTTCATCTCGATCTTTAACTATAAGGAGGGTTTCAGCCCGCCCGTGTTACAGATCAAGACAAACCTGAAGCCTGGTGGGAGTCAAACCCGCTGACATGTCAACATAAATAGAAACGGACCCTGTCCCACATGAGACAGGGCCCGAAACTTTCATGGAGCCAGTGACAGGAATCGAACCTGCAACCCACTGATTACAAATCAGTTGCGCTACCGTTGCGCCACACTGGCACACTTGGCGCTTTCACGCGAAGCCTGTTAAGGATAAAGGAATTGCGGACGGGGCGCAACAGGCCCTTTGACCGACCACATCTCAAAACCCTTCGTCAGAACGAATAGTTTTATCTGTTCGCCAGAACCAAAAACTATTCGTTTTGGCGATGCCGACCCGCAGCCCATTGATTACAAATCAACGGGCTGGCCAATTGGGAAACGGGTCTCTATGGATAATCCCCTACCTCCCGCGCAGGGCCTTGAGCTTGGCCAGGGCATCGGGGCTCAGGCGGCTGCCCAGGGTCATCTTGATCTGGGGCGCTTCCTCGGCCTCGTGAACGTCGTTATCGATCTGTTTGATCTCGTCCACCAGCATGCGGCTCGAGATGCGCGTGACGCCCTTGCCCATGACGACGGCCTGAATCGTACCGTCGCTCGATACCACGGAGCACGCGCGGCCTTCCTCGCGTGCCTCGATGCAGAGCTTTTGCACCACGGTATCGGCAGAGACGCCCGTCGGCGAAAACTCAATGCGCACGCCGCGGGCCGGTAGGTTGGGGCGCTCGCTGGAGATGTTGCCCGCGCCGTCGAACACGATCACGGCCTCGTAACGGCCCTGGGCAAACGCCGCGACATCGTTGATGAGCGCAGTACGAGCCATGTCGTGGACGTCGCTGGAATACGGATCGTCGGAATGGTCGTACACGAGCTTTTCGTAGCGCGGCGTGCAGTGAATCACGTTGTAGCCGTCGACCACCAGCAGCTCGGGCTTATTGGAGTGCACCGTCGAGACCGGGTCGGCGATAGCCTGCGCAAACGCATTGCCGCCCACGCCATAGGTCGCGGCCGAAACAATCGGCTTGGCCGAGCCTTCGCCAAAGCGCTTGGCCTTGGACTTGGCGCGGTTCTTCTTG
The DNA here is from genome assembly GCA_021639365.1 of Collinsella aerofaciens. Classification (GTDB taxonomy): domain Bacteria; phylum Actinomycetota; class Coriobacteriia; order Coriobacteriales; family Coriobacteriaceae; genus Collinsella; species Collinsella aerofaciens_AH. The sequence continues at coordinate 20,937 of JAJXHK010000030.1, forward strand.
GACATGCGCTACTCCTCCCCCATGAGCTCGCCGGCATTGCGGCGCAGCCACTCAAAGCACAGCGCGGTGGTCGCCTGGGCCACGTTGAGACTCTCGGTCATGCCGCGCTGGGGAAGTTTGGTCAAAAAGTCGCATTTCTCGAGCACCAGGCGCGAGATGCCGTCGCCCTCGGAGCCCATGACGAGCGCAACGCGGCCCTCGAAGGGAGCATCCCAGCAGCTGCCCTCGGCGTGCTCGGAAGCACCGCCCACCCAAAAGCCGGCGGCCTTAAGATCGTCGAGCGCACGGGCGATGTTGGGCACCTGCGCGATAGGCAGATGCATGACGGCACCAGCAGAGGTTTTGTAGCTGCCCACGGTCACACCGGCGGCGCGCTTGTTTGCAATGATGACGCCCGCCGCGCCCACGACCTCGGCGGAGCGCACGATCGCACCAAAGTTGCCATCGTCGGTCACATGGTCGAGCACGACGACGAGCGCCGGTCCGTCACCCGCGCGATCGAGGATATCGGCGACATCAGCATAGGGGAAATTACCCACCTCGAGCGCAATGCCCTGGTGAGCGCCATGGCTCGACAGCGCATCGAGCTGCGCGCGCGGCACATACTTAATGCGGACACCCGCGGCGTTAAGGTCATCGACCAGACGAGACAAAGCAGCATCGCGCTCCCCGCCCTCGGCGATGAGCGCGCACTTGACGGGAAAGCCGGTGCGCAGGGCCTCGGCGGCAGCACGGCGACCTTCGATAAACTCGCCCTTGGGGACCTGAATGTTGTCGCGGTTGCGATCTCGCTGCGGACGCGCAGCCTGGGCTTGGGAGCGCTCGCGCTGGCCCTTGGAAGCGGCAGCGCGGTCATTGCGGCGAATCGGACGCGAGCCAGAAGCAGCCTGCTTGCCTCCACGCGGTGCACGCTTGCGATTGTCGGCCATAAAGCGACCTCCTAAATACAACTATCAAACGAAACAAATAGACCGACCGCCCGAGGTGCGGCAGATTGCCTTGAAAGAGGAGGGCATAGACCTTGAGGTCATGCCCGACGATTGAAAGGCAAGGTGCCGTGGCTCGGACGGTCGGCACGGGTTTTCCAAGTGTCCGAGATAGCCGTGAAAGAGGAGCGACGCGTACTTGAGTACGCGAGCGACGGTTTGAACGGCAAGGTCGGGTGCTTGGGAAACCCGCGGGGATTAGAGAGTCTTAATACGAGTGCCAGCGGCCGTATCCTCAATGGTGAGGCCCAGGTCCTTGAGCTGGTCGCGGATGGCGTCGGCCAGATCCCAGTTCTTGGCGGCGCGGGCCTCGGCGCGGGCCTCGAGAATCTTGGCAGCGGCCTCGTCCACGTCGTCGCCCGTGTAGGCGACCAGGCCGGCGGCAACGCCCAGCAGGCCCAGCGGCAGCTCGACCTTGGGCTCGGGAAGCTCAACGCCAAATGTGTCGAGCAGCTCAACCAGCGTATCGGCGGCAGCAAGCGCAGCGGCCTTGTCGGCAGCATCGCCCGCCTGCTCCAGGTACTGGTTGCACTCGGTCACAAAGCCAAAGACAGCACCCATGGCACCGGCAGTGTTAAAGTCGTCGTCCATGCACTCCTTAAAGGCGGCACGGGCCTCGGCGGCCTTAGCGGCAAACGCCTCGGATGCTGCCTCATCGGCATCGG
>JAJXHK010000030.1:22687-26183 GCA_021639365.1 Collinsella aerofaciens
CGGGCCTCGGCGGCCTTAGCGGCAAACGCCTCGGATGCTGCCTCATCGGCATCGGCCGTCGCATGGTTCGCGGCCCAGCGCAGGTTCTCGACCGTACCGGCAATGCGTGTGAGCGAGTTCTCGGCACCATCTAGGCGCTCCCAGGAGAAGTCAAGCGGCGAGCGATAGCTCGTCTGCAGCATCAGCAGGCGCAGGGCCGCGGCAGAGTGCTGTTCGAGCACCTCGGCCAGCGTAAAGAAGTTTCCGAGCGACTTGGACATCTTCTCGCCGTCGACCAGCAGCATGCCCGTGTGCATCCAGGTGTTGGAGAAGCCCTGGTGCCAGGCGCAGGTGGCCTGGGCGCACTCGTTCTCGTGATGCGGGAAGGCAAGGTCGGAGCCGCCGCCGTGGATGTCGATCGGGGTGCCCAGGTAGCGGTGCACCATGGCGGCACACTCGGTGTGCCAACCGGGACGGCCCTCACCCCAGGGGCTCGGCCAGCTGGGCTCGCCGGGCTTGGCGGCCTTCCACAGGGCAAAGTCGAGCGGGTCGTTCTTGTCCTCGTTCTCCTCGATGCGCGCGCCAACCATCAGATCGTCGATGTTGCGGCCCGAGACCTGACCATAGTTGGGATCGCTGCGCACGGCAAAGTACACGTCGCCGTTATCGGCGGCGTAGGCATGGCCCTGCTCGATAAGCGTCTTGATCATAGCGATCATGGGGCCGATCTCCTTGGTGGCGCGGGGGCGCACATCGGGATCGAGCACGTTGGCGGCACGCATGACGCCGATGAACTTGTCGGAGAACTCCGTCGCGACCTCGGCGGCAGTGCGGCCCTGCTCGTTGGCGCGCTTGATGATCTTGTCATCGACATCGGTGAGGTTCTGGGCGAACGTGACCTCGTAGCCGCTCGCGATGAGCCAGCGACGAATCACGTCAAAGCTGATGAACGTGCGGGCATTGCCGATGTGGATGTTGTCGTAGACCGTGGGGCCACACACGTACATGCGGACCTTGCCGGACTCGATGGGCTGGAACTCTTCCTTTTTATGGGTAGCGCTGTTGTAGATACGCATTCGTTACTCCTTAACGGTTTTCTGTAACAGGCAGACGGCCCAGGCGCCAATTCCCTCGCCTTGGCCTTCCCAACCGAGCTTTTCGGTCGTGGTGGCGGCGACGCCCACGTTTTCCACGTCGACGCCCAGGGCATGGGCAAGGTTGGCGCGCATGGCATCGCGGTGCGGAGTGATCTTGGGTTGCTGACAGGCAATGGTGCAATCGGCATCGACAAACTCAAAGCCCAGCTCGCGCGCATAGTCCATCACGCGAGCGAGCAGCACCATCGAATCGGCACCCTCGTAGGCGGGATCGGTGTCGGGGAATAGCTTGCCGATGTCTCCCCCGCGGCAGGCGCCCAGAATGGCGTCGGCCAAGGCGTGCGCGAGCACATCGGCATCCGAGTGGCCCAGCAGGCCGCGCTCGTAGGGAATGTCGACCCCGCCGATGATACATCGACGCCCCTCCACCAAACGGTGGACGTCGTAGCCGTGGCCAATGCGCAGGTTACTGAACATGGGGAAGGTCCTCTCCCTCGGCCATGCGGCCAAGCAGAATTGCGGTTACGGGACGCAGGTCCTCGGGCACCGTCACCTTAAGGTTATCACGCGGGCTCTGGACGCAGCGGACGCGCCCACCCATGCGCTCGACCAGCGACGAATCATCGGTGCCGATAAAGCCCTCGGCGATAGCAGCGGCGTGAGCGCGCTTCATGGCGTCGACGCTAAAGATCTGCGGCGTCTGCGCGGCCCAATAGAGCTCGCGCGGCGGCGTCTCGACGATATTATCGCCGTCGACGATCTTGAGCGTGTCGATCGCGGGCTGACCGCACACGACACCGTCGAGCGAGCGGTCGCCCACAAGCACGTCGATCGCATGATCGATGGCCTCGGTCGTAATGAGCGGACGGGCGCCGTCGTGGATGGCGACATATTCGAAACCCGCCGGAACCGCATGCACGCCGGCACGGGTGGAATCCTGACGGGTATCGCCGGCATCGGCAAAGCTGATGGGCGTGTCATAGTCAAACGGGTCGATGGCCAGGCGGCGCATCTCGGCACGGCGCTCGGAAGGACACACCACCACGATGTGGCCGACCTTGTCGCTACGATCGAACGCACGAATGGACCAGCTCATGAGCGGACGGCCCGCCACGTTAACGAGCTGCTTGCCGCCGGGATTTCCAAAGCGCTGGCCGCTGCCGCCGGCAACGACCACGGCACATACGGGCGCCATTATGCGTTCCCCTGTTTGGTGCCCTTCATGCGGTACAGGGAGTCCGCAAGAATGGCAGGGTTGTTGACGCCAAAGTCGCCCAGGCGCTCCGGATCCTCGCTGATGTCATCCATGAGCTCCTGCAACGAGCCGTACTCGTCGACGATCTTCTCGGCCACGCCGTCGCGCACGACGGACACGCGCGAAAGCGTGCGCAGGCCCAGCGGTGTCATGACGGAGTCCTCGTCCAGGTCGTCGTAACCCAGAACCGCCGCCACATGCTGTGGGTCGGACAGGTCCTTGGGCGTCATACGGGCAAGCTCAGCGCGAATCTTCTCGGCGTTTGCCTCGGAAGAATCACTTGCATAGTCGCGGATCATCAGGTCGTACTCGGTATCCATGCTGGAGCCGGCGAGCTGCTCGAGCTGCATCTGCACGAGCTTGCCCTGGTTACCCAGCTTGACGATGCAATCCTTAAGCTCGGTCTTTGCCTGCTGCATGATCTCGAAGCTCGAGAAAATACCGGTAATGTCGGCGAGCGTAACGTAGTCGTCGAGCTCAAGGGCCGTCAGGCGCAGCAAGGAGCGATCGAGCGACTGACGGGTAGTCTGGAGCGTGGCGACGAGCTGGTTGACCGAGCTCATGATGGTGGTGACGGGCTGGATCTCGTAGCTCTTGCCGTGAACGTACACGTTGACGACGGCACGACGGGCCGAGACCGAGATCACGATGGCGTCGGTGAGCACCGACATACGAGCGGCGGTGCGGTGACGCATGCCTGTCTCGCTCGTGGCGAGCGAGGGATCGGGATTGAGATGGAAGTTGGCGCGCAGGATCTGAGTGAGGTCGCCATCGATAACGATGGCGCCGTCCATCTTGGAAAGCTCGAACAGGCGGTTCGAGGTAAACGAAATGTTGAGCGGGAAGCCGTCGTTACCAGCAGCGAGCACGTTTTCGGTGTCGCCGACGCAGATAAGAGCGCCCAGGTGACCAGCAATGATCATGTCGAGGGCGGTGCGGATCGGCTGACCGGGGGCAGTCAGGCGAATAGCCTGTTCCATACGCTTTTGCAGCTCGTTCTTATCCAAGGCATCGCTCCCATCGTATACGCTCCATAAACGTCAATAAGTTTCTCACGGTTTGCCCCTGTGACGCCCGCAAAATCCGATGCTTACAGAATGAGCGAACACAGGGTTGATTTCCGATCTCAGCCGAACACGTTGAGCGGATAGACCGTTCCCGCAGC
>JAJXHK010000031.1:0-2408 GCA_021639365.1 Collinsella aerofaciens
AAGAGCTCGGCCAAGCATGCCGTCTCGGACTGGATGGACATCGAGAAGGAGCGCGGCATTTCCGTCACCTCCTCGGTGCTGCAGTTCACCTATAACGGCGCCTGCGTCAATATCCTCGATACCCCCGGCCACCAGGACTTCTCGGAGGATACCTACCGTACCCTTATGGCCGCCGACGCCGCAGTCATGGTCATCGACGGCGCTAAGGGCGTCGAGGCCCAGACCAAAAAGCTCTTTAAGGTCTGTACGCTGCGTCACATTCCCATCTTCACCTTTGTGAACAAGCTCGACCACGAGGCTCGCGATCCGTTTGAGCTCATGGAGGAGATCGAGAACGTCCTGGGCATCAATACGTATCCCATGAACTGGCCGATCGGCAGCGGCCGCAACTTCCGCGGCGTGTTCGACCGTCAGACCCGTCGCGTTATCGCCTTTGAGGGCGACGGTCACGCCAACGCCACCAAGAAGGTCGCCGAGGTCGAGGCCGAGCTGGGCGACCCCGCCATGGATGAGCTTATCGGCGAGGAGAACCATAAGAACCTGATGGACGACATCGAGCTGCTCGATGGTGCCGGCGACGAGCTCGACTTGGATGCCGTGGCCTGCGGCAAGCTGAGCCCGGCGTTCTTTGGCTCGGCGCTCACCAACTTTGGCGTGGAGCCCTTCCTCAAGGAGTTCCTGCGTCTGGCCCCGACGCCGCGCGCCTATACCGATACGCTCACCAGCGAGCCGGTCGATCCCTGCCGCGATGACTTTAGCGGCTTTGTGTTTAAGATCCAGGCCAACATGGACAAGAACCACCGCGACCGCATCGCCTTTGTGCGCATTTGCTCGGGCAAGTTCGAGCGTGGCATGGACGCCTTCCACGTGCAGGGCAACCGCAAGCTCAAGCTTGCTACGGGCACGTCGATGATGGCCGATGACCGCGCCATCGTGGACGAGGCGTACGCGGGCGATATCGTGGGCCTGTTCGATCCGGGTATCTTTAGCATCGGTGACACCGTGTGCTCGGGCAAGCGCCATGTGCAGTATCCGCAGATCCCGACGTTTGCCCCCGAGATGTTCGCCCGCATTACGCAGGTCGACACGCTCAAGCGCAAGCAGTTCGTCAAGGGTATGGAGGAGCTTGCCCAGGAGGGTGCCATCCAGATCTTCCGCGAGCTGGGTGCCGGCATGGAGAGCGTCATCGTGGGCGTGGTCGGTGTGCTGCAGTTTGAGGTGCTCGAGCGCCGCCTCAAGGCCGAGTATCGTGTTGAGGTTCGTCGCCAGCCGCTGCCCTATACGGACATCCGCTGGATTCAGAACGACCCCGATACCATCGATATCCCGGGCCTTTCGCTCACGCGTGACACGCTGCGCGTCGAGGACATGCGCGGTGGTAAGCTGCTACTGTTCACGAGCCCGTGGAACGTGGATTGGGCAACCGATCACAACCCCGATCTTATCCTGTCGGAGTTTGGCAACGTAGCCTTCTAACGCATCGGCGCGGTGGCCCTGCGGGGCTGCCGCGCCGTTTACTTGCCTGATGCCGTGTGAGCGGCTATCATACCCACCGTCGTCTCAAGACCGTGACGTCCGAGCAGTTCGGGTCCGATATCCTGCTCGTTAAACCTAAAACCAAAGGAGTACATAATGATCAAGAAGGTCATGGAGGACTACAAGGTCCTGTTGCGGAGCATTCCCGCGGCAACGGTTTCGCTGTTTTTCGTGAGCGTCATCATGATGAACCTGCTGGCCAACAAAGAGCTTATCAGCCTGCCGTATCTGGCACTCGATTGCGGCTTTGTGGTGAGCTGGGTTTCGTTTTTGTGCCAGGACATGATCTGCAAGCGCTTTGGCGCCAAGGCATCCATCAAAATCTCTATCCTCGCGCTGCTGGTCAACCTGGCCGTGAGCCTGTGCTTTTGGGCATGCTCGCTCACGCCCGGCATGTGGGGCGCCTACTACGACACGGGCATGATCGAGGTCAACAGCGCCCTTAACGCCACCATTGGCGGCACCTGGTACGTGGTGCTGGGCTCTTCGCTGGCAATGCTCGTTTCTGCCGTGGTTAATTCCACGCTCAACCAGTCGCTCGGCCGTATGCTCAAAAAGAATAACTTTGCGAGCTTCGCCTTCCGTTCCTATGTGTCCACGGGTGTTGGCCAGTTTATCGACAACCTGGTCTTTGCCATTGTGGTGAGCCATACGTTCTTTGGTTGGACCTGGGTGCAGGTCCTTATGTGCTCGCTGACCGGCGCTGTTGCCGAGCTGCTGTGCGAGGTCTTCCTGAGCCCCGTGGGCTACAAGGTCGTGCGTGGCTGGGAGCGCGAGAACGTGGGCGCCGAGTACCTCGAGCGTCACGCAACCGCCTAAGGAGCAAGTATGCGGGTTTTGATCACGGGCGCTTCGGGCGGTATCGGAGCCGC
>JAJXHK010000031.1:2508-12340 GCA_021639365.1 Collinsella aerofaciens
AAGGAGCAAGTATGCGGGTTTTGATCACGGGCGCTTCGGGCGGTATCGGAGCCGCGTGCGTGCAGCGCTTTTTGGACGAGGGCCACGAGGTCGTGGGCTTTGACCTGCTGCCGGCGGCGGTCGAGCACGAGCGCTACCGCCATCTGATTGTTGATGTACGCGAGCCTGACTCGTTTCCAGGCGACCTTGAGCCTCAGGTAATCGTGAACGTTGCCGGTGTACAGGATTCGGCCGATGACATTGCCGCCAACCTGCGTGGCACCATCAACGTGACCGAGCGCTACGCCTTTGTGGGAGAGGGGCTTGCCGCCAAGCCAGCGCCTGCTATCCAATCCGTGGTCAATGTGGGGTCGGCGAGCGGACATACGGGATCGGAGTTTCCCGCCTATGCTGCCAGCAAGGGTGGCGTTATCGCCTACACCAAGAACCTTGCAAACCGCCTGGCGCCGCAGGCCATCGCCAACAGTGTGGACCCGGGCGGCGTTATCACGCCGCTCAACCGTTGCGTGATGGAAGACGAACGCCTGTGGAACCAGATTATGGAGCTTACGCCGCTTAAGCGCTGGGCCACCGCCCAAGAGATCGCCGAGTGGATCTACTTTGTGGGCGTGACCAACCGTTTTATGACCGGGCAGAGCCTGCTGATCGATGGCGGCGAGGCCGGCCGCACACAATTTATTTGGCCCGAATAGGAAACGCGCCCGACAGCTGTCGGGCGCGTTTTTGATGTATCGATTTTTAGCCGAGACAAGTCCAGTTGACGGGGGTCGAGCCGTGCTGTTCGAGTAGCCGATTGGCAGCGGAGAAGGGGCGCGACCCCATAAAAACGGGGAGCTCCGCCGTGGCTCGGTTGGCTGAAAGCGGTGAGGGGTGCGTGGATGCCAGGCAGAACTTGCCGGTCGCCTCGCCTGCGCCAGTTGCGGCGAGCTTGCCCTCGACCATCTGCTGGGCAAAACGTCCCCATGCCAAAAAGACCACGGGTTGCGGCAGTAGGCAGCAGCGCTCGATGACGTAGTCGGTCAGGACGCTCCAGCCCAGCTTGGCGTGTGAGTTGGCGGCGTGCTCACGTACGGTGAGCGTGGTGTTAAGGAGTAAGACGCCCTGCTGCGCCCATGGCGTTAGGTCGCCCGTGGCGGGGATGGGACAGCCCAGGTCCGCATTGAGTTCCTTATAGATGTTGCGCAGGCTGGGCGGCAGCTTGGTTTGCGTCGCGGGAACCGAGAACGATAGTCCCATGGCCTGGTTGGGTCCGTGATATGGGTCCTGACCCAAGATGACAACCTTGACCTGGTCGGCCGGCGTGTAGGCGAGGGCGTTGAGGATGTCGTCTTGTGCCGGGTAGATCGTCTGCTCGGCACGCAAAAGGGCGATGCGCTCGAGCAGCTGGTTCGTGGTGTCACGTACCGGCTGCGGCGCATCGCCCAACCAAGTTGCTATGTTGCGGTCGCGAGTTGCGGTGTCCATGAGGCTCCTTTACGGCAGATGCTTTGCTGGCATCTATTGTAAGGGCGCCTTGTTGAGCGAGGCCAATGGCATGAATAAAAAGCGCGTGTCCTAGGAGACGTGCTCGGGTGCTCCTGCCATGCGGGCGCGGGCGTTCTCGCGTGCGAAAAGGCGCGGGAGCTCGACCGTTGCCACCATGACGCCGGTGAGGATGAGGGCGGCGCCAAAGAAGGCGATGGGGCTCAGGACCTCGCCAACTAGGAAGAACGAGAAGACGGCGGAGCAGACGGGCTCCAGCGAGAAGGCAAAGCCCGTGGTCTCGGCGGGAACATGAGGCTGCACGAGCGTCTGCGTGATGAAGCCGTAGGCCGAGCAGATGAGTGCGAGGGCGACGACAACCACGATCTCGCTGGGTGTGCTGGGAAGGGTGAAGCCGCCAAAGACAAACGCGGCGATGCCCGAGAACAGACCGCCAAAGCCAAGCTGCCAAACACCCAGGGACAGCGGGTCGACTTCTTCGACAAAACGCTTGGCGACGATGATATGGCCGGCATAGACAAAGGCGGAGAGCAGCATGATGATCGCGCCGGGGTTGAGGCTGGTAAAGTCGGCGCCCGAGAGCAGCAGCATGCCACAGGTGACGATGGCGGTGCCGACGAGCACTTTGCGCTCCGGGGCGCGACGCAGCAGGGCGGCGTTGGCAAACGGCACGATCACGACCGTCAGGCTCTGCAAAAAGCCGGCGGTGGAGGCAGACGTGAGGCTGGAGCCCAAACACATGCAGGTGAGCTCGGTTGCCATAATGGCGCCGATGATAGCGGCGCGGACCATCAGGTCGCGGTTGATGCGGAAAGCGTGCTTATGGAAAAGCAGTAGACAGGCCGCGAAGGCGATGAGGCAGCGAAGCGCAACGATGCTCGTGGCGTTCATGCTGTCCATGCCGATCTTCATGAGGGGATACGAAAAGCCCCATGCGACGGGAACGGAAAATGAGAGCGCGATTGCTTTTTTGCGATCCATGGGACTCCTTTTGTTACAGAACGGTTTCGCAAAAAGGATTCTGCGCCCAGATATGGATGTAGTAAAGCGAATGTATCTTCAGTATGATTAAGTAAAGCTAAAGTAGGTGCGAAAAGCGCTGGCAAAACGTTTTATGGCTGCGTTCATATGGAGGCAAGATGGCATCGCGATATCAGATTGTGTGTATGGTGGTCGATCGCGGCAGCCTGAAGGGAGCGGCCGATGAGCTGGGCTATACACAAAGTGCGGTGAGCCAGGCCGTCAAGGCGCTCGAGCGCGAGTTGGGCACCACGCTTATCGAGCGCGGAAAACAGGGTGTTTCGCTTACGCGCGACGGCAAGCAGTACCTGCCGTATCTGCGCCAAATCGTAACGGCCGAAGCCGAGCTCGAGGGCAAGCGCCAGGAGCTGTTGGGCCTGTCCTCGACCGATATTCGCATTGCGACGTTTACCAACGTGAGCCGAACCGTGCTGCCGCGCGTGATTCGCGACTTTGGGACGCTGCATCCAGGCGTGCGCTTTACCCTCAAACAAGGTGATTACACGCGCAACGCCCAGTGGGTGCACGATGGTGTGGTGGACTTTTGCTTTACGGCGCGTGGATTTACCGCCGGGCTGCAGAAGCGCGTGGTCTATCACGATGAGCTCGTGGCACTGCTGCCGGCGACGCATCCGCTGGCGGCAAAGGAAAAGGTCACGCTTGCCGATTTGGCGTCCGAGCCGTTTGTGCTGCTGGATGAGGGTGAGCAGAGCCTGGTACTCGACGCGTTTGCCGCGCACGGGCTATCGCCGCATGTGACGAGCGAGGTTACCGACGACTACACCATTATGGCGATGGTGGAGGAGGGGTTGGGCGTGAGCATGCTCTATCGACGTACCGTCGAGGGCATGCGGGCCGATATTCGTGTGCGGCCCATCGTGCATGCCCCTTCGCGCGACGTGGTGGCAGCCTGGCGCAGCTGGGACACCATGCCCATTGCCACCAGGCGCTTTATCGATTACATGAGCTCGCATATCGTCAATTAGCGATTGCGCGGCGCTTGGGGGTTTGTCTAGCGTGCCTCTGCCTTGGCCTGGGCCAGGCGGTAGGTGCGCGCGGGGTGGCAAAGAAGTACGGCCACGACCATAAAGAACGCCGTGGTGCCCAGGCTGATGGGGTAGACCATCATGATGTTCGCGAACGTGCGGAAGTGCGGGAAGACGCAGAACACCCAGTAGAAGCGAATGCCGCAGACGCAGATCATGGTGATGAGGGCGGGCATGAGCGAGATGCCAAAGCCACGCAGGTAGCCGGACATGTTTTCATAGAACATGCTAAAGGCGTACGCGGGGAAGATCGAGCACACGCGGATATAGCCGATCGAGACGATATTGGGATCGCTGTTGAACAGCGACAGGATCTCGCGCCCCAGGCCGACGATGATGACGATGGTAGTGAGCGCGACAATGCCGCCTTCGACCAGGCAGACCTTGAGCGTCTTGGTGCAGCGGTCGATCTGGCGCGCGCCGTGGTTCTGTCCCACAAAGGTGGTGCAGGCCTGGCTAAAGCTGTTGAGTAGGTTGTAGCACACGTACTCTAGGCTCATGGCCGCGCTGGAGGCTGCCATGACCTCGGTGCCCAGGCTGTTGATGGCAGACTGGATAATGATGTTCGCGACGGCAAAGACGGCGCTCTGGATGCCGGCGGGCAGGCCGATCTTGACGATGCGCTTAAGGGCGACAGGGTCGATGGCCAGGTCGCGCGGGGTGACGCGGACGACGGAGTCGGTCTTGAGCAGGCGGATAAAGAGCGTGACGGCGCTCGTCGTATAGGCGATGGCGGTGGCGATAGCCACGCCGGCGACGCCCCAATGGAGCACGGGGACAAAGATGAGGTCCAGGCCAATATTGAGGACGGTGGACACGGCGAGCGCTTGGAGCGGCATGCGGGTGATACCGACGGAGCGGAAGATGGCGGCTTCGAAGTTGTAGAGCAAGATCGAGGGCATGCTCAGCAAAAAGACGCGCAGGTAGAGCGATGCGAGCGGCATGGTTTCAGCGGGGACGTTGAGCGCGGCGAGCATAGGCTCGGCAAAGATCTCGCCCAGCGCGATGACGACAAAGCCCACGAGTGCCATAAGGATCGAGGTATGGACGGCGCGCTTGACCATGTTTTGGTCGTTGCGGCCGATGGCGTTGGCGATAACCACGTTGGAGCCAAGCGACAGGCCGATAAACAGGTTGATCATCAGGCTGGTAAGCGGAACGTTGGAGCCGACCGCCGCCATGGCCAGGGTTCCCTGGTCGCCCGAGAAGTTGCCGATAATGACTGTGGCGATGAGGTTCGACAGTTGCTCGAGGATGCTCGTCGCGGCAACGGGAAAGGCGAACAGGGGAATGTTGCGCCACAGCGAGCCAGTCGTCATGTCAATGTGCTTAGATGCGATATCAGCCATACGCTCTCAATCTCTTATATGCGCTTCAATGCTAATTTGCGCAGACGATGATACTCCTAATGCGATCAGCCGGTACTTGGGGGGAACGTTTCTTTTCTGTCAGCACATAGACTAGTCATTGGGGACGTTCTTGTTTGACTAGTCGTTTAAGAACGTTCCCAATGACTAGGTGGGGGAGGCGTGAGACAATGGTGGGCGCTGTGTTGTCCGTGCTAAGGAGTTGCCATGTTGTTGTGTCCCGTTTGCCATGAGCCGTTGGTGGACGATGGGCGTGGGGCTGTATGTACGAGCGGACATCGATTTGACCGCGCACGTGAGGGCTATCTGTACCTGCTGCGCTCGTCCAAGAGCGGTGACTCCATGGGCGATCCCAAGTCGCAGGCGCGCAGCCGTCGCGACTTTCTGAATCGCGACTACTATGCGCCATTGCGCGATGCGATGGTCGAGCTGGTGCGCGAACGAGCGGCTGAGCGCGGGGCGTCTACGAACGGCCCCATGACCTTGCTCGACATTTGCTGTGGCGAGGGCTACTACACCAGCACCATGGGTGCGGTGCCGGGCGTGGATGCTTACGGTTTCGACCTGGGCAAAGAGATGGTGCGCCTGGCCGCCAAGCGCGGTGATGCGACCTACTTCGTGGCCAACATGAAGGACATCCCCGTGGCTGATGGCGCCTTCGATATGGTGACCGAGCTCTTCGCTCCCTTTAACGAGCGTGAGTTTTCTCGCGTGCTGGCGCCCGAGGGCTCGCTCTACACCGTGGTCCCGGGTGCGCGCCATCTCTTTGGGCTCAAGGAAGTGCTCTACGACACTCCGTACCTCAACGACGAAAAACTGCCGCATACCGCCGAGCTTAAGCTGGTCGACACGCAGCGCGTGACGGCGAACATTACGTTGGCAACGCAAGCGGACATCGAGGCCGTATTCCAGATGACGCCGTACTACTACCGCACGCGTCCGGCGGACAAAGAGCGCCTGGCAAACCTGGACACCCTTCAAACCGATATCGACTTCATCATCGCCGAGTACCGCCACAGCTAACAACCTGCCAAAAAAGGACAGGTTTATTTTGGCAGGTTTTATCTGGGAAAACGCAAAGGGCCGATCGCAGAGATGCGCGATCGGCCCTTTTTAGTTGCTTGGCTGCAGAGGCTATGAGAAGCGAGCGCTTACAGGCGGTCCTTGTTCTCGGCCTTGACGGCGTGCGCCTGCTGAACAAAGAACAGGTCGTAGACCACGATGACAAAGGCGCCGATATTGACGGCACTGCCGCCGAGTGCGGGAAGCGTGAGCACGGCCTGCGCAATCGTGGCGATTGCGGCAACGATGCCGAGCTTTAACGCGCCATCCACCTGCGAGGGCTTGTTGGCGCCCTTGATGCCGGCGACGCCTGCCGCAAGGTCAACAAGTCCTTTGATAATCACAACGACAGCAGCGAGCATGGCGTTCGATCCGTAGACGGATTCAAATTTGCCGGTCGCGATGCCGGCGATACCGATGACGAGGCTGGCGATGCCCAAAACAAAATAGATGAGGGCAAGGATTTTGAGTGTCTTGCGCGCGGCGCTCATAGGTAGTCCTTTCGATTCGGGCGCTGCCAGTCTGGCGCGTCCCATATGCTGCACATATCGTGAAGCACATTGTAGTTCAACGTGACGGCGTGTGTGTTAGAAAGCGCTTCTCGCCTGTGCAGGGCAATCTTTCAAAAAGGAAAGCCAGCTGTAAGTTAAATCGATGGCAGCTCATGTGCGGCGCTGCGATGATGAGGCCGTGATAAGAAGTGAGTCTAAGGAGGAGCCATGATGTACGGACCAGAGCAAGTACGTGAACCGCGGTCGTTGGGAAGGCGCATGGGTGATTCTGTGATCGCTGCCGTGTGCACGGGATTGATGGCGGTGCTTTGCATTGGGATGCTGTGGACCATGTCGCGTGTGGGACAATAGCGGACGGTTGGGTGCCAACTGAGGTGGCGCTCACGTATTCGTTTTGCTTGCTAAGGAGTGTCCATGGGCGTCGTCGATCCCTTTTCTGTTGCTCGGGCTGCTGGGCTCGAGCTCGTGCGGACGTCCGAGGGCCTTACGCTCACCGACGGCACGATGGAGTTGCGTGCCGATTTTGGCCGCATGCTTCCACGGCTCAAGCGGGGCCGTTTGCAGCAAGAGCTACTGGTGAAGGCTGCGCGCACAAAAGGCATCGAGCAACCATGGGCGATTGATGCCACGGCAGGCTTTGGCGAGGACTCGCTGCTGCTGGCGGCCGCGGGCTTTACCGTCGATCTGTATGAACAGGATTGCGTGATCGCGGCGCTTCTCAAGGATGCCTTGGATCGCGCGGCAGATGATTCGGCGCTTGCGGCTACCGTGTCGCGCATGCGCTTGCATGCGGGCGAGGACAGTATTGTCGGCCTTCGCCATGTAGCTGAGCTGATCGAGCGGGGCGAGCTCGCGGCTCCTGACGTGGTATATCTGGACCCCATGTTTCCCGGGCGCACCAAGAGCGCGGCGGTGAAAAAGAAGTTCCAACTCTTGCATCATCTGGAACAACCGTGTGCCGATGAGGAGACGCTGGTCGAAGCGGCGCTTGCGGTGCGGCCGCGCAAGGTCGTTATCAAGCGGCCGGCGAAGGGGCCACTGCTTGCCGGCGTTAAGCCGAGCTATCAGCTTGCGGGCAAGGCCGTTCGCTACGATGTTTTGGTGCCGCCGCGCCCGTAGCTTGCGTGCGATGGCCGGCGCTTCGCCAGCGCCGTGCCGATGCGGAGCCTATTTCCAGGGGTGCGACGTCAGGTGCCAGCCGCCGCAGTATTCGCATTTGTAGCAGGCCAAACCACGCCGTCCGCGGTTTTCGCAGTCGGCCATAACGGCCTCGGCTTCGGCGCGTGTGTCGTAACGGTTTTTGCGCTCGCACGACTTATAGCGCCAAGCCTCGTCGCGCTCGGCGTCCAGGGCGTCGCGGCGCTCGTCCTCGCGTGCAAACAGGTCGCTCATATCGCCGCCGGTGGCAGCGCCCAAAAACTCGCTTTTGGCTTTTGACCAGGCGGCTCGCTTTTTGCTCCCCATCTGCTTCGCGCTCCTCTCCAAACGTTGGTATCATTGCTCAATCAAAGTGATACCAATAAACGTGAGGTCGCCGCGTGATGATCAGAAAAACCCTCGATACCGACATTCCCGCCGTCATGGCTATCTATGACGCGGCCCGCGCCTTTATGCGCGCGCATGGCAACGCCACGCAGTGGCCCGAGGGCACGCCTTCGGCCGAGCAGCTGGCTGCCGATATCGCCGCCGGTGGCAGCTATGTGTGCGAAGTCGACGGTCGTGTGGTGGCGACGTTTGCCTTTTTACTGGGTCCGGACGAGTGCTATGACGTGATTGAGGACGGTCAATGGCGCAGCGACATTCCGTATGCCGTGCTGCATCGCGTGGCATCCGACGGCACCGTGCACGGTATCGCGGCAGCGATGTTTGCCTTTGCCAAGGAACACGCCGACCATCTGCGTATCGACACGCACGAGGACAACTTGCCCATGCAGGGCGCCATCGCCAAGGCCGGGTTTAAGCGCGCCGGTATCGTATATGTGTCGGACGGTACGCCGCGTGTCGCGTTTGATTGGCTGCGCGAGGCGTAGGAGCCAAGGCACGTATCATCACCCAGCTCAAATAAAAAAATGGCCCCGAGTGGGGCCATTTTTGGTAAAACGCGTCGTTGTGGGACTCGCATTGTTACCGCCTCAGATGAGACCGGGCGGGCAAAAGGGGAGGTGCCGGCTTTCGCAAGGCGCGAGCCTACGAAAATCGCCGCGCGGCAACGCGGGGCGATGAGCTCGGTCGGGGGATAGGGCCCGCTTCGCCCGCCGGCCTGTAAATTGTATCATCCAGTGTGGAACGAGGACGCCTGTTGCCGCGTGCGATGGGCTGGCAATAAGAGGAGAGCCATGTCGAAGCAAGCGGTCGTTGGAATCTTGGCGCATGTCGATGCCGGCAAGACCACGCTGGCCGAGGCCATGCTGTTCAACGCGGGTCGCATTCGCAAGCGCGGCCGCGTGGACGATGGCGATTCGCATCTGGACACTAACGCGATCGAGCGTGAGCGCGGCATCACGATTTTCTCGTCGCAGGCCGTGCTCGACCACGGCGATACCCGCGTCATGCTCGTGGATGCTCCCGGCCATGTCGATTTTTCTGCCGAGGCGGAGCGCACACTGCGTGCCCTGGACTACGCGATTCTGGTGGTGGGCGCCAACGATGGCGTGCAGGGGCACACCGAAACCCTGTGGCGCCTGCTTGCACGCTATGACATCCCGACGTTCATCTTCATCAACAAGATCGATTTGGAGAATCCCGGCCGCGATGTTTTGCTGGCACAACTCGGGCAGCGTCTTTCCGAGGGCTGCCTGGATGCCAACGAGCTGCTGGCGGGCGGCGCCGTTCAGGAGGACGCTGCTGCGTTGGACGAAGCGGCGCTCGAGGAGTTTCTTGAAGCGGGTGAGCTTTCTGTCGCAACGCTGTCGCGCATGGTTGCCGAGCGCAAGCTCTTTCCCTGCTTTGCCGGCTCGGCGCTCAAGGACCAAGGCGTTGACGAGCTACTGGATGGTATATGCGCGCTGATGCGTGAGCAGGCGTGGCTCCCGGAGTTTGCCGCGCGCGTCTATCGTGTCAGCCGCGGGGATCGTGGCGAGCGCTTGGCTTGGGTTAAAGTGACCGGCGGCACGCTGCGCGCAAAACAGATGATCAGCGGGCATTCCAGTGCCGAGGCGTGGGAACAGAAGGTCGATCAGGTACGCATCTATAACGGCGAGAAGTATGAGCTTGCCCAAGAAGTTGCTGCTGGCGGTATTTGCGCCGTGACGGGTCTTGCGCACGTTCGCCCAGGGGACGCCCTGGGCACGGAGCCCGCGGGCGATGCGCCCGTCATCGCTCCGGTCCTCACCTATACGGTGCT
>JAJXHK010000031.1:12440-26100 GCA_021639365.1 Collinsella aerofaciens
CGGAGCCCGCGGGCGATGCGCCCGTCATCGCTCCGGTCCTCACCTATACGGTGCTGCCGGGCGAACACGACGTTCATGCGGTGTTTAAAGCGCTGAGTGAGTTGGCGGACGAAGATCCCATGCTCGGCGTAAGCTGGAATACGCATCTTGAGCAGATCCATTTGCAGTTGATGGGCGCCGTGCAACTCGAGGTCGTGCAGCGGGTGTTGGCCGATCGCTTTGGCCTTTCGGTTGCGTTTGAGCCCGGCGGCATTCTCTATAAGGAGACTATTTCGCGGCCGGTCGAGGGCGTGGGCCACTTTGAGCCGCTGCGCCACTATGCCGAGGTGCATCTGCGCCTGGAGCCGTTGCCAGCGGGTTCGGGCGTGCAGTTTGGCACCGTGACCTCGACCGACGAGCTCGATCTTAACTGGCAGCGTCTGGCGCTCACCAACGCCATGGAGCGCGATCACCTGGGCGTGCTGACGGGCTCGCCTATCACCGATGTGCGCATTACGCTCACGGGCGGCCGCGCGCATGCCAAACACACCGAGGGCGGCGATTTTCGCCAGGCCACGTATCGCGCGATTCGCCAGGGTTTGATGCAGGCGCGCGAGGTCGGCGCAGACGTGTTGCTGGAGCCGTGGTACCACTTTGAGCTCGAGGTGCCGGGGGAGTGCGTGGGCCGGGCGTTGTCAGATGCCACACGCATGGGTGCCGAGTACGAGCCGCCGACGATGGCGGGAGACCGAGCGAAGCTTGTGGGTCGCGTGCCGGCATCCGAGGTGCAGGATTACGCGCTGGAGGTGGCTGCCTACACGAGCGGGCGCGGTCATCTGTACCTGGAGTTCGCCGGTTATGCGGCTTGCCATGATGCCGAGCGCGTAATCGAGACGGCCGCCTATGAGCCCGAGGCCGATCTGCCCAACACGCCCGACTCGGTCTTTTGCTCTCACGGCGCCGGCTACACGGTCAAATGGTATGACGTGCCCGCCGCAGCGCACGTAAAGATCGATCCTGCCACCTTCCGTCCCTGGCGAGCAGCAGACGCCGAGTTTTTCGGCCACATGTGACAAAGGGACAGCCCCTTTGTCACATGCTATTGGTATAACTCAGTATAAGTTGGTATAACTGTTACCAGGGTTTGCCAATCCGAGGAGGCCGATATGAATCCAAATCCCTTTAAGCCCACAGCTGGTAAGCGGCCTCCGATACTCATCGGTCGCGAGTCGGTCATCGAAGATTTTGAGGAAGGGCTCGACAACGGCGCCGGAGCGCCGGGCAGGCTCATGCTCATTACGGGAAACCGCGGCTGTGGCAAAACGGTTCTCCTGCGGGAGCTGCAACGTCTAGCCAGCGAGCGCGGATGGGCGGTTGTCTCCGATTCCGCTTCGCTTGGTTTGTGCGACCGCTTGGCCGACGCGCTTCGCTCGAATAAACCCGTTGTGACGTCAATGGAGTTTGGGCCGTCGTTTGGCCGGATGTCGGTCGAGGCGGCGCGGGCAAAAGGCGAGACATTGCGAGGGCTGGTCAACGAGCGTCTCAAGAAGCTCGGTCCGGGCAAGGGCGTCTTGTTTGCGATTGACGAGGCACAATCGGTGTCTATCGAGGAACTGGCGGCTCTTGCCGTCCTCTATCAGCAGGTGCTCGGAGACCAGGATGCCACGGGCTTGCCCGATAGCGACCAGCGCGGTCTTGCGCTGGCGTTCGCCGGCTTGCCCAGTATGGTTGACGATCTGCTCGAAGAGCCGAGCGTGACGTTTTTGCGGCGTGCCCAGCAGCGTACGTTGGGGGCAATATCTTTGCCCAAAGTGCGCGATTCGTATATCCAGACGGTCAAAGACGCTGGTCTTTACGTTGACGCGGAGACGGCGGACCTTGCGGCGCGCAAGAGCATGGGGCATCCCTATATGGTTCAGCTGGTGGGCTATTACATGTGGCGGTCTGCTGTCCGGCGTGGCTCGCAGGTCATCGAAAGGCGCGATGTCGAGAATGGCCATGCGGATGCCGTCTCCGAGTTCTACGAAGCGGTTGACGCACCTCTGTATTACGGTCTGCGCAGCCCTCAGCGCCTCTTTATCGAGGCTATGGCGGTTGACGAGGACAAGCCGACGCGCACGGCGGATATCATTGAGCGCTGCGACCGTACCCAGAGCTGGGCGAGTAAATATCGCGCAAGCCTGATTCGCGAGCGCGTCATCGAGGCCGCCGGATACGGCCTTGTGCGGTTTACCGTGCCCATGCTGGGCGAGTATATCCGCGACCGCGTTTTATGGCATGAGTAGGGTGATAAAGGTGACGGAACAGAAGATGAGCCCGCAGGCTATCGAGGTGCGCGGTGCACGTGTCCACAATCTCAAGGACATCGATATCGATATTCCGCTGGGGAGGCTCGTGGGCATTGCCGGCGTGTCGGGCTCGGGCAAGAGCTCGCTGGCGCTGGGAGTTCTTTATGCCGAGGGCTCGTGCCGTTACCTGGAGGCGCTCAGCACCTATACTCGACGTCGCCTGACGCAGGCCGAGCACGCCCAGGTGGACGAGGTATTGCACGTACCGGCGGCACTCGCGTTGCATCAGCGTCCCAGTGTGCCAGGCGTGCGCTCGACCTTTGGTACCATGACCGAGCTCAACAACAGTCTGCGTTTGCTCTTTAGCCGCTGTGCCCATCACGTGTGCCCACATTGCGGGGCGCGTGTGGAGCCGAGCCTTAACGTGGCTGCGGGCCTGTCGCTCACGTGCCCCGCATGCGGCCGCGAGTTCTACGCGCCGAGTGCCGAGGACCTTGCCTTTAACAGCGGCGGTGCGTGCCCTACCTGCGGCGGCACCGGTGTCATGCGCGAGGTGGACGAAGCGAGCCTGGTGCCCGACGAGTCAAAGACCATCAACGAAGGCGCGGTGCTTCCCTGGGGTACGCTCATGTGGGATCTGATGAAGCAGGTAGCCGGCGAGATGGGCGTGCGCACCGACGTGCCGTTTAACCAGCTCACGCCTCAAGAGCGCGACATCGTGTTCCACGGTCCGGCGGTTAAAAAGCACATTCTCTACGTTCCCAAAAACGGCGAGGGCGCCACGCCGCTCGATTTCACCTATTACAACGCCGTCTATACCGTCGAGAATGCGCTCGCCAAGGTTAAGGACGACAAGGGACTTAAGCGCGTGGCTCGCTTTTTGCGCGAGGGCCCGTGCCGTGACTGCGGCGGCACGCGTCTCTCCGAGGCTGCGCGCCAGCCCCAGGTGCGTGGTATCAATCTGGCGCAGGCCGCGGCCATGACGCTGGGTGAGGCGATTGAGTGGGCGCGCGGGGTGCCCGCATCCTTGCCGGCCGAGATGCAGCCCATGGCGACGGATATCTGCGATTCGTTTTTGAGCGCGGCTCGTCGCCTGGTCGACCTGGGGCTCGATTACCTCTCGCTCGACCGCGCCGGTGCTACGCTCTCCACGGGTGAGCGCCAGCGCGTGCAGCTTGCCCGCGTGGTGCGCAACCGCTCGACGGGCGTGCTGTATGTGCTTGACGAGCCCTCGATCGGCTTGCATCCTGCCAATGTCGACGGCTTGGTAGGCGTAATGCGCGATCTGGTGGATGACGGCAACACCGTGGTCGTTGTCGACCACGACACGCGCGTATTGGCGGAAGCCGATTATCTGGTCGAGATGGGCCCCGTTGCCGGAGCGGGCGGCGGTAATGTGATCGCCGCCGGTACGGTGGATGAGGTCGAGCAATCGCAGGACAGCCGCATCGCCCCGTTTTTGCGCTCGGAGCCCAAGCGCTTGCGGCCGCAGGTGGCTGACGACGAAATGTTCGACCGGGGCCATATCCGCATGGCGACCGATGCCATCCATACCGTCAAACCGCTCGAAGTCGATATCCCGCGCGGTCGCTTGGTCGCGGTAACGGGCGTTTCGGGTTCGGGTAAGACGACGTTGGTGCTCGAGACGCTCATCCCGGCGCTCAAGGCTCAGGCAACTGGCGAGCGCCTGCCAAGCCATGTGCGCTGGATCGACGCCGAGGGCATTGCCCGTGCAAATCTGATTGATGCTACGCCTATCGGCGCCAACGTGCGCTCGACGGTGGCAACTTATGCCGACATCCATGATGAGCTGCGTCGCGCCTTCGCCCGCACGCCCGAGGCTAAGGCGGCGGGATACAAGGCGGGCGCCTTTAGCTACAACACCGGCGCCTTGCGCTGCCCTACGTGCGATGGCACGGGTTCGATATCGCTCGACGTGCAGTTTTTGCCCGATGTCGAGATCGTCTGCCCGTCATGTCGCGGCTCACGCTATGCAGACGCGGCCTCGCATATCCATCGCGAGGGCAAGGACGGGAGCCTGCTTACGTTGCCGCGGCTCATGGACATGAGTGTGGACGAGGCCCTCGACGCTACGGTGGGGCTCAAGAAAGTTCAGGCGCGCTTACAGACCCTGCACGACCTGGGCTTGGGTTATCTCACGCTCGGCGAGCCCACGCCGGCGCTCTCGGGCGGCGAGGCGCAGCGTCTTAAGCTCGCGAGTGAGATGGGCCGCGTGCAGGATGATGCCGTATTCGTGTTCGACGAACCCACAATTGGCCTGCACCCGCTCGATGTTCAGGTGCTGCTGAGTGTGTTCGACGGCCTCGTCGCCAAGGGCGCCACAGTTGTCGTGATCGAACACGACCTCGACCTTATCCGCAACGCCGACTATGTGATCGACATGGGCCCGGGCGGCGGTGACGCGGGCGGGCAAATCGTCTGCGCCGGCACGCCGGGCGACATCGTGGCCTGCCCCGCAAGCATCACCGGCCGCTACCTATAACCGAATGTGACAAAGGGACAGTTCCTTTGTCACATTCCCGGAAAGCCTGTTTGGCGCAGGGCCTCGTAGAGGACGATGGCGGCGCTGTTGGAGAGGTTGAGAGCGCTGATGCGGTAGTCGTCCGGGTCGACGAAGTTGCCGCAGATATCCTGTCGAAGGATGGCTTCGTGGCTGTCCTCGGTATGCCCGAGCGACTCCTCGTGGGCCTCCCAGGCGTCGGCGTTTTCGAGCGAGTCGCAATCGCGCAACATGGGGATGCGCTCGCAGCGCTCGGGCGCCGCGGCAAGCAGTGGCTCGGGAACCCCCGAGCTCTCGCTGCCAAAGACCAAAAAGTCACCGTCGCGGTAGGTACTTTGCGCATAGGTGCGGCGCGCCTTTTTGGTCAGCAGATGCAGGCGTTCGTCGGCGGGGGAGAGGCCGTTGCGCGCAAGGAAATCCTCCCAGCCGGCATAGGTCGTCACGTCCAAATTTTGCCAGTAGCCCAGGCCGGCGCGACGCACCGTCTTGTCGTCGAGCGAAAACCCCAGCGGCTCCACCAGATGCAGGCGGGCGCCGGTAACCACGCAGGTGCGGCCGATATTGCCCGTATTGGCCGGAATCTCGGGCGCATACAGCACAATGTTGAACATGAATCTCCTTGGCTCAGAACGAAAAACCACCACGAAGGGCACCTTCGTGGTGGTTTGGCGGTTACGTAGGCGAAAAAATGCCCGCTTGGATAAATCTAGGCGCGGTGCCAGTCGGTCAGGCAGGCATCGAGGGAGGCGATGAGCGCATCCTTGTCCATGTGACGGCCGATGATGCACAGGCTCGTCATGCGGTCGCCCGTCTCGTCGTCCCAAATCTGCATGATCTCGGGGTTCTCGTCGATGATCTTCTGCTTCTCGCCCTCGGGCGCGGAGTCAACGAACAGACCGTTCTCCATCAGGCGCATTTGGTGGCCGGCCTGCTCGAACATGTAGCACATGTCCGGATCGCCGGTCTGCCACAGCGGACCCTTGACGCGGATGACCTCGTCGGGCCACTCCTGCTCAACAAAATCGGTGAACTTCTGCAGGTCAAACGGCTTGCGGCGCGAGTACACAAAGGTCTCGATGTCGTACTCGAGCACCTCGGGGTCGTCGTGCTCCTCGGGATGCTCCATGGCCTCGATCCAGGCGGCGGAGTTGTAGGCGCGCATAAAGTCGAAGCGGTCGGTGTCGAGCAGCTCCTCCATGGGGACCTCGCCGTTTTGGGCCTCGACAATCACGGCGTCCTTCTGCAGGCTGCGCACGATAGCCTTGAGCTCGGCGATCTGCTCAGGGCTCACGGTATCGGTCTTGTTGAGGATCAGCGTGGAGCAGAACTCGATCTGCTGGATGAGCAGGCTCTCGATGTCGTCCTCGTCGATATCCTCGGCCAACAGGTCGCGGCCGCCGTTGAACTCGTCGTACATGCGGGCGCAATCGACCACAGCCACGATGTTGTCGAGTGCAAGCTTGGGCTGGCCGCCCACCTTGGCCTCGTCGCAGAAGCTCGAGATGGTGTAGGCGATGGGGATAGGCTCGCAGATACCCGAGGCCTCGATGATGATGTAGTCGAACTTGCCCGAATCGGCGATGCCCTGCAGCTGGTTGGCAAGGTCGTCCGAAAGCGTGCAGCAGATGCAGCCGTTGGTGAGCGGGATGAGGTCGTCGGTCTCGGAAAGGCCGCCGTCGGCGATGAGGCTGGCGTCGACGTTGATCTCGCCGATATCGTTGACGATCACGGCGGCGCGGATGCCGCCGTCGTTAGCGAGGATGTGGTTGAGCAGTGTGGTCTTGCCGGCACCGAGGTATCCGGTAAGCATGATGATCTTCACGGGTTTGTTGGGCATGTGCCCTCCTTTGTTAGACATGGCTTACAGTTGAATCTTATGCCAAACGCCTGCTCTTATACCCACGCGCCGGCAAATAACACAGGCTACTCCCAGGCTCCCCATACATCGGGGCAATAACCGACGGTGGCCTTTTTGCCGTTGCGCACGATGGGCTCGGCTAAAACCTGCTGGTTCTCGAGCAACTTGTCGAAGCGCTGGCTAGGGGTGAGGTGCTGGATGAGCGCGAGCGTCTCCTCGTCCTTGGCCTTGGGGTTGAGCAGCTTGTCGATGCCGCCGACCGCCTGCATCACGCTCGTGAGCTCGCCTTTGCTCATCTCCTTTTCCTTAAGGTCGATAAACTGCACCTTGATGCGGCGCTCCTTAAAATAGCGCTGGGCCTTCTTGGTATCGAAGGACTTCTTGGTGCCAAAAATCTGGATATTCATGTTCCGCCGTTCTAACGAATGAAGTTGGTGCGCTCGCGATCGGCTTCGGGGGCTTCGATGCCGGCAGCCTGTCCTGCCTCGATACAATGCAGGAGCCAAGCCATGTTCTTGCCGATGTTGCGCATGGTGGCCAGACCCTCGGCATCTCCATCGGCCTCGCCCGGCGCAGCGCCAAAGACGTTGTTCCAGTATGTGGAGGCCACCACGGGCATCTGGTTGATAGTGAAGTATTTGTTGAGTACATCGAAGGTGGTCGAGGTGCCGCCGCGACGGGCGACGGCGACCGCGGCACCCGGCTTGTGCACAAAGGCCTTGCTGCCAGCATAGAATGCGCGGTCGAGAGCCGAGAGGATGCGTCCGCTGGGATGCGCATAGTAGACGGGGGAGCCAAAGACAAAGCCATCTGCCTGCTCGGCGGCAGCGATGAGCTCGTTCACCACGTCGTCGTCAAAGGTGCAGCGACCGCCAAGCTTGCCGCACTGACCGCAGCCGATGCAGTCGCGGATGGGCTTGGCGCCCAGTTGGAATACCTCGCTGTCGATGCCCTCGGCTTTAAGTTGCTCGGCGACTTCGGCGAGCGCGCGAGCGGTGTTGCCGTTTGCCTTGGGGCTGCCATTGACCAAAAGAACCTTCATCACAAACTCCCTCTGCTGTTGGTGACTTCTGCAGAGGATTATCGCACGATGGGGGAGGCGGTGCGGGCGCGGTGCTAATCCAGTTTGGTACCTGGCACCTGCACGGCTTTCCCGAGCAACACTTTGAGCTCGTTCAAAATGGAAACGGGCTGTCGGTCGACGGTATCCAGATGAAGCGTGGCCACGCGAAGGGGCGGCTGATATTCAAACGAGCCAAAGAGCACGGGAGAGCCCAGGAACCGCTCGATTTCCTTTGCGATCGCGTCGGTCTCTTCGGGATCGAATTCGTCGAAAAGCGCCACGAACATCGGTCCGGTCGAGCGGAACAGACGACCCTTACCGCGCGAACAATCCATGAGGCAGGCGGCGCTCTCCGCCAAAACGCGGTCGCCTGCATCAAAGCCAAAGCGGGCATTGACCTGAGCGATATCGTCGATTTTAATGGCGACCAAGCCCGCCTTGCGCGCGACGCGACGCATTTCGCCAATGGCGTTGACCAGGGCGTGGATGTCGCCCAGGCCGGTCACGGAATCGGTCGTATCTGCCAAGCTGCGGTTGATAATCATGCCCACGTACATGTTGGGCTCGGTATCGGTGCCGTCCAAGCGGTAGCCCGTGCAGTCGCAAAGCACGTATGCTTCGGTGGCATCCATCACGCGATACTGCATGTAGTGGAAGTGCCACGTACCGTTTATCACCATGTCGAGCTCGGCGCGTACGTTGTCGCGGTCCTCGGGGTGAACGCGGGCAAGCCACAAGTCGAGTGAGTTGTAGGGATGCTGGGAGGGCAGGTCAAAATCGCGTACGGCATTAACCGACCATTGTGATTCGCCCGTATCGAGATTGAGGATAAACGGATAGCGCGTCTCGGAGCTCATGGAGATCGCTTGGAACACCCGGTCGTTGCACGGAAGCTGCTCGGCAATTGGGTGTGGCGGCGCGTCATTGTCTTTCGGTTGCTGCACACGATGCATAAGCTTATAGCGATACATCTTGCGATCGGCATCCATCGTCATCTGGCGACGCGTGTCGCCGGCAAGTGGATTGACGCGCGAGCAGCCAAAGCTAAAGCTAGCGATCATGGGCGCCTTGCCGTCTGATGTTGCCTCGACAAGATTGGTGCGTGTCCGCTCCAAGCGCTGCTCGAGTTCGGCTTCGCCTGTCGTGGGGGACACGAGTACAAATTCATCTCCACCGATACGGAACAGCACTTCATCGTGCTCCATTGCCTCGGTGAGCGCGCGGCAGATGCCCAGAATATAGCGATTGCCTTCGGCGTGGCCGAACCTATCATTGCAATGCTTGAGATGGTCGATGTCAATATAGGCGCAGGTGAAGGGGTCGCCTTTGCGCCAGAGCTGCTCGACGTGACGGTCGAGTCCGCCGCGGTTGCCCAAGTTGGTGAGCTGATCGATATAGGCGTTGCACTCAAGCAGCTGGCGCTCTTGTTGCAGGATGGCATGCGTCTTTTGCAGTTGCTCACCAACGGCGCGTAGCTCAGCAGGCAGCGCGGAAACATCGAGTTCGGCGGTCGAGACACCATTCGCAAGTCGCTGAAGATAGGCAATAATCGATTGCTCGCCCAAGCGGTATGACTCGTTCATGATGAATAACCTCCTTGGGCAGAACAACGGTTTGTATCATATCCCCAATTCGGTTTGAATTGGGGATATAAGTTAGCTAATGGAGACAAATGTCCCCTTCGGCGGTGGTGTTTTGCGCGCGACCGTATCAGTTGTTTTTGCCACCATCGAGCAATGCCTCAAAATCATTCGCCGGCATGGGGCGGTAGTAGAGGAAGCCCTGAGCGTAGCGGGCGCCCATTTGTCGTAGCATGTTCGCCTGCTCATTTGTCTCGACGCCTTCGACCACGACGGGCAGATGGAGCGACTGCGCCATTTCGAGCATCGATGAAATGATTTGCGTGCTGCGGCCTTGATCGCGGTCGGTGGGCACAAAGGTGCGGTCGAGCTTGATGACGTCGACGTTGACGTTCTTGAGCATCGCGAGCGTGGACTGACCGGTGCCAAAATCGTCCATATAGGTCGAGAAGCCGCGGGTGTGCAGATCTGCGGTCAGCTTATCCACGGCCTCGGATTCTCCCGTATAAGCCGTCTCGGTGATCTCGATACGCATGAGCTCGGGCGGTAGGTTGTATTGGGCGGCGAGCGCCCCCATATGTTCGGCAACGTCGCAGGCAAGGATATCCACGCGCGACACATTAAGCGAGACCGGAACCACGCGAAGTCCTCGATCGATGCGCCCGCGCAGCCACGAGGCGACACCCTGCCAAATGTACTTGTCGAGCGTCACCACAAAGCCGCTTTCCTCGAGTGCGGGGATAAACGTTGCGGGCGAAATGAGAGAGCCGTCCTTGTCAATCCAGCGGGTGAGTGCTTCGGCGCCAATGATCTCGCCGGTTTCCATATCAACCTGGGGCTGCAGGTAGTAGGTGATGCGGTCGTTTGAGAGCGCATACTGGAACTCGGTGAGGGTGCGGTGAAACGCCACCTCGCGCTTGTATTCCTCGGGGCGAAAGACGGCGATGCGATCCTTAAAATCGTTTTTGGCGCGCCGATTGGTAAACATGGCCTTGGCCTGCGCGTCGATGGTGATTTCCTCGTTGGGGTCGATGGGGCAAACGCCCATGGACGGCCAGAAACCCACGCCGTCATCATGCTTGGCCACGGCGGCACGAACGCGGTTATAGATTTGATGGACGGTGTTGTGCTCAAAGGGGATGAGAATGCAAAAGTCGTCTTGGCCCCAGTATCCTGCGACGCCCATCTCGGCATTCTCGATGTCTTTGAGGACCGTGCCCACATCGGCGAGCACGCGGTCGCCCTCGGCCTGTCCGTGCCATTCGTTGAACAGTCGCATATGACCCATGTCGACGGTGGCGATACACCAAGCGGCGTCGCGCCTTGTCTTAAGAAATGCGTTGGCACGCCGCATAAACTCGCTGGGTCGATAGAGGCCCGTGAGCGTATCGATGCGTTCGGCGACGGCGCTTTTACGCTCAATCTCGGGTATGGGGAGGCTGTCGTTGGGTGCAAGCCCGCCGGCGGCGCGAAGACGACGGTCGAGTTCGCCTAAAACAGCGGTCGCTTGATTGATTAAGCGCTCGTAAAAGGCCGGGACGACAAGACAGACGGGGGTAATGGTGTCGTTCGCGATTCGAACAGG
This sequence comes from Collinsella aerofaciens, assembly GCA_021639365.1. Classification (GTDB taxonomy): domain Bacteria; phylum Actinomycetota; class Coriobacteriia; order Coriobacteriales; family Coriobacteriaceae; genus Collinsella; species Collinsella aerofaciens_AH. Next base: position 23,315 of record JAJXHK010000031.1, read on the forward strand.
AGCGAAAACGGCCTCTTTAAGATGATGGGTCAGTTGCTCGAATGCCTCGTGGTCCAGATCGTTGCTGAGCACGACGAACTGGGCGTTTCGCGAGCGGAAGACGCGACTTCTGCCGCGGGTGATCGATAACATGCGGCCTGCGTATTCGGCGAGCATGTTGTCGACAGCCTCGGCCCCGTAGAGCTCGTTGAACTTTGCCGTGCCACAAACGCGGACCGCTATAAGCCCCGTCTCGCAACGGTCGCGACGGCAGGCATCGATAGCGTTGATCAGCATACGCTGCGTTCCGAGGCCCGTGGCGGCGTCGACGGTCTCGGCGAGTGAGTGGTTAACAAGTTCGCCGACATAGAGCGAGGGGGTATTTCCGTCGCCGTCGATACGAAACCCGCGAGCGCGGCAGAGGACGTAGTCGCCCGCGGCATTGCGCATGCGGTACTGCATGATGCGGCGGTGTTTGGAGCCATTATAGATTTGGTCGATGTCGTTGATGTAGGCCTCAAGGTCATCGGGGTGGACGCGCGTTTTCCAGTAATCGTGGCAGTTGTCTACATGCTCAGAAGGAAGACCGAGATCGCGCAGGGCACCTTGTGACCAAAGGGTGCGATGTTTGTCCAAGTTCTCGATAAAGCAATAACGGCCTTCGTTGAGCATCGAAAAGGCGTCAAAAACGCGATCGCTTATTTCGAAGTCGTCGGTGTGGACTTGCGCGATATTGCGTCGATCAAGATGCATGGCATGGCGTAGCTTGTAGTCGTACATGCGATGGTCGGCATCGAGTGTCATGCGATTGGAGACTTCACCCAGGGCGGGGTCGGCGTGCGACACTCCGTAGCTAAACGAGTGAGGCATCTCGGAATCGTTGTTTTTGAGTAGGACCGTTCGGCAGTGTTCCAGGCGCTCGGCGAGGTCGTCCTCGGTCGCAATCGTAGACAGGATGGCAAACTCGTCGCCGCCTATGCGAAACGCCGCCTCGTCCACCTTCATATACAGCTTGAGATAGAGGCTTACCTGCAAGATATAGCGGTTGCCCTCGTCATGCCCGAAGACGTCGTTGCAGTGCTTAAGGTTATCGATGTCGATAAACGCCATGGTCACGGGCAGTTCCTGCTCCCAGATTTCCTCTAGGGAACGGGCAAAGCCGCCGCGGTTGCCAAGTCCGGTGAGCTGGTCGGTAAAGGCCGTCCTAATCAGATCATCCTGACGCTCGAGAAGGTCACGGACGGTCTTTTCGAGCGTTTCGGTGTAATTGCTGACGGTGTCCATGTTGTAAGCGGCTTTCTGAGGTCGGGGCGGATGGCGTCGGGCGAGCTCGTAGTGCACACGCGTCGTTGCTCGGCGCCTTGCGTGTATCCAGGCCCCCGCCTTGCTGCGTTGTTGAGTTACTTTGCCGGCTAATGTTCGCTGTTGATAACTGCTGAGTAGTGTAAACAACAGTACACAATTATATATGGGTGTCCATGCTGTGGGCGGCTACTATTCGCCAAACGGCAACGCCTGGGTGCGCATGAAAAATGCGACTGAGTCGATATATGTTGACGGGTATACTTGTCCCGTTTTAAAACGCAGGAACGGAGATGGTCACATGGCACAGCCGGATACGACGCGCACGGTGGGGCTTGCGCTCGAGGGAGGCGGCTACCGCGGTATGTATACGGCGGGCGTGCTCGACGTTTGGATGGAGCACGGTTTGACCTGCGACCATATGGTGGGCGTTTCGGCGGGCGCGGCGTTTGGCTACAACTTTAAATCGCGGCAGATTGGGCGCGCCATTCGCTACAACAAGGCCTATTGTGCCGACAAGCGCTATGCGAGTGTGACCAGCTGGCTGCGAACCGGTGACATGTTCAATGCCGATTTTGCCTATCACGAGGTGCCCATTGAGCGCGATCCCATCGACTTGGAGGCGTATCGCGCCTGCCCCATGCGATTTACGTGCGTGTGTACCGATATCGAGACGGGCAAGGCTGTCTATCACGATTTGCCGTATGGCGACGAGCGCGATATCGAGTGGATCCGGGCGTCGTCTGCTATTCCCGTGGCGACGCGTCCCGTTGCTATTGACGGGCATAAGTATCTGGATGGTGGCGTGGCTGATTCTATCCCCAGCGCATGGTTGTTTGCGCAGGGGTATGACCGCAATATCGTGGTGCTTACGCAGCCGGCGGGCTTTGTGAAGCAGCCTAACAGCGTGATGCCCATGCTGCGGCGCGTGTTCCGTCACTACCCGGAGTTTGTTGCAGCGCTTGAGCATCGGCATGAGGTCTACAACGCCACGCTCGATGACCTGGCACGTCGCGAGGCTGCCGGCGAAATCTTTGTGGTGCGGCCGAGCGAGTCGGTGAAGGTGCCGTCGCTGTGCCGCGAACCGGATGAGCTCGAGCGCATCTACCAGGTCGGCCGCCACGATGCAGAGGCGACTTTGCCGGCGTTAGAGACCTACCTGGCGGGGTAGAGCAACTTGCCGTGTGCTCGGCGGAAAGCGCGTCCCAGAATCGGCGCCCAGAACGGGATGCAGTTTCCCGGACGGGAGGGTTTTGGAAACGGCGTCCCAGAATTTGCGTCTGGAATGGGATGCGGTTTCCCAACGGAGCCTCATGCGGAAAGCGCATCCCGGAATGGACGTCCAAACTGGGATGCGCTTTCCGCTCTTGAAGATATGAGGCTGCGGAGCAGCTGCTCGGCCTATGTTTATGCCTGCTGCCAAGTATCGACGAGCTCCTTGGCCGCGGCGTGGGGGTCGTCGGCGCTGCAGACGGCGCTCACCACAAAGAAGCCGTCGACGCCGG
>JAJXHK010000032.1:0-11184 GCA_021639365.1 Collinsella aerofaciens
TCCCCGCCACCTTGAATTGACTAGGACCTCTGCAAAGGGGTCCTTTTCTTTTATGTAGGGTTCTGCGGAAACTGCGTCCCAGAATAAGGGCTCAGAACGGGACACACTTTCCGGTGCCTGCCTCCGGCGCGCGTACACACCTCGTCGCACCATTCCGAGCCCGCCCGCCCCAGACATTCCTCCCACTTTCGCGTCACTTTACAGACCGTTCGGTCGCCTGTCCGCACACGCGGGTATACTCAAAACGATACTTATCCTATGCAATACGATGCGGGTTCGACCTGCATGATCCGAAGGGGGCAGTGATGGAGAGGATACTCGGCGTTAATCTCTCTGGCTGGTTTATTCCCGAGCCTTGGGTGACCCCGTCGCTGTATGCGGCGACCGGTGCATCCAACGCGGCCGAGCTACAGGAGGCCATGGGTACCGCCGCCTATAACGAGCGCATGCGCCGCCATTACGAGACGTTTGTGAGCGAGGACGATTTTCGTCGCATGGCGCAGATCGGTCTCAATGCCGTGCGTCTGCCGGTGCCCTGGTATGCCTTTGGCTCACAGGAGTCCGATGCCTCCTACATATCGGTTGTCGATTACATCGACCGCGCGATTGAGTGGGCTGCCAAGTACGACATCCGCGTGCTGCTCGATCTGGCAACTGTGCCCGGTGGCCAGGGCGATTCCAACGATTCACCCACCACGCCGGAGGCTGTCGCCGAGTGGCATTCGTCCACCAACGGCCGTCATGTCGCACTCGACGTGCTTGAGCGCTTGGCCGATCGCTATGGCGAGGCCGAGAGCCTGCTGGGCATTGAGCTGCTGGACACGCCGCAGATGAGCGTTCGCAAGAGCCTCTTCACCATGACGGATGGCATTCCTGCTCACTACCTGCGCAATTTCTATCGCGATGCCTACGAGCTCGTCCGTTCGTATATGCCCGAGGATAAAATCGTCGTCTTCTCGTCGTCGGGGCATCCCAGCGAGTGGAAGCATTTTATGCGCGGCGCCAAGTACAAGAACGTCTACATGGACCTTCACCTGTACCATTACCGCGACGAGTATGCGCTCGACATCACGAGCCCTCGCGGGCTGACGACGGCGATTTCGCGTAACAAGCGCGAGCTCAAAGAAGCGATTTCGACTGGGTTCCCCGTGCTGGTGGGCGAATGGTCGGGTGCGGCGATTTTTGCCAACTCGTCGGTTACGCCCGAGGGCCGCAATGCCTACGAGCGCGTGTTCATCGCCAACCAGCTGGCTTCGTTTGCGCCGGCTGCCGGTTGGTTCTTCCAAACGTGGAAGACCGAGAAGCGCATTGCAGCATGGGACGCCCGCGCGGCGCTCGGTACGCTCGAGCGCGGCATGATTGAATAGGTTGATATGACGCAAAACAGCGCCCATACGGGCAAACTCTATGTGGTCGGCACGCCCATCGGCAACCTGGGCGACCTGTCCCCGCGCGTTGGCGAGGCGTTTGCCGCCGCCGATGCCATCTGCTGCGAGGACACGCGCGTGACGTCAAAGCTGCTGATGCACCTGGGCATTTCCAAGCCGCTTGTCCGTTGCGACGAGAATGTGATCGCTAGCCGCGCTGCCGGCCTGGTCGACCGTCTGCTGGCGGGGGAGACCCTCGCCTTTGCCTCGGACGCCGGCATGCCGAGTGTGTCCGATCCCGGCCAGGCGCTGGTCGAGGCGGCGCGTGAGGCCGATGTGCCCGTCGAAGTTATTCCCGGGCCCTCTGCTTGCGTCACGGCGCTTGTTTCGTCCGGCATTCCCTGCGAGCATTTTTTCTTCGAGGGCTTTTTGGGCCGAAAGCACGGCGACCGTGTGCGCCGTTTGCAGCGCCTTGCCGTGGTGCCCGGCGCACTCATCTTCTACGAGTCTCCACATCGCATCGTGGCGACGCTCGAGGCCGTGGCGGAGGTCTTTCCCCAGCGTGAGCTTGCCGTCTGCCGCGAACTCACCAAGCTGCACGAGGAGGTCTTGCGCGGGCCCGCTGCCCAGCTTGCCGAGGAGCTGCGTGCTCGCGGCGAGGTAAAGGGCGAGATTGCGCTGGTCATTGCGCCGCCGAGCGAGGACGAGGAGGCCGGCATCGTGCCGGTTGGCGCTGCAGCAGCGGATCCCGACGAGGCCCTGCGCGAGGATATCCGCGCCGCGCTCGAGGAGGGGGAGCCCGCCTCTGCGGTGGCCAAGCGCCTGTCTCAGAAGTATTCGCGCCGCAAGCGTGATGTCTATGCCATGGTGCTCGATATGCAATAGATGGAGGATATCCAGCCCTTGCGCTAGAATCATCCCCTGTATGCAACGTTTTTCTGGAGGACAAACCCCATGGATCAAAGCAAGCCTTCGTTCTTTATCACGACGCCCATCTACTACGTCAACGCCGATCCGCACCTGGGCACGGCTTATTCCACCATCATCGCCGACGTTCAGGCTCGCTATCGTCGCTCTGCCGGCTATAACGTCAAGTTCCTGACTGGCATGGACGAGCACGGCGAGAAGGTCGCCGAGGCCGCTGCCAAGCACAACATGACGCCGCAGGAGTGGACCGACAGCCAGGCTCCGCACTTCAAGGAGCTTTGGAGCAAGCTCGAGATCTCCAACGACGACTTCATTCGCACCACCGAGCCGCGCCAGCATCACGCCGTGCAGTATCTGTGGGAGCGCATGAAGGAGTCTGGCTACCTGTATAAGGGCAGCTATGACGGCTGGTACTGCGTGCCCGACGAGACCTACTTTACCGATACGCAGGTCCAGAAGGGTGACGAAGAGTACGGTAGCGTCGGCCAGCACCTGTGCCCCGATTGCCACCGTCCGCTCGAGCGCGTGCAGGAGGAGTCCTACTTCTTTAAGCTCTCCGCCTTCCAGGACAAGCTGCTCAAGCTCTATGACGAGCACCCCGACTTTGTTGAGCCTGCGTTCCGTATGAACGAGGTGCGCAGCTTTGTCGAGGGCGGCCTCAACGACCTTTCCGTGAGCCGTACGAGCTTTGACTGGGGCATTCAGGTCCCGTTTGACGAGGGTCACGTGACCTACGTGTGGTTCGATGCGCTGCTCAACTATATGACTGCCGTCGGCTACGGTGTCGACACCGACGAGGCCCGTGCCGAGCTGGCCTATCGCTGGCCCGCGCAGTTCCATATTGTGGGTAAGGACATCATCCGCTTCCACTGCGTCATTTGGCCCGCCATGCTCATGGCCATCGGCGAGGCCCTGCCCGAGCACGTCTTTGCCCACGGCTTCCTGACCGTGCGCAATGCCGAGACCGGTAAGGCCGAGAAGATGTCCAAGAGCCGCGGCAACGCCATCGCTCCGCAGGATGTTATCGACATGCTGGGCGTCGAGGGCTACCGCTATTACTTTATGACCGACGTGGTCCCCGGCACCGACGGCGCCATCAGCTTCGATCGCATGGAGCAGGTCTACAACGCCGATCTGGCCAACAGCTGGGGCAACCTCATCTCGCGCTCGCTCAACATGAGCGCAAAGTACTTTGACGGCTGCGCCCCGGCTAAACCGGCGTCTGCCGACGCGTTCGATAACCCGCTGGCAAAGATTGCCGACGGTTTGGTCGAGCGCTACATGGCCAAGATGGACGTGCTCGATTACGGTGGAGCCAAGGATGAGGTCATGGAGCTCATCCATGCCGCCAACCACTACATCGAGGACTCCGAGCCCTGGGCGCTTGCCAAGGACGAGGCCAAGGCTGACGAGCTGGCATTTGTGATCTACAACCTGCTCGAGGCCATCCGCATCGCCGCCCACCTGCTGATGCCGCTCATGCCCCAGACTTCTGCCGAGGCTCTGCGTCGCCTGTCTTGCGAGGACGAGGCCGCGAGCGACGACCTCAAGGGCATCTGCGCCTGGGGCTTGCTTGCCGGCGGTCAGCCCGTCGAGAAGGGCGACCCGCTGTTCCCGCGCCTGGGCTAAGACGTCGCGCGAGTGCCATATCGGCAATTTGCTGTGTAACGGTAAGGGCATGGCCGCAACGGTCCATGCCCTTTTACTTTACGATGCAGCCACCATGTTAAGGAGGCAACCATGACAACTTCGCCTTTGGCAAACCCCACGGCAACTAGGGAGCTGCTAGAGGAGTTTGGCCTTGCGACCAAGCATCGCCTGGGCCAAAACTTCCTGATCGACAACCATGTGATCGAACGTATCTGTGAGCTCGCTGAGCTTGCGGGCGATGAGCGCGTGCTCGAGGTCGGCCCGGGTTGCGGCACGCTGACGTTGGCCCTGCTGCAGGAGGCGGCGTGCGTTACGTCGATCGAGGCCGATCCCGAGCTCGAGCCGGTGCTCGATGCTCACGCCGCCGACTACGCCAACTTCCGCTTTATCATGGGTGACGCGCTTAAGGTGGGCCCGGAGCAGATTGAGCAGGCCGCCGGCGGTGAGCCGACGGTATTTGTCGCGAACTTGCCCTATAACGTGGCGGCGACGATCATCTTGCAGTTTTTTCAGACGATGCCCGCGCTCAAGCGTGCCGTGGTCATGGTGCAAAAGGAGGTTGCCGATCGCATTGCTGCAGTGCCGGGCAACAAGACCTATGGCGGCTATACGGCAAAGCTCGGCCTGTATGCGCAGGTGACGGGTCGCTTTGAGGTGCCGCCGCGTTGCTTTATGCCGGCGCCGCACGTGGACTCGGCCGTCGTGCGTATCGACCGTGTTGACGGCGTGGTGCCCGAAGGACTCGACCGCGAGTTTGTGGCCCGCGTGATTGATGCTGCATTTGCTCAGCGTCGCAAGACCATTCGCAACTCCATGAGCGCCAACGGCTTTGCCAAGGACGTGCTCGATGCCGCCTTTGAGGCTTGCGGTATCGCATCCACCACGCGCGCCGAAACGCTTGATGTTGCCGACTTTGTCCGCCTGGCCCAGGAGCTAATCCATGACGCTTAATGCCGAACGCGTGACGTTTACCAAGAAAAAGAAGACGGTTGCTTGTCCCGTGCCCTTGGCGCCGCTTGCCGACACGCATGCGCATCTGCTTTCGTTTTGGGGCAAAGAAGTGCCCGAGACGCTCGTGCGCGCCAAAGCCGCGGGCGTCGACCTGTTGGTGACGATGTTCGACCCCATCGCTGACAAACGCAGCGTGACGGACTATAGCGACTGGCTCGTGCGCGAAATTCTGCCGATGCAGGATATCCCGCAGATCAAGTATCTTGCCGGCGTGCATCCGTATGGTGCGTCGGACTATACCGACGACGTTCACGCGCAGGTCGTTGCCGCACTCGATGACCCCTTATGCGCCGGTATTGGCGAAATCGGCCTGGACTACCACATGGACTATGACGACGATATCGCGCCGGCACCCCATAACGTGCAGATTGACTGCATGACGCGCCAGCTCGAGCTTGCCGTGTGCCGTAACGTGCCGGTGGAGCTGCATCTGCGTCACGAGGACTCGGATGGGGAGCGCACCTCGCACGTTGATGCGTACAACGTGCTTCGTGAGGTGGGCGTGCCCCAGGCCGGTTGTGTGCTGCACTGTTTTGGCGAGGACCGCGCCACGATGGAGCGCTTTGTGGAGCTGGGCTGCTATATCGCCTATGGTGGTGCGGCTACCTTTAAGCGCAACGACGACGTGCGCGAGGCATTCGCGGCAACCCCACTCGATCGAATTTTGTTCGAGACGGATTGCCCGTATATGGCTCCGGAGCCCATCCGCGGTCTTGAATGCGAGCCCGCAATGATCTCCATTACGGCAAACGCGCTGGTTAACGACCGTGTCGATCGCACGGGTGAGGACGCCGAAACAATCGTGCAAGCCGCTTGGGAGAATGCCTGCAAACTTTTTCAAAAATAGTTCTTGCGTTCGTGCTGGCGCTCCGTTATTCTAATTCCTGCACGCGGGCGTGGCGGAATTGGCAGACGCGTACGGTTCAGGTCCGTATGGGGGCAACCCCATGAAGGTTCAAGTCCTTTCGCCCGCACCATTAAATTAAAGAGCTCCCAGCAATGGGAGCTTTTTTGTTATGGGCCCATCACAGGGACTTGAACCTGTGAAGGAGCGAGCGTAAAGAAAACGCGGAGCGTTTTTAGCGAGCTGGCGAGGACGCCGGCAGGCGGCCGAAGCCGGTGCGGATCCGCGAAGCGGATACGCGGACGTCCTTTCGCCCGCACCATTGATTGAAAGAGCTCCCAGCAATGGGAGCTTTTTGTTATGGGCCTCTTGTTGATGTCACGTTGCTGCTTCGTGCGGGTATCCTAATGCCAACGTGTTCCTATCAGAGGAGAGACCATGCTGTTTTCCGGTATCATCGCCGCCCTTACCAGCCTTTTGATTCCCATCATCATCCTGTTGCTGCTGGTCCCCAACGCCTGCTACGTCGTTGAGCAGCAGCACGCTGTGATCATCGAGCGCTTGGGTAAGTTCAATCGTATCGTCAACGCGGGCTTCCACGTGAAGGTGCCCGTGATCGACCGCAAGGCCGCCACGGTGAGCCTGCGCACCATGAAAAACGGTTTTGGCATCGACGTTAAGACCCAGGACAACGTGACCATCGGCCTTGAGGTCTCCGCTCAGTACCACGTGAGCTACGACATGGGCGCCGGCCCGGCAGATTCGGGCATCTACAAGAGCTACTACATGCTGCAGGAGCCCGTCGACCAGATGCGCGACTTCATCACCGATGCCCTGCGCTCCTCCATCCCCGTCTACACACTCGATGAGGTCTTTGCCAAGAAGGATGACATCGCCAAGGATGTCAACGCTACCGTTTCCGAGCAGATGGCCGCCTACGGCTTCACCCTTGTGTCGACGCTCATCACCAAAATCGCACTGCCGACCGAGGTTGAGAACTCCATGAACGACATCAACGCCGCCCAGCGCAAGCGCGCTGCCGCGCAGGAGCTCGCCGAGGCCGACCGCATCAAGCGCGTCACCGAGGCGACCGCCGAGGCCGAGGCGATGGAAAAGGCAGGCGAAGGCATCGCCAACCAGCGCAAGGCCATCGCGCTGGGCATCAAGGATTCGCTCGAGATTATCCAGGAGACGGGCGTCGGTAACGATGAGGCCAACCAGCTGTTTATGTTTACGCAGTGGTCCGAGATGATGACGGAGTTCGCTCGCACGGGTAAAACCTCGACGGTCGTGCTGCCAGGCGATTTCTCGCAGTCGGCCTCGATGTTCGAGCAGATGCTGACTGCCGGCAAAGTTCAAAACGATTCGAAGGAGTAGGCGCGCGTGAAATACACCGTCGTTTGCGTCGGTAAGCTCAAGGAGCGCTTTTGGAAGGACGCGTGCGCTGAGTACACCAAGCGCCTAGGTGCCTATGCCAAGGTGGATATCCGCGAGGTGGCCGATATCGACCCGGCTAAGGCGGGCGGCGTGGATGCCGCGCGCGACAAGGAGGGGGCGGCGATTCTTGCCGCCTTGCCATCTCGGGCGCATGTGATCCTGCTGGCTATCGAGGGCAAGGAGCGTTCGAGTGAGGAGCTCTCGGCGCGGCTCGACGATCTTATGCTGCGAGGCAGCAGCGACATTGCCTTTGTAATCGGCGGTTCGGACGGCGTGAGTGATGAGGTGCGCGCCCGCGCCGACGAGATGCTCAGCTTCGGACGCATTACCTTGCCGCATAACCTGGCGCGTGTGGTGCTGCTAGAGCAGATTTACCGTGCCTGCAAGATCAGTCGTGGCGAGCCGTATCACAAATAGGTCGGCAATACGAAACAATGGCGTGGGACAATACCTTTCGTTTTGAGGAATGTGTCTGAAAGGACTATGAGATATGAAGATTGGATTTGTCGGTTTTGGCAATATGGCGAGCGCTATGGCCGATGGCTGGATCGCTGCCGGTGTAGCTGCGAGCGACATGTGCGCCTGCGCGGGTCGCTACGACGCACTGGTTGAGCGCTGCGAGGCGCGCGGCATGGTCGCCTGCCACGATGCCGCCGAGGTTGTCGCCGCATCCGATATCGTGGTCGCTGCGGTCAAACCGTACATGATCGAGAAGGTATTCGCCCCGCTCAAGGATGCTCTTGCCAAAAAGGTCGTTCTGTCGGTTGCCTGGACCTGGGACAGTGCCAAGTGGGAGCAGGTCCTGCCGGGCGTCGCGCATATCTCGACGGTGCCCAACACGCCGGTTTCGGTGGGCGAGGGCGTCATCGCCTGCGAGAAGGCTTCGACGCTTAACGACGAGCAGCGTGCTGTGGTGCTCGACCTGCTCGGTAAGCTTGGCGCTGTCGTCGAGCTCGACACAAGCCTGCTGTTTGTGGGCGGCACGGTGGGTGGTTGCGCTCCGGCGTTTGTCGCCATGGCAATCGAGGCCCTGGGCGATGCGGCGGTCAAGCACGGTATTCCGCGTGCGGATGCTTATCGCATTGTGAGCCAGATGGTGCTGGGTACGGCAAAGCTGCAGCTTGCAACTGGCCAGCATCCTGCGGCGATGAAGGATGCCGTATGCTCGCCCGGTGGTGCCACCATCAAGGGCGTCGTTGCGCTCGAGGACGCCGGCATGCGCAGCGCCCTGGTCAAGGCAATCGACGCAACCCTCCAGTAAAACCGACCAAAAAAGGGACAGTTTATTTTGGCAGGTTTTTCCTGCGGTTTTGTCCTTTTAGCGAAAAGTGCCCCGCAACTGGCTCAATTCCAGTTGCGGGGCACTTGCGTTTGCCCAGATAAAACCGACCAAAATAAACCTGTCCCTTTTTGGCAGGTTAGTCCCAGAAGCTGTCTTCTTCGTCCTCGGACTTGGGGCCGCGGTCGACATACATCTTATGGGTGCGCTTCTCCATTACAAAGGCAATAATCGCAAACAGCAGGATGCCGCCGGCGAAAAGGATGGCAAAACCGGTGCGGGTGCCAAACAAAAAGGAAAAAACTGCGTCCATTGGGTGCCTTCTTGCGTAGTTGAGTTGGGTCGTAAACGCTCATAAGTATATACTTGCCCATACATGTACAAGGTTGCAACCTAAATGGAATGTATATCGCCGGAGGATCTAATGCTTGATATCAAGTTTGTTCGCGAGAACCCCGATGCCATCGATGTCGCCATGGCTAACCGCCAGACGTCTTGGGATCGCGAGAAGTTCTTTGAGCTCGACGACGAGCGTCGTGCCGTCATCACCGAGGTCGAGGAGCTTCAGGCCACGCGCAACGCCGAGTCCAAAAAGATCGGCGCTCTAATGAAGGAGGGCAAGAAGGACGAGGCCGAGGCCGCCAAGGAGGCCGTGCGCGCCGTCAACGAGAAGATTGACGGTCTGGCCGAGCGCCGTACCGCCCTCGAGCAGGAGCAGTACGACTTCATGGCTCACCTGCCCAACATTCCTTGCGAGGCCACGCCGTACGGCAAGGACGAGGACGAGAACATTGAGCGCCGTCGTTGGGGCACCCCGCGCGAGTTCGACTTCGACTTTAAGCCGCACTGGGATCTGGGCACCGATCTGGACATCCTCGACTTCGAGCGCGGCAACAAGCTCTCCGGCAGCCGTTTTACCGTTCTCGGTGGCGCTGGCGCCCGCCTGGAGCGCGCCCTCATCAACTTCTTCCTCGATACGCACACCAGCCGTGGTTTTAAGGAGTGGTGGCCGCCCATCGTCGTCAAGCGTCAGACCATGTTTGGCACGGGTCAGCTGCCCAAGTTCGAGGACGACGCCTACCACGTCTCGGGCGACAACTTCCTGATCCCCACCGCCGAGGTCGTGCTCACCAACCTGCACGCCGGCGAGGTCCTCGACGCCGACACCCTGCCGCGCCGCTACACCGCCTTCACCCCCTGCTTCCGCGAGGAGGCCGGTTCCGCCGGTCGCGACACCCGCGGCATCATCCGTCAGCACGAGTTCGACAAGGTCGAGATGGTCAAGTTCGCTAAGCCGGAGGAGTCCGACGAGGAGCTCGAGAGCATGACCGCCGAGGCCGAGTACCTGCTGCAGCAGCTGGGCCTTCCGTATCGCGTGATTAGCCTGTGCACCGGCGACTTGGGCTTCTCTGCCCGTCAGACCTACGACGTCGAGGTCTGGCTGCCGAGCTACAACGCCTACAAGGAGATCAGCTCCTGCTCCAACTGCGGTGACTTCCAGGCTCGCCGCGCCAACATCAAGTATCGCGACCCCGAGAACTTCAAGGGTTCGCGCTACCTGCACACTCTCAACGGTTCCGGCCTGCCGGCCGGCCGCACCATGGCCGCCATTCTGGAGAACTACCAGAACGCCGACGGCACCATCACGATCCCCGAGGTCCTGCGTCCTTACATGGGCGGTCTCGAGAAGATCGAGCCGGTCGCGTAAGTTGGCTGCATAGGGGATATGCAAGGGCGCTCCTTCGGGGGCGCCCTATTTCGTGCGCAGGTCCATACCATGCCGTGCGGACAGCTCAATAGAAAACACACGAACAACTGTTCTGTATACAGCCATCTACCTGCTATGCTTTTGCTAAATAAGAGCGAGAGAAAGGGGACGCGATGGAGTTGTTTGATGATCGGGTGGTTTTGTTTGAGAGCGACGAGGGCGGGGAGTACCTGCTTGTAACGTGTGAGCCGTCTGGCATGGGTGGCCTGGTGGTTCGGCAGGCGAGCGAGGGCCCGTTGACCCAATGGTGCTTTGAGGAGTCGCCGCATGTGGTCGAGACCTTTGTGACGCACGAGGGGCTTGTGGCGCTGGAGCACTTCTATGGAGTTGGGACTTCCAACCAGGTCGCGCGCATGCTGAGCATCTCGTTTGCCGATTATGACTGTGCCCAGCGGGTGAGATCGCTCCTGAGGGAACTTGATGCTAAGTTTGACGTGATCGAAAAGCCAATCGATCGTACGGGGAACGTCGGTATGTGCGGAGCAGCATGACAAAACTGCGTTTCACAAAAAAGTTTGAGATTGTGCTTGACTCCAATAAGCTAAAGTGGTTTTATATGTCTTGCGCTGCGGCGTTACCTCAGCTGGATAGAGGGTCTGACTACGAATCAGAACGTCATAGGTTCGAATCCTATACGCCGCACCAATTGAACTTGAAGCCTCCGGCAACGGGGGCTTTTCTTTTATGGCGGTATCCCATGGATTCGAATCTCGGTCGAGGCGCGGGCGTAAAGAAAACGCGGAGCGTTTTTAGCCCGCGGGCGAGCACGCCGGCAGGCGGGCGAAGCCGGTGCGGATCCGCGAAGCGGATGCGCGGAATCCTATACGCCGCACCAATTGAAATCGAAAGCCTCCGGCAACGGGGGCTTTTCTTTTACGCCGGCACCGCACGGATTCGAACC
>JAJXHK010000032.1:11284-25298 GCA_021639365.1 Collinsella aerofaciens
GCGAAGCCGGTGCGGATCCGCGAAGCGGATGCGCGGAATCCTATACGCCGCACCATTTGAGATTAAAGCTCCCGGCAACGGGGGCTTTTCTTTTGCGCCAGCTTGAGTGCTTTCGTCCAAAGGGACGATTTCCTGTCGACTCGTGTAAGATTCCGAGTAGATGTCGCGACTTATTCGCGACCACTCCTTCTTCAAGCGACCGATCAGGGTGATATTCCGTGGCAGAGCGTCCGACATACAAGCTCAGGTTTCTCGATCCCAAGAAGCGCTTTCCGGCGATGCCCGAGCAGCCTGCGGGACGCTCATATGGCGTGGTCTGGAAACTCTTTGGCGAGGATCAGCATGAATCTTGTTATGTCGTCGAATTCGTTGGCAAAAGCCATGTGTCGCTTTTGGGCTACGTAAGCGTTTCGGGTGAGGTGTACAAGGTGGACCGCCCCGTCAGCGAGGCTCCGCTGCCCAACGATCCCGACATGGAACTGGTCCTTGACGAGTCGGACTCCGGTATTGGTGAGATTATGGTGAGGGGAGCAAACGGCACGATGCGCGCGTGCGCGCGAACCGTCGGCTCTCCCGAAGGTCCCATGCGCGAACAGTCCGATCACGAGACATGGAATTCGGCCCGCTCCCTTCCTTACGGTGAGTTCATGGCATCGATGTTCCTGCGCTACGTGATATTCGCTGACTCCGAAAATACCATTGCGAGCACAGCGGACGCCGACGGACTCGACGAGGGTATGCAAAACGTTGTCGACAAGATCAAGCTCGTAAAGTTGCCCGAGCCGGTCGAGGTGTTTTTGGGCTTTAACACGACACCGCTACCTGACGCTATCGAGACGCTGCTCTACCGCGTTGACCATGCCGAGAATCCGAGCGGTATCGAGCGCTATGCCGCCGCCCTTATGAGTGAAATTGACTTGCCCCGCTTGCGCACCATCGCCGCTAAGTCCGAGATGAGCCTGGCTCGCATCGATCGCTCAAAGCTTTTCTATCTCAATTTTGATCGTAGTCTGCTAGACCAGGACGAGATTGACACGCTGCTCGCCATCGAGTGCCGTCTCAACCGCCTCTCCGGCATCCTTGAGCGCATTGGGGCTGGATTGGCCCCCGCGGCCTCGTCGCCGAGCCTTGAGGGCTGTGCGCTCTTTGATTCGTGGCATATCGCTAAGACGACCAACGATGTTCCCCGACTGCTCGATACGGCCTCGAGCGATAACCCGTGGGCCAAACCGGGAACGGTTTCGTGCCAGCCGGGCGGTGAGTGGGATGTGCGTACCCGCTTCGCGCGTATTGTCGAGGCACTAAACGTGGTCACACGGCTCGACTATACCTATCGGGCAAACGTTGCCGAGGGGATTATGCTCGTTCGGTTTGGGCACTCTGTCGTGGATGCTATGCCGCAACGTGAATACGACGCTCAAGATGACGCCTGGCGCGAGCTGGACGAAGACACGCGCGCAATCTGGGCCGCGGAGCACGATGCGCGCGTGGCACTCACGCTTGCGGCAGCGTGCTTTGCCGCGGGCGCCTGCATCACGCGCTGCTATGTGCAGATTGCTGCTCCCGACAGTGGGCAGGGCGAGCGCGTTGTCGCAACATATTTCTTTGGGCGCGCGGCCTATCTGGCCGATTGCGTGTCTGTCGCCAAGGATCTTGAGAGCATGGACATGGACGATATGCCGTGCAAGCGTGTGCTTGAGGCGTATGAGTCAACCGCTCCGGAGACGATTGAGCCTGCGGAGGTTCATGCTCGTCCGCGTGATGACCATCGCACGCTGCCGCCGGCGCTGCGCGATCTGCTGCTTGCCGATACGGCTGATGAGTTGGAGGTCATGGAAGAGGACGACGACCCATACGTGGCCCGTGTTGTTGAATTGCGCGAGCAGGCAAAAGTCGACCGTACAGGTGCTTTTGAAGGCTTTTCCCGTCTTGTCGAGGAGTTGGAGGCCAAGTGCGCCGTCGCCGAGCTTTTGGCGACAGGTCCGGTTCAAACGCAGTTTTGCGATAACCAGCTGGTGCGCATGGTGCTACCGGTGTTGGAAGAAGACCGCTCTGTGCGAATCCTTCGTGCGCCCGATGCGCTGTACTTTGCCCAGCACGAGATCTGCAGCTTTTACGCCGAGCAAGAGGACTTTGAACGAGCACTGCCCGAGGTGCGCCATCTTTACGATCTGGCGCGCTCGTCCATGCAGTCGCACTTTGCGCTCATCAACGTGCTTGCGCGTCTGGAGCGCTTTGACGAGATTATCGAGGTGGCGCGCCACGGCCTACGTATTGCCAGCGATCGTTCTGCAATCGGTTACCTGTTCTATCGCTTGGCGTTTGCCTATTGGAATTGCGATCAGCTCGACCTGGCGCTGGCTTGTTACCGTCTGGTGCCGCGCGGCGAGGAGTCGGGCAGCAGCGCGCTGGAAGAAATGCAGGGCCTTATGAACGAGATGGGCGTCAGCGAGCCTCCGACGTTCGAGGAAGCGGTCGAGACCATCCACAAGGCTGGACTAGAGCTGCCGCCAGTGTCCGCCGTGGCGAATCAGCTGGCAGATGCCGCTGTGCAACTGGTCGACAACGGTTTCTTTTTCCTGGCGCGCGGTTGTATCTTCCAAATGTGGCGCACCATGGGCAATGACGAGCTCGGCTCCCTCAACCGCTCGCTGGGGTAGGCGAAGCTTTCAAGAAGGAAAGGCTGCTAGGCAATTAGAAAATTTCCTCTTGCCCATCCTTGGCTGTTTGGTTACTATAGAACGGCTGTTACGGAGAGCTGACCGAGAGGCCGAAGGTGCTCGCCTGCTAAGCGAGTATGCCCCAAAAGGGCATCTGGGGTTCGAATCCCCAGCTCTCCGCCAGTATGAATTGAAAGAAGGGCTCCATTCGGGGCCCTTTTTGCTATCAAGAACGTAAGCTGGGGATTCGAACCCGAGAGGGCACGGGCGTTAAGCAAACGCGAAAGCGTTTGTAGCCCGTGGGCGAAAAGCCGCCAGGCTTTGAAGCCGGAGGGCATGCGTAGCATGCCCGGACATCCCCAGCTCTCCGCCAGTTTAAATTTAAAGAAGGGTTCCATTTGGGGCCCTTTTTTAGTTTCAAGAGCGTTAGCTGGGGATTCGAACCCTCAAAAAAGAGGCATCCTTTCGGACGCCTCCTTTCAATGGGCTTATTATTCTTGCGCCCTACACCTCAGGAGCCTTGGCGACGGTCTCGCTTTCTGCCGTGAGCGGGCGGTTGTCGATGCGACGGCCCAAGCGATCGAGCTTCACGAGCAGCCATTCAATGGGATTCGGCCCTGCGCCTTCCTCGTCGGCAACCAGGTCCATGACGGCGATCTTGGTGCCGTCCTGCTTGAGCGTGACGCTACCCACCTTGTCGCCCACATGCACCGTGCCCGAAAGATCGTCGTAGCTAACCTTTTCGGTCACCTCGCCGGCAAGGGAAAACACGGTCGCTTGCGCCGTGGGATCGGCGAGTGTGGCGTCGATCGTCTTATCCGTCCAGTCGGTTTGGCCAATGCGCGCCATAAGCGGGTTGCCGTTGGCGGTCTTTTCCTGTGTGTTGGCGATTGCGACCGTCACCTTGTGGCCGTAGTACCAGTTGGCAAGGGTGGCGGTATCGGTAAAGCGCTGGTCGGTGGTGGTGGAGTTCAAAACGACGGTGTAGATCTCGTCGCCGTCGCGGTTGTAGGCGCTCGTGAAGCAGTAGCCCGCGTCGTCGGTGGTGCCGGTCTTGCCGCCAATGTTGCCATCTTGGCCCAGCAAATAGTTATGCGTGTCCATGGAATGCGAATGGTCGGTGCCGTCGGCGCCCGTGACCTCGATCCAGGAATCCTTGCTCGCTACGACCTCGCGGATCGTGTCGTTTTTCATGGCCTCCTGCATCATCAGCGCTACGTCGTGTGCGGTTGAGTGCATATCGCCAGCCCACTCATCAAAGTCCAGACCATGCGGGTTTTCAAAAAGCGTACCGGTGCAGCCGAGCTTCTTAGCGCGCTCGTTCATGGCCTTCACAAAGGTTGCCTCGGCGTCTTTGGTCTTAGGCTCGATCTTCTTGCCCACATATTCGGCGAGCACGACGGCGGCGTCGTTGCCCGAGGGAATCATCAGGCCGCGCAGTGCCTGCTCCACGGTAAGCTCGTCGCCTTCGAGCAAGCCGGCGGTCGAATTGCCCACGGTGGCTGCGGCGTTGCTCACCGTGACCTTCTCGTCCATCTTGCAATTCTCGACGGTTAGGATTGCGGTCATGACCTTGGTGATCGAGGCGATTTTGACCTGCTCATCGGCGCCGCGCCCGTAGTAGACGGTGCCGTCTTTGCCCATGACGAGCGCATTGGTCGCATCGATATCGGGCAGGTTTTCTGCCGTGATGCCGCGCGCATCGGCGGTTTTGCCGCAGACATTGTCGGTCGTGAGCACTTGGGCGCCGGCGACGGTGGGCACGCCAGCGGCAAGGGCGATAGCGCAGACAAAGCCGGCGGCAAGCTGGGCTGAGCGCTTTGCAAAAGAGGTGAGGGACTTCACAGATTTCGCTTTCGACGGGACGGTCTCTTCTGGAACTAGAGTATATCGTTTACCGGTGTCGGCGATCATCGCGTGCGTGCGTGGCCCACATCCGCGCCCGAACGGGCACAAGGGTGCTTAAGGCCGACTTAATCACCCACGCTTGTTGTGTGTGGCGTGCGCCCCCTCGGGCATAATGGAGCGCGAGAGGAGCACGCATGAACGAGCGCATTTTGGTAGTTGATGACGAAAAGGCCATCGCCGACTTGGTTGGTATCTACCTTACAAAAGAAGGCTTTGACGTACAGGTCGCCTATAGCGGGGCCGATGCTGCCAAGGCAATCTTGGAGCAGGAGTTCGATCTGGCGCTGCTGGATGTCATGCTGCCCGATATCGATGGGCTTGAGTTGCTGCGTACGATCCGTTCCAGCCATACCTATCCCGTGATCATGCTGACGGCGCGCGATGCCCAGCAAGACAAGATCGAGGGCCTTTCGCTTGGCGCGGACGATTACGTGGTTAAGCCGTTCCGCCCGCTGGAGCTCATCGCGCGCGTGCACGCTCAGCTTCGCCGCTACACCAGCTACGGTAGCCGTGCGCAGGCGGCCGAGTCGCCGACCATCCAGTTCGACGGCCTGGAGATCAACCGCGATGCCCGTTCCGTAACGGTGGACGGTGCACCGGTACGCCTCACGCCCACCGAGTATTCAATCTTGCTGTATCTGGTCGAGCATCGCGGCAGCGTGGTGGCCGTGGAGGACCTGTTCCGCGCAGTGTGGAACGAGGACTTTATGCCCGGCTCCAACAATACGGTGATGGTGCACATTCGCCACCTGCGCGAAAAGATCGGCGACGACGCACAAAAGCCGCGCTTTATCAAAAACGTCTGGGGCGTCGGCTACATGTGCGAGGGCTAGAACCGGACAAACGGTAGGGGCTGCCCATGGTTTGGCGATCGCACTATTTTCACTATTTGCACTAAAAGCACTAAAGACACTAAAATCACTAAAAGCACTAGAATCACTATTTTCACTAAAGCGCGATGCAGCTGATAGGGAGTGGCGAATGGTTAATGGTGGAGCAGTGATCAATCCGTTCAAGCCGACAGCCGGCGCTGAACCGCCCGTTCTCGTCGGACGCGAACGCGTTGTCCAGGACTTTTGTGACGGCATTGAAGAGGGCGTGGGAGCCCCCGCCCGACTCATGCGCATTACGGGGCCCCGCGGTTCCGGTAAGACTGTCTTGCTTACCGAGCTTGGAGACGTAGCGAAGACATATGGATGGACGGTCATTGATGTCGTGGCGAGCGGCAATTTAACCGACAAGATAAGGCGAGCGCTGCGTGACTGCTCGCCCCGAGCTGATGTTAGCCTGCGGGCAAATCTGGGGCTAATTTCTGCCCAGGCTGATTTTGTCGAACCTATTGACCAGCCCGATATTCGTGAGGTACTGACAGAGGCAGCGACGCGGTTGACCGCAAAGGGCAACGGACTGTTGGTGACAGTCGATGAAATCCAGGATGGTTCGGAAGATGAAATCCGCGAACTCGCGGTTGCTGTGCAGCATTTGATTCGCGAGCGTCAGAACATCGCTTTCGCGTTTGCGGGCATCACAACGGGTGTTATGAATCTCATTAATGGAAGGTCCCTGACCTTCTTGCGCCGTGCCAAGGCGGAGGAGCTGGCCGCAATCCCGGTTGCGGAAGTTGCCGACTCGTTCGAGAAGACCTTTTCTCAAAAGGGGATCGATGCAAGCGACGCCCTTATTAATAAGATGGCCTCTGCGACACAGGGCTATGCGTATCTGATCCAACTTGTCGGATACGGTGTGTTTGCCGAGGCGAAACGCCATGCGTCGGAGTCTCTGACGCTTACGGAGAAAGATTGTGATAACGGTATCGCGCGTGCGTATCGGGATTTTGACGACGCTGTATTGCTTCCCGCGCTCGATGAGCTGCCGCAACGCGCCATAGAATACTTGCTCGCCATGACGCAGGACGAGGAAAAATCGGGAACAGGAACAATCGCAAGGCGCATGGGGCTCGAACCTACGCAGCTCACGGCGACGCGAAGACTGCTTATTGGACGTCAGGTAATCGAGGCTCCAAGCAGGGGATTGGTCCGTTTTGCGATTCCGCGCCTTCGCGAGTATTTGGTTGACAACCGCGAAGAGCTGTTGTCGCGGTTCTAATCAGGCGTTTGTTGGCAGCTAGACGCCTTGTTTGTGAGGATTTGGACATGACGAAGAACGATAAGCAGGCGTTTGAGGTACCCGATCGACTTTTTGAGCATGTAAGGTCAGTTGTCGACAATCGCGCGCTCGCGACGGTGCTGCTCTTTTTACTGAGCCTGCTGCTGATCGGCATTGACAACATCGTCGGCATTCTGGTGGTGCTGCTCGTCGGTTTTTTGCTGATCGATCGCTTTGAAATCGTACGTCGTTGCGTGGTGATTGGCGGTGCCGCATGGGCCATGACGCTGGCGATCGGTGCCATGGCGCTCGGCAGCATCGAGGGGCCGGTGCTGTTCGATGCCGGCTTTGTGTTCAACATGCTCGGCTTTGTGCTGGCACTTGCCGTGTGCGTCCTGTTCTTTTGCGGCCGCGCTCTGTACTACCAGGGCTATGAACAGGGGGAACAGCATGCCGACCGTGTGCTTGCCGCCCGTATCCAGGATCGCCTGATCGATCACCCCGATGCGTGGGACAACATCGACGGAGACTTTCTTGAGGTCGAGGGCGCACTCAACAGCGTGCGCGATAGCGAGCGCAAGGTGCAGCAAGCTCTGCGTGACGAGTCGCATCGCAAGGACGATCTGGTTACGTACTTGGCACATGACCTACGCACCCCGCTTGCCAGTGTGGTGGGCTATCTTTCGCTGCTGCAAGAGGCTCCCGAGCTGCCGGTTGAGCAACGTGCGCACTTTACGGGCGTGGCGCTCGACAAGGCGCACCGGCTCGATACGCTCATCGAAGAGTTCTTCGATATCACGCGCTTTGACTTCCACGATATCGTGCTCACGCGCGGCTATGTTGATCTGGGGTTGCTGCTGGCTCAGGTGGCTGACGAGTTCTATCCCATCCTCAACGAGCAGCATAAGGAAGTCCAAGTTGATATTCGCGAGGACCTGACGGTGCTCGTGGATGGCGACAAAATGGCTCGCGTGTTCAACAACATCATGAAAAACGCTATTGCCTATAGCTATGAGGGCTCGACCATCACGATCGAGGCCAGACGCCGGGACGGCGGTGGCGTGCGCGTGCGCTTTATCAATCAGGGCGATCCCATCCCTGAGGCAAAGCTCAAGGTGATCTTTGAGAAGTTCTATCGCCTGGATGCGGCGCGTGCGACCAATCGCGGCGGCGCTGGACTGGGGCTTGCCATCGCCAAGGAGATCGTATGCGCGCACGGCGGTACCGTTGCATGTGAATCGACGCCCGAGCACACGATATTCACCATCGAGCTGCCCGCCGCATAGCCAGCGTGTCCTTACAAACACTTGACAATGTGCTCACGTGCGTATGAGCCGCGATTCCTACTATCGATACTGCTGAATTGATATCGATATGGAGGTATGCGGTATGACGGCTGCTGCGGCTGTGGAGTCCACGGAGCTTGAAGAACTCATGGAAGCGCAGGCCGAGGCCGCGCATGAGCGCGAGGTTGGGGACGCGACTCGCCCCACGACAGAGGATCTTGCCGCCTCGCCGACGCGTATCGATGTCGAGGGCCTCGACCTGTTCTATGGCGACCACCATGCGCTCAAGGACGTGAATATCAAGATCCGCGACAAGCAGATCACCTCGTTCATCGGGCCTTCGGGCTGCGGAAAGTCCACGTTGCTGCGCTGCTTTAACCGCATGAACGACGGCATCAAGGATTGCCGCATCGAGGGCAAGATTGCGCTCGATGGTCAAGATATCCTGGGCGATTACGACATCTGCCGTTTGCGCCAGCGCGTGGGCATGGTGTTTCAACGCCCCAACCCATTTCCCATGAGTATCTACGACAACGTCGCCTACGGTCCTCGCGGTATGGGTGTGCGCGACCGCGCCGTGCTCGATGAGCTGGTCGAGGACTCCCTGCGTCGCGCTGCGCTATGGGATGAGGTCAAGGACAAGCTCAAAGAGTCGGGTCTGGGTCTTTCGGGCGGCCAGCAGCAGCGTCTGTGCATCGCCCGCGCACTTGCCGTGCAGCCCGACATTCTGCTGATGGACGAGCCGACCTCGGCACTCGACCCTGTGTCGACGCTGGTGGTGGAGCAGCTGGCCTGCGAGCTCAAAGAGACCTGCACGCTCGTGGTCGTTACGCACAATATGCAGCAGGCGGCGCGTATCTCCGATTCGGTCGCATTCTTTTTGCTGGGTGAGCTGGTGGAGCACGCGCCCACCGCGCAACTCTTCAAGAATCCGACCGATCCGCGCACGGCGGATTATTTGACGGGGCGTTTTGGCTGATACCATCTAGTAAAGGTACCTTTAGGGTTAAGATGCGGTCATGCCGGCCGCAAAGGGGTTCAACATGATCTATTACGTCGAGGACGATGACAACATCAGGGATTTGACGGTCTATGCGCTGCGCAAGCAGGGGATTGAGGCCGAAGGCTTTTCGTGCGACGGTGAGTTTAAGGCTGCTGTGGCGCGACGGGTACCCGATGCCGTCCTGCTCGACATCATGCTGCCCGATACCGATGGCTTGGCGATTATGCGTCGACTGCGTGCCGATCGCCTGACGGCGACGGTGCCCATCATGATGCTTACCGCCAAGGATACCGAGCTCGACAAGGTGATGGCGCTCGATGGCGGTGCCGACGATTACCTGACTAAGCCGTTTTCGCTCATGGAGCTCGCCAGCCGCTGCCGCGCACT
Organism: Collinsella aerofaciens; assembly: GCA_021639365.1. Lineage (GTDB taxonomy): Bacteria > Actinomycetota > Coriobacteriia > Coriobacteriales > Coriobacteriaceae > Collinsella > Collinsella aerofaciens_AH. Next base: position 20,635 of record JAJXHK010000032.1, read on the forward strand.
GCTGCGTCGCGGCGGCATGGTCAAACAGGCAAGCGATGTGCTCAGCGTGGGCGACATTGTGCTCTCGCCCAGCCATCGTGAGGTGACTGTTGCCGGCGAGTCGCTTAAGCTCACCCTGCGCGAGTTCGACCTGCTCGAGTACCTCATGCGCAAGCCCGGCGTGGTCTTTACCCGCGAGTCGTTGCTGCAGAGCGTGTGGGGCTGGGACTTCGACGGCGGTTCGCGCACCGTTGACGTGCACGTGCAGACGCTTCGCCAAAAACTGGGCGAGCATGCCAGCGCCATCGAGACCGTGCGCGGCGTGGGCTACCGCTTGGCCGAGCCTTCTGCCGGTGATGGTGCCGAAGGTGACGACACCGCGGCCACCGCATCGGAGGAGTAACCCGTGGTCTTCGCCCCCCAGGGAAAACATACGCTGTCGCACCGCGTTTTTGTGACGATCTTTGTCTGCGCCATGGCGGTTATCGTGGCGTTTACGGTGCTGGGTGCGTTCTTTGTGCAAAACACCTTGGCGGATGCCACGAGTGCCAACCTGGCGCAAGAAACCGAGCTCATTGCTGCCGCCCTCGACGAGCAGCAGGAGCCCATCCCGTTCTTGCGTAGCCTCGATCGAGAGGACTTGCGCATCACGCTGATTAACAAGGATGGATCGGTTGCCTACGACAACGAGGCGTCGCCTTCTACACTGCCCAACCATGGCGATCGCCCCGAGGTCATCGAGGCCTTTGAGAGTGGTTCGGGTTCCGCGGAGCGCGCAAGCTCTACGCTCGACGAGATTATGCTGTATCGCGCCGTCGCCCTTGATAACGGCCAGGTTGTTCGCTTGGCGCAGGCCCAGCCTGGCGTTGCGGCGATTTTGCTGTCGATGGTGGCGCCGATGCTGCTTATCGCAGCAGCGGGTGCGGTACTCTCGTTTTTTATGGCGCGCCGCGAGTCCCGTGCCATCATCGCGCCGTTGCAAGAGGTGGATTTGGACCACCCACGCCGTAGCTATGAGCACGCCTATGCCGAGATGGTCCCCATGCTTGAGCGTATCGAGTCGCAGCGCCAGGAGCTCAAGCGCCAAATGGCGGTGCTGGCGGACAACGACCGTATGCGCCGCGAGTTCACGGCGAATATCACCCATGAGCTCAAGACACCGCTTACGGCGATTTCGGGCTATGCCGAGCTCATCGCAAACGGCATGGTCGAGGGCGAGGGCGACCTGCGCAACTTTGGCGGTCGCATCTATCGTGAGGCGGGCCGCTTGGCAGCGCTTGTCAACGATATCCTTACGCTGTCTAACTTGGACGAGGCCGAGCGTGCAACTGAGGGCGAGGCGGTGCCCATTGGTTCCACGGAGCCTATTGAGCTCTCGCGTGCCATCTACGCGGTTGAGCAGCGTCTTGAACAGGTCGCCCGTCAGGCGAATGTGACGATAAGTCATGAGACCAAGCCTGTGGTCATCGAAGGCGTGTCGCGCTTGATTGACGAGCTCATCTATAATCTGGCGAGCAACGCCATCCGCTACAATCGACCCGGCGGTGCGGTTACGCTGCAGTGCGGCACCAACGACGAAGGCCATCCGTTCCTTGCGGTCGCCGACACGGGAATCGGTATCGCGCCTGAAGAACAGGGCAAGGTATTTGAGCGGTTCTATCGCGTGGACAAGAGTAGGTCCAAGGCGCGCGGCGGAACCGGTCTGGGGCTTGCAATTGTCAAGCATGCGGCCCTGTATCATCACGCCACGCTCGATCTGTCGAGCGAGTTGGGCGTGGGAACCACCATTACGGTGACGTTTCCCATACGGCAGGACGAGCCATTCGCATAGCGATACAACATAGATATTGATGCAGACGCCGCATTTGACTTTCGGGTGCGGCGTTGTTGTGCAATTTTACGATTGCTTCCGACATTTTTACAGGAGAGCCTGTTTCTTATGTATAGAGTTTGGTCTCGGTAAAAAGATGCGATAACATACGGACAGTTTTGTCAATCCGAACTGGGGAAATGAAAGGCAAGCTGCATGACCCTTCTCGAACTGTTCCAGCTGCTGAAGAAGCACCTTAAGCTGGTCATCACCCTTCCGGTGGTCTGCGCGATCGCCATGGGCATCGTGTCCTTCGTTGCGATGGACAACACCTACACCGCGACGACGAGCATGTACATTCTCGCCAAAACCGACGATAGCGGTCAGATGAGCTACAACGATCTCTCGGCGAGCCAGATGCTTTCCAACGATATCGCCACGCTGCTGGATAGCGATAGCGTTAAGAGCGGTGCTGCCAATGAGCTGGGCCTTGCTGACCTGGATGACTACAAGGTGTCTGTTTCCTCCGAGACCACCACGCGTGTCATTACGCTTTCGGTTACCGGCACCGATGCCAAGGAGACGGCTAAGGTCGCAAAGGCCATGGCCAGCTCGGTGAGTACGGTCGCTCAGAACGTCGGCGCTGCCCAGAGCATCAACGTTATCGACGAGGCTAAGACTCCCGAAGTCCCCAGCGGCCCCAAGCGTATGCTGTACGTTGCTGTCGCGTTCCTCGCGGGCATCTTTATCGCAGTTGCCTATGTCGTTTTGGCAGACATGCTCAACACCCGCATCCGCGGTGCCGAAGAGGCAGAAGAGCTCCTGGGCATTCCCGTTGTTGGCCGAATTCCGGCTATGAAAGGTGGTAAATAGGCATGGCTAAGGCAAAGAACACCGATAAGCTCGTTGTACAGAATGCCGCCAAGACCCTTCTGGCCAACATCCGCTTTGCGAGCGTGGACGACCCCATTCGCACCATCACCGTTACCTCCTCGATTCCCAACGAGGGCAAGTCTACGGTTTCCATTAACCTTGCTCAGGCAATCGCCACGAGCGGCAAGTCCGTGCTCCTGGTCGAGGCCGATATGCGCCGCAGGTCCCTTTCCGATATGCTCGGCGTTCGTTCGCGCGGCGGACTCTATGCGGTTCTTTCCGAGCAGATCTCCATTGACCAGGCAATTGTCGAGACGGGTCAGAAGAACTTCTACTTCCTCGATGCCGAGCCGCATATTCCCAATCCTGCCGACATCATCGTCTCTCACCGCTTTGCCAAGCTGGTAAAGGCACTGTCCGCCAAGTTCCAGTACGTCATCTTCGATGCTCCTCCGGTCGGCACCTTCATCGATGCTGCCGAGATCGCAAGTCTGACCGACGGCACGCTGTTCGTGGTGCGCGAGGACTTCACCAAGCGTGAGGAGGCACTCAACGCTATCGGCCAGCTTAAGAAGTCCGAGAAGGTCAAGCTCATCGGTACCGTTATGAACTACTGCGAGACCGAGACCAGCGAGTACTACTATTCTTACTACACCAAGGACGGTAAGAAGGTTAAGAAGGGCTCCGACGATCAGGGGACTTCCAAAAAGGGCATCTTCACCAACCGAGCAAACGTTTAGTTGATTAAGGCTGACCTATGCGTGACATTCATTGCCATATCTTGCCGGGTGTAGACGACGGCGCCGCCGATCTCGATGAGAGCTTGGCGATGCTCGAGGCTGCCAAGCGGGCCGGTGTAACCAGAATCGTTTGCACTCCTCACTGCCGTGATCCCTATTTTGATTACGACAAGATGTGGGATGCCTTTGAGCTGCTGCGTGATAACGCTGACGGTTTTCCGCTCCAGATGGGCTTCGAGGTCAACCATCGAAAGCTTGTTGAGCTTGGTATCGATGCTGCGGAGCACTTGCATTTCGATGGAACCAACGAGTTTCTGCTCGAGCTTTCGACGCATGCCGATGCGTATGCGTTTAGAGAGTACGAGAACACGATTTACGATTTGCAGTGCCGTGGCTACCAGGTGATCATCGCTCATCCTGAGCGCTATCGTGCGGTTCAAAAGGATGTAAGCGTGGCGGAGCGTCTGGTCGATATGGGCTGCAAGCTGCAGGCTTCGGCGGACTTTATTGCCGGCGGTCGCTTTGGTCGCGAGAAAAAGCCGGCACAGCGTCTGTTTGATCAGAACCTGTACAGTTTCATCGCGAGCGATGCCCATAACGTGGGTCATTACGATTGCCTGGCGAAGGCTCGCGCGAAGTTTAGCGTGCGCGGAGCTCATTTTCGCTAAAATCTGTCCCTAACGTTCGCATTGAATGAAGGGGCAGCCATGGATATCCAACTTAAGACGGGATGCTTTGAAGACGCGGCGCTGGTGCGCCGCGTCGTTTTTATGGATGAGCAGGGCTACGAGAATGAGTTTGACGCTATCGACGAGGCTCCGAGCTGCATCCATGTGACGCTGTACGTGGACGGCGAGCTCGCCGGTTGCTCGCGCGTGTTTCCCGAGGAGCTGGAGCGCGTAGCTGACGCGGAGGCACCGGTGTCGCCGGCGTGCGAGATGGACGAAGGCGTTGCGGCAGGGGAGACCTTCATTATGGGACGCGTCGCGGTGTTGCCCTCGATGCGCCGTCGTGGTCTGGCGAGCAAGATTGTCGAGGCCAGTGATACGTGCGCGCGTGATGCCGGCGCCAGGCTCATTAAGCTGCATGCGCAGGAATACGTGCTGCCGCTCTATGCCAAGGCGGGCTACGCGCAGATTGCCCCGGTGGACTACGAAGACGAGGGCCAGCCCCATGCTTGGATGGCCAAGCGCGTAGATGGCAGATAGGGACGTTCCTTTTAATATGAGCAGGACATTGTCAAGAGGCAAAATCGGGCCTGG
>JAJXHK010000056.1 GCA_021639365.1 Collinsella aerofaciens
ATGCAGCAGGGGCTCTCAATGTTTTTATGTCCTGCTCATATCGTCTCTGCCGGCACCTAGGGACACTCCTTGTCGAGGCTTTGGTGCAAGCTTCCGTCCGCAGCGTTCCCTGCGCTACACTTAGTCGCACTGTGGCGACTTTGCGCCGCTCCCGACCCAAGGGGGACACTCATGAAGAACACTCAGCTGCTGCTGATCAACGATATGTGCGGTTACGGCAAGGTCGCGCTTTCCGCCATGCTGCCGGTGCTCTCGCACATGGGTTACCGTATCCATAACCTGCCGACGGCGCTCGTTTCCGATACGCTCAACTATCCCAAGTTCTACATCCACGACACCACGGAGTACGTGCGTCAGAGTCTTGCCATCTGGGAAGAGCTCGGCTTTGAGTTCGACGCCATCTCGACCGGCTTTATCGTGACCGAGGAAGAGACGCGCATCATCTCGGACTTCTGCCACCGTCGCGCGCAAAAGGGCACCAAGGTGTTCGTCGATCCCATCATGGGCGACAACGGCAAACTCTATGCCGGTGTGCCCGAGTCCACGATCGGTCTCATGAGGCATCTGCTCGAGTGCGCCGACTATGCAGTGCCCAACTACACCGAGGCCTGCCTGCTCACCGACACGCCCATCGCCGATCACATCACGCCCGACGAGGCCCGCGTCCTTGTGGACGCCATGCGCGCGCTGGGCGCCAAATCGGTGGTCATTACGAGCGCTGTGGTCGACGGCACGAACGCCGTTATCGGTTACGACCACGTGGCGGGGGAGTACTTTACGATCCCCTTCGATTTGATCCCAGTTTACTTCCCGGGTACGGGCGACACGTTCTCGGCGGTGCTCGTCGGCCGCGTGATGGCCGGCTGGAGCCTGCAACGCGCAACGGCCGACGCCATGCGCGTGGTGGCCGAGCTTATCGAGCGCAATGCCGACCAGGAGGACAAGTCTGCCGGCCTGCCCATCGAGGCCTGCTTGGATGTGATTGACCATGAGTAGCGCCGGCGAGGACGGCGCCAAGCCCGCGGGCGAAGGTAAGCCGCTCGGCGTGCCACGCGGCAAGCGACCGCGCATTCGCATTAGCTGCGTGGACCAGCTGGGCACGTGCCGTTGCCACCATGGACACAAACCGGGCGACGTGTTCGACTTCGACCGCGATCGCGGCAAGATGTGCTCCATGGCCTGCCATGTGGGCTTTCCCTATATCGATATCCTGCGCTATGGCGGAACCGTGCCTGGCAACGAGCCTGGTACGGCAAAGTTCTGCTGCCCCGAGGTCGACACCCTCAACGTCTGGCTCGCCGAGATCGTCGACGAGTAGTTGAACGTGGATTTTCTCCCACCGAGAAAATGAGCGTGGATTTTCTCCCGTTTAGAGCGCACTTGAACGCTCAAAGTGGGAGAAAATCCACGCTCAATTTGTATGCGGGAGATAATCCACGCTCGTTTTATGCCAATGGCGCACCTCGCGCGCCCGCGAACCTACAGCTGCTCGAGCATAGCGGTGCAGCCGGCGAGCACATCGCGGTAGGTGGCGTCGAAGTTGCCGGTGTACCAGGGATCGGCCACGTCGCCGGGGCGCTCGGTCCAATCGAGCAAGCGCGTAATCTTGCCGTCGGGGTCGTCGCCAAAGATGCGACGCAGGCCACGCGCGTTCTCAGCATCCATATAGACAATGTGATCCCAGTCGCCATACTCCGCGCGACGCACCTGGCGCGCACGGTGGGCAACGACAGGAATCCCGACTTCACGCAGTTTGGCAACGGTACCGTGGTGCGGCGGGTTGCCGATCTCCTCAGTTGAGGTCGCTGCAGAATCGATGACAAACTCGCCCGCGCGCCCAGCGCGGCGCACCAGCTCGGTAAACACCGACTCAGCCATCGTCGAGCGACAGATATTCCCATAGCAGATAAACAGTACACGTTGCATATGCGGTTTCCTTTCGATCGCCATCATCGAGCTCGAGTATCGCATCTGCGCTTACGCCCTCGCCCGCTTGCGCTCCCAGCGAGCCAGCTTAATCGTCACCAGCGTAAGGGCCCAGGCCACAAGCGAGAACGCGGCGCCCACTGCGCCCACGTACGCAATGCCAATGCTGCTTACCACGGCGCCGCCCACCGCGGTGCCAAACGAGATACCGACGTTAAACGCCATGGGCTCAACCGAACTTGCGAGTACCATCGACTTGGGATGGCGGCTGCGTGCCACGTCCATAAAGTGCGTGATGCATGAGACCGAGAACAGGTACATGAGCATCGCCAGGCTAAAGACAAAGACAAGTGCGAGCGGCATGGCAGCGCCCACGGCAAACAGCCCAAACAATGCCGCCGCCTGCAGCGCGAACGTAACCAGCAGTGCCTTCATGCCAAAACGCGCGTCGATCCATCCGCCCAAGATGTTCGAGATTAGGCAGAACACGCCGTAGGCCATAAGCGTGGTGCTCGCCTGAACAGTGCCCATGCCCAGCACCTGCTCAAGATAAGGCGTCACGTAGCCGTAGAACACATAGACCGATCCCACGCCAAACAAAAAGATGAGCATGCCGGTGATGATGCTTGGTTCGCGTAGAAGCCCCGCCTGCTCGCGAAAGGTGGCAGGCTCGTCGGTTTGCCCAGCGCGCGGCATAAACGCCACGAGCGCTCCGCAGATCAAAACGGCAAAGGTCAGCGTGCCGTACATGGCCACGTGCCAATCGAGCGTGTCGGCCACGAACTTGCCGATCGAAGTGACAAAGACCATTGCCACGGAAAACGCACCATATACCACCGAGATGGCAAGCGAAGTTTGCTGCGGGGACAGCAGCTCGGGGATGTACGTCACGCCCACGGCGAGCAGTGCGCCCGAGACGGATCCCAGGACAATGCGCGAGATAAACAGCACATGGAAGTTGGGCGCCAACGCCATGACCAGGTTGCCGAGCACAAAGACGATGCTGTAGCACACGAGCAGCTGGTAGCGGCGGAATCGCCCCGTGCTGAGCGCAAGCACCGGCGTCGCGATGGCGTAGACCAGTGCAAAAACGCTGATGAGCTGGCCCGCAGTGGCAAGCGGTATGCCGAGTTCCGTCGCCAAGTCGCTTTCGATGCCGATGACCACGAACTCGGAGCAGCCGAGCGAGAATCCCAACAGCACGAGCAGCGCCAGGCAGAGCTTGGTGCGCGCGGGGGAGAGCGCGGCGGCGGTTGATTTACTTTTAGACGTGGTTGCGGCGGTCAAGGTTGTCACTCCAATGTCGCATGAATAAGCGGGATTCAATCCCTGCAACTCTAACAGAATGTGTCAGGTGCCCGCCCCCTTTGTCGCAGGCTGCACTTGCCTGTATAGTCGCAATACAGGTGAAAATGGTCTCAGGTACATCGCGGGCGACAGGAGATCCCATGGGTATGCACACGACAAAGGTTGCAGTGGGCGAGGGCAAGTTTGTGCTCGAGGCCCAGTTGACGGTGACGCCGCGAGGCATGGCGGTGTACGCCTGCTCGCCGGAGTTCGCGCACCTGGGCGCCACGGCGCAGGCCATTCCGCGCCCCGAACCCGGCCGCACGGCGACCGTGAGCATCTTGGCCGTTCCATGCCATCGCGACGAGATTCCGGCGCATGATATCGCGGCGGCGCTGGCCACGCGCTTTGGCGTGCCGGTCGTTGCAAGCACGGGTTTTCATGTGGAGCAGGCGAGCGGGGACGACCTGCAGCGCGTGCTCGACACCACCAAGGAGCTCATCGCCGCGCTCGAGAAAGCCGCCACGCGCATCCTGCGCGCCGGCTGGGATGAGGGCGGCGCAGGCGCCGAGGTCGTGGCGGTCGATGCCGCGACCGGCGAGGCGCTCGGCCACGTCGACCGCATCGAGGCCCATACCGGCGAGGGCATCCTGCATCAGGCATTTCTGACGCTTTTAGTCGAGGGCCGGGGCGAAGACGCGCGTCTGCTGCTCTGTCGCCGTAGTCCGCTCAAGCGCCTGTGGGGCGGGGTGCTGGCCGATAGCTGCGCCGGCCATCCGCTCCCCGGGGAAGACGTCGCGGCCGCCACGGCGCGCCGCATCAACGAAGAGCTTGGCATTACGCGCGATCCCGATCAGCTCAAGCACCTCGGACACGTGGTGTACCGTGAGGACCACGGCGACGGCCGCTGCGAGTGCGAATGGTGCGAGGTGTTCGCAGCCCATGTTGAGCCGGGCGAGCTATGCATCAACCAAGAGGAGATCTCGGAGGTGCGCCGCGTGGCCCCGTCCGAGCTCGACGGCTACCTGCAGGGTCGCCCCGAGCAGCTGGCCCCCTGGCTTCGCGAGGCCCTCAGCGACCCATCCATCCGTACGGCCCTCGCTATGTAACAAAGGTACAGTCCCTTTGCCATATCCAAACCGTCACAACATTCGATGAAAATCTCGAAAACGAGGAAAAGCGTCGAATGATGTGATGGTTTTTGTCCAGGGGATCGCTTCTCATCCAAAAAATCCCGCTTGACTGTATTGCAACAACACAGCGCAACGTAGGGAGTGTCCAATAACGGGCACTCCCTTTTGCTGTAGCGGCACACGCCGCGGCGCCGGGTGCCCCCAACAAGAAAGGTGGGGAGATGGAAGCGGAAAAGAAGGCGTTTAAGATTACCAAGCGCGAAATTGGCTTTGTGCTGGGTATCGTTGTCTTTTTGCTGGTGAAGTTTCTTCCTTTGGC
>JAJXHK010000033.1 GCA_021639365.1 Collinsella aerofaciens
GCCATTATTCCAAGGCTCCAATTCATTTATGGGCGAAGTCAGCCCGGTACCATTTCAAAACTATGCCGGTTTACTACGACGGATCGACAGTCCTCGAGCGCGCCTCATTTTCCGTTTGCAAAACCGCAGGTAGGGCGCTTGCGACATTGGCGGAAACGGCGGCGTGGTCGGCCAGCCCGGAATCATCGTAGTAAACCGGCCTGGTTTTGGGGCGACGGGGCGGGACGGCTCGCGAACGGTCCCGATAATGGGGCAGGCGGCACGCGGGAGGCCCGATGCCGGGTGGCTGGGCTCCCGCGCGAGCTCAAACGGGCGGCGCGCGGGTCCGGAGAGGACGGGCGGGCCGGGGAGCACGATTGGCCCCCGCGCGCAGCGCGGGGGCGGCGGCGATGCCGCCGCGGAAAGTTTTTCCGAAATTGTCCTTGCATCGGCGTTCGAGTTCCCGTATAGTACTTCTTCGCACGGGGGCGTAGCTCAGCTGGGAGAGCGCTTGACTGGCAGTCAAGAGGTCAGGGGTTCGATCCCCCTCGTCTCCACCCGAGCATTGAATGAGGCTCCAACGCAAGTTGGGGCCTTTTTTCATATAGGCACACAAGGTCAAAGGCGGCAGCATGATCCTCCTGGTCGACAAGATCGAAAAAAGCTTCGGCGCACGCGTCCTCTTTAGCGGCGCGTCCTTCCAGATCAACCCCGGCGAGCGCTTCGCGCTCGTGGGCCCCAACGGCGCCGGCAAAACCACCATGCTCAAAATCATCATGGGCATCGACAGTCCCGACTCCGGCCAGGTCCAGTACGCAAAGGACTGCCAGGTGGGCTACCTAGAGCAGGAAACCAACCTGGAGCACAAGGACACCACCATCCTCGCCGAGGTCATGGCCGCCGCCAAGGAAATCCGCCGCATGGGCGAGCGTGCCAACGAGCTGCAGGCCCAGATCACCGAACTCTCCGAGCAGGGCAAGGACGTCGACGCCCTCCTCAACGAGTACGGCCAGGTCCAGGACCGCTTTGAGCATCTGGGCGGTTACGAGCTCGAGAGCAACGCCCGCAAGATCCTGTCCGGCCTGGGCTTTAAGGTCACTGACTTTGAGCGCCTATGCTCCGAGTTCTCGGGCGGCTGGCAGATGCGCATCGCGCTCGCCAAGCTCTTCCTGCGCCATCCCGACCTGCTGCTCCTGGACGAACCCACTAACCACCTGGACCTCGAGAGCGTCCAGTGGCTGCGCGGCTTTATCGCCAGCTACGACGGCGCCGTCCTCATCGTCAGCCACGACCGCGCCTTCATGGACGCCTGCGTCGACCACGTCGCCGCGCTCGAAAACCGTCGCGTGACCACTTACACCGGCAACTACAGCAGCTACCTCAAGCAGCGCGAGGACAATCTTGAGCAGATGCGCGCCAAGCGCGCCGCCCAGGAGCGCGACATCGCCCACATGCAGGTCTTCGTCGACAAGTTCCGCTACAAGCCCACCAAGGCAGCCCAGGCCCAGGAGCGCATCCGCAAGATCGAGCAGATCAAAAAGGAGCTCGTCATCCTGCCCGAGGGCCACAAGCACATCGACTTTAAGTTCCCTGACCCACCGCGCTCCGGCGATATGGTCGTGGGCCTGGAGGGCGTCTCCAAGTCCTACGGCAACAAACACATCTACAGCGATATCGACCTCAAGCTCTACCGTGGCGAGCACGTGGCGCTCGTCGGCCCCAACGGTGCCGGCAAGTCCACCCTCATGAAGATCATTGCCGGCCTGGAGCCTCCCACCACCGGCACCCGCGACCTGGGCACCAACGTGGGCGTGGCCTACTACGCCCAGCACGCACTCGAGGGCATGACCGAATCCAACACCGTCCTGCAAGAGATCGACACCGTCACGCCCAAGTGGACCGTGCCGCAGCAGCGCAGCCTGCTGGGCGCCTTCCTGTTTAGCGACAATGACTCCATCGAGAAGCAGGTCCGCGTCCTCTCCGGCGGTGAAAAAGCGCGTCTGGCCCTGGCCAAGATGCTCGTGGCCCCCGAGGCGCTCCTGTGCCTGGACGAGCCCACCAACCACCTGGACATCGACTCGGTGGATATGCTCGAGAATGCCCTGCAAAACTTCCCCGGCACCATCGTGCTGATCAGCCATGACGAGCACCTGGTGCGTGCCGTGGCCAACCGCATCATCGACATCCGCGACGGCAAGGTCACGGTCTACGACGGTGACTACGACTACTACCTCTACAAGCGTGAGGACCTCGCAGCCCGCGCCGCCGCCGAAGCCGCAGGGGAAAGCACACCGGCCACGGCCAAGTCCACCAAAGCCAGCGCCGCCCAGCCCGATGCGCCCGCCGCCTCCAAGCCTGCCGAAGGCAAAAAAACCAAGGAGCAAAAGCGCGCCGAGGCCCAAGCCCGCGCTGCGCTCAACAAAAAGCTCAAGGGCGTGCGCAACCAGCTAAAGAAGATCGAGACGGAGCTCGACAATAAGCACGCCCGCTATGACGAGCTTATGGAATTGATGGCAAGCGAAGAGCTTTATGCCGATCAGGATAAGTTCAACGCCGCGCTGGGGGAATATAACGGCCTTAAGCAAGAGCTGCCCAAGCTCGAGGACGAATGGCTGGAGCTTTCTACCCAGATCGAAGAGGAGACCGCGCGTGAACTCTCGTAAGGCCGCTGCCGTGGCGATGAGCATCATCGCCATCGCGTGCCGCATCTGCGGCATCTTTATGAGCGCGATGACCGTGCTGCTGTGCTTTAGCGGCCTCACCGCCAAGCTGCAGATCGTCGGCTTTGTCGTCGAGCTTTCACGCGCACTGCCGAGCGCCATAGCCGGCTATGGCGTCATCACGTCGCCCTTTGGCGGCGTGTTTCGCCTGGATTACGCCATCGTCGCCGTGATCCTGTTTGTGATTGACTACCCGCTCACACGCGCCTCGCGTCGCGTCCGCTAGGGGAGCGCCATGTCCAGCAGCTACCTCATGAACCTGCTCGCCAGCGCCGTCGCCGTCATCGTGGGCATCGTGATCCACGAGAGCGCACACGCCGCGGCGGCCTGGGTACTCGGCGATAAGACGGCCCGTTCGCGCGGACGCGTCTCGCTCAACCCGCTCAACCATATCGACCCGTTTGGCACCATCATCCTGCCGCTACTCATGCTTGCCGCCGGCGGTCCGGTGTTCGCCTTCGCCAAACCCGTGCCCGTCTACCTCAACAACCTCAAGCACCCCAAGCGTGACGAAGTCCTGGTGAGCGTGGCCGGCCCTGCATCGAACATCGCACTCGCGTGCCTCGCGGCCGCCCTTATGCACGCGGCATATGGCAGCCTCTATACCGGCATGTCCTTTGCCGTGGCATCACAGATCATGAACTTCGGCGCCACGTTCATCGTGGTCAACCTGTCGCTCGCGTTCTTCAATCTCATCCCGATTCCGCCGCTCGACGGCTCGTCGATCATCGTCCCATTCCTCAAAGGTAAGGCGCTCGCCAACTACTACCGTCTGCAGCAATACGCCATGCCGATACTTATCATCGTGCTATATCTGCTGCCCATGTGGACCGGCATTGACGTGATCGGCCGGTATTTCGACGTTACCGTGTATCCGCTGGCGGAGCGGCTGCTCGACTTCGCAATCGCCGGCATCTAGGGTAAACTTACTGGTCGACCGTGAAAAACGGTCGCAACATGCACCCAAACCGCGCCGCGAAGGCGCCGTCAAAGGAGGTCGAAGATGTCGTATCGCGTGTCGACGCAGGTCTACAGCGGACCGTTCGACCTGCTGCTGCAGCTGGTAACCCGCCAAAAAGTAGATATCGGCGCCATCTCCATCAGCGAGGTGGCCGAGCAGTACCTTGCCGAGGCCGAGCGCATCGAGGCGCTGGACCTGGATGTGGCGAGCGACTTTTTGCTGGTCGCGGCAACCCTTTTGGACATCAAGGCTGCCTCTCTGGTGCCGCAGGAGGCCCCGCGCAAAGTAGATGACGACGATGACGAGTTCGATGAAGACCTCGGGGAGCTCAGCACGCTCGACGGCGACGCCTTACGCGAGGTCCTGATCCAGCGCCTGATTGCCTACAAACAGTTTAAGGGCGCGGCAGCGGCCCTCGGTGCCCGCATGCAGGCCGAAAGCCGCATGCACCCGCGTGTGGCCGGTCCCGACCCGGAGTTCCTGGGGCTCATGCCCGACTACCTGGCAGGCATCACCCTGCGCGGTCTCGCCGTCATCTGCGCCGACCTGGACGGCAAGCGACAGACCTTTCTGCTGGAAGCCGAGCACGTGGCGCCGCATCGCGTGCCGCTCGACCTAACCGTGGCCTCAGTCGACCGCTTTACCATGGCGCACCAAACCTGCACCTTCCGCGAGCTGTTGGACGGCGATGCCACCACCGAGCAGCTCGTCGTCACCTTCCTGGCCATGCTTGAGCTTGCCAAGCGCGGCTCGCTCACGCTGAGCCAGGACGAGATCTTCGGAACCATCTGCATCAACCGAGTCGAGGGCGCCGAGGCATACGTGCCCGGCGAGGGCCCCGAGCTCACCGAATAGGAGCGGCAACCATGTCAACCCTTTCCACGCTGGAGGCAAACAGCCTCAAAGGCGCCCTTGAAGCGCTGCTGCTGGTGTCGAGCGATCCCGTGAGCGCACCCACGCTGGCAGGTGCGCTGGATATCGCCCCGGGCGAGTGCGCATCGCTGCTCGCCGAGCTCAAGGTTGAGTACGAGGAGGCCAACCGCGGCTTTCAGCTGCGCGAGGTCGCTGGTGGCTGGCGCCTGTTTACGCACCCCGCCTACCACGACGTGGTCGAGGCCTACGTGCTGAGCTGGGACACGCAAAAACTGTCGCAGGCGGCGCTCGAAACCCTGGCCGTCATCGCATACCACCAGCCCGTCACGCGCGAAGTGGTCAAAGGCATCCGCGGCGTCAACTCCGACGGCGTCATCGCGTCGCTCGTCGACAAGGGCCTGGTGCGCGAGCTCGGCCGCGACCCCCAGCGCGGTCAGGCCATCATTTACGGCACGACCAACGCCTTCTTGGAAAAGTTCGGCCTGCGCTCCACCCGCGACCTGCCCGACCTGGAGCAGTTTGCCCCCGACGAGCAATCGCGTCAGTTTATCCGCGAGCGCCTGAGCGGCCGCAGCATTCAGTCCACGCTCGAGGAGCAGGCCGATGACCTGGACGAAGAGCGCGAACTGCTCGATACCGATGTTGAAGATGTTGAGGCAGTCGAGGACTTGGAGACCCTGGTCGTCGACGAGACCTCGGAGGATTTTCATGACGAGGACTAACGAAGTGGGGGAGACGCGCGCCATGGGCAACGCAGTACCCACGACCGACGCCCAGCCCGTCTACCCGCACACCATGCGCCTGCAGCGCTTTTTGGCGCGCGCGGGCGTGGCGAGCCGCCGCGGCTCGGAGGACCTGATGACCGCCGGCCGCGTGACCGTCAACGGCCAGATAGCGACCGAACTGGGAACCAAGGTCGATGTCGACCACGATCACATCGAGGTCGACGGCATGCCCGTCAAGCTCAACCAGGGCGCCGTGTACCTGATGCTCTACAAGCCGACCGGCTACCTCACCACCATGAGCGACCCGCAGGAGCGCCCTTGCGTGGCCGAGCTGGTCCCGCGTGACCGCTTTCCGGGGCTCTTCCCGGTGGGCCGTCTGGACCGCGACACCACAGGCCTTTTGCTCTTTACCACCGACGGCGACCTGTCGCAGGACCTGCTGCACCCGAGCAAGCACGTTTACAAGACCTACCAGGCACTCGTGGACGGGCAGCTGTCCGACCGCGATCTAGAACCGCTCCGCCGTGGGATCGAGCTCGACGATGGCCTGTGCCAGCCGGCAATCTGCCGCGTCATCACCGCACGCGAGGCAGAGGCCGTGGCACCGCAAGGCGTCAAGCCCGGCACCACAGCCGTGGAGGTCATCATCCGCGAGGGCCGCAAAAACCAGGTCAAGCGCATGCTGAGCAAGATTCATCATCCGGTGATCCGCCTGCACCGCTGCAACTTTGCCGGCCTTGAGCTCGAGGGCGTGGCCAAGGGCTCGTGGCGCGAGCTCACCGACCGCGAGGTGCAGATCCTCAAGGCCGGCGGCATCCCGCCCAAGCAGGCGAGCGCCAAGCGCAACGGCGGCAAGCCTCAAGACACGCCCGCCAGCCGCACGCGTCACCACGGCAGCCACGGCTCCGCACCCAAGCGCAACACCTACCGCGAGCGCTACACAGGCTAGGCAACCCGCCGCGCCCCTGCCCCCGCGAACCATACCAGCACGTCAACCATCGAAAGGAAGCATTGCATGATCGTCGCCATCGACGGCCCCGCCGGTTCCGGCAAGTCTACCATCGCCAAGGAGATCGCCCGTCAGCTTGGCTTTAACAAGCTCGACACGGGCGCCATGTATCGTGCCGTCACCTTCGCCGCGCTCGACCGCGGCATCGATCTGGACGACGAGACGGCCATCGACGCCCTCGCCGAGCAGATCGAGATTCGCTTTACCAACGGCACCGGGGAGGATACGCGCCTGACCATTGACGGCCAGGACGCTTCGGCCGCCATTCGTACCCCGCAGGTGGACGCCAACGTCTCCAAGGTCTCGGCCTACCCGGGCGTGCGCGCCGCCATGCTCATCCACCAGCGCCGCGCCGCCGAGGACCGCGACATTGTGGCCGAGGGTCGCGACATCGGCACCGTCGTGTTCCCCAACGCGCAGGTCAAGGTCTTCCTGACCGCCGACCCGCGTGAGCGCGCCTGCCGCCGCGTGCTGCAGCGCCACCAAAACGACGCCCAGCCGTTGACCGCCGATCAGCTCGAAGCCGAGGTCGACGAGACCCTCGACGCCCTCAAGCAGCGCGACAAACTCGACAGCAGCCGCGAGGTCGCGCCGCTCGTGCCTGCCGAGGACGCCGTGCACGTTGACTCCACCGCCCACACCATCGACGAGGTCGTCCGCATCATCGAGGACCTCATCAACCAAAGGAGGTAGCCCATGCGCCTGTTTAAGCAGACGCCCGAGGACTATTACAACGCCCCCTACGCCGAGTTCCCGGCACTCATCCGCGGCACCGTCGTCGTGGTCATGGCGATTCTTTGGGCCTTCTCCAAGCTTATGTGGCGCTGGAAGGTCGAGGACGCCGCCCTGCTGTTTGAGCGCCAGGAAGGGCGCGGCAGCGTAGTCATCTGCAACCACACCTCGATGGCCGAGCTCTTGGCCGTGGAGACGGCACTGTTCTTTGGCGGTCGCCGCATCCGTCCCATCTTTAAGTCTGAGTTCGCCAAGACCAAGATCGTGCGCTGGGCCTTTAGCCGCGTGGGCGGCATCCCCGTCGAGCGCGGCACCGCAGACATGAAGTGCCTGCGCGCCGCTCAGCATGCGCTGCAGCGCGGCGAGGATGTCCTGATCTTCCCCGAGGGCACGCGCATCCGCTCGCGCGAGATCGAGCCCGAGGTCCACGGTGGCTTTGCGCTCATCGCCCAGATGGGCAAGGCGCCCGTCAACCCGCTCGCCATCTGCGGCTGGTCCGACATCACGCCCAAGGGCAAAAAGCTCATGCGCCCCAAAAAATGCTGGATCCGCGCCGGCAAGGCCGTCTCGCTTTCCGACGCACCGGCCGGGCTCAAGCGCACGGAGCGCCTGGCCTGGTTTGAATCCGAGGCCATGGGCCGCGTCTACACTATGCGCGACGAGCTGTGCGACGAGCATCCGGGCAGGTTCTAGCCATGGGTGAGAACGTGACGAACACCGCCGCGACTGCGTCCGACCAGGCAACCGCGCCTACCATCGAGATCGCCGCCCACGCCGGCACCTGCTACGGCGTACAGCGCGCGCTCGACATGGCGCTGGCCGCCGCACCGCAGGCAGGAGAGAGCGCGCAGGTCCACACCCTGGGCCCGCTCATCCACAACCCCATCGTGGTGCGCGAGCTTGCCGAGGCGGGCGTGGGCTTGGCCGAGACCCTGGACGACGCTGCATCGGGCACGGTGATCATCCGCGCCCACGGCGTGGTGCCGCAGGTCATCGACGCCGCCCACGAGCGCGACCTTACCGTGGTCGACGCCACCTGCCCCTACGTGAAGAAGGTCCACGTGGCAGCTGAGCGTCTGGTGCGCGAGGGCTACCACGTGATCGTCGTGGGCGAGCCGGGCCATCCCGAGGTTGAGGGCATTCTGGGCCACGCCGGCGATGACGCGCAGGTCGTGAGCTGCGCCGCCGACGCCGACGAGCCACCGCTCAAGGGCAAGGTGGGCTTGGTCGTGCAGACCACACAGACTGCGCAAAACCTCGCTGAGGTCGTGGCCGCCATCACCCCGCGCGTGCAGGAACTGCGCGTGATCAACACCATCTGCGCCGCTACCAGCGAGCGCCAGCAGGCGGCCGCGTCGCTCGCCAACCGCTGCGACTGCATGGTCGTCGTAGGCGGCAAGAACTCGGGCAACACCCGTCGCCTGGCGCAGATTTGCGCCGACGCCTGCGAGCGTACGCATCATATCGAGGAAGCATCGGAGCTCGAAGCCGCGTGGTTTGCCGACGCACGCCACATCGGCATCACCGCAGGCGCTTCCACCCCGCAAGAACACATCGAACGCGCCGTCGCGCGCATCAAGGAGCTTTGCCGCTAATCATGGACCAGACCGTACCCGCATACGCCGCCGAGGTGGCCGATTACGGGCGCAGCCGCGACCCCGAGCCGGGTGAGGGCGCGCTCGTCAAGAACGTGCGTCCCGAATCGCCCGCATGGGATGTGGGTATCGAGCCGGGCATGCGCGTGCTCACGGTCAACGGCGAGCAGCTCACCGACATGATCGTGTGGCTTTGGGAGGCCGACGACGATACCGTCGAGTTGGAGGTTTTTGACCCGCGCGATGGCACCGTAGCCCCCGTCGAGCTTGACCGCTTTCCCGGCGAGGACTGGGGCTTGGAGTTCGATGGCCCCATCTTCGATGGCATGCGCACCTGCGTAAACGCCTGCGTGTTTTGCTTTATGACGATGCTACCCAAGGGCGGCCGCTCCACACTCTATATCCGCGACGACGACTACCGCCTAAGCTTTTTGCAGGGCAACTTTGTCACGCTGACCAACCTCACCGACGAGGACGTGCAAAACGTCATCGACCGCAACATGAGCCCCATGAACGTGTCAGTCCATGCCGTAAGCCCCGACGTCCGCCGCCGCATGATGGGCCGCAACGCCCAGCGCGGCATGGACGTGCTCGAGGCCATCATGGCCGCCGGCATCGAGATCCACGCGCAAATCGTATTGTGCCCCGGCATGAACGACGGCGAGGAGTTGGAAAAGACCCTGCGCTACTGCGAGGAGCACGAACAGATCACGAGCCTGGGTATCGTGCCGCTCGGTTTTACCAAGCATCAGAACCGCTTTAGCTGGTCCTATAGCGACAAACCCGAGCTCGCCCGTGAGACCATCGCCATGATCCGGCCCTATCAGGATCGCGCGTTTGAGCGCTTTGGCCGCCACACCTTCCAGATGAGCGACGAGTTCTACCTGGACGCCGGCATCGAGCCGCCCGAAGCCGATTTCTACGACGGCTACCCGCAGTACTACGACGGCATCGGCATGATCCGCTCATATTTGGACGAAACCGACGACGTCCTCTCTGCGAATGCCGAGCGCTTGGTCAGCGTCCGTGAGGCCATAGCCGCACGCGGCCAGCACCTGCTGTGCCTCTCGGGCGCCAGCGCGCGCGATACGGTGGCTCGCTTCGTGGAGTCGCCGCAGGGCCTCGCCGGAACCGTCACGGCCATCAAGAACCGCTACTTTGGCGGTAACGTGGACGTAACCGGCCTCATCGTCGCGAGCGACATCCTGGAGCAGCTGCCGCAAGACCTGTCGGGGGTTATGCTCTTTGTGCCTAAGCTTATGTTCAACGCTGACGGCATGACGCTTGACGAGTATCATCGTGACGATTTACTCGCAAGCCTTACCAGTCGCGGCGCCGAGGTTCATGTGGTGTCGACCATGCCGCATGAGCTGCTCGATACCCTGGAGCACA
This sequence comes from Collinsella aerofaciens, assembly GCA_021639365.1. Lineage (GTDB taxonomy): Bacteria > Actinomycetota > Coriobacteriia > Coriobacteriales > Coriobacteriaceae > Collinsella > Collinsella aerofaciens_AH. The sequence continues at coordinate 9,987 of JAJXHK010000033.1, forward strand.
TCCTTGGCATAACGCCTGCCGACTCTACCAATTCCGCTGACCCTACCCATTAAAGGAGAGCAGATGAAACCTATCGTCGCCGTCGTCGGACGCCCCAACGTGGGCAAGTCCACGCTCGTTAACCGCCTCGCCCAGACCTCGGACGCCATCGTCCACGAGTCCCGCGGCGTCACGCGCGACCGCTCGTATCACACGGCCGACTGGAACGGCCGCGAGTTCACCATCGTCGACACGGGCGGTATCGAGCCGCTCAAGAGCGACGACGTCTTCGCCACGTCTATCCGCGACCAGGCGCTCGCCGCCGCCGAGGAAGCCGCCGTCATCCTGTTTGTCGTTGACGGCCGCACCGGCGTCACCGAGGAGGACGAGTCGGTCGCCCGCATGCTCAAGCGCTCTGACAAGCCGGTCTTTCTGCTGGTGAACAAGCTCGATAACCCCGATCGCGAGAACGACAACATCTGGGAGTTCTATTCGCTCGGCATCGGCGAGCCCACGCCGCTTTCGGCTCTGCACGGCCATGGCACGGGTGACCTCCTCGATGACATAGTCGCGCTGCTCCCCGAGGAGGAGGACGAGATCGCCGACGAGTTCCCCGACGCGCTGAACGTCGCCATCATCGGCCGACCCAACGCCGGCAAGTCCTCGCTGTTCAACCGTATCCTGGGTGCTGACCGCTCCATCGTGTCGAACATCGCCGGCACCACGCGCGACGCCATCGATACCGTCGTCGAGCGCAACGGCAAGCACTACCGCATGGTCGACACCGCGGGCATTCGCAAGAAGAGCACCGTCTACGAGAACATCGAGTACTACTCCATGGTCCGCGGCCTGCGCGCCATCGACCGCGCCGACGTGGCGCTGCTCGTCGTCGACGCCTCCGTGGGCGTTACCGAGCAGGACCAGAAGGTCATGGGCCTTGCCATCGAGCGCGGCTGCGCCATCGTGGTGCTGCTCAACAAGTGGGACCTGCTCGACGACGACCGCAAGCGCGAGGCCTGCATGGAGACCGTCGACCGCCGTCTGGGCGTCATGGCTCCCTGGGCCCAGTACCTGCGCATCTCTGCCCTGACCGGCCGCAGCATCGAGAAGATCTGGGCGATGGTCGACGCCGCCGAGAAGACGCGTTCGCAAAAGATCACCACCTCGCGCCTCAACACGTTCCTCACCGACCTGCGCGAATTCGGCCACACCGTGGTGGACGGTAAGCGCCGTCTGCGCATGCATTACGTGACCCAGACGGGTGTCAACCCGCCGACGTTCACGTTCTTCGTCAACCACAGCGACCTGGTCAACGACACCTACCAGCGCTACGTGGAAAACCGCATGCGCTCGACCTTCGATTTCGCCGGTACGCCCATTCGACTCTTCTTTAGGAAGAAGGAGCAAAAGGATGCTTAATCCGATTCTGCTGACCGCCATCTGCGCCGTGGTCTCGTTCTTTATCGGAGCGATTCCGTTTGGCCTGATCTTGGGCCGCGTGTTCAACCACACGGACATTCGCAAGGCGGGCTCCGGCAACATCGGCACCACCAACGCGCTGCGCGTGGCTGGCCCCAAGGTGGCCGCGCTCACGCTGCTGCTCGATTGCCTTAAGGGCGCCATCTGCGTACAAATCGCGCGCCCGCTCATCGCGAGCTTGGGCTATGGCTTCCCTGCGAGCATCATGGCTCCCGGCGCGGCCGGCGACTGGATGCTCGGCGTCATCTGCCTGGCGGCCGTGTGGGGCCACATCTTCTCGCCCTATCTCAACTTTCACGGCGGCAAAGGTATCGCCGTGGGCCTGGGCGTGATTCTTGCCTGGTACTGGCCCATTGGCCTGTCGCTGCTGGGCATGTTCATCGTGGCCGTCGCCATCACCAAGTACGTGTCGGTCGGCTCGCTCGCCGCCGCCATCGGCCTTCCCATCGCCGCCTGCGCGATCTTTCCGTACAGCAGCCTGGGCCTCAAGTTTTGCATGACGATGATCGGCATCACCGTGGTGTGGGCCCATCGCTCAAATATCCAAAAGCTCATGGCCGGTAAGGAGTCCAAGCTCTCGTTTACCAAGCGCGTCACCGAGCCCGACGATAAGTAGGAGAGAGTCATGAATGTTGCGCTGATTGGCTCCGGCTCCTGGGGAACCGCCGTCGCCGGCCTAGCCGCCGCGCGAGCCGAGCGCGTGACCATGTGGGCCCATAGCGAGCAGACGGCTGCCGGCATTAACGCTGAGCACCGTAATCCCCGCTATCTGGTGGACTACGAGCTGCCGGAAAACGTTAACGCCACGACGGACTTGGCCCAGGCGCTCGACGGCGCCGAGGCCATCATCTTTGCCGTGCCTTCGACGCACCTGCGCAGTGTCTGCCACCAGGCGGCGCCCTTTATGGTGGACGAGACGCCGGTTCTGTGCCTCACCAAGGGCATTGAGCCCGAGTCCGGCCTGCTTATGAGCGAGGTCATCGCCAGCGAGATTGGCAACGAGTCGCGCGTGGCGGCGCTTTCAGGCCCCAACCATGCCGAGGAAATCTGCCGCGGCGGGCTTTCGGCCGCCGTCATCGCCAGCGAGGACCAGCAGATAGGGGAGACCTTTAAGGACCTGTTGCTGTCCACGGCTTTCCGAATCTACCTGTCGCAGGACATGACCGGTGTCGAGGTCTGCGGCGCCATGAAGAACGTTATCGCCATCGTGTGCGGCATTTCTGCCGGCTCGGGTGCGGGCGACAACACGCTTGCCCTCATCATGACGCGCGGCCTGGCCGAGATCAGCCGACTGGTGTATGCCCGCGGCGGCCAGGCCATGACCTGCATGGGACTTGCCGGCATGGGCGACCTTATCGCCACCTGCACTTCGGAGCATTCGCGCAACCGCACCTTTGGCTACGAGTTCGCTCATGGCGTTTCGCTCGACGAGTACCAGGCCCGCACGCATATGGTGGTCGAGGGCGCCGTCGCGGCCCGCAGCGTCAGCGAGCTCGCCCGTTCACTGGGCGTAGACATTCCGCTCACCTTTGCTGTGGAGAAAACGCTCTACAACGGTGTTACTTTAGATAGGGCGCTCGAGACCCTTACCGAGCGCGTTCCCTCCCAAGAGTTCTACGGACTCACCGACTAGCGCAGAAAGGCTTCTACCATGGGTTCCATCAAAATCGCTCCGTCCGTCCTTTCGGCCGACATGGCCAACCTCAAGGGCGAGCTCGACAAGATCGCCGGTGCCGACTACGTGCACTTCGACGTTATGGACGGTCACTTTACCGGCAACCTGACCTTTGGCGTTGACATCCTCAAGGCCGTCAAGCGCTCCACCGATGTACCGGTCGACGCGCACCTGATGGTGTCGAACCCCGACGAGACGGTCGATTGGTACGCCGATGCCGGTGCCGATATGATCACCGTGCACTACGAGGCTTCCACGCACCTACATCGCACGCTCACCCATCTGCAGCAGCGCGGCGTCAAGGCCGGCGTGGTGCTCAACCCCGCCACCCCCGTGTGCGTGCTCGAGAGCATCATCGACGTTGTCGATATGGTGCTGCTGATGAGCGTGAACCCTGGCTTTGGCGGCCAGAGCTTTATCCCTGGTACAATTGCCAAACTGCACGAGCTTACGGCCATGTGCGAGCGCCACGGCGTGTCGCCCCTGATTGAGGTTGACGGCGGCATCTCTTCCAAGAACATCGCCGAGGTCGTCAAGGCCGGTGCCAACGTGCTCGTGGCCGGTTCTGCCGTATTTAAGTCCGAAGATCCCGCTGCCGAGGTTGCGCTGCTGCAGAAGCTAGGCAACGAGGCCGCACAGGAGGCATAAACCCTTATGACCGCAGGTCAAAACCGCATACCCGTGAATCTTGACTATGCCGCCTCGACGCCCATGCGCGCCGAGGCGTGCCTTGCGCAGCGCGAATACGACGAAAGCGAGCTTGCCGGCGTCAACCCCAACTCGCTGCACTCGCTCGGCCGCAAGGCAGCCGCGCGTCTGGAAGTGGCACGTCGCGAGATCGCCCGCAGCTTTGGCGTGCGCGTCCGCCCGTCCGAGATTATCCTGACCAACGGCGGCACCGAGGCCAACCAGCTGGCACTGCTCGGCCTTGCCGAGGGCGCACGCCAGCGTGATCGCAAGCGCGACCGTGTGATCGTGTCCGCCATTGAGCACGATTCGATCCTGGACAACCTGCCGCTGTTGCGAGCCGCCGGCTTTACCGTCGACCTGGTGCAGCCCTGCCGCGCGGGCTATATTGAGCCCGCCGCGCTCTCCGAGTTTCTGGGCGACGACGTGGCGCTCGTGAGCATTATGGTCGCCAACAACGAAACCGGCGTGGTACAGCCCATCCGTGAGCTTGCCGCCGCCGCACACGCTGCCGGCGCCCTGTTCCACACCGATGCCATCCAGGGCTATTTGCATATTCCGCTCGATGTCACCGAGCTGGGCGTCGATGCCATGACCGTGGCCGCACACAAAATCGGCGGCCCCGTGGCGTCCGGTGCGCTCTACCTTAAGAGCCGCACGCCGCTGCGTCCGCGCATCTTTGGCGGCGGACAGGAGGCCGGGCGTCGCGCCGGCACGCAGGACCTGCGCACGCAGCTGGCCTTTGCCGCTGCCGCGTCTGCGCTGGCTCCCAATGTAGCTCAGGAGCGCGCGACGCTGCAGGCCCTGTCCGACAAACTCTACGCCACGCTTACGGCCCATCCGCGTATCCACGCCACGATGGGCGACTATGCGCAGGCCAATCGCCTGCCGGGTATGGTTTCGATCTACGTCGACGGCATGGACTCCGAGGAGCTCATCATTAAGCTCGATGCCGCTGGCTTTGAGGTTTCGGCCGGCTCTGCCTGCTCGAGCGGCAGCATGGACCCGAGCCACGTGCTCAGCGCCATGGGTATTGGCCGCGAGCAGGCATTGGGCGCGTTGCGTATCTCGTTCGATGACCGCGTGAACCCCGCCGATCTGGACGAGTTTGCCCAGACGCTGCTCTCGATCGTGGGTGCCGCATGATCGTCGCCGAGCTTGAACGTGCGCTGCTGGCGCGCTATCCCAAGGCGGATGCCGAGGGCTGGGATCATGTGGGGCTGTCGGTCGGAGATCCTGCTGCCGAGATCACCGGCGTTGCCTGCGCACTCGATGCGACCGAAGCTAACGTGCACCGCGCTCTTGAGGCCGGCGCCAACGTGCTATTGACGCATCATCCCATCTACATCAAGGCACCCGAGGCCTTTTGCCCGGCCGATTCTGGACGCCCCCAGTGCAGCGCGGCGCTGTATGAGGCGGCCCGTTGCGGCATGAGCATCATCTCGCTCCACACTAATCTGGACCGCTCGCACGAGGCGCGTGTCCGCCTGAGTGAGCTACTGGATGCTGAGCCCGTGAGCTCGCTGGAGCATGTGGACGACCCCGAGGCCTGCGGCCTGGGTGCACTCGCGAACCTCGATGACCCCTGCAGCCTGCGCGACCTTGCTGCCCGTGCCGCCACAGCCTTTGGCAGCGACCCGCGCGTGTGGGGCGAAGCCGACCACCCGTGTCGTACCGTCGCAATCCTCGGTGGTTCCTTGGGCGACTTTGGCGAGCTCGCCATCGCCGCGGGCGCGGACGTTATCGTGACCGGCGAGGCGGGCTACCACGTAGCGCAGGACCTCGCCTTGCGTGGGCTGCCCGTAGTTCTGCTCGGCCACGACCGCTCCGAGGAGCCGTTCGTTGATATATTGATGAACTCTGCAGTTGACGCCGGGGTCGACCCCCGTCATGCGATTAAAATACTGAACCCTTGCCAATGGTGGACTGTGACAAAAGGAGAGAACTTATGAGCGCCGGCGCTACGCTACTCAAGCTGCAACAGATCGATTTGGAGCTCGCCCGTAACAAGAGCGAACTTGCCAATATGCCGGAGCTCAAGGAGCTCGCTTCCAAGCGCAAGACCTATGTGAAGCTCAAGTCCGAGATGACCAAGCTCTACGCCCAGCGCAAGGACCTGGACATTGAGCTCGACGATCTCAACACCACCGAGATTCAGACCAACAACGCCATCGAGGCCGCCAAGAAGCGCCACGTCGACGGCTCCGACTACCGCGAGGTTCAGGACCTGGAGAACGAGCTCGCCACCCTGGCCAAGCGTCTGGACAAGATCGAGCACACCCGCAAGGACGTCGTTGTCGCCCACAAAGAGACGCTCGACCGCGAGACCCGCGCGCAGGCCATCATCGCCAAGTTCGAGGAGGGCGTGAAGGCCGATACCAAGGCCGCCCGCGCCAAGGCTGCCGACCTGCAGGCCCAGATCGAAGCCGCCACGAAGGAGCGCACCGCGCTTGCCGCAACGCTGCCGACCGACGTGCTTACCGACTACGAGCGTCTTCTTAAGCAGTTCCGCGGCCTGGCCGTCGAGACCATCCAGGGCAACATCCCCACGGTCTGCCACACCGCGCTGCAGGCATCGTCCATGAGCGACCTGAACCACGACGGCAGCGAGATTACGCACTGCCCGTACTGCCACCGCCTGCTGGTGCTCCCGAGCAAGGAAGCTTAAACAATGGCGGCGCCCAATAATTCAATGCAACTTGAGGGAAAAACGATCCTGCTGGGCATTACCGGCGGGATCGCCGCCTATAAGTCGTGTAACATCGTGCGCCTGCTGCAAAAGCGAGGCGCCCGCGTCAAGGTCGTTATGAGCGAGCATGCCACGGAGTTTGTGGGCCCGCTCACCTTCCGCGCGCTCACCAATGAGCCGGTCGCGGTTGGGCTATTCGACGACCCGTCTGACCCCATCCACCATATCTCGCTTGCGCAGGAGCCCGATCTGTTGGTCGTGGCGCCCGCGACGGCCAACATCATCGCCAAGATGGCCAACGGCATCGCCGACGACCTCATCTCCACCACGTTGCTGGCAACGCCGCGCCCCATTGCGATCGCTCCGGCCATGAACAATGGCATGTGGAAAGCGCCGGCTACCCAGGCCAATATGTCCACGCTGCGCGAGCGCGGTGTGCATGTGGTGGGTCCGGGCAGCGGCTACCTTGCCTGCGGAGACGTGGACACGGGCCGCATGAGCGAGCCCGAGGACATCGTCGAGGGTATCTGTGAGGTGCTCAATCCCGTCCCGCAGGATCTGGCAGGCAAGCGAATCGTTATCACGGCCGGGCCTACGCATGAGCCAATCGATCCGGTGCGCTTTATCGGCAACCGGTCGTCGGGCAAGATGGGCATCGCCCTGGCAGGGGAGGCCGCACGCCGCGGCGCTGCCGTCACACTCGTGTTGGGTCCGACATCGCTCGACGTTCCCCGCGTCGTTGAGTGCGTGCGCGTGCAGACCGCCGCAGAGATGCTCCAGGCCGCGCTCAGTGCCTTCCAGACGGCCGATGCGGCCATCTGCGCTGCCGCCGTCGCCGACTACACGCCCGCAGCCCCTGCGGACCACAAACTCAAAAAGGCCAACGAGCGCCTCGACCGCATTGAGCTTGTCGAGACGGTCGACATTCTGGCCGAGCTCTCGCGCCAGAAGGGCGAGCGCCGCGTGATCGGATTTGCAGCCGAGACCGATAACGTCGTGGAGTACGCTGAGCGCAAATTGGCCCGCAAGGGTTGCGACGCGATTATCGCCAACGACGTCTCGCGCGCCGATTCGGGCTTTGGAACCGATACCAACAAGGCTTGGATCGTGAGCACAACGGGCACGCAAGAACTTCCTGTGCTAACAAAACCCCAGCTCGCAGATACAATTTTGGACTTGCTTCAAAATTTGTAAAAAAGTTCTTGCACAAGGCTAAAGTTTCGGGTTAATATACTCCCTGTTGCGAGCGAGAGCAGAGCAACAAACAAAAGCTTCGGGACGTGGCGCAGCTTGGTAGCGCACTTGACTGGGGGTCAAGGGGTCGCTGGTTCGAATCCAGTCGTCCCGACCAGAAGTTTGCAGGTCAGGCACTTAGTGCCTGACCTTTTTTGTTTTAAGCAATTGCTTAATTTTGATTAAGCAACAGGGTGCTAAAAATCTACCTACGCGATATTCGCCTTTTGCGGCTACTTGCGCGTTTTGCACGCGCTTGAGCCGATTTATTAACGCGATATGAATCTACATACGCGTAGCTGGTATACAGCCGAGTACGGGCTGTATTTATCGCGGCGATTTACACAGATGTAGCGACTGTAACGGACAAGCGTGTCGCTGTATTTATTCCAGTAGTTCACTTGACCGGTGGACAAGTGAGCGGTTGCAACGAAACGGCAAGCGGGATGGGCCCTATACGAGGGCGCCGCAGAGGTAATAGAGGTGAAGTGCGGCAGGCGCTCTGAGAGGCGCAGTACGACCCCTTTTTCCTCGAACCGACTACCTTTGTACCATGAACCTCAAATTGTTCAAGTAATCGCCAAAAGAAAGGCCCGCGCAGGATTGCACGGGCCTTTCACTAGACAAACTAGAAGACAAGCTAGAAGACAGGTTAAAAACACCAGGCGAGGCATATGCAATACGAGTACGTCGCGCCGTAGTCGTTATAGTTACCGTTGCTATAGATACAGCGGAAGTACGCGGAGCCGCTCGGATCCACGGAGCGCGTCCAGTGATAAAAGCTCGACGACACCCCTGAATGGTTCGAGTACGTCACGCCCTTGGATTTGTAGTACTCGTACTGGGTACCGTCGGTCTGGCGGTCTCCGTAGATCTCGGTCATCGAGAGCAGGAAGACTTTATCGGTCGTGGCCGATGGGGCGCTGGCACTGCCACCACCCTTGTTATCGGTCATCTTCGTGACGGCCTTCGCCTTGGACTGGAGTTCGATCGGTAGGAGCGACCAGAGGTCACCGGAATTGAGGCGGCCGCGGATCTCCGATTTCTCCCAGCCGCCGGCATTGGTGCTCGTGGCGTTCATTCGCTGCTCGTCCATGGCAGTGTTGGTTACCTCGAACGTGAGCCCAGCCTTACCGGAGCCGTCCGCGAGGTCATCGTGGTTGATACCGATGATGCGATACTCGAGCGTCTTGCCGTTCGTCAACTTCATCGAGAACTTCGTCCCCGCGTCCATCGCGGCCTTCGCCTTTGCGTACGCCGGCGACGCCTCGCCCTTGGCGGCGATGTCCTCGGCCACGGCCTCCTGCTCGTCGAGCGTCCAGTCCTTCGCGTCCTTGGCGACAGCCGCCTGGACGGTCGCGGAATCGGCTCCCGCAGAGCCGCCGCCGGTTGCGCCGCCCTCGACCCCGCCGGTCGTCCCATTGCTCACCGTGTTGCCGACCAGGTTGAACTGGTTGCGGATGGCCCCCGCCACGCCGGGTCCCGCGAACACGATCACCAGGCCGATGATGGCGATGATCAGGACGTACTCGATGATAGATTGGCCTCGGAGGCGGGTTCTCCTAGGAGATACCCCCCCCCCGAAGGTTAATTGCCGCTGCATGCATTTGCGGCTCCCTTCGCTCAGGGTTTGTAGATACATCGCCGAGCGTAGGGCTATTTCAGATTTCTGCATCGGTCTTGCCGCAGCGGCAAACGTAATTAACTAAACGCCTTCGCGGCGCAATCAACCGCTCACTCAATCGAATTTGTTGCTCAACAAATTCGCAGGTGAGGACAGTAGAATTGGTGTTATCGGAAGTGACGGATGACCGCCGGTGTCGAAGCTGGCGGCCGAGAAGAAAGGACCGAAAATGAGAACTATGGAGCTGATAATCTTCTTCCTGCATCTCCTGGCGATCGCCGCCAACATCTGCGGCGTGGCGGAGCTCGTTAAGATTGCCAGGGCCAAGGGGCATTACACCAATGACGCGGGAATCCTCTGGTTCATCGGCCTTTTCGGCACGGCGCTCATGGTCGGCCTGACCGTCTGCGCACTGCCAGACCGAGCTGCGCCGGCGCCCAGCGCAAAAACGGATGAAGACGCCCTGCCCGAGGTGTAGACATGTCAAAGTACAAGATCGTCTACCGCGACGCCAACCCCTCCTGGCAGGAACTCTGCCCCGTCAGGGTACTGGCCGTCCAGGTCTCCAGGGACACCGAGACGGGAGCTTGCTTCCTCCAGACAAAGATCGTCAACGTATCGACGAAACCCATCAGCCGCATAGAGTTCACGGTCGGGCTCGAGGGCGAGGGAGGGGAGACGGAGAACGTCGACTTCTCGCTCCTAGATGCCGACCTGCCCGCCGGCGAGGTGCTCAGGCCCAAGGCGGTGAGAATCAAGCTGTCTGTTATCACCGGCTCGCGTGCCGTTGTGACCCGAGCGGACTGCGAGACGTCCTTCGACGACCCGGTCGACATCGATAGCCCCGCGCCACTCGCGCTCAACGGAATCGAGGAGTCGGAACGCGATGTCCTGCTCTCCGAGATGGGCGCCGATGCCTGCAAATGCTCGGGTGTCCATTCCGAGCACGAGGGATGGTGGCAGTGCGGCTGCGGGGCGGTGAACCTCAAGCGCGGAACCTGCTGGAACTGCGGCGCCGTGCGCGAGAAACTGGCGGATCTGGAAGATGCCGCGTTCCTGGATGAATCCAGAAGGGACAGGGTCTACAAGACGAGCGTCGCGATACTCGAGAAGGGCAACAGGAAGGAAGCTGAGGCCGCAAAGGAAAGCCTCGAGAGGCTGGCCGAGCAGGGATACGGGGACTCGGGCGAGAAGGCAAGAGAGGCCGGCGCGAAGATTGCGAACCTCTCCAAAAGGAGGAAGAAAAAAGCCGTCGCGGCTGTCGCGGGCATCGTCCTGCTTGCCGTCATGGTCGCCATCTCGCCCCTGCCGTCCATGCTCGAAGCAAGGGCGGACATGAAGGCGGAGCAGGAGAAAATCGAAAGCGTCGCGATTGAGCAGACCGTCGAACTGGGAACATATTCGGGCGAGCTCTCGGCTTATACAGGAAAGGATATCGAGGGCCAACCGATTGAATGGATAGTCCTCCACAAGGAGGGCGACAGGGCTCTCCTCATGACCGAGCATTGCATCGATGAGATGGAATTCAGCGAGAATGGAGACGTATGGGACTTCAAGTCAAGCTCGCTGTATAGGTATCTGAACGGACCCTTCAAAGAATACGCCTTCAACGATGCCGAGCGCGGGATTTTAGCAGGCGACGTAACGATTCTAGACTCCTGGAGCGATTACCTTAGCGAGGATAATATGTACGCGACTCTAGCCGGCACGGACGTCCCCGAGGCATGGTGGGCTTCCGATATAGAGAAATGCGAAGACGATTCATATGGGGCCTACTACGCCGGTCAACCCTTGACTAGTTACATTGACGAAGAAGGTGGCATCTCCTGCGGCGACCTCGGCAGCACGCAGGATTCGACTCTCGGAGTTCGCCCAGCCATCTGGGTCAAATTGAATTAGCAATCGATTTTTCCATCGGTTAAATTGTGAAGGTGGCTTCCGAACCATCGGGAGCCACCTTTATGCGTTCACTTGAACTTGGCTATTGCCGTGCCTTGGGAAGGATTACGCCGGGGGCATTCTTGTTGGAGTTGCCATGCAGTGTATTCGGGCTGACGTTTCAGTCGGAACAATCCAGATGAAGACTCCGGCACTGCTCAAACATTCCCGTTTAGTCATATACGTCGCTGAAATCGCACTTGGCACCGAGACCAGTTACGTCCACATCCGCGTCCAGAACGAATCGAAGCGGTATCCCGTTTCAAAACGAAGCCTCGGTCCATGAAGGAGACTTTCCCATATACATAGATTAAGATAATACCGTGTATGACGAATATGAACTTGAGCATATTCCGTCCGTATTCATACTGGATGATCAAGGAAACATCATCGGCTTATCCGAAGGAGAGGAAGAACCTCTTGCCTTATTAAAGAAATACGCCAAATACAACGGATATAAAGCGGAAGGAGGCGACATCAAGTAACTATCAAAGGCCAGATTAAGGAGCCAGCCATGAAGAAATGCCTGCCCTCCATCGTCTCAGCAGCTCTTTGCCTCTCCCTTGTCATGACACCATTTGTGCCCGTTGCGGCAGCCCATGCCGACGAGGGATCTCCCGCCGAGAGCAGCGAGATCTACGTCGGAGACAACTACGACGAAAATTACGATATATCCCTTTTTTTGAGCGCGGGCGCTGCACGGATTCATATTCCAAGGCGTGGTGCGATTCTCACGGATCTGCAAATAACCGCACCGTCCCTCACAAGGTCAAGCTGAACGCGAAGGAGGAGGCTTGCCTGCGCGATCTCTAGCTTGCTGGCACCGCTGAAGTTATCGCCGGTCTCGTGACAACCGGTCCTAGCGGCGGCTTTTTTGCAACCGCAATGACATCGTACCGACTTTTCACTTGCATGTTCTGAAAGGAAGTTGCCATGTTGTCGCAAAATCAATCGAGATACTTGACCACAATCGGCTTTGCCCTGCTTGCATTACTCTTTGCTAGCGACCTCTTGCTGAAACCGCCCAAGGAACTCGTTTCGCTTGCCATAGCCTGCATTTCCGCCCTTTACTTTACGGCAACCCTATTCGTCGGACTAAAGGAGAGGAAAAAAGGCGCAGTCGTTGCATCTGCCGTAGGCGTGATCATAGCCATTGCCTCATTCTTTATCTGACACATTGGTGATCTAGGGGCGATATCGTAGGAATACGACCGGGAGAGCCGGGACCAGATTGCCCGGGTTGCCCGGTCGGCTCGCGCGACGGCGCGGCGGTTCCACAGAAAGCTCTCCGGACTTCACACCGTTTCTGATCGCATTGTAGACAGCCATCTCGTCTTCGCTGTCGGCGAGCACGCGGTGTGCGTCGTCGTTTTGGATGTCCAGTAAATCTCGAAGGTCCTCCATGCACCAGCGTCCGAGATTTGGCCATGCGCGTTGCGCGAGCTGATAAGTGTCGATTGCGATGTTGTAATTAAAGTCCAGGCCAAAGCCGTCCCAGGCAGAACGGCTTTGTTTCCTTGATTATCAACTTTATCCGGACACTTCCCGAATTCGTCCGTGTGTGTACGGATGAATGCGGGATTCGATACCCCGGTGGCTTGATCGGCAGGCCGCCGGGAACTCTCACTCCTCGATAAAAGCCGGCACTCGGTTAGTCCTGCGCATCTTGAAATCGCCAGTCTCGTGGGAGACGTAGAGAATGCCGTCCATCCCATCTCGCGATGCATATGAAAGGTGAACAGAACCGCAATCCGCTCCATCATTGTCGAGAAGATCGAACGAATTCGGGTCGCTCGTTGCGGCCAAACGACCACTCAGACAAGAGCCATCGTCATTACAGATTTGCCATTCCATGTCTTCGCCTGCAAGAATCGCCATAGACGGCCTGGTCGCGCCATCGTTGGCATACATCCCGTCTATGCCAAACCCATTTTCAGCGCCATCGATGAACGACTGCTCGGACCTATACCTCGCAAATGATGCACATAGCACCATTGCAAGACAAAGCACAGAGCCAACAATCGCTATCTTTGCATAGCTCTTGCCTATCATGTCATTCACCTCCCTCGTATGTATCGAGGTATTCCTGCTTGAGCGTCTGCGAGGACGACTTGATCTTTTCCACGAGCGTGCCGGCCTCGATGAAGTAGAACGAGTTGGTGAGGTCTGCCAGGTCGTCGAGCAGATGGCTTGAAATGAGCACGCTTCGTCCCCGCGCCACCTCGCTGCGCATCGCGTCGCAGGAGGTTTTCCGCTTTCCCGGATCGAGGCCGTTCAGCGGTTCATCGAGGATGAGGTACGGGCAATCGGTCGATATCGCCATGGCAAGCTTTACCTGCTGCTTCATTCCTGTCGAGAGTTTACTGGTCGGCTTGTCGAGATATGGGGAGATTCCGAGGGAGCTGCAGAGCGAGTCGATGTCGGCGGCCGATTTCCACGCCTCCCTAACGAAAGCAAGGTGCTCGATGGCCGATAGCGTGGGATAGAGATCCGCGCTGCCCGAAGAGCTCAGGTAGACGAGTTCTGCAAATTCGGCTGATCGACGTTGGCAGATTCCGTCTGCCGCCAGGCTTCCCGAGCGGATGCGGGTGGGAAATTGGCCCGACAGCGCTTCAAGAAGGGTGGTTTTCCCCGAGCCGTTGGGAGCAACGAGGCCCGCCGCCGTTCCCGGGCTCAGGAAAAGCGACCCGATTGAAAGTATCGTCGTGCTTCCGTATCCCACGCTCGCGTCCAGAAGCTCGAGCCCATGGTGCTTTTTCGCGGGTCCAGGCTGTTTGGGGGAACGTGTCGCAACGGCGCCGACCGCAAAAAAGACCGCGACGTATGCCAGGGCCACGGCAAGCATCGATGCACCGCTTGAACCGGAGCCGATGAATTCTGTTGGGAAGCATCCTACGTAACCCGTTGCCTCGATAGGCGAGAATACGGCCAGCGGCAGGAGATTGAGCGCGGCGTTATGCTCCAGTGCCGAATCGGACAATAACGGGAATGCCGGGGCCGCGACAAGCAACGCGGAGGCAAGGGGGCCCGCGAGGACGCGCCTCGTTGCGGTCGATAGGACGGCGGAGCAAACGGATATCAAGGTTCCGCCCGCGAGCAGCGCGAGAAGTATGGTCGTGAAGACGTTTCCCGCGGTCGTGGTAGTGAGCGCGCCGTCATGGAAGAAGGCGATCGGGTACCCGATCTGCCCGAAGCCGTTTAGGGCCAAGGCGTAAATGCCCCCGGGCGCAAGGCCGGCGAGGAGCATCGCGGTCCCCGCGCCAATTATCGAAAACACGGTTTGGATAAGGCGCCGGAATTTGGGCACGGGCGCCTTTGCCGCCAGGGTCCCGGGCCTTGTGGCGCCGAGCACGAGTATCGACGAGAGAAGGAAGGGGATGAAGGGAAGGAA
>JAJXHK010000034.1 GCA_021639365.1 Collinsella aerofaciens
TTGCGAGGCTTAAGGGGCGCCCCGTATGGATATCGATAACTTTGAATGGTGGTATAGCGAGGGCGAGGCTCCGGACGAGGAGTGGGACGAGCCCGCGCCGCGTGACGTGTTGAGCGACGAGGACGAGACCGGCAACGATACCGCTGTCGAGCCTGAAGCCGCCTCCGATGCCGCCGAGCCCCTGACCTTTGAGCAGGCTTGGGCCCAAGCCGAGGCCGATGAGGCTAAGGCCGATGCCACGGTCACACTCGGTGAGCCGGCGGACATGTCCATCTCGCCGGCCAAGACCCCGCAGCCGCGCCATAACATCGACCCCGGCAGCACGGCATCCTTCAGCATACTCGACGTGCCCGCGCAGGGTGCCCAGGCGCCCGCCCCCACGCATCGCCCCAACCTGGCTCGCGAGGAAGACGCGGCCCGCCGCTCACCACTCGGCCCCATCCTTATCGCCTTCATGGCCGGCGTCATCGCTTGCTCGGCAATTGGAAACGTCTGGAGCCATGTTGAACAACAGCGCAAAGACGCCGCCAAGGTCGAGATGTCCGTCGAGCAATCGCTCAGCCGCACGCGCTCGGTGCATGTGTCGGTCGAGGTTAAGGACGGCGCGACGTGGGATACCGCGCGCGGCGATAGCCAAATGCTCGTCCATATCGTGGGCCGCACGCTCAGGGGACAAGCAATCGACGAGTATCAATACGTCAATTCCGAAGGTGACGGTATCGAGCTCAAGCCCGGCGACTACGAGCTCACGGTTGATGAGCCGCCCGTCGCCACCGACGGCGCGCGTTACCGCGCCTCAAAGCGCATGGTTCCGGTGAGTTTTAATTCACGGGCGCCCGATACGGTCGATAGCACGCCGCAGGGCGGGTTTGACCTTTACGCTATTGCTCAATAACTGCGCCTGACGCTCAACCCCGCCGCCAAGAGTGGGACAATAGCCCTCGATACTGTTGTTTATTTTTGGAGGAAGTAGCATGTCCACCGTCACTACCATCAAGCGCGGCGGCCTCACCGCGGCCATCGATTCCATGGGTGCCCAGCTCACGAGTCTTGCCCTCAACGGCAACGAGTATCTGTGGCAGGGCGACCCGGCCTTTTGGGGCAAGCACGCGCCCATTCTGTTCCCCATCGTGGGCTCGCTGCGCAACAACACTGCGACGTCTGCGGCCGGTACCTGCGAGATGCCGCGCCACGGACTCGCGCGCATCGTCGAGCACAAGCTGGTCGAGGTCTCCGAGGACGGCTCGTCCGTCACCTACGAGATCACCGACACGCCCGAGTCGCTCAAGGCTTTCCCCTTCCACTTTAAGCTCAGCATGACCTATGCCCTAACCGGCGACGCCACGCTCACGCAGACCTTTGCCGTTACGAACACCGGCGACGTGGACCTGCCGTTCTCGGTGGGCGGCCACCCTGCATTTAACGTGCCCGCCCCCGGTGCCGAGGACGAGACGTTCGAGGATTACGAGCTGGCGTTTACCGAGGCTTGGACCAACGAGGCCCCCATCATCACGCCCGATGGCCTCATGACGTTTGAGGGTAGCTACAAGGCCCCCGATAACTCTGACGTGCTGCCCATCACGCACCGTAGCTTCGATAACGACGCCATCATGTTCACCGATACCCCGGGCTCCACGCTCACGCTGCGCGGTCGCAAGTCGGGCCACGGCGTCAAGATCGACTTTGAGGGCTTTAAGTACATTGGCGTGTGGTCTGCCGCCAACGACGCCCCGTTTGTGGCGCTTGAGCCTTGGACCGGCCACACCACCATGGACACCGAGGACGACGTCTTTGAGCACAAGGTCAACACCATTGCGCTGGCGCCGGGCGAGACAGACGTCCGCAGCTTTAGCGTCACCTTGCTCTAGAGGTTCCGCCGTTCTAGCGAACGGCGGACCGGTCGACGCTGCGCCCTTAGGTTCCGCCGTTCTGACGAACGGCGGGCCGGTCGACGCTGCGCGCCACCCAGAGCGACAATTTGCCATTCAAAAGGCAAGGCATGACCAGAAGGTCTATGCCTTGCCTTTTTCATGCCAACTTGTTCGCTCTGGACGTCGCTCGCTGGCATCGCCAAAACATCGACGTTCCCAATGACTACCGTGTGTCTATTAATTTTTCGAGCTTGTGCTGCGCTGCTGGTCGCTGGCGTATATCCTGTTAAGTCGTCAGCATACGATTCAACAGGGAAGGCAGATTATGCATTCTCCCCATCAACGCGACGCGCATCCACAGCTGGTGTGCAGCCGTCGCATCTTTTTGGGTAGCGCTCTCGCTGCGAGCGCTTCCGTCGTCGCCGGCGCGCTCGCCGGCTGTCAGCGCCCGTCCACGCTCAAGGTGGTTCAGCCCACGACGGGCGGCGGTCGCGACGACCTGTCCGATTCCGTGATCGGCAAGGACAAGATCCGTATCGGCATGGAGGCGGCCTACGCCCCGTACAACTGGCAGGTCTCCGAGGCCAGCGAGTACACCATTCCCATCGACAACGTGCAGGGAGCCTACGCCGATGGCTACGACGTGCAGATCGCCAAGATCGTCTGCAAGGCCCTCGGCGGCGAGCCCGTCGCCGTCAAGCAGAGCTTTTCGGGCCTTATTGACTCGCTCAACAACGGCCAGATCGACCTCATCATCGCCGGCATGAGCGCCACGCCCGAGCGTGAGGAGTCCGTCGGCTTTTCCGACCCGTACTTTATCGGCTACTTTGGCCTGTTCGTAAAAGAGGGCTCGCCCTACCAAAACGCGACCAAGCTCAGCGACTTTAGCGGCGCCACGGTGCTCGGCCAAAAGGACACCATGCTCGACACTGTCATTGACGAGATCCCGGGCGTTGTGCACAAAAACCCGGTCGACTCCGTCCCCACGGTGTTCTCGAACCTGCTGCAGGGCACGTGCGACGCCGTGACCTACAACACTGAGAACGAGAAGGGCTATATGGCCCAAAACCCGGGTATCGTGCCGATTCAATTTGCCGAGGGCGAGGGTTTCAAGCAGGAGGTCACGGCAAACGTCGGCTGCCGCAAGGGCTCGGACAAGCTGCTTAAACTCATCGACAAGACACTCAAGGGCATTAGCCAAGAGGAGCGCGACCAAATGTGGGACGCGTGCCTCGACCGTCAGCCGGCATAGGGAGGCAGCATGAAAACCATCAATCGCCTGGCCTCCTTTATCAAGGCAGACCACCGTTATGTATACCTGGGCACGAGCGTTATCGCGGCGCTCGGCCTGGCGTTTAGCCAGCGCAACCCCACGCCGCTGAGCTTCTTGGCCCCCACCGGTATCTTCCAGGACTGCCTCTGGGCAATTCTTTGGGCCTGGATTATCGTGTCGGCGGCGGCGCTCGTCACCAAGCTCATGCATTGGAGCGACTATCGCGAAAAGTCGCCGTTTGCTTCCGAGCGCTTCCGTCGCGGCGCGCGCTTGGGCAGCTATGTCGTGGTCGCCATCGCGGCGATCTTCTTTATCGACCGTTGCGTCATGTCGTTTATCGACCTGGTGCGGGTGAGCATTGTCTCGGATTCCAACCCCAGCGACTTTTTGTCGAGCCTGGTCTACATGACCTACAAGAGCGGGGACTTCTTTATTCGCGGTATCGAGATCACCATCGCGCTTGCCACCTTCGGCACCGTCATCGCCTTTTTCCTGGCGCTGCTCTTTGTGTTCCTGCGCATTCAGACCTTCGACCGTGTGGACAACGATCTCACGCGCTTCTTCAAGAGCATCGGCCGCGGCTTTGCGACCATCTACTCCACCATCGTGCGCGGCACGCCCATGATGGTCCAGGGCCTGCTCATCTATTACGCGGGCTTCACCGTTTTGCGCGGCATGGGCTTCGAGACCGCCCAGGCCAACCAGATCTGGAGTACCTTCACCGCTGGCCTCGTCACCATCTCGCTCAACTCCACCGCCTACATGATGGAAGTTTTGCGTGGCGGCATCGAGTCCATCGACCCCGGTCAAGCCGAGGCGGCGCGCTCGCTGGGTCTGTCGCAGTGGCAGGCCATGCGCAAGGTCGTGTTCCCCCAGGGTATTAAAAACGCGATCCCCGCACTCACCAACGAGCTCATCATCAACATCAAGGACTCGTCGGTGCTCTCGGTCATTGGCGTGTTTGACCTCATGTACGCCACCACCACTGTCGCCGGCGTGTACTACCGCCAGATGGAGGTCTACTGCGTGGCGCTCGTGGTTTACCTGATCCTGACGCTCGTGGCGAGCCGCCTGCTCGAGGCCTTTGGCAAAAAGCTCGGCGCCGAGGCCCCGGCAACGCTGCCCAGCTCCAACTAGGCGCAAGACGAGGAGAATCATCATGGCAGATACCACTACCACCGGCGCTGTGGCCGCCGCACAAACTAAAGAGCCGCTCATCCGCGTCGAGGGCCTGCGCAAGAGCTTCGGTTCGCTCGAGGTGCTCAGGGGCATCGACCTCGCTGTCAATCCCGGTGAGGTCGTTACCATCATCGGCGCCTCGGGCTCGGGCAAGTCGACCTTCCTGCGCTGCCTCAACCTGCTCGAGACCCCGGACGCGGGCCACATCTGGTTCCACGGCCAGGACCTTACGGCCGAGCGCTGCAATATCAATAAACTCCGTGAGGACATCGGCATGGTGTTCCAGGGCTTTAACCTGTTCAACAACATGGATGTGCTCGACAACTGCACGCTCGCGCCCGTCACGCTCAAAAAGATGAGCAAGGCCGAGGCCGAGAAGGTCGCAATGGAGCATCTGACGAGCGTGGGGCTCGAAAAGTTCGCGCACGCCGCCGTGGGTCGCCTGTCCGGTGGCCAAAAGCAGCGCGTGGCCATCGCCCGCGCCCTGTGCATGAGTCCGCAGATCATGCTGTTCGACGAGCCGACTTCGGCACTCGACCCCGAGATCGTGGGCGAGGTGCTCGAGGTCATGCGCAAGCTCGCGGCCGACGGTATGACCATGGTTGTCGTCACGCACGAGATGGCCTTTGCCCGCACGGTGTCCGACCGCGTGGTCTTTATGGACAAGGGCGTGGTGCTCGAGGACGCCGCGCCGGCCGAGCTCTTCGGCAACCCCAAACACCAGCGCACTCGCGAGTTCCTCTCTCGCTATCTCGAGGACAAATAACCGGCGCAAACGCCTACGTTGCAGGGCCGCTCCCGTGGGGCGGCCTTTGTCGTCACAATCGAAAGGATGTCATGGCCGAGGTTTGGCGCTTCTTTGCGCATGAGGACGATTTTGCCGATATAGACGAGGCCGGCGCGTGCGAGCGCTTGGGCCGCGTGCTGTCGTTTCCAACCATCTCGAGCATGGATGCCGAGGCGGTGGACTGGCAGCCCTTCGATGACCTGCGCGCCTATATGCAGCAGGCCTGGCCGCGCGTGTTTGCGGCGGGCGAGGTCGAGCTTATCGACCATTCACTGCTGGTGACGCTTGCCGGCAGCGATCCGGCCCTTAAGCCCGTTATGCTCATGGGCCACATGGATGTGGTTCCCGTGGTGCCGGGTACTGAGACCGACTGGACGCACGCCCCCTTTAGCGGGCGCGTGGACGACACCTACATCTGGGGCCGCGGCGCGATCGACATGAAAGACCAGGTCGCAGGCATTCTCGAGGCTGTCGAGTATGCGCTGGCGCACGGTTGGCAGCACGAGCGCACGCTGCTCCTGGCCTTTGGCCAGGACGAGGAGACTACGCAGTACGGAGCAGGCGCCATTGGCCGTGCGCTCAAGGGGCGCGGCATTGAGCTTGAGTACCTGATCGACGAGGGCGACTACCGCATCGTTCCGGCTGCCGAGTACAGCGCGGGCGAGGGTTGGCTCATGCACGCTGACCTGGCTGAGAAAGGTTATGCCGACATTGTGCTCAAGACAAAGAGCGCGGGCGGGCATTCTTCCAACCCCTACGGCGGCACGTCGCTTGAGGTGCTCAGCCGTGCCATCACCGCAATCTGCGATATCGAGTGGCCGACGCGCGTGACCGATCCGCTTGCCGCCCAACTCGTCGAGTTGGGGCTCTACACGGCCGATGAAATTGCCGCCAACGGGGACGCCATTGTCCGTGATTGCCTCGCCAGCAAAAAGCTCTATCCGCTGGTGACGACTACCTGCGCGCCCACGCAGATCGAGGGTGGCAGCACCGGCGCCAACGTAATGCCGCAGGATATGTGGGCCAACATCAACTTCCGCATGCTCGAGGGCACGAGCGTGGCCGACGTTGTGGCGTGCTGTCGTGAGGCGGTTGCCGAGGCGGACCTTGCCGGTCGTGTCGAAGTGGAGCTGGGTCTCGGCAGCTCCGAGCCCTCGCCGTCCCCGCGCATCGGTGGTCCCGGCCTCGAGGCGGTTCGCTTCACCGCCGCCCGCTATTTCCGTGATCCAAAGGGGACGGAGGAAAACGGATCATTCGAGCCAGTGGCAATTGTGCCCTCGACCGTGATCGGTGCGACCGACGCTGCCAACTACCAGCGTATTTGCCCTGAGTGCATTCGCTTCTCGGCGTTTGTAGTCGACGATGACGAGTGCGATCGCGGCGTCCACGGCACCAACGAGCGCATCACCCGCCGCGCCTACCTCCAGGGTATCCGCTTCCTCATCGCCCTGCTCCATACGCTCTAGAATCCGACAAAGGGACTGTCCCCTTGTCGGATTCCGTGCGGGTTATATGCAGGTTTGCCTGCGCACGCTATCATGTATGGGTTAGACCGCAACTATGTACCCCACACGCGAAGGGATGCGCATGTATCTGAAGATCGACATGTTCTAGCTGGGCTTACCCCCGCAGTGGCGCCATGCGCCCCATCAACTCTGCCGATTTTCATCTTCACGCATATAAAGGAGTCCCGCCATGCGCGACAAGCTCGAAAAGATCATCAAGGCCTACGAGGAACTCGAGAAGAAGCTCTCCGACCCGGCCGTCGCCTCCGATATCAAGGAGTTCACGCGTCTCAACAAGGAGTACGCGCACCAGTCCGACCTCATCGCCGCCTCGCGCGAGTACATCGGCGCGCTCGATGACATCGAGGCCGCCAAGGAAATGCTCCACGATACTACCGATGCCGATGAGAAGGAGATGCTCCAGATGGACATCTCCGAAAACGAGGCCAAGCTTCCCCAGCTCGAGGAAGACATTAAGTACATGCTCATCCCGAGCGACCCCAATGACGACAAGAACACCATCGTCGAGATTCGCTCCGCCGCCGGTGGCGACGAGGCGGCCATCTTTGCCGGCGATCTGTACAAGATGTACCAGCGCTTCTGCGAGTCGCGCGGCTGGAAGACCACCGTGCTCGACTCCAGTCCCAGCGAGGCCGGCGGCTTTAAGTCCATCGAGTTCAAGGTCGAGGGCGATCGCGTCTACTCCGTCATGAAGTTCGAGTCCGGCGTGCATCGCGTCCAGCGCGTCCCCAAGACCGAGTCCCAGGGCCGCATTCAGACCTCCACGGCTACCGTCGCCGTACTTCCCGAGGCCGAGGAAATCGACGTCCAGATCAACCAGTCTGACCTGCGCATCGACACCTACTGCGCCTCCGGCCCTGGCGGTCAGTGCGTTAACACCACCTACTCTGCCGTGCGCATCACCCACTTGCCCACCAACACCGTGGTGCAGTCGCAGGAACAGCGCTCCCAGATCCAGAACCGCGAGGTCTGCATGCAGATGCTGCGTGCCCGTCTGTACGAGATGGAGCTCGAGAAGCAGCAGGCCGAGCTCGGCGCCGAGCGCCAGAGCCAGATTGGCCACGGCAACCGTTCCGAGAAGATCCGTACCTACAACCAGCCCCAGGACCGCGTGACCGATCACCGTATCGGCTTCAACTCCACCTACAACGGCGTCCTTCTGGGCGATCAGCTCGGCACCGTCATCGAGGCACTCGCCGCCGCCGAGCGCGCCGAGAAGCTGGCACAGGCCGTGTAGGTTACGCGGTTTTACAAACCGCGTAACGACTCGACGCTGCAAACGCCCCTAAGCGGCAATCTGACGTTCAATCGTCGGTCGCGTACCAAAGTACGCTTCCCTCCTCTTTCACGTCACCTTGCTCGCTTAGGGGCGTTTTCGCTGACTTATGCTCAACCTGCGGGGTTTCCAAGGTAGTCATTGGGGACGTTCTTAAATGACTAGGTTGGGTAAATTGCCTTTCAAATTTATTCAATTTGTTTTGTTAGAAATTAAGCTATTTACCTGCTTAAAGCAATTAACGGTGTGCATCTGCAATTGAATATATTGCTCGAAAAATCGTCCAAGAAGTCGCGGGGTCCTTTTTGGTGCGTCGCGCGTCAAGTGATTTGGCAAGTTCTTGGTTAGATATTGGTCAGTTTTGGGGCAACCTTGCCAAAAGCTTGACGAATGCAAATCTAGACGTCGACGAATGAACACTTTGGACGGGGCCAAACCAAAATTCTGGGCTGATTCTCGATAATCGCCTTCAATCGTCCCTTGCCAAGCGCTGGCCTCGCGTACAATCTGCTCCGACATTCGCGCGCCGCCCGGCGCTTAAGAGGGGAGGACCCCATGGCAAACGAGATCTGGACCATCAAGCGTTGTCTCGAGTGGACCAAGGAGTACCTGGCCGAGCGCGGTGAGGAGCATCCCCGTCTTTCTGCCGAGTGGCTGCTGTGCGCAGCAACGGGTCTGGCGCGCATCGACTTATATATGCGCATGGACGAGACGCTCGATGCAGCTCAGCTCGAGACCATGCACGCAGCGGTCGTCCGTCGCGCCAAGGGCGAGCCGCTGCAGTACATCACCGGCAGCACGCAGTTCCGCATGATCGACGTCGCGTGCGCACCTGGTGTGCTCATTCCGCGTCCCGAGACCGAGATGCTCGTCGAGGAAGTCCTCAATTATCTGGATGCCGAGGTGCTGAGCCCCGAGGCTGCCGCCCGTCAGCGCGTTGAGCTGCCTTGGAACGATGAGGTCGAGCAGGCTCGCAAAGCCGAGGCGGCGCTGGCCGACGAACGCGCGACCGCCGAGCGTCGTGCCGCCAACCTGACGGCCGCCGATGAGGCTGCGCTGGGTAGCGACGTGCTCGGTAGCCGCGCCTATGCCGAGGAACTTGCCGATCGCGAGGCCAAGGAAGCCGCCGTGCAGGCGGCAGAAGCAGAGGCCATGGAAACCCCCGAGCCCGAGCTCGACGAATACGGCATCGCCATTGAGGGCAACGACCAACAGACGACTCCCGCGCAAGATGCCGCCGAGGCCAACGTGCCTGCCCCAGCCGAGCCCCGCACTGCCCGCGTTCTCGAGGTCGGCTGCGGCACGGGCTGCATCTCGCTCTCGCTTGCCTGGGAGCGTCGCGGCCACGTCACCTGCACTGCTACCGATATCGAGCCGCGCGCCATCGGCCTGGCCACCAAAAACCGCGACGCGCTCGGGCTCACGTCCGATGAGGTCGCCTTCAGCCTCACCAACCTGGTGAGCTCCATTCCCCACGACGAGTGGGGCACCTTTGACGTGCTCGTCTCCAACCCGCCTTACATTCCGACCGATGTCATGCGCTCGCTGCCGCACGAGGTCAAGGACTTTGAGCCCGATCTGGCGCTCGAGGGTGGCGCCGACGGCCTCGATATCTTCCGCCGCTTGC
This sequence comes from Collinsella aerofaciens, assembly GCA_021639365.1. Classification (GTDB taxonomy): domain Bacteria; phylum Actinomycetota; class Coriobacteriia; order Coriobacteriales; family Coriobacteriaceae; genus Collinsella; species Collinsella aerofaciens_AH. Next base: position 9,540 of record JAJXHK010000034.1, read on the forward strand.
TCAACGCGGCGCCCTACATGTTGCGCGCCGGCGGCCTCTTTGCCTGCGAGCTCTACGAGGGCGCGCTCGACGCTGCGGCCGAGCTCTGCCGCCAAGCGGGTCTGTCGGACGTGCGCATCGTCCACGACCTCACCGATCGCCCCCGCATCGTCCGAGCCATCGTCACCGAGCCCAAACAGCGCCAGTAATATTTATTAACTGGTTAGCAAAAATTATAAATTAGTTTATAATTAGGACGGCTGAAAGAGGTCGGCCCATGCAACCCCCTACCTTTCGGGAAATCATTGCCCTACTCAAGCACGATGGATTCGTGAAGGTCGCGCAAGTCGGTAGTCATGCTAAGTATGTTTCTGGTGACCGTGTTGTCACCGTGAACGGCTCTGGTGGCGATCGACCAAAGAAGGGCACATGGGCAAGTATTCGTCGCCAAGCTGGATGGTAGTTGGAGGCAAAATGAGGCAGCGATTTACCTATGACTGCGTTCTCATAAAAGAAGACGACGGTTACTGCGCTAGCTTCCCGCAGATTCCCGGCGCCTTTGCCGATGGCGATACGCGCGAAGAAGCGATTGCCCATGCCACCGAGGCGCTGATGGCGTTTTTGGCCGACGACCTCAACAACGGTTTGACTCCGGCAGGGTACGAACGCTCGGCCGAGGTCGTGGCCCTTTCAGTCGAAATCGACCACGAGGACGCTCGGGAAGCGGCGTGCCGAACATTTAAAGACGCAGCGCTGGACCTCAAAGTCTCCGCTCCGCGGATTACCGCGCTGGTCAAAGCCGGAAAGCTCGATGTTGAACTCGTCGACGGCCGTCGGATGATAACGATAGACAGCATCGAGCGCTACGCCGCCCAAGAACGCCACGCCGGCAGGCCAAAGAAGTTCGTCGCAGTCCAATAACCCCCTCACTTTCACCGACTACTAGAGCCGCTCACCAAACCAACATGCGCTCTGGGCAAATAGGTTGAACGTTTCGTGCGAGAATGCCCCACAGTAAACAAACTTGCACCAGAGCGTAAGGGGCTGGCATACACATGCAGACGGTCTATCGGGTATACGAGGGAACGCGCGAGCCGCATCGGCTTGCCGTCGAGCGCACGGCCGAGGTGCTCGGCCGCGGCGGCCTGGCTTTGATCCCGACCGAGACCGTCTACGGTGTCGCCGTGGCAGTCAACGCCTTCTCGGACGCCGTGCCCCAAGATACAAGCGAATTCCCATCGTGGCCGCGAGATCCGCAGGCCACCGTCAACGGCGCCGCGGTCCCCGCACTCGGTACCGGCTATCGTCGTATCTTTACCCTCAAGCAGCGCGAGCTCACCCAAACGGTTGCCTGGCTGGTCGATGATGCCGAGGCACTCGACCGCTATGGCGTGGATATCCCTAACGAGGCCCGCGTACTCGCGCGACGATGCTGGCCGGGAGCCCTGACTATCGTGGTCAAGGCGGCTCCCTGCGTGCCGGTCTTTATGCGCGCCGCAGACGGCACGGTGGCACTTCGCGCGTCGGCCTCGCCTGTGGTGCAGGCGCTCATCCGCTCCTGCGGCAGTCCGCTTGCCTGTACCAGCGCCAATACACATGGGGCGCCCTCGCCGGCAAGCTTTGCCGCCGTCGAGGGTCGCATCCTGGAGGGAGTCGATGTTGCCGTCGACGCCGGTGAGACCCCGTGTCGCGACGCCTCGACCATCGTGTCGTTTCAGCACGGCGAGCTCCAGATCCTGCGCCAAGGCGCACTTCCCGCATCAGAGATCGAACGGGTCCTGTCCGACCCGATGCAATAGAAAGGTTTAAGCGATGTCGTTGAATCTGGGCAGCCTGGGCATGGAAGATGCCTCGTTTGACTTTGGCGGTTCCTACATCATGGCGCTCGACTGCGGCACCACCTCGGTACTTGCGACCATCGTCGACGAGTACGGCTGCATCGTCGCGCAGGCACGTCGCAGCGTCAAAACCAGCTTCCCGCGTCCCGGTTGGGTAGAGCAAGACCCCATGGCGGTCCTTGCCAGCCAGATCGCGGTCATGATGGAAGTCCAGTTTAAGAGCGGTATCCACTCCGACCGCATTGCCGCCATCGGCATCTCCAACCAGCGCGAGACCACGGTGGTCTGGGACCGTGTGAGCGGTCAGCCGATCTATAACGCCATCGTATGGCAGTGCCGCCGTACCGCACCTCTGATCGACGAGCTGGTCGAGCAGGGCGCAGAAGGGCTGGTGCGCTCCCGCACGGGACTCACGCTCGACCCGTATTTCTCGGCCTCCAAGGTGCAGTGGATTCTCGACAACGTCGACGGCGCACGCGAGAGCGCGGCGGCGGGCGACCTCATGTTTGGCACCATCGACACCTGGCTCATCTACAACCTCACTGGCGGCCAGGTCTTTGCCACCGACTACACCAATGCCAGCCGCACGGCACTCTTTAATATCCATACGCTCGATTGGGACGACGACCTGCTGGCGCTCTTTGACGTTCCACGTTCCATGATGCCCGAGGTTCGCTGGAGCTCGGGCGACTACGGCCGCGTCGCGAGCGACATCATGACCAACATGCCGCCCATCATGGGCGTGGCGGGCGATCAGCAGGCGTCGCTATTCGGCCACTGTTGCTTCCATCCCGGCCAGACCAAAAACACCTATGGCACGGGTTGCTTTATGCTTATGAACACCGGCGACGAGATCGTCGAATCCAAGAACGGTCTGGTCTCCACGATCGGTATCGCCGCGGACGGCAAGATCAGCTATGCGCTCGAGGGCTCTATCTTTGCCGCCGGCTCCACCATGAACTGGCTGCGCAACAACATGGGCATCATCTCGAGCGTGAGCGAGTCCGCGCAACTCGCCGCTTCGATCAACGACAACGAGGGCTGCTACTTCGTCCCCGCCTTCGCGGGCCTGGGCGCTCCCTGGTGGGACCCGCATGCTCGCGGTATCGTGTGCGGCCTGACCGGTGCCTCGAGTCGCGCGACCATCGTGCGCGCCGCCTGCGAGTCCATGGCCTATCAGAGCTATGACGTGCTGCGCGCCATGGAGCAGGACGTTGGACTTTCGATTGAGCGCCTGTCCGTCGATGGCGGTGCCTCGCGCAACGAGTTCATCATGCAATTCCAGGCCGATCTGCTGGATATCCCTGTGCTGCAGTGCGAGACGGTGGAGACCACGGCGATCGGCGCCGCGTACTTGGCGGGCCTTGCCGTTGGCTATTGGGAGGATTTGGAGGAGCTGGAGCAAAACGCTCAGATCGTCAAAATCTTCCATCCGCACATGTCCGCCGAGCGCCGTGAGAGCAACCTCGCTGGTTGGCGTGATGCCGTCAAGCGTTCGCTCGGCACCGCTCAGTAGGGCTGCGACGAGCTGCTCGATACAACAAACCGTTAAACTTATGCACGGTGCGCAGCAACAACGTCGCCGTGCGCCTTGTCAGCAAGGCCATCTTCCGGCCGCAACGAAAGGGGCAATCAACCCATGACCGTCACCTACGATGCGTCCCGTGTGACGCTTGTCGATCACCCGCTCGTTCAGCACAAGCTGTCGATCCTGCGCGATAAAAACACCGGCACCAACCAGTTCCGCCAGCTCGTGCGCGAACTCGCGCTTTTTGACGGCTACGAGGCCATGCGCGACCTGCCTATGGAAGACGTCGAGGTCGAGACCCCCATCACTACCGCCACGTTTAAGCAGCTTGCCGGCAAGAAACTCGCCATCGTGCCCATCCTGCGTGCGGGCCTTGGCATGGTCGACGGCATCCTCGACCTGGTACCCTCTGCCCGCGTGGGCCACATCGGCATGGAACGCGACGAGGTCACCCACGAGCCGCATGAGTATTACTGCAAGATGCCCAAGGATATCGACCAGCGTATCTGCCTGGTCGTCGACCCCATGCTCGCCACGGGCGGTTCGGCCGAGATGGCCATCAGCTACCTGCGCGAGCGCGGTGTCAAGGACATCCGCATGCTGTGCATCGTCGCGGCCCCCGAGGGTCTCAAGTCGCTGACCGAGAAGGACCCAGATGTGCATATCTATACCTGCGCCATCGACGACCATCTCAACGAGGCCGCCTACATCGTTCCCGGCCTGGGCGACGCCGGCGACCGCATCTACGGCACGCTCTAGTCGTTGGGCCTTGTCGGCTACGGTCACAAATACGAAGAAATGGTGCGCGCGGGCGAGCAAAAGACGTCCACGCGCACTCCTGTTAACGGACGTTTAGCCCTGAGGGGTTCGAGAAAAACGTATTACCTACCTGCGGGATAAAGAAGGTCTTAAGAAAACGTACAGCTGCGTATTAACCGATGCTTTTTCGGTTGTACTTTAGCGATTGGCTCGTACAATAGTCACCAATGTTTGGCGGGAACTGTTCTGTGAAGCGTTAAAAGGAAAGTGAGGACGCCAGTGTTTCAGATAGCCGATCTGCTCGCTATCGTTGCAGGCGCCGTCGCGGGTGCGGTCGCCTTTCTTCCCTTTGTCTTTACGCTCAAGCCGGTTCTTGACGATAAACAGAATGCGGACATGCTCAAGGGCATGGTGAGTCTCGCGGTCTCGGCGATCGCGTTGCTTGTCTTTACCTTGGTTGTGTTTGCGTTGTTCGGAGAGGCATTTCGCATGTTCCTCCTGGGCGAGGCGATCGGCTTCGTGGCCTTTATGGCCGCCTGCACGGTTCGCGTCGCCAAGGCGCTGCGAGATCCTCATGAGGTCGAAAGGTAAGTCGTGGAAATTTTTGAAAAGCTGCCTGATGAGATTAATCATCTGGTCAGCGAGTTCAGCTCCACCCCTGTCGTGGGCGATCTGAGCTGCGGCATCACGCAGTACTCGTTTTGGCTGATCGTCTCCACGATCGTGCTCCTGATCGTCCTGGCCGTGTTCAAGAAGAAGCAGACCCTGGTTCCCAAGGGCTTCTTCGTCAACGGTTTCGAGTACATCATCGAGTACGTCGAGAACGATATCGGCAAGGGCGTCGTGGGTGAGAACTGGAAGAAGCACTTCCCGTTCCTGTGCTCGCTTTTCCTGTTCATCCTGATCAATAACATGATCGGCCTGATCCCGGGAATGAAGCCCGGCACCGGTGCAATCGGCTCCACCGCCGCGCTCGCCATCTTCGCCTTCGTGTACTTCATCTACTACGGATGCAAGGCCCACGGCGTGATCGGCTACATCAAGAGCCTCGCCCCGCAGGGCGTGAGCTTCCCGATGAACGTGCTTGTGTGGGTCGTCGAGCTTTTCTCGACCTTCCTGCGCCTCATCACGCTCGCCGTCCGTCTGTTCTGCAACATGTTCGCAGGACACGTGGTCATGGGCTCGTTCGCCATCATGGCGAGCATGTTCATGCAGCCGCTGCTTCAGCAGGTTTCCGCGGCCCACGCCGTCGGCGCCCTGCCTTCGCTGGCCTGGCTTGCCATCCTCATCCTGATCTACGCGATCGAGCTTGTGGTCGGCGCCATCCAGGCTTACGTCTTCACGGTCCTTACCGCCGTGTATGTCTCCGAGGCAGAGGAGGTCGCGGAGGAGGAGTAGTCTTCTGTTCGCGCCTTAAAGGTAAGGCAATTCGTTAAACCGCCGGTGCCCGTACCCATGGAGCCCGGCAGTTATAAAAAGGTTATCCTGCGTGAAATAAGACACGCACGACAAAGGAGGAATCGTGGGAGTTATCGGTTACGGTCTCGGTGTTATCGGCGCTGGTCTTGCTATCGGCCTGTCTGCTCTGGGTGCTACGGGTGCTATGGCCCGTCAGCCTGAGGTCCAGGGCCGCGTGTTCACCGTCTTCATCATGGGCTCCGCCTTCGGCGAGGCTCTGGCTCTGATCGGCTTCGTTGTCGCGCTGATCGTTAAATAGCACGGAGCGTCAAGTATGAATCTTTCATCCCAGAAGAGCGCGATCGCACTCTCCGCGTCCGCGGCCGCGCTGCTCATGCCGGTTTCCGCGTTCGCCGAGGACGGCGCTGCCGGTGCGGACATCCTCATCCCTAAGATGGCGGAGTTCATCCCGGCGCTTATCGCCTTCCTGATTATCTGGATCGTGCTGGCCAAGGTTGCCCTGCCGGGCATCATGAAAACCATGGAGGAGCGCGGCAAGAAGATCGAGGAGAGCCTCGACGAGGCCGAGAAGACCAAGCAGGAGGCTATCGCCAAGCGCGCTGAGTCCGACTCGATCGTCACCGACGCCCGTCGTCAGGCTGCTGACATCGTTCTCGAGGCCCGTAAGGACGCCGAGTCCGAGCGCGCCCGTATCATCGAGGCTGCTCACAAGGAGGCCGAGGAGATCATCGCCAAGGCCCATACGACCGTCGAGGACGAGCGCAAGTCCATCTACGCCGGTGCCGCGAGCTCCATCGCCGACCTGTCCGTTGCCGTCGCCACCAAGATCGTGGGCGAGGCACTCGAGGACGAGACCGAGCAGAAGAAGCTTATCGAGCGCTACATCCAGGAAGCAGGTAGCCTGAATGCCGACTAGCCGCTATCAGGACAAGGTGCTCGAGACCTACGCGCGCTCCCTTCTGGAAGCCGCTAAGGCCGAGAACCATGTGTTCGAGGACCTCGAGATGATCGAGCGCTTGGCTTCTGCCAGCCCCGAGATCATCGCCGTGCTCGACACCATGTCCAAGCGCGACCAGCTCGACCTTCTTCCCAAGGTGGCAGCTGCCTTTAAGTATGTTGCCGAGGAAGACGAGGATGTAGTGGGCGTGACCGTCACCACGGCGATCCCGCTCGACGACGAGCTGCGTCAAACCATCACTAAGAAATGCGAGCAGGACTTCGGCCGCAAGGTATTCCTTATCGAGCAGGTCGACCCGTCTATCGTGGGCGGCCTGGTGCTCGAGGCCCGCGGCGAGCGTCGTGACATTTCCGTCAAGACGCAGCTGCGCATCGCGCAGGAGACCCTCGCAAACTCTGCTAATTCGTACGGAGGTGAAGCCTAATGTCCGAAACCCTCAATGCCCAGGATATCGCCAAGAAACTGCAGGAGCAGCTCACGAGCCTCTCCGCGACGGTCGATACGCATGAGGTTTCAACGGTCGACGAGGTAGGCGACGGCATCGCGCGCGTCTCCGGCCTCAAGAGCGCCATGGCAGGCGAGCTTCTGGAGTTCAAGAGCTCCGATACCGGTGAGACCGTCTTCGGCCTTGCCCAGAACCTTGACCGTGACGAGGTCGGCGCCGTTCTGTTCGGTGCCGTCGACTCCATCAAGGAAGGCGACGAGTGCCGCACCACTGGCCGCATTATGGATATCCCCGTGAGCCGTGCCATGCTCGGCCGCGTCGTCAATCCGCTCGGCCAGCCCATCGACGGCCTGGGCGACATCGTCGCCACGCACCGTCGCCCCATCGAGTTCAAGGCTCCCGGCGTCATCGATCGTACCCCGGTGTGCGAGCCGGTTCAGACCGGTCTGCTCGCTATCGACTCCATGGTGCCTATTGGCCGCGGTCAGCGTGAGCTCATCATCGGCGACCGTAAGACCGGTAAGACCGCCATCGCCATCGACGCTATCCTCAACCAGCGCGGCAAGGGCATGGTCTGCATCTATGTCGCCATCGGCCAGAAGGCCTCCACGGTTGCCAACATCCGCGAGACCCTCGCTCAGCACGGTGCGCTCGACTACACCATCATCGTTTCGGCCACCGCTGCCGATTCCGCCCCTATGCAGTACATCGCGCCTATGGCCGGTGCCGCTATCGGCGAGTTCTTCATGTACAACGGCGAGGACGGCAAGCCCGCCAGCGAGACCAACCCCGGCGGCCACGTGCTCGTCATCTACGACGACCTGTCCAAGCAGGCTGTGGCCTACCGTCAGATGTCGCTGACGCTGCATCGTCCGCCCGGACGCGAGGCCTATCCTGGCGACATCTTCTACCTGCACTCTCGTCTGCTCGAGCGTGCCGTCAAGATGTCCAAGAAGAACGGTTATGGCTCCATGACGGCTCTGCCGATCATCGAGACCCAGGACGGCGACGTCTCGGCCTACATTCCGACCAACGTCATTTCCATTACCGATGGTCAGATCTACCTGCAGTCCGAACTCTTCTTCCAGGGACAGCGCCCGGCAGTCGACGTGGGCATTTCCGTGTCCCGCGTCGGTGGCGACGCGCAGACCAAGGCCATGAAGCAGGTCGCCGGCAACCTCCGTCTGGACCTTGCTTCGTACCAGGAGCTCGCCGGCTTCACGCAGTTCGGCTCCGACCTCGACGAGGCCACGCAAAAGCAGCTTACCCACGGCGCTCGCATGACTGAGCTCCTTAAGCAGCCGCGTTACAAGCCGTTTGAGGTTGGCGAGCAGATCGTTACGCTGTTCGCTGGCAACGAGGGCTTCCTGGATGACCTGGAGATCGCCGACGTGCTGCCTTTCCGTGCCGAGCTCATCGAGTACATGGACAATGGCTTTGGCTCGCTGCTCGACAAGGTTCGCGCCAAGAAGATCGATGATGACACCAAGGCTGAGCTCCTGCGCGTCATCGGCGACTTCAAGCAGCAGTTCATGGCCAAGCACCATGCCGATACGACTGGATCAGAGGAGAACTAAGCCCTATGGCCAACCTTCGCGACATTAAGAAGCGAATCTCCTCGGTTACCACGACCAAGCAGATCACGCGCACGATGGAGATGGTCTCTACGGCCAAGATCCGTCGTGCCCTCGATCGCTCCAAGCAGGCCGAGCCCTATAAGGAGGCGCTGACCGACGTCATGTTGACGGTCGCCGGCGACGCCTCCTGTTCGGGCACCGATCCCATGCTGCAGAAGCATGAGAGCGTCAAGCATGGCCTGATTGTCGTTATTGCCTCGGACCGCGGCCTTGCCGGCGGTTTCAATACGACGGTGGAGCGCACGGCCGAAAAGCTCGCCGCTTCTTGGGCGAACGACGGCATCGAGTGCGAGATCATCGCGTGCGGGCGTAAGCCGGCCACGTATTTCCGTGACCGCGCAAACGTTGTCATGCACTTTGAGGGCAACTCCTCTGAGCCCGATTTCAATCAGGCCCGCATGATCTCCTCTCATATCTGCGATGCGTATCGTGCCGGTGAGCTTGACCGTGTCGAGCTTGTCTACCACCACGCCAAGAACCGCGTGGATCAGGAGCTTCGCGTCGAGCATCTGTTGCCGCTCGACCCCGAGATGATCGCTATGGCCCACGGTCCGCGTAAGAACGAGACCGACGCCCCTAAGCGCATCTCGTCCACGTTCGAGTTCGTGCCCTCTCCCGAGCATGTTCTCGGCAAGCTTGTGCCGTCTTATATCCTGACGGTCATCTACCAGGCCCTGATCGATTCGGCGGCTGCCGAGCAGGGTGCACGCCGCAAGGCCATGCACTCTGCGACGGAAAACGCCACCGCGATCATCTCGACCCTTACCCGCACGTATAGTCGCGTGCGTCAGGCTTCGATCACGACCGAGATTAACGAGATCGTCGGCGGAGCCTCAGCATTGGAGGAACAGTAATGGCTAATAACACCGTAAAGCTTGCGGTCGAGGAAGCCACCAAGAAGACGACTGCCGGTGATGGTCGCATCGTGCGTATCATCGGCCCTGTCGTCGACGTCAAGTTTGACGGTGCGGTGCCCCCGATCTACAATGCGCTCACGGTCGAGGCCGAGACCCCGATCGGTCACCTGAGCACGATCCTCGAGGTCGAGAGCCAGCTTCCGGGCGGTGTGGTCCGCACGGTCGCCATGTCCTCGACCGACGGCCTGCAGCGCGGCCTCATCGCCACCGATACCGGTGAGCCCATGAAGATGCCCGTTGGCCCCAAGACGCTCGGCCGCATTTGGAACGTCATGGGCAAGCCCGTCGACGGCAAGCCCATGCCTGAGGTGGAGGAGTTCTATCCCATCCACCACGCAGCACCCCGCTTCGACGAGCTCACCACCAAGACCGAGATCTTCGAAACCGGCATCAAGGCCGTTGACCTGCTCGAGCCCTACATCCGTGGCGGCAAAACGGGTCTGTTCGGCGGCGCCGGCGTCGGCAAGACCGTTCTGATTCAGGAGCTCATCAACAACCTCGCCCAGGAGCACGGCGGCACCTCGGTGTTCACCGGCGTCGGCGAGCGTACCCGCGAGGGCACCGACCTGTTCCTCGAGATGAGCGAGTCTGGCGTTATCGACAAGACCTGCTTGGTTTATGGTCAGATGAACGAGCCGCCCGGAGCGCGTCTGCGCATCGGTCTGGCCGGCCTTACCACCGCTGAGTACTTCCGCGATCGCGGCCAGGACGTTCTGCTGTTCATCGACAACATCTTCCGTTTCTCCCAGGCCGGTTCCGAGGTTTCCGCACTGCTGGGCCGTATGCCGTCCGCCGTTGGTTACCAGCCCACGCTGGCTACCGAGATGGGCGACCTCCAGGAGCGCATTACCTCGACCAAGACGGGCTCCATTACCTCCGTCCAGGCTGTCTACGTCCCCGCAGACGACCTGACCGACCCGGCGCCTGCCACGACGTTTACGCACCTCGACGCCACCACGGTTCTTTCGCGTAGCATTTCGTCGCTCGGCCTGTTCCCGGCTATCGACCCGCTCGCGTCTTCCTCCGACGCTCTCGATCCCTCGATCGTCGGCGAGGAGCACTACCGTGTCGCTGTCAAGGTCCAGGAGCTCCTGCAGGAGTACTCCGACCTTCAGGACATCATCGCCATTCTGGGTATGGACGAGCTGTCCGAGGAGCAGCGCCTTACGGTCAACCGTGCCCGTAAGATTCAGCAGTTCCTCTCGCAGTCCTTCCACGTCGCCGAGAAGTTCACCGGCAACCCCGGTGTCTACGTCCGCGTCGAGGATACCGTCCGCTCTTTCGCCGAGATTGTCGACGGCAAGGCCGATGACCTGCCCGAGCAGGCTTTCCGCTATGCTTCCACGATTGAGGACGTGCGCGAGCGCGCCCGCAAGATGGGGGAGAAGTAGGTTATGCGTATCCGCATCGTGTGCCCCGTGAGCTGCGCCTATGAGGGCGACGCTGCGTTTGTGTCGATTCCGTCCACGGATGGCGAGTTTGGCGTCCTGCCTGCTCACTCCAGCGAGATCTGCACGATCGACCGCGGTTACGTTCGCGTTTCCGATAAGGCCATGGGCACTGTCGACCACACGTTTGCCGTGGCCGGCGGCTATGCCCAGGTTGCGGACGATGTCGTGACCGTTCTCGCCGAGCGCGCTTGCGATTTGGCGACCGTCGATGCCGACAAGCTTAAAGCTGATATTCAAGGTTTTGAAGAGAAGCTGGGTAATTTGTCGGAGGATGATGCACGCCGCGCCTACCTCTATAATGAAATCGCATGGTGTAAGCTCAAGCTTGCCCAATAGTCAAACGATTTAGCGTTCGACCATTTGCGAACACATCATGCCCGGGATGGCCCAGCCACCCCGGGCATGCTTTTTGAAAGGGTAGACCTTGGATATTATCTGCGTTGAGGGTGGCCACGCCATCGGAGGCTCCGTGCCCGTCTCGGGCGCCAAGAACTCCGCGCTCAAACTCATGGCGGCAACGCTTCTGGCGCCGGGCAAGACGACGCTGCAGAACGTGCCCGATATTTCCGATGTCCACGTGATGGGCAAGGTGCTCAAGGGCATGGGCGCTACGATCGATGTTCTCGACGAGCACACGCTCGAGATTGATACCTCTCAGGTCGATTCATGGGAGGCCCCCTACGAGCTCGTTGCCAAGATGCGCGCTTCCACCGCCGTCATGGGACCCCTGCTGGGCCGCTTCCATCGCGCCAAGATTGCCATGCCGGGCGGCTGCAACCTGGGTGCTCGCAAGATCGACATGCACATTCTTGGTCTTGAGGCCCTGGGCGTTGAGTTCGATACCGCCCACGGTTACATCAACGCTAATGCGCCCCAAGGTCTGCGCGGTACCACCGTCACGCTCGAGTTCGCCAGCGTCGGTGCGACCGAGAACCTCATCATGGCCTCTGTGCGCGCACAGGGCACCACGGTTATCGACAATGCCGCCCGCGAGCCCGAGATCGTCGATCTCGCTAACATGCTCAACGAGATGGGCGCCAAGATTGTTGGCGCCGGTACGCCCGTCGTGACTATCGAAGGCGTGGAAGAGCTCCATCCCGTTACCCATCGCGTGGTGGGCGACCGCATCGAGGCCGGTACCTTTATCGTTGCCGGTGCGTTGATGGCCGACGATCGCGGTGTCGATGTCACGGGCTTTTGCCCCATTCACTTGGGCATGGTGCTCAAGAAGATGGAGCTCATGGGTATCGACTGCGAGCGCGTCGAGGATGGCGTCCATGTGAACCGTGCCGAGCGTATCAAGCCGGTCGACATCCAGACGCTTCCGTTCCCCGGCTTCCCGACGGACATGCAGGCGCAGATTATGGTGCTCTCCGCCCTTGCCGACGGCAGTTCCGTTATTACCGAAAACATCTTCGAGAATCGCTTTATGTTTGCCTCTGAGCTGGTGCGCATGGGTGCCGACATTCGTATCGAGAGCCATCATGCCATGATTCATGGCGTCAAGGGCTTCTCGGGTGCACAGGTTACCTCGCCCGATCTGCGCGGCGGAGCGGCCCTCGTCGTAGCGGGCTTGATCGCCGACGGGACGACCGAGGTTTCGGCTATCCATCACATCAAGCGCGGCTACGAGCAGTTTGTCGAAAAGCTGCAGGCGCTCGGCGCGCATGTCGAGCATGCTACCGTCCCCGATCCCGTCATCTACTAATACAGGTTGCCTATGTTTAATAAAAAGCCCCTCGCAGATACCACCACCCGAAGACCCTCAACTGGTGCGCAGGCCAAGATCTACAGTCGCGATAACGTGGCTCGCTATTCCGAGCGCGCTCGCCAACGTCGTCGTAGCCACACGATTCGTCACGTCGCGCTCATTGTCGTGCTTGGCGTACTGTTGAGTGCCACTACCGCTGCCGGCCTGTGGTTTGCCACCATTATGGGCAAGCTCGGCGATTCTAATGTCATTACCGACAATCTGCGTCGGGTTCTGGTTGACACCGATGAGGCAAAGGATCCGTTCTACGTGCTGCTTCTTGGCACCGACGGCCGTCCGGGCGAGGATACGTATCGTGCCGACTCGATTATCCTGGCACGCATCGACCCCACGCAAAAGCAGGCGACGCTCATTTCCGTTCCGCGCGACACCAAGGTCGAGTACAAGGGCGAGACCATGAAGATCAACGCCTGCCATACCGTTGGCGGCGCCGAGGCCATGGTCGAGGCGGTCAACGAGCTGTGCGGTGTTCAGATTTCCCACTATGCCGAGGTCAGCTTCGACGGTATGCAGGCGCTGATTGATTCGGTTGGCGGTATCGACATTAACGCAACCGATGATGTTGACGACCCTGAGCACCTGGATATTAAGATTACCGCTGGCCAGCAGCATATGGACGGTGCCACCGCCCTTACCTATGCCCGCTGCCGCTACACCTATGCCGACGGCGATTACACGCGCATGCGCCACCAGCGTCAGGTGCTTGGCGCCCTTGCCAACCAGATTCTCAATAACTTCGATGCCACGAAGATTTTTGGCCTGGTTAATTCGCTGTCCGATATGCTCGTAACCGATATGAGCGTTCAGGATATCGTGGCTACGGTCAACGCCATGCGCGGTATGGATGTCGACGGTATCTACTCGGCCAACCTGCCCTCGTACGCCGACGACAGCACCATGATCGACGGTGTGAGCTACGTCTTTGTCTACGAGGACGAGCTTAAGGAAATGATGGCCCGTGTCGACGCCGGCAAGGACCCCAAGGGCCCCAACACCATGGGTCTTTCCGACGGCTCCAGCTCCACGATCGGTGACCTGAACAACAACACGTCTGACGACTACGCAAACGGTACCGCAACCTCATCGGTCAGCTCTGACGATTCCGATGACTCAAGCGATTCGAGCGATTCGGACTACTACGAAGAGCCCACCGGCGACGGCAACGGCTACGAAGCCAACTACTAGAGTTACGCGGTTTTACCAAACCGCGTAACCAGTTGACGCTGCAAACCCGCCAGAGCGGCAATCTGCCTTTCAACTTCGGCGGCATGATCAAAAAGTTACGGCGTTTTACCAAACGCCGTAACGGCTCGACGCTGCGCGCCGCCCAAGGCGACAATTTGTCATTCAAAAGGCAGGGCATGACCAGAAGGTCAATGCCCTGCCTTTTTCATGCCAACTTGTTCGCCTTGGACGCCGCTCGCTGACGTTGGCTCAACCTGCGGTGCTGACTACTCCCTTTGCACCAAAAACCGCCCCGTTCTCGGTTTTGAGGACGGGGCGGTTTTGCTTACCTAGATTGTTCGAGTTCCTTATGCAAAGCGGGCGACGAGCTCCTGGAGCACGTCGGTCATCTTCACGAGCGAACTGACCGGGACGAACTCGTTGACGCCGTGGTAGCAATAGCCGCCGGTGGAAA
>JAJXHK010000057.1 GCA_021639365.1 Collinsella aerofaciens
GAACTGACCGGGACGAACTCGTTGACGCCGTGGTAGCAATAGCCGCCGGTGGAAAGGTTGGGGCAGGGCAGACCGCGGAACGACAGCTGAGCGCCGTCAGTGCCGCCACGAATCGGCAGCACTTGGGGTTCAACGCCGCAGGCAAGGTAGGCTTCCTTGGCAACATCAATAAGCTCGGGATAGTCACGAACGATCTCGGCCATATTTCGATACTGCTGCTTAATCTCGACCGTCACGCGCTCCTCACCCAGACGCTGGTTGAGCATCGAGGCGGCGGCATCAATAAGGTCGAGTTTCTGCTGGAACTTGGCGGCGTCATGGTCGCGGACGATATAGCGCGCCGTGGCGTGATCGACGGTCGCAGATACACCCTCAAGGTGATAAAAGCCCTCGTAGCCTTCCGTATACTCCGGGCGCTGCACGTAGGGGAGCAACGCGTTGAAGTCGCAGAACAGATTGCCTGCGTTGACCATACGGCCCTTGGCGTCGCCCGGGTGGATGGACTGGCCCTCAAAGCGGATGGTCGCCTCGGCGGCGTTAAAGCACTCCCACTCCAGCTCGCCGATGGGGCCGCCGTCGACCGTGTAGGCGTACTTGCAGCCAAAGGTATCGATATCCAACAGCTCGGCTCCGTGACCGATCTCCTCGTCAGGGCAGAAGCAAATGCCGAGTGCGGGATGGGGCAGAGAAGGGTCCTGAGCGATACGCGCGACAAGCGACATGATCTCGGCGACGCCTGCCTTGTCGTCCGCGCCCAGCAGCGTGGTGCCATCGCTGCAAACCAAGTCCTCACCCGCGAGGTCGTTCAGGGCGGGAAGCTTGGCGGTACTCATGGCAACGGGCTTACCGTCAACTGTGCCGCAGACCAGGTCGCCGCCTTCGTAGTGTACGATGTGCGGCTTCACGCCGGCGCCCGGTGCAACTTCGGTGGTGTCGAGATGGGCGATCAGGCCTAGGGCGGGCTTGTCCTCAGCGTCCGCACTTGCGGGGATATGCGCGCAGACATAGGCGTGCTCGGTCACGTGGGCATCTTCCGCACCAAGCTCGCGCAGCTCTTCAGCCAGCACGTTGGCAAGGTCAAACTGAACGGCGCTCGAAGGTACCTGGTCGCAGTTTGCATCCTCGGACTGCGTGTTGATCTGGACGTAGCGCAAAAAGCGCTCGAGGACATCGGGGTTCGTGGTGGTGTTTTCCATAAAGACCGCTCCAATCTTGGTCGTCGTGTGCAACAAGAACTCTAGCACGGTATGCCACGGCATACCGCGACGCTTGGATGGGGTAGAATCAGCCATTGAATGCAGAAGGGACGGAAGATCATGGATACGACAAATAGCTCGCGCGAACTACATCTGACGGTGGCGAACGAAGACTACTTGGAGTGCATGGTTCGCATTGAAAGCGAAGAGGGGGAAACCAACGGCGTGCGATCGGTCGACATCGCGCAGCGCCTTGGCGTCTCCAAGGCATCGGTCAATAAAGCGGTTTCGGCGCTCAAGGCATCCGAGCTTGTCGAGCAATCGCACTACGGCAAGGTAGTCCTGACCGATCGCGGCCGCGAGGTTGGCACGGCTATCTGGTACCGTCATCGCCTCGTCCGCACGTTTTTGGTTCAGGAGCTCGGTGTCGAATTTGAGCGAGCCGATTCCGAGGCCTGCATGATGGAGCATGCGCTATCCGAGGACACGATGAACCGCTGGCTCGCCTATCTCGAAAAGCAGGGAATCAGCGTCGAGGAATAGCGGGATATATATGGATACGAGTTATTACAATCGCTTTGGTGCCGAGGAACTTACGCGCCGCTTGTCGAGCGAGACCTTGTTGGCGCAGGGCCCCATGGGCAGTGTTCTGTTGAGTGAGTACGATGCCGCCGACATTCCACCGGCGTTTTGGAATCTGGCAGAGCCGCAGACCGTTTCTCGTATCCATCGCTTGTATGTCGCCGCCGGCGCGCAGGTACTCATTACCAATACCTTTCAGGCATCAAGCTATGCCCTCAAGCACGACCAGATTGCGCCGTCCGTGGCGGAGGTCAATCGCGGGGCCGTCGACGATGCCCGCCAGGCGCACCCTCAGCTGCTGCTAGGCTCGATGGGTCCGATCGGTATTGAGTGGTTTGCCGAGGACTCTGCCGAGTTTCGTGAGATCCGAGGCATTGCGCGCGAACAGGCGCACGCCTTGCTCAATGCTGGTGTTGACGGTCTGCTGATCGAGACGGTGACGTCTATCCGTAATTTGCAGCCCATGCTTGCCGGCGCCCGAGATGCCGCCGACGGCATGCCTGTTCTGGTGAGTTTTGTCGTTGACGATAAGGGCGACCTGTTGGGCGATGGCCTCAACATCGAGGCAGCCGTTTTGTACGCCGAAAAACACGGCGCAAACTCGGTTGGTGTTAATTGCTGTTCGCTTGCGGCCGCGAACGCGGCGGTGCCCAGGATGGTTGCATCGGCGACTACTCCCGTCACGGTGCGTCCCAACGTGGGCGATCCGGTCCAGACTCAGGATGGCCCCGTATGGCACGAGAACCCCGAAGCTTTCGCGCGCGCATGCATCGAATGGAGACATGCCGGTGCCGCAATGGTGGGCAGTTGCTGTGGAACCACGGCAATCACTACGGCAGCGATGGCCGAGGCGCTCGATATATAAAGGGCAAAACCGCTCCATACGGGGCGGTTTTTTTATTGCTTGCATGTCCTCGGCAGCATTTGCCCAAATGGTGAATGCTGGTGCCGGCAGGTTGCCGAGTGTGTATCGCGGGTATACCTCATGCGTACCATGATCCAAACACTGTGAGGTGTCTGCGCGTGTGCGCGATAATTCATTTTGGAACTGACGGTTGGCGCGCTCGCGTCGATGAGGAGTTCACTGCCGATAACGTTGCCCGTATCGCCGATGCCGTCGGCGAGTTGTGGCAAAAGATCAATCCGGGCAAAACGGTATATATAGGGTTCGACACTCGGCCCCTGGCGCGCGAGTTCGCTGAGCTTGCGGCGGGTGTGCTAGCAGCGCACGGGCTAGACGCCGTGCTCGCTTCGCGACCTGTTCCGACCCCTGCCCTTACGTGGGCGGCGGCTTATGACGGTGAGGCGTGCGGCGCGCTCATGGTGACGGGGTCCCATCATCCGCAGGGTTATCTGTGTCTCAAGATTCGCATGGGTGACGGCTCGACCGCCAACCAGGATGTCATCGAAGAGCTCGAAGAGACCATGGCTCCCGAGCCAATGGGGATCGAGGGGCAATATCGCACCGCGGATATCATTCCTGACTATATGCAAGCGGTGGCATCGTTTGTCGATGCCGAAGCCATCCGCGCCGCGCACCTGCGCGTGGTTGTTGACCCCATGGGCGGCGCAGCCCAGGGCTATCTAGCCGACTTGCTGCGCGAGCTTGGCGTTGAGGTGCACGAGATTCACGCCGGGCAGGCGCCTGACCAAGAAGATATCTGCCCCGACCCCGTTGAGCCGTGGGTGGACGCTTGCGAGCATACGGTTATCGAGGACGGAGCTTGCGCTGGCCTGGTGACCGACGGCGACGCCGACCGTATCGGCGCGGTTGACGAGCGCGGCAGATATATACATCCGCATCAGATCATGGCGCTCGTTTTGGGCGACTTGGTTCAATTTCGTAATTTGGAGGGGCGCGTCGTCGTCAATCTTTCGTGCTCGACGCTCGTGCGTCGCATTGCCGAGGCGCTTGGCTGCCGCGTGACCGTCAAACCAGTTGGTTTCAAATATATAGCGGCAGAGATGAAGAAGGGTGGCGTCCTCATAGGCGGCGAAGAAGCCGGTGGTATCGGCATCGCCGCGCATATGCCCGAGCGCGATGGAATCCTCGCCTGTCTGATTCTGTGTGAGCTCATGGCAAAGACGGACGCGCCTTTGGGCGTTCTGGTCGACCAACTCGAGGACAGTTTTGGTAAGACGAGTTACGGTCGACGCGATTTGCGCCTTGAGGCCGAAGATGCCGAAACGTTACGAACCCTGCTGCCGGGCGTAAACCCCAAGTCGATTTGTGGCAAGGTGCCGCAAAACGTTAGTCATATGGATGGCTTGCGTTTGGCATTCGAGGATGACACGTGGCTGCTGGTCCGTCCTAGCGGGACCGAACCAGTGGTGCGCGTCTACGCCGAGGGGTTCTCGGTGGAAGAACGTGATGAGTTGCTCGATGCTGGCTGTGCTTTAGCTAGGGGAACGTATCCGCTTTAACCATGAGACTGCCGTATATAAAGAGATGCTCGGCGAGCGGTAGTTAACGGCTGGCAAACGTTAGTCGGATCCCAAACTGTGTAGGAAATGTGTACGCCCAGATTCCCGCCCACGGGGGCCCTCCGGTCTGGCAATATATCTCCTTGCCGCGCGGCCCGGTCGGACCGGATCAG
>JAJXHK010000058.1 GCA_021639365.1 Collinsella aerofaciens
CGAGGTAGCCCTCCTGGTCGAAGTGCATGATCTCGATCTTCTCGGTCTCCTTCATGTGTGTCCTCCCATCACATGTGCGCGATTCTATACATCGCGCTTCTTGCTGATACCAATTATAGCCATACGATTGCTTGTTATTTAATACCAATCCAAACTCACGAAGATTTGCGGCGAACGGTCGGTTTCCTCGCCCGAGTGGTATCACAACGCCATTAGTTGTCTATTTCGAGCGCTACTGCCGACGGACGCCCCACAACTCGCCAGCTATAAAGGCGTTGCGCCAGACCCGCCCAAGCGTTTCCGGCGCAACCGCGCAATTTAGTTATTCGGCTTCCATCTCCGCCGTCACACGGCGATACATCTCGATAACCTGAGTCGTCGCCTTGGACGGATCCTGATAGTAGCGGCCATCGCACGTCTCGGCCGATACATAGCCCGTATAGCCGTGGCGCATGAGTGCCTCGAGGTCGGCACGCATATCACGCTCGCCGTCGCCCCAGGCAAGATGCGTCGTGCCGCCGCCCACATCTACAAAGTGGGTGTGAACGATCTTGTCGCCCAAAACATCAAAGTAGCCGTCGATCGTGTCGCCGGCTACTTCCATGGCGCCAAAGTCGATACAAGCCTTACAATTGGGGCGATCGACCGCCTCGAGGATGCGCGCCACATCCTGTGCGGTGTTGACCAGCACGGACTCCGACGGCTGCAGTGCCTCGAGCGCGACGCGAATACCGCGCGTGTCGGCGTAGTCGCACACCGAGCGCAGCATGGCAACGCTGCGGGCCCAGGCGTCCTCAGCCGGCTCGTCCAGATAGGCCCAACCACTCGTCACCAGAATCTGCGGCACGCCCAACTCAACGGCTACGTCGATCACATTCTTAAAGTACGAGAGGATGCGTTTTTGGCCCGTCTCACCACGTACCGCGACGTTCCACGGCTTGGGGTTGTTCTGCTCGGGGCACACGCACACGATCTTGATACCGTACTGGGCGGCAAGATCGCGAATCTTATCCACCGAATCGTGCTCATGGCAATCCACATACAGGTGCATCGAGCCAGTCCACAGCTCGATATTGCGATAGCCGGCCTCACCTGCAGCCTTAAAAAACGTCTCGATGCTGTAGTAACGATGGTTGATGTTCATGAGCGAAAGCTCGGGTACGACCATAGCCCTCCCCTTTCGTACGGAGTTTTAAAAAACAGGGGGCCGCCGCAGATGCGACAAGCCCCCCAAAGATCGACGCAACCGTTAGACGCGATGGAAGCGCGATTCGAACATATTAGGCAAGCACGCCAAAGTAAGCGCCGATGATGCCCACGACCATGGTGCAGAGGATCAGGACCATCGGGTTGATCTTCTTGGAGAGCAGCCAGTAGTAGAGCCAGAAGGCGGCCATGCCGAGCATACCGGGCATGATGCCGTCCAGGATGTCCTGGAGAGTCTGGGCGGAGTCGCCCTGACCGATGGCGATGGGCAGCGAAGCCCAGAACATGTCCTTGCTCATGGCGCCAACAACCATAACGCCGACAATGCCGACGCAGGCCATGATCTTTTGCATCAGGCCGGTCTTCTGAGCCTCGTCGAGGAAGCCAATGCCCAGCTCATAACCCTTGATAGCGCCAAAGATACGAATCAGGAACGCCGGGATGTTGTAGACGAGCAGGAAGGCGATGGGGCCAAAGACGTTGCCGGCCTGGCACAGGCTGATGCCCACGGCAGCGGCGACGACGCGCAGGGTGGACAGGAAGAAGGAGTCACCCAGGCCGGAAAGCGGACCCATGAGGGCGGCCTTGATGTCGTTGACGCTCTCGGGCTCAACCTCGCCACGAGCGACCTTTTCTTCCATGGCCATCGCGATGCCACCCACGAAGGGAGCGAGCTGCGGGGTGATGTTGAAGAATGCGCTGTGACGGTGCAAGGCCTCGGCGTAATCATCGGGACGGCCGGCATAGATCTTCTTGAGCATGTTGGCAACCATCAGGCAGAAGGCAATGTTCATCTGCTTGTAGTAGGTCCAGGAAAATTCCATGCCCAGGGCGCCGGTGTTCACGGCGCTCTTAATGAGGTCGGAGCGAGTAATCTGGTTCTCGGAATTAGAAGTCATCGTCCTCATCCCCTTCCACAGAAAGCTGGGACTGGGAGCCACCAAGGCCCAGCAGGTCGTACTTGTCGATGCCGATGATGATTGCGATCAGGGCGACGCCGAGGACGGGCACGTTGGCATAGGAGCACAGCAGGAAGCCCAGGAAGTAGAACGGCACGAGCTGCTTGGTAAGCACCAGACGGCCGAGCATGGCGAAGCCCATGGCAGGCAGGATGTTGGCTGCGACGCCAAAGCCATCGAGGACGAACGTCGGGATGAAGTCGAGCAGGCCCTGAACAGCGTCGGCACCCAGATAGAAGGAGACCGAGCACAGGATAAAGGCCAGGACGACAATCACGAGACCGATAATCCAGTGCATAGCGTAGATACCCTTGAGGTTACCCTTGCTGGCAAAGACGTCGGCACGGTCGACCAGAAGGGGCATACCGGCGTTGACGACGTTCTTGATGGCCAGGCACAGAGTGGCGATGGGCATCGCGAGCGCGATAGCGGCCTCGGTGCTCTGACCCAGCTGAATAGCGAAGGCGCAGGCGAGCACGCCGCCAATCGTCTCATCAGGCGGCACGTAAGCGCCGATGGAGATAGAACCCATGAAGAGCAGCTCGAGGCTCGCACCGATGGCGAGGCCGGACTGCAGGTCCCCGAGGACTATGCCGACGAGCGGGCACAGAACGATCGGGCGGAACGCATAGAGCGTACCGAGCTGATAATCGAGCTTACCGAAGGCAGCGATAAGTCCGATGAGGATCGCTTGAACAAGCATTGTTCCTCCCTTTGATCCCTCTTGGATCCGCGCGGCGATTCCCGACTTGTCAGCGCGCCCTTTTCCATGCCGACAATCGCCCAGACAGATCCAGCTTGTACCGGTGTGCTGTTAACACCTAAACCGGTGCAAATGATTTGATACCAATTATATAGTCATGCGAAAACTATTTAATACCAATCGCTCAACGGGCGTGTACTCCCGGTGAACGGTAGATGGGGGTAACGGGTAAAGCGTTTATCCGGTACCCCCACGGATAGGGGCGGCGCCGTGCGCGCCGTCCGTGGTTCCCAATTAGAGGGCGCTTAGGGCATCGACCTTGGGGTCGTCGGCCAGAGCGCGAATCTCGACCTCGACACCGCGGCCGACGAGCTCGCGAATGTCCTCTTCCTCGGCAGCAGTCACAAAGATCTGGCGGGAGATCTTACGGGCATCGGGACGCTGCTCGTCCTTGGACTTGGTGTTGCCCAGGTTGATGGAGGTGATCTGCGGGCAGCCGTCGACAAGCTGCTTGGCCTCGGCGATGCTGGCGACGCAGATGATCATCTTGTACTTATCGGTAACACCGGAGTTGATGGCCTCGATGGCGTGCTCCATGTCCTTGATGACGAGCTTGACATTGGCCGGCTTTCCCATCTTGAGCGTGGTCTTCCAGACGGGATCGTTCGCAACCTTGTCGCCAACGCAGAAGATGCAGTCGGAGCCCAAGCCCTGGACCCAAGAGACGGCCACCTGGCCATGAAGCAGACGATGGTCGACGCGAAGCAGTTGAATCATGATTGACCCCCAAAGGTCTCATGCCGGAAACCCGGCCCCATTAATAGCAGGCGGTGACTAGAACTCTTCCTCGTCATCCGCATCGGTCAGCAGATCGTTGACAAACTTGACGCGCGTGTCGTCAGCCGCGAGGATCTCGCGGATAACCTGGTCGGCGGGAGCCTCCTGGTCCGAGAAGAGCAGCTGGATCAGCAGCGGCAGGTTCATGTTGGCAACCAGGTAGGTGTTGGGGCGCGTCTGGACGATCTTGGTGAACTCGTTGTTGACGCTGCCGCCAAACAGGTCGGTGCACACGATTACGTCGTCGGCGGGGTCGAAGGTCGCCAGGAGCTTGGCGGCTTCCTCGGCGACGTCGGTGCGGCCGTCGACAAACATCGACAGGTCGTGGACGTTATCGCGCGCGCCCGAGAGCAGCTCGGTGCTCTCTTTGATGCCGGTCGCAAAATGCGCGTGGCTGGCAAAGATGTATTGCCTCATTGCGGTTTCCCCCAAATGAAATTAGTAGTCGAACTGGTGGTAGTAGCGGCGGTACTTGAGGTTGTGCTTAGTGACC
>JAJXHK010000035.1:0-5530 GCA_021639365.1 Collinsella aerofaciens
TAAGATACTTCCCCAGTATTGGGCGCCCAAGGTTGGGCTGGGTCCTACGAGGCCTGCAGCCGACCGGTCGCATGGAAAAAGGAGAAACATGGCTACGTTCTTTCCCGGTGAGTCCCACACGTTTTCGGAGTATCTGCTGGTCCCTGGTTACTCGTCCTCGCAGTGCATCCCCAACAACGTCTCTCTCAAGACTCCGCTAACCCGCTTCAAGCGCGGTGAGAAGCCGGCAATCACCCTGAACATCCCCATGGTTTCCGCCATCATGCAGTCCGTCTCGGGCGTCGACATGGGTGTCGCGCTCGCTACCGAGGGCGGCCTGTCCTTTATCTACGGTTCCCAGACCCCCGAGTCCGAGGCCGCTATGGTCAAGGCCGTCAAGGATCACAAGGCTGGCTTCGTTCAGTCCGATTCCACGCTGACCCCCGACATGACCATGGAGCAGGTCATCGAGCTCAAGGAGAAGACCGGTCACTCCACCATGCCGGTTACCGACGACGGCACCCCCAAGGGCAAGCTCCTGGGTATCGTCACCAGCCGTGACTATCGCCCCAGCCGCGATGACCACCAGAAGAAGGTCTCCGAGTTCATGACCCCGCGCGAGCAGCTCATCGTGGGCGACAAGAACATCAGCCTCAAGGTCGCCAACGACGTCATCTGGGACAACAAGCTCAACGCTCTGCCCATTGTCGACGACAACGATCACCTCATGGGCATCGTCTTCCGCAAGGACTACGACAGCCACAAGACCAACCCCAACGAGCTGCTCGATGGCGACAAGCGCTACATGGTCGGCGCCGGTATCAACACCCGCGACTATGCCGAGCGCGTGCCGCTGCTCATCGAGGCCGGTGCCGACGTCCTGTGCATCGACTCCTCCGAGGGCTTCAGCGAGTGGCAGAAGCGCACCATCGAGTGGATCCGCGCCAACTACGGCGAGGACGTTAAGGTTGGTGCCGGTAACGTCGTCGACGCCGAGGGCTTCCGCTTCCTGGCCGACTGCGGTGCCGACTTCATCAAGGTCGGTATCGGCGGCGGTTCCATCTGCATCACCCGCGAGACCAAGGGCATCGGCCGCGGCCAGGCCACCGCGCTGATCGACGTCTGCCGCGCTCGTGATGAGTACTACGAGGAGACCGGCGTCTACGTGCCCGTGTGCTCCGACGGTGGCATCGTCTACGACTACCACATGACGCTCGCCCTTGCCATGGGTGCTGACTTTATGATGCTGGGTCGTTACTTCGCCCGCTTCGACGAGAGCCCGACCGAGCGCGTCAATGTCAACGGTCAGTACATGAAGGAGTACTGGGGCGAGGGTTCTGCGCGTGCCCGCAACTGGCAGCGCTACGACCTGGGCGGCGCCGCGAAGCTCAGCTTCGTCGAGGGCGTCGACTCCTACGTTCCGTACGCCGGCTCCCTCAAGGACGGCGTGGGCGGCACGCTCTACAAGGTCAAGTCCACGATGTGCAACTGCGGTGCCCTCTCGATCCCCGAGCTCCAGGAAAAGGCACGCCTGACGCTGGTAAGCTCGACCTCCATCGTCGAAGGCGGCGCCCACGACGTAGTAGTCAAGGATTCTCAGCAGTCCGTGTCTTATCGATAAGCGGCTTTCCCAAGCACCGCACCTTGCCGTTCAAACCGTCGCTCGCGTACCAAAGTACGCGTCGCTCCTCTTTCACGGCAATCTGCGGCACTTGGAAAACCCGACCATGCTTGGGTGGGTAACAATTAGTGGTTGATTCACAACCACGTTATTTAGATAAAGCGAGATGCCTGCAAGTCGCAGACATCTCGCTTGTTGTATTTGCTATCATCAGTCAAGTTAACCTTAGGGTCGGTCGGCTTGGCTTTGTTCGCTACAAGTTCCGCACGCAAAGAAGAGCACTAAATGTGCTCTTCGTCTTGCGCAGGACTGCCCGCAGTAGCGAACAAAGCCAAGCCGACCGACCCCAGCTAAGATTAAAGGAGCTGATATGTGCGATTGCACAGATCATAAGGACGAGATCCCTGCCTACGACGCGCAGGCCATCGAGTCCCGGTGGATGAAGGCCTGGGAGGACTCCAACCTCTTTGCCGTCGACACCGACGCCAGCAAGCCCAAGAAGTACGTGCTCGAGATGTTCCCGTATCCGTCGGGCGACCTGCACATGGGCCACGCGCGCAACTACACCATCGGCGATGCCATGGCCCGTCAGGCCCGCATGCGCGGCTATGACGTGCTGCATCCCATCGGCTTCGACGCCTTTGGCCTGCCCGCCGAGAACGCCGCCATCAAGCACAACACGCAGGCTGCCGCCTGGACGTATAAGAATATGGACCAGGCGCTCGCCACGATGAAGCGCATGGGCTTCTCCTACGATCTGGATCGCATGGTCAAGACCTGCAGCCCCGACTACTATCGCTGGGGTCAGTGGATTTTTGAGAAGTTGTGGGAAAAGGGCCTGGTCTACCGCAAGAAGAACCCGGTCAACTGGTGCCCCACCTGCAAGACCGTTCTTGCCAACGAGCAGGTCACCGAGGGCAAGTGCTGGCGCTGCGGCACCGAGCCCGAGAAGCGCGACCTGGAGCAGTGGTACTTCAAGATTACCGAGTACTCCCAGGAGCTGCTCGACGACCTGGAGAAGCTCCCCGGCTGGCCCGAGCGCGTCAAGCAGATGCAGGCCAACTGGATCGGCCGCTCCGAGGGCGCCGAGGTCGACTTTACCCTGTGCGACCAGGATGGCGAGCCCATCGAGGGCGACGAGGGTAAGATCACCGTCTTCACCACGCGTGCCGATACGCTCTTTGGCGTCTCCTTCTTTGTCCTGGCTCCCGAGTATACCCGTCTGCACGAGCTCGTCGAGGGCACGGAGTACGAGGAGGCTGTCACCAAGATCGTCGAGGACTCCAAGCACATCTCTGCCGTCGAGCGTGCCCAGGGCACTCTTGAGAAGCATGGCGCCTTTACGGGTCGCTATGTCGTGAACCCCGTCAACGGCGAGAAGGTCCCCGTGTGGGTTGCCGACTACGTCGTGGCCGACTACGGCACCGGCGCCGTCATGGCCGTTCCCTGCGGCGACCAGCGTGACTTTGAGTTCGCCCGCAAGTACGACCTGCCCATCGTGCCGATCATCCTGGACGATGACGACCGCGCTGCCGTCGAGGCCAGTGGCGAGACTATCGATACCTTCCATGCCGAGACCGTCGACTGGGATTGCGCCCACGCTGCCGAGGGTACGCTCGTCCAGTCCGGCAAGTACACCGGCATGCGCGGCGGCAAGCACTCCGAGGGCGAGGCTGCGATCGTGGCCGACCTCGAGGCCATGGGCTGCGGCCGTCGCAAGGTCGAGTTCCGCCTGCGTGACTGGCTCATTTCCCGCCAGCGTTATTGGGGCAACCCCATCCCGGCTATCCACTGCGAGCACTGCGGCATCGTGCCCGTGCCCGAGGACCAGCTGCCGGTGACGCTGCCCGAGAACCTGGACCTGGGCGCCGGCGAGACCCTCGCCGAGTGCAAGGAGTTCTACGAGACCACCTGCCCGGTCTGCGGTCGTCCGGCCAAACGCGAGACCGATACCATGGACACCTTTACCTGCTCCAGCTGGTATTACCTGCGCTATACCGATCCGCACAACACCGAGTTGCCCTTCTCCCGTGAGGCTGCCGACCGTTGGATGCCCGTCGATAACTACATCGGCGGCATTGAGCACGCCATTCTGCACCTGCTCTACAGCCGTTTCTTTACCAAGGCGCTGCGCGACCTGGGCCTGCTGAGCGTGGACGAGCCCTTCACCAACCTGCTGTGCCAGGGCATGGTCAAGGACGAGAACGGCGACACCATGTCCAAGTCCAAGGGCAATGTCGTGCCCCCAAGCTCGGTCATCGAGCCCTATGGCGCCGATACCATGCGTCTGGCGATCCTGTTTATCGCCCCGCCCGAGAAGGATTTCGACTGGGATCCCAAGGCCGTCGAGGGCGCCAATCGCTTTATCAAGCGCGCCTGGCGTATCGTGTGGCAGCTTGTCCAGTCCGGCGACGCCAACGTGGCCTTCGACAAGTCTGTGCTCGACGAGACCGCGCTCAAGCTCTATCGCGAGCGTCACCGCACCATCGCCAAGTGCACCGAGGACTACGACCGCGGTCAGTTCAACACTGCGATCTCGGCCGTCATGGAGCTCGTCAACGCCGCGAGCGCCTACCTCAATGCCACTGAGAGCGCTGCCCGTGATAAGGCGTTGTGCTACGGCGTGGCCAAGGACATCGTGAGCGTCCTTGCCCCCATCTGCCCGTTCTGGGCCGACGAGCTGTGGCACGAGGCGCTCGGTTGTGAGGGCAACGCCTACACCGCCGCCTGGCCCGAGTTCGACCTGGCCGAGTCCATCGAGGACACGGTGCAGATCGTGGTCCAGGTGCTCGGCAAGGTCCGCGGCCGCGTCGACGTTGCCCGCGATGCCTCCAATGAGGATATGCAGGCTGCCGCCGAGGCCGCCGTCGCCAAGTGGCTCGAGGGCAAGACGGTCGTCAAGGCCATCTGCGTGCCCGGCAAGCTGGTCAACCTGGTGGTCAAGTAAGTACTGCGCGCAAAGCTGACGCATAAAAGACGAGGGGCGATCCGGTTGGGTCGTCCCTCGTCTTGTGTTTTTATGCCCTGCTTAGTCAGTGCGTCGCACCGTCTTCTATGGGATGTGTACCAGGTCCCTAAAGTAAACGTTGCCCGTTGTCTCTTCGAACATCCAAATGTTGAGGTAGATGTCGTTGAGGTCGTTGTTCACATCAAAGTCCGGGTCGTCGTAGGTGCCCACAAAGGTGAGCATGGCGCGCGTTTCCTCGCCCGCTGCGACCTGCTGGCGCATGTGCACATCGCGGACCACGCCGTTGACGTAGGCATAGGAGTCCACATCGCCAAACATCATGTCGACACCGGTGTTGTTGGTCACCGTAAAGACGAGCGCGGCGTCGCCGTAGCCATCCGTGTCCTTGCCCACGCAGGTAACATGGACGTTCTCGTCTGCCTCAAGGTCGATGGGGAACTGTTCTTGGGAATCGGGACCCAGGCCCTGGGGATCGACGATGCCTTCGTTAATTTTGTCGAAGCTCGCCGGGGGTTCGGTTTTCTCGATGGCTTTGGTGCTGCCAGGATCCGGTTCGCATGTTCCGGTTTTGCTGCTCGTTTTGCCACAGCCCGCGAGGGCCAACGAGCACGTTGCGATGGCGAGCGCAGTCATGCAGAGGGTGCCTAGGCGATTCATGGGTGCCTCCTTGCCGTAGAAGATCTCGAAAGGTTCGTCGTTGCGCGACTTGCTGGCTGGCTTGTTACAGAATGTTCCTTAGCGTAAGTCTGATCGATAGGGGCTCGGGGAGGAATGCCCTTGGGGTCCGAACGGGCCTGTGGATTGGGACGCATGGCCCGTTTTGGGACTGTTGAGGGCGCGCCGCATGGGGTTCCTCGGTCAATTGTCCTATTCTTGTGGAGAAGCTGTGCGCACGCTGACCTGCAGGTTCGTACTGTGCTTGCACGTTTCCGCAGCTATTGGTATAGTTTGCTTGCAAATGA